>JAZNSQ010000013.1:0-20259 GCA_045591265.1 Clostridia bacterium | reverse complement strand
TGGCTCACAGAACGACATGGCTACGATCCGACTTATCTCAACCTCTTCCCCACGCCGACCAATACCCCTTACTTCACGTTCCGTCAGGGTCCCGTAGCCTTTGTCGTTATTGATAGCGGCGAGGATAAGCCCGATAGCGATATTGAGTACGGCGGCACAGCTGCTTATGACGCATATCGTGAGAAGATGGCTGCGTGGCTGAAGCAGACTCTGCTTAGCGAGGAGTTTCGCTCGGCGCCCGTGAAGATTGCATTGTTGCATATCCCCTTCGAGAATACTGCTGGCTGGTATGGTCCTAATGAGTTGAAGCGATTGGTTATGCCTATACTTAATGAGGCGGGTATCAACCTGATGCTTAGCGGTCATAACCACCGTTACAGCTACCGTGAGGCGGGTAGTTATGGAAATAACTTCCCCATTCTCGTTAATTCAAATAACGACAAAGTGAATGTTCGTGCCACAAAGACGCAGATTGATATGGAGGTTGTTGATGCTGCGGGTAAGGTGTTGCACAAGCATACCGTGAAGGTGAAGTAAAAGATTTACCAAACGACTATAGTAAAAAGAGGGTGCCTAACAAGTAAGGTTAGCACCCTCTTATTTTGAGAAATTGTATAACAAGAGCTATTTTAATCCACCACGATGGTGGCTTTTCCTCCTTGCGGCTCGGCATAGTTTGCAAGCAACCTATGCTCTCGCTCCGCGTCGTCGGTTCTGCATTCTGCATTTTGCATTTTGCATTATAGAATTGGGGTGTGTGGTATGTCTGCAGTAATTAAATCCGTATATCAAGACAGTATTGCCGAGGAAATCGGTCTTGAAGCGGGAGATGTGATAGTTAAAATCAATGACACAGAAATTAAGGACGTTTTGGACTACCGCTACCTTATAAATGACGAATTTATAACATTGACCATCAAAACAAAGCAGGGCACTACAGAGGAAGTCGAAATTGAAAAGGACGCTTATGAAGAGCTTGGCGTTGAGTTTGAAACTTCACTTATGGACAAGGCACAGCACTGCAAAAATAAGTGCATCTTCTGCTTTATAGACCAAAATCCGAAAGGAATGCGCGAAAGCATTTATTTTAAGGATGACGACACGCGCCTTTCATTCTTTCAGGGAAATTATGTTACGCTTACAAATGTTTCTGATGAAAAGATTGACAGGCTTATAAGCTTAAGAATTAGTCCTATTAATATTTCGGTTCAGGCAACTGACCCCGATTTAAGGGTAGCGATGCTAAAAAACCCAAACGCAAAAAATCTGATGGCACAGATGAAAAAATTTGCAGATAATAATATCGAAATGAATTGCCAGATAGTCCTCTGCCCCACTATAAATGACGGCGCACATCTTCAAAAATCAATCTTTGATTTATATGCACTTTACCCGCATGTTAAAAGTGTGTCGGTAGTGCCTGTGGGGCTTACCAAACACCGTGAAGGGCTATGCAAGCTCACTCCCGTTGACGAAAGTGTGGCAAAAGACGTGCTTGCCCATATTCATTTCTGGCAAAATAAATTCAGGAAAGAAACCGGGGTAAACTTTGTTTATGCATCTGACGAATTTTATCTAAAGGCGAACGAGCCTATCCCCGCGCCCGAAAGCTATGACGGGTATGTCCAGATAGAAAACGGCGTTGGGCTTATAGCATCACTTCATGAGGAACTTGATGATGCGCTTTTAGGGGATAAATTGGATGTAAAGGCACACAGCGTTTCGATTGTTACGGGTGACGCTGCCTTTGAGACGATAAAGGATGCAGTAGAAAAAATAAACAAGATTTATCCTCAAATCAAAATAAATGTCCATAAAATTTTAAATAACTTTTTTGGCGACAGTATAACTGTCTGTGGACTTCTTTGCGGATGCGATATTTTAGAGCAGTTAAAGGGAAAAGAGCTTGGAGATTACCTTCTTCTCCCCCAAAAAACGCTTCGTGACGGAGAAAAAATTTTTTTAGATGATGTTACGACTACCTATATAGAAAATGAACTTGGTAAAAAGATTATTACTGTAAAAGATGACGGTTATGAGTTTTTAGATGCAATACTTGGAATTTAGCTAAGGAGGTACTCATTATGAGAAAGACAACAAGAATTTTTACATTAATTATGTGTGTGTTGATGCTTATAAACTTCAGTGCGTTTGCAAACACATCCTATGAAGAAAAAATTATAGAGATGTACCGCTTAAGCGACAAGTCTGTAGCTTTTTTGAGAGAGCATAATGTTGACTTTTCAATTTTTGAAGGTGCAGAAGTTTATCCCGAAGATTATCCATTAAATTACAACTCATCTATAGAAAGTATTATTATGCAAGCATCGGCTTATGGCTTTACTGATGAGCAGATTACGGCATTAATACGCGGTGAAATAAATAACAAGCCTACAATCGTTGGCGGTCCGCATGATAACACAGGCAGAAAAAAGGTCATTGTGCCTGACTATCCCTTTGTAATTAACGGAACTGGTATTGATTTTAAAAATTCACAATACCCTGTTATTTCATATAATGATATAACCTACTTTCCTATGACCTGGCATTATTGCAGAATGCTCGGCGTTACAACAGATTGGAATGAGAAAGACGGTCTTAAGGTGCAAAAAGCAAACGCTACCGCAGAGCCGATTAAGTACGAAAACGCAAATAACACAGGGGAATTATACGCCGTTCTTCCCGATTATAATATATTTGTAAATGGTAAAAAAATAGAAAATTCAAACGAGGAGTACCCGCTTCTCAATTTCAGGAATGTAACTTATTTCCCTCTCACTTGGGATTTTATAATAAACGAATTTGGGTGGAATTACAGTTTTGACAGCGAAAATGGTCTTGTGATAAATTCTGCAAACAAAAACGAGGATAATCTTGACGATTTTCGTGTAATCGGATACTATTCGGGTGATCTTTTTGATGAACCGCTTGAAAACTTGCAGACAGATAAGCTTACACATATTATGTACGCGTTTCTTATTCCGCAGGAAGATGGAAGCGTATTACCCTTTGCTAAAGAAGAAAATGTACGTCAGCTTATTAAAAAAGCACATAACGATAATTGCAAGGTTTATATAGCCGTGGGCGGTTGGTCTTACAACAATGTACCTCTTCAGCCCGTCTTTGAAGAAGTCGCAAAAACTCCCGAAACACGAAAAAAGCTAGTAGAAAGTATATTATCGGTTGTTGAAGATTATGGCTTTGACGGGGTTGAACTTGACTGGGAATATCCCACAAAGGACTCCGCAAACGATTATGAATCATTCATTGTTGAGTTGAACGTAGCTTTAAAAGCACATGGAAAGAGCTTAACAGCAGCACTTAATGGTGCATGGTCATCCACAGAGGGTCCTGAAGTTTCAAAGTATGTGTCAGATACTTGCCTTGATGCATTCGAATTTATAAGTGTGATGAGCTATGATATGAATAATGAGCAGCACAGTCCTTTCTGGTTTGCAAACACCTCGATTGATTACTGGCTGACTCGTGGCGTATCTCGTGAAAAAATTGTACTTGGTATGCCTCTTTATGCAAGACCTACTTTTATGCAATATAGACATATTGTTGAAGCAGACTCCTCTTTTGCATACAGGGATTACGCAGTGATTAACGGGAATGAGTCACACTATAACGGACTTCCCACACTTTGTAAAAAGACAGTTCTTGCCGCAAAAAAAGCAGGCGGTGTTATGCTTTTTGATGTGAACGAAGATACTCATGATGAGACAAGTATTGTTTCTATGATAGATGAAACAGTATCATATATTAAAAGCAATGGTTTTGGTAATATATCCTCTCTCAAATTTCTTGAGAATGCCGAAAATATATATGAGCTGACAAATTTAATACAATAAATAAGGAATTAATTTAAGAAAGGGGCAAAAGAAATGTCAAAGCCCATTATTGCAATAGTCGGCAGACCAAATGTCGGCAAATCTACATTATTTAATAAAATAGCGGGAAAGCGTATCTCTATTGTAGAGGACACACCTGGCGTTACCCGTGATCGCATTTTTGCAGACGGTGAATGGTGCGGAAAAAACTTTACAATGATAGATACCGGCGGTATTGAGCCGTATTCAAAAGATATAATACTTGAGCAGATGCGCATTCAGGCACAGCTTGCTATTGATATGGCTGACGTTATTGTGTTTATGACTGATATCCGTGATGGCTTAACTGCAGCCGATATGGACGTTTGCACAATGCTTCAAAAATCGGGTAAACCGATTGTACTCGTTGTAAACAAGGTTGATACTCCCGGCGAAACACCGCTCGAATTTTATGAATTCTACAATCTTGGAATTGGTGACCCGTTCCCTATCTCCTCTCTTCATAAAATGGGTGTTGGTGAGGTACTTGACGAATGTGTAAAGCACTTCCCCGAAGAAGGTGAAAATGAAGAAGACGATACCACAAAAATTGCAATTGTTGGAAAGCCCAATGCCGGAAAAAGTTCACTTGTAAATAAGCTTCTCGGCGAAAACAGAGTTATTGTTTCAAATATTGCGGGAACAACGCGCGATTCAATAGACACGCTCTACGAACGCGACGGGCAAAAATACACCCTTATCGATACTGCAGGTATCCGCAAAAAAGCAAAGGTTACAGAAACACTTGAACGCTACAGTGTAATCCGTTCATACGGTGCAGTTGAGCGTTGTGACGTTTGTATTATTATGATTGATGCCACTGAAGGAATAAGTGAGCAGGATGCAAAAATTGCAGGCTACGCACACGATGAGGGAAAAGCATCAATTATATGTGTAAACAAGTGGGATTTAGTTGAAAAGGATAATGGAAGTGTAAATGAATTCACTCGCGAAATCCACGATAAATTAAGCTTTATGACATATGCCCCCATTTTGTTTATCTCGGCAAAAACGGGGCAAAGATTAGATAAGATATTTGAGCTTGTCGAATATGTAAGCAACCAAAACTCAATGCGCCTTCAGACAGGTGTATTAAATGACTGCCTTGCAGAAGCTACAATGCGCGTTCAGCCCCCGACTGACAAGGGTAAACGCTTAAAGCTTTATTATATGACTCAGGTTAGCGTTAAGCCCCCTACATTTGTTATTTTTGTAAATGATCAGGAGCTTGCGCACTTTAGCTATATCCGTTATATAGAAAACTGTGTTCGTGACGCGTTCGCGCTAAAGGCAACACCTCTTAAATTTATTGTCCGCGAAAGGAGTAAAAATAATGATTAAAGTCATTTTATCACTTCTTCTGGGTTATCTTTTAGGTTCACTAAATTTTGCTATTGTGTACTCTAAACTGCGCGGTGACGATATCCGTAATCACGGAAGTAAAAACGCGGGCGCGACAAACGTGCTTCGCACATATGGGAAAATTCCTGCACTTATAGTTTTTTTACTTGACATTTCAAAAGGAATTATTGCCGTTTTGCTGACGAGTCTTGTTTTTGACGGAGAATTATTTAGGTGCAGTGCGGCGCTTGGCGCAATTTTAGGGCATAACTTCCCCCTTTACTATAAATTTAAAGGCGGAAAAGGCGTTGCAACAAGCTTTGCAGTGCTAATTGTTCTTAGCCCGAAGATTGCACTTTTTGCGCTTTGCATTTTTATTGTGACAGCATTTTTTTCGCGTTATGTGTCGCTTTCATCAGTTTGTGCTTGCATTGGCGCAATAGTGTTTTCGTACATATCAGGCGGATTTGATACTTTGTTTTTCTTTTGCCTTATCATTGGCTCACTTTGTATCTATCGCCATCGCACAAACATTAAAAGACTTATTGAAGGCACAGAAAACAAGCTTGGCTCTAAAAAATAATTGGAGGTAATTATGAAAATTTCAGTTATAGGAAGCGGCGGTTGGGGAACTGCAATTACCCTTTTACTTTGCCGTAACTCTCACAGCGTTTGTCTGTGGTCATATAAAGAGGAAGAAAGCGAGCGCCTCGAGAAAGACCGCGAGAATAAGGAGTTTTTGCCCGGCGTTTTATTCGGGAGCGCTGACATTACATTTACAAGTGATATGGAAACTGCAGTAAACTATGGTGATATTATCGTATCTGCCGTGCCATCAGGAGCAGTGCGCGAAACGGCAAGAAAAATTGGTAAATACGCCAACGGAAAAACGATTGTAAATATAAGTAAAGGCTTTGACGAAAACACACTTCAAAGAATAAGTGAGGTTTTTGAGGAAGAAGCAAAAGGCTCCACGATTGCAGTACTTAGCGGTCCTTCTCACGCGGAAGAAGTTGCACGCGAAATCCCAACGACAAATGTACTTGCCTGCAAGGATGAAGACGCCTCCCTCCTTTTACAGAAAGTCTTTATGAGTGATACCTTCAGGGTATACACAAACCCTGATATTATCGGTGTTGAAATTGGCGGTGCGCTCAAAAATATTATTGCACTTTGTGCAGGTATTTCTGACGGACTCGGTTTTGGCGATAACACAAAAGCTGCACTTATGACGCGCGGACTTCATGAAATAAAGAGGCTTGGGAAAGCGCTTGGCGCAAAGGAATCAACTTTTTCCGGTTTAAGCGGTGTTGGTGATTTAATTGTTACCTGCACATCAATGCATTCGCGTAACAGACGTTGCGGAATTTTAATTGGTCAGGGTAAGACTCTTTCCGAGGCACGCGATGAGGTACATATGACAGTTGAAGGCGTAAGCGCAACAGTTGCAGCATACAAGCTTTCTAAAAAATATAACGTTGAAATGCCTATAACAGAGGCTGCATACAAAGTACTTTTTGAGAATAAACCCGCCAAAGAAGCAGTTTATGAACTTATGAAGCGTGATTATAAAAGCGAAGGTGATAAACGTTGAAGATAGCTATTATCGGCGGGGGTGCATCAGGAGTCGTTTGTGCAATTTATGCAAAAAGGACGAGTCCTAAATCAGAAGTAACCATATTTGAAAGAAGTGACCGAATACTAAAAAAAATCCTGGTTACGGGAAACGGACGATGCAATCTTTCAAATATAAATATTTCTGCAGAAAATTACCACTCTGATTCGTTAGACAAAGTAAAAGATGTCCTTACTGCCTTTTCTATTGATGAGGAAAGGCAGTTTCTCGAAAGTATAGGGCTTATGCTTTGTGAGGAAAACGGAAGAATTTACCCCTATTCAAAAAGGGCAAATGACGTTTCGGACGCTTTAAGGCTTGAAATTGAAAGCCTTGGAATAGAAGTCATTACAAATGCTTTTATAAAAGAAATCCGCCCTAAAAATGGCGGATACACTATAAATGGCAAGTTTTTTGACAGAGTAATTATATGTGCAGGCGGAAGTGCCGCCCCAAAGTTTGGTACTGACGGAAATAGCTTTAGGCTTATTGAAAGCATCGGACATAGCGTTGTAAAACCCGCCTGTGCGCTTGTTCCTCTCATGGTGGAGGAACACACTGCGCAACTTAAGGGAATTCGTGCCTTTTGCTCTGTAAATTTATTTGAAAATGGCAAAGTAATCAAAACCCAAAAGGGCGAGGTTCAGTTTACTGATTATGGTCTTTCGGGCATTGTTATTATGAATCTTTCCCACTTTTCTAAAAAAGGGAGTAAAATTGAAGTTGACCTCTTCCCCGAGATAGATGAGGATGTGCTTTTTTCTTCCCTGCTTAACCGCACAAAGCTCTTTAAAAACAGAAGTGCGGAAAAACTATTTGTAGGTACTGTGCATAAAGCTATAATTTTGTATATTTTATCTTCGCTTGGTATTTCTCATCACATGAGCGCAAAGGAGCTTAATGAAGGCGATTTAAAAAAAATTTCACACCTTTTAAAGCATCTCCCCTTCACTGTCAAAAAGACGCTCGGTTGGGACAGTGCGCAGGTAACACGCGGCGGAGCTTCTCTTTTGGAATTATCAAGCGGACTTGAATCACTTAAATATAAAGGTATTTATATTGCAGGTGAAGCGCTTGACTGTGTTGGTGAGTGCGGTGGCTACAATCTATTCTGGGCGTTTGCTACGGGCGCTATAGCAGGAAAAAACTCTGTAGGAGAATAAATTATTTATGATTAAAATTTCAAATATCCTCCTTCCTATCGACTATAATGATGCGGATTTAAAGGCTTACGTTAAAAAGAAACTAAAAATTGGTGATTACGACATTTTATCCCTTGAGGTAATTCGTGAGGCAATAGATGCTCACATAAAAGGGAAAGTATCTAAATGCGTAACTGTCTGCGCGAATATGCGCGGTGAAAAGCGCTTTTTAGGTATGAAGGATGTATCTAAATACGAAAAATATGTTTATGAGTATCCCGCCGTTTCCTCTTCGGGCAAAAGACCCGTCGTTGTCGGAAGCGGTCCGGCGGGGCTTTTTTGTGCGCTTATTTTGGCGCAGTGCGGAAAAGCGCCTATAGTTATTGAGCGTGGACTTGACGTGGACTCGCGCATAAAAAAGGTAAATGACTTTTTTACAAATGCCACTTTAGATACAAACTGCAACATTCAGTTTGGTGAGGGCGGTGCAGGTACTTTTTCTGACGGGAAATTAAATACAGGCACTCGTGATGTGCGCCAGAGTAAAGTTATTGAAGAATTTATCCTGTGCGGTGCACCCGAGGATATTAAAACGAATGCAAAACCGCATATCGGTACTGATAAGCTTATTGGGGTAGTTAGAAATCTCCGCAAAAAGATAATAGAATTTGGCGGAGAATTTAGGTTTGACTGCACTCTTACTGACCTTTACATTAAAGATAATACCCTTTACGCAGTTAAAACAACAAAGGGAGATATTGATACCGATACCCTTATCCTTGCTATCGGGCACAGTGCGCGAGACACATTTAAAATGCTTTATCAAAATGGCGTTTATATGGAAAGAAAAAGCTTTTCCATGGGCGTAAGGATTGAGCATCCGCAAAGTCTTATAAACGAAATGCAGTATCACGCTTTTAAAGACAAGCTTCCCCCTGCCGACTACAAGGCGGCAATCCATCTTAAAGACGGGAGGGGTGTATACACCTTTTGTATGTGCCCCGGTGGCACAGTTGTTGCGGCAGCAAGCGAAAAAGAAAGCGTTGTAACAAATGGTATGAGTAATTTTGCGCGCGAGAAAGAAAACGCCAACAGTGCGCTCCTTTGCAGTCTTAACCCTACAGACTTTGAGGGTGATGATGTTTTTTCGGGAATGCACTTTCAGCAAAAGCTCGAAAGAAGTGCCTTTTATATGGCGGGAGCAAACTATAAAGCCCCCGCCCAGACGGTAGCCGACTTTCTTAAAGGGCAAAAAAGTGCTGTTCTCGGAAAGGTCAATCCCACATACCCGTTAGGCACAGAGCTTTGTGACCTTTCAAAGCTTTTCCCCTCATTTATGACTCATGCCCTTCGTGAAGGAATTAAGCAAATTGATGTAAAGCTAAAAGGCTTTGCACTGCCTGATGCCGTGCTCACGGGTGTTGAGAGCCGTTCCTCCTCCCCAGTAAGAATTAAAAGGGATGAATTTTTTGAAAGTAATATAAAAGGCATCTATCCTTGCGGTGAGGGTGCAGGTTATGCGGGCGGAATTATGAGTGCTTCTGTAGACGGAATACGCGTTGCCGAAATGGTTTTAGAAAATTTGCGCAAATAGGAATTATTAAAATAAATACTGCTAAAAAAATCATAAGGCTGTAGATATTTAAAAGATAAAGATATGTGATAGTAAAGCTGATTAAAGAAGAAACACCCTTTTGTATGTAGTATTTTTTCATAGATACCTTTCCCTCGCAAAGTGCGCTTGCCTGAAGATGAACGCACACTCCACCCCACGAAAGTGCAGCGCTTACAAATGAAAGAACACCTATTCCCTCTCTTGACAAAATGCTTACACCTTGCATTACTTCTAAAAATGCGGAAATAACCGGGAATTTTTCAGTTTCTACAACTGCCATTATTGCACTGAAGGTTATGATAAGTGAGCATACATTTATCATAGCAAATCCCGAAGATTTTGCACTTTCAGTTATGATTTTTCCAATCGAAGCTTTATTTTTTTGATATGTAGACCACTCATCGTTAAAGTATCTTTTTGCGTTACCAGAATTAAGTGCAAAAATTCTTGCACATAAAAAAACGGTAATCAGCTGAATTATAAAAAGAGTAAGACCTATTTCTTTTGATAGAAAAAAACTGCTCCCGACTGTGCCTATAATAAAAATCGGGCCTGCATTGTTACAAATTCCAATCAGATTTTCTGCCTCATTTTTTGTTATAATTTTTTCATCAAGGCACCCTATTACGCTTCTTATCCCGGTGCCGTAGCCGCCGATTAATCCACAAAGGAGGCACACGCATCCACCAAATGAGATTTTAGTTAAGGGAGTTATAACTTTGGAAATCAAAGTCCCGAGGGGCCTTGCAAATCCGCTTTTAATTAAAGCGTCAGAAAAAATCATAAAGGGTAAAAGTGAGGGAATTATTGCATTTATGCAAAGTGCAAGTCCGTTTTGTGCCCCGAAAATTACTTTTTGGGGAAATAGCGCAAAGCACGCGCAGATTATAAAAAAAAGCATATATCTCACCTATATAAATTCAAGTTTAGTTATTGTTCCTTTTAAGGAAACCTCTTCATTTGTAATATATGAAATTGTAAGCTCACTTCCCTCTATATGTATTATGCCCGAGCGTGTATTTATTTTAAAGGAAGTTGTGTCATAATCAAGTATTCCCCTGAAATTTTCGATGCTTATTTCACTTTTTCCGAATATCTGCGTGTGCGGAACATCGGTTATTGTATCCATAGGCACATCAAGGATTTCTGCCATTTTTGATATGTCTTTTTCATTTTTCTTAATAGTTATCACCTCTTATATTAAAGTACTTTATACAAGTTATGCTTTGGAATGTAAAATCATACACTTTAATATTAAGGAGTTGATTTTATGTTATCTGATATTATAAACGTAATTAAGGGTACTTATGTTTTAAAAGTTGAAGGAAGATATCCTGAAAGACTTTTTAATATAGCATCGAGTAAAGGGATATACCTTTATGATATACAAAAGTGTGAAGATGGAAGCACCACTCTTTCCGTAAGTAAAAAAGGGGGTAAGCTTCTCCTTAGCCTTGTTCCTGAAAATCTGACCGTTACAATCCTTTCAAAATACGGGCTTCCGTTTTTTCTCTTTCGCTATCGATACAGAATTGTTCTTTTTCTTCTGCCTGTTTTGTTCTTAATTTCTGCAACTGTTTTTTCATCATTTATCTGGAATGTGGAAATTTCAGGAGGAAACGAAAAAACATATCCCAAGGTACTTTCAGAGCTTAAGAAAAACGGCGTTTATGTAGGCGCAGTAAAAAACAAGATTTCTCAATATGCTGTTAAACGCAATTGCCTTTTAAATATTGATAATCTGTCTTGGATTTGGGTGGATATAAAAGGAACCACAGCGTACGTGACGCTTCACGAAAAGACTGAGGCACCGTCCATAATAAAAATTGATGAGCCGTCCGACGTATATGCGCAAGAGAGCGGTGTTATAGAATCCATTCAGACCTATTGCGGAATACCGCTTGTAGAAAATGGGCAGGTGGTTCAAAAGGGGCAAATGCTTATTACGGGAGTTTTTAAAAGTGAAAACGAAAATATCCCTACATATTTTCATCACGCAACGGGAAAAGTTATCGCGCGTGTTTGGAAGGAAAAAGAGGTAAATATACCCAAAAAAACCTTAATTAAAGTACCTACCGGCAGAAAAAGAAGCTCCTTTGGTATAAAAATTAAAAAAAATAAGATAAACTTTTCAATAAACAGTGGAATTTCCTATACAGAATATGATAAAATAGAAAAAGAAATTAAGCTTTTCCTCCTGCCTGTTCATCTTTTTAAGACAACGTACCTTGAGGTAAGCATTAAAAGTTTGGATAATGACATAAATAAAAGCATAGAAACCTCTTTAAATGAATTTAAAAAGAGTCTTATGAAAGATGGCGCAGATATAAAAGACGTTAAGATTACTAAAACTGATGAAGGTGATTTTTACAGGGTTAAGTTCGTTTCCGAATCCCTGATGCGCATAGATAAAGAAATACCAATTAACAAGGATGATTATTATGGAGAGAATAATTGAACTCGCGTCAAATGATACTGTGATAGAGCTTTTTGGAAGCTTTGACAAAAACATTAAGCTTATTGAAAGTGAGCTGGGCGTTCGTATTACGAATAAAGACACCCAGATTAAAGTAATGGGCGAAAATGCCCTTCTCGCACAAAAGGTTATAGAAAGGCTTGCTTCTATGATTGAAAACGGCGAGGAATTAAATGAGCAAAACATTCGCTATGCAATTTTTGCTGTTAAGGACAATATTGATTTTGTGCCCTCTAAAAAGGGTGACGTTATCTGCATAACTGCAAGCGGAAAAAGTGTTAAGCCAAAAACACTCGGGCAAAAAAACTATGTCCAGAAAATACGTGACAACACCATAGTTATTTCAATTGGTCCGGCAGGTACAGGTAAAACATACCTGGCGGTTGCACTTGCGGTTGATGCTTTCAGACGAAAAGAAGTAAGTAGGATTATCCTTACCCGCCCCGCAGTAGAGGCTGGCGAAAAGCTTGGATTTTTGCCCGGGGATTTACAAATGAAGGTTGACCCCTATCTCCGTCCCCTTTACGATGCTCTTGGTGATATGCTCGGTATGGAAAACTACCAAAAGTATCTTGAAAGAGGTATCATAGAGATAGCACCTCTTGCATATATGCGCGGAAGAACGCTTGATGACGCGTTTATAATCTTAGACGAGGCGCAAAACACCACCAGCGAACAGATGAAAATGTTTTTAACAAGAATCGGCTTTGGTTCAAAGGCCGTAATTACTGGTGACATTACGCAAATCGACCTTCCTGACGGGAAAAAGAGTGGACTCCGTGAAGCGTCAAAGGTTCTTAAAAATATTGAAGGACTTGAAATATCTTATCTCTCCGATAAAGACGTTGTACGTCATCCCCTTGTTCAAAAAATAATCGCAGCCTACAACAAATACGAAAAGAGGCAATAATATGAAATCATTATTCAGCAGTGCATCTTCACTTATTGTTACAGTAGTTTCAGTTATTCTCATTATATTTATAGCACTTTCTTCAAACACACTTGGCCAGCTTGAAATAGGCATTGGCGATGTTTCGCCCGAGGATGTTTATGCCCCCCGCGCAATAGTTGACGAAATAACCACCAATGCTGCAAAAAATGCTGCACGTGAAAGTGTCCAGAAAGTGTATATTGCAAATGAGGATAAAAAGCTTGCTGCAGTTAAAACGGTGGAGGATATTTTTTCCTGCGCGTCAACAATACGAAGTGATGAGGAAGACGGATTTTCACTTTCTGCAAAGGCAGGTCAGCTTTCTGCAAAAGTAAAAATTGATTTATCTATGGAGTCTGCCCTTACGCTTGTTTCTGAAAGTGAAAAACAGTTTAATAAAATGCGTAACCTCTCTTCCATTTTAAATGAAATAATGTCAGAAGGCGTAGGTGACGTTAAAAAGGCAGAAACGGATGCTTTTTCAAAGCTTAAAAGTCTTTCCCTTACAGATAGAGGAATTAATGCCTGCCGTGAAATATTTTCGTCTGTTGTAACTGTAAATCTTGAGCTTGATGAGGCGGAAACTCTACGCAGAAGTAATGCCGCGGCAGATGCTATTCCCGCAATAGAATACAAAAAAAACCAGATTATATTAAGAAAAGGCGAAATTGTTTCTGAAGCACAGCTTAGTATGCTTGAAAAACTTGGTTTAATAAAGGGCTCAACTCCCCTGCTTCCTACATATACGGCAGGTATCGTGCTTTTCTTTTTGATTTGTCTTATTCTTTTGGGGTTGCATCTTTCAAATGAAAAAGCAAACGGACAAAATATTATGATAATTTCAAGCGTTGCGCTCGTTTCCGTAATTATCGCCTTTTTCGGCGGAAAATTTGTGCCTGACGCTATGATTTATCTTCTCCCTGTTTCGCTGTTTGTGTGCATTTCTACCGTATTTTGCGGAACGCGTGCTACGGGGATTTCAAATATAGTCTTATGCTTTTTATACGGAATAGCATTCGATTATGACTGGTCTTACAGTATATGTATGATTATCGGCGGGCTCGTTTGTGCTTATGCTTTCAGTAAAGTAAAAAGGCGCAATCACCTTTTCCCTGCAACAATAATCAGCTCACTAATGTATGCCTTTTTATTCTTCTCAATGACACTTATCACGACTAACGGCGTGAAAATGGCACTACTTACATTTATATATGCTCTTTTGGGCAATCTTCTTTCAGGAATACTTTCTATAGGCTTACTTCCATTTTTGGAATGGCTCTTTAACGCCACAACTCCTATGAAGCTTACCGAGCTTGCAAATCCTGAAAATAAGCTTCTTAAAAAGCTTCTTATTGAAGCACCGGGGACATATCATCACTCGCTTACAGTTGCAAATATTTCGGAAATTGCTGCGCGTGAGGTAAACGCAAATCCCCTCCTTGCAAGAGTTGGTGCCTATTACCACGATATCGGGAAGCTCCGTAATCCCCTGTATTTTAAGGAAAATCAATATGATATTAACCCCCATGATAATCTTTCGCCTGAAAAGAGTGCCAAAATAATAATAAGCCACGTCTCTGACGGGGTTGAAACGGCAAAGAAGTATCGACTTCCTCAAAATATTTGTGATATTATTTCAGAGCATCATGGCTCAACCACCGCTGGATACTTCTTAAAAAGATGGAAGGAACAAGGAAATGAGGACGAAAGTGCATTTACCTACCCCTGCCCCACTCCGAAAAGTAAAGAGTCGGCTATTGTAATGCTTGTTGACTCTTGCGAGGCGGCAGTAAGAAGTATAACAGACAAAAATCCCGAGAAAATCGAGGAAATGGTAAGACGCATTGCCTCTGACCGCGTTAATTCAGGTCAGTTTTCAAAGTGTAATCTTACATTTACGGAGCTTGAAACTATAATTAGAGTTATTATAAAAACACTTGGCGGATATTTCCACGAAAGAGTGAAATACGAATAAAGGAGAAAAATATGATACAATTTATTATTGAAAACGAACAGGACAAGCTTGATTTTACGCCCGAGCTTGAAGAAACTATTCAGCTTGCAGTTTCGACCACTCTTGATACAATAAGTGATACTGAAACTGACTTTGAGGTAAGCATTTTAATTACCGATAACGATGGCATCCACGAGATTAATAAGGAATACCGGGATATTGATTCCGCAACAGATGTTTTAAGCTTTCCTATTCTGGAATTTGACGAAGACGGTGTTATGCTTGAAGAAAGCGGGAATTTTGACGGCGATTTTCTTCTACTCGGTGACATTGTAATATCTCTTGAACGTGCTAAAGCGCAGGCAGAAGAGTACGGTCATTCGCTAAAGCGTGAGGTAGGTTTTTTAACCGTTCACAGTACTCTTCATCTTCTTGGATTTGACCATAATGAAGAGCCATTTACCACAATTATGCGCACACGTGAAAAAGAAATTATGGAAAAAATGAATTTAACAAGAGATTAATTGAGAGGATTTTAAAATGAGCGAATTTAAAAGCGGTTTTGCGGCAATAGTCGGCAGACCAAATGTTGGTAAATCAACCCTTACCAATGCTTTCATAGGAGAAAAAGCGGCTATCGTTTCAAATAAGCCACAAACAACGCGAACAAACTTAGCGGCAATTGATAACGGGGATAACTACCAGATAGTTTTTGTTGATACACCCGGTATGCATACCCCCCGCACAAAGCTTGGCGAATATATGAATTCTACTGCAGGCGCATCGCTTGGCGATGTAGACGTTGCCCTTTTAGTTGTTGAAGCGGGAAAAGAAATCTATGACATAGACAGAAAGATAATGAAAAATGCAAAGGATAAAAATATCCCCCTTATTCTGGTTATAAACAAGGTGGATATGGTAGAGAAGGAGCTTATTCTCCCCCAGATAGATGCATATTGCAAAGAATTTGATTTTTCAGCGGTTGTGCCTGTGAGTGCACTTAAAAATACTTCTGTCAATGAATTAAGACGTGAAATCTTAAAGCATTTTACAGAGGGTGAGCCTTTTTACGACACGGATATATATGCCGACAGCACAGTTCGCGAAATGTCAGCGGAAATAATCCGCGAAAAGCTACTTCGCCTGCTTGATAAAGAGGTTCCGCACGGAAGCGCAGTTGAAATTGAGGCAATGGAGGAAAATCCCGACATAACAAGAATAAAAGCCGTAATTTATTGCGAAAAATCGAGCCACAAGCCGATTATAATCGGGAAAAACGGTGAAACTATAAAGAGAATAGGCACATATGCGCGAAAAGATATCGAAAAATTGCTTGATACTCACGTTCATCTTGAGCTTTGGGTAAAGGTGCGCGAGGATTGGCGTAACAAGGGCAGTATCCTTAAAGAGCTGGGTTATACAAAAAATTAAGTGTAAATTATTTCAAGTTATTATTTTACACAATCACCTAATAATAGCTATGAGGTGATTATGTTGGAAAATAAGAAAAAGCTTCTATGGAATGTTTTTACGGAAACGGGAGATATAGAAGTTTACCTTGAGTATAAAAAACGTAAGGAAGAGAGTAAAAAATGTCAGGAGAAAGCATCAAAACAAAAGCAATAGTTGTGCGAAGTGCAAACAGTGGGGATAATGACAAGATGCTTACGCTGCTCTCCCCCGAAATCGGTAAAATCAGCGTGATTGCAAAAGGGGTAAAAAGCCTTCGTCATAAAAGTCACACAAGCGCACGGGTGCTCTGCTACAGTGAATTTGTTTTAAAAAAGCTTCGTGATGGGTTTTACAGCTTAAGTCAGGCGGAACTGCTTGAAAGCTTCTCCCCACTTTCTGAAAGTGTTGAGGCACTTTCTCTGGCAAATTACCTTGCCTCTCTTTGTGAGATGTGCGTTAGGATAAATGAAAGCGCTGATAGCGAGGTGCGTCTTCTTTTAAACTCACTTTATGTTTTAACTAAAAGAATTGATGCAATTTATCTTATAAAAGCCGTCTTTGAATTAAAAATGTGCGAAATCTTTGGTGTTATGCCTGAATTTAATGAGGAGTGCCCATGCGGGAAAAAAGCTCAATACTTTTCAGTGACAGATGGTGAAATACGCTGCACAGAGCATAAAGGTGAAAAAAATGTGCCTGTTTCAAAAGAGCTTTTTGCCATTTTAAGCTACATATCAAATTCATCTCTCCGTGATTCGCTTTATATGAGTTGTAACAACGAAGCAGTATCACAGATTTCACAAATTACAGAGCCTTTTTTGGAGTACCATTTAGGCAAACTACCAAAAGCCCTTAACTATTTACACAATATTTTAAAATAATTGAAATTTTTTTAAAAAAAGACTGGAAATTTTCCTTATAATGGTGTATGATATATTTTGTGAGTAAAATTTATGAATATATTTTATTTAGGAGGTTTAGTTTATGACTAAATTTGTTTACCTTTTTAGCGAAGGTGACGCCAGCATGAGAAATCTTCTCGGCGGTAAGGGCGCTAACCTTGCTGAAATGACAAAAATCGGACTTCCTGTTCCTCAGGGCTTCACAGTAACTACTGAAGCTTGTACTCAGTACTATGAGGATGGCCGTAAAATCAATAGCGCTATTCAGGAAGAGATTATGTCAAACATCGTTAAGATGGAAGAAATCTGTGGTAAGAAGTTCGGTGACAAGGAAAATCCGCTTCTCGTATCAGTTCGTAGTGGTGCAAGAGCATCAATGCCCGGTATGATGGATACAATCCTTAACCTTGGTCTTAATGAAGACGTTGTTGAGGCAATGAGTGCAAAAAGCGGTAACCCCAGATGGGCTTGGGACTGCTACAGAAGATTCATCCAGATGTATTCTGACGTTGTTATGGAAGTTGGTAAGAAATACTTTGAACAGCTTATCGATGAAATGAAGGAAGAAAAAGGCGTAACTCAGGATATCGAGCTTACAGCTGAAGACCTTAAGGTTCTCGCAGGCCAGTTCAAAGCTGAATATAAGAACAAAATCGGTAAAGACTTCCCCACTGACCCCAAGGAACAGCTTATGGGTGCAGTTGAAGCCGTTTTCCGTTCATGGGACAACCCCCGTGCAAATGTATATCGTCGTGACAATGATATCCCTTATTCTTGGGGTACAGCAGTTAACGTACAGATGATGGCATTTGGTAATATGGGTGATGATTGCGGTACCGGTGTTGCATTTACCCGTGACCCCGCAACAGGTGAACCCGGCCTTATGGGTGAATTCCTTGTAAACGCTCAGGGTGAAGACGTTGTTGCAGGTGTTCGTACACCTATGCCTATCGCACAGATGGCAGAAAAGTTCCCCGAAGCTTTTGCTGAATTCAACAAGGTTTGCAAAATCCTTGAAGACCACTATAGAGATATGCAGGATATGGAGTTCACCATTGAAAACAAGAAGCTCTTTATGCTTCAGACAAGAAATGGTAAGAGAACTGCAAAGGCTGCACTTAAGATTGCTTGTGACCTTGTAGACGAAGGTATGATTGATAAGAAGAAAGCTGTTGCAATGATTGACCCCCGTAACCTTGACACACTTCTCCACCCGCAGTTTGACGTTAAGGCTCTTAAGGCTGCAACTCCTGCCGGCCGTGGTCTTGGTGCATCTCCCGGTGCTGCTTGCGGTAAGGTTGTATTTACTGCAGAGGATGCAGAGGCTTGGAATGCAAGAGGCGAAAAGGTAATTCTTGTTCGTCTTGAAACTTCACCTGAAGACATTACAGGTATGAAGGCATCTCAGGGTATCCTTACTGTTCGTGGCGGTATGACATCTCACGCAGCCGTTGTTGCTCGTGGTATGGGTACATGCTGTGTATCAGGTTGTGGCGACATCAATATGGATGAAGAAAACAAGAAGTTTACTCTTGCAGGTAAGACTTATGTTGAAGGTGACTTCATTTCAATAGACGGTTCAACAGGTAATATCTATGACGGTATCATCCCCACAGTTGATGCTGAAATCGCAGGCGAATTCGGCAGAATTATGGCTTGGGCAGATGAGTTCAGAACTCTTAAGGTTCGTACAAACGCTGACACTCCCGCTGACGCTAAAAAGGCTCGCGAGCTTGGTGCAGAAGGTATTGGTCTTTGCCGTACAGAGCATATGTTCTTCGAGGCAGACAGAATTGCTGCATTCCGTGAAATGATTTGTTCAGACACTGTTGAAGAAAGAGAAGCAGCTCTTGATAAGATTCTTCCCTATCAGCAGGGCGACTTTGAACAGCTCTATGAAGCACTTGAAGGAAATCCTGTAACAATCCGTTTCCTCGATCCTCCGCTTCATGAGTTCGTTCCTACAGAAGAAGCTGACATTCAGGCTCTTGCAAAAGCACAGGGTAAGAGCGTTGAAGAAATCAAAGCTATCATTACCTCACTTCACGAATTTAACCCCATGATGGGTCACCGTGGATGCCGTCTTGCAGTAACTTACCCTGGGATCGCAGCAATGCAGACAAAGGCAGTTATCCGTGCGGCTATCAACACTCAGAAGGCTCATGCTGATTGGAATGTTGTTCCCGAGATTATGATTCCTCTCGTGGGCGATGTTAAGGAGCTTAAGTATGTTAAGAAGGTAGTTGTTGAGACAGCAGACGCTGAGATCGCAGCTGCAGGCGTAGAGCTCAAGTATGAGGTTGGTACAATGATAGAGATTCCCAGAGCTTGTCTCACAGCTGATGAGATCGCTGCCAATGCAGACTTCTTCTGCTTCGGTACAAACGACCTTACTCAGATGACATACGGCTTCTCTCGTGACGACGCAGGTAAGTTCCTTAGCGCATACTACGACGCTAAGATCTTCGAGAACGATCCCTTCGCTAAGCTCGACACCACAGGTGTTGGTAAGCTTATGAACATGGCTAGCACCCTTGGTAAGCCTGTAAATCCGAACCTCCACGTAGGTATCTGCGGCGAACATGGCCGCGACCCGACTTCTGTTGAATTCTGCCACAAGCTCGGTCTCGACTATGTATCCTGCAGCCCGTTCCGTGTGCCGATCGCTCGCCTTGCTGCTGCTCAGGCTGCTATCAAAGATGCGAAATAAATCGCTCGCTGCATAACGCAGAGAAACGATTCGTCAAAATCACTAAATCGGCAAAAGGCGCTGTTAGTGCCCGCTGTTGAGAAACAAGAATAAGCCTGTTACCGAAATCCTCCGGGAAATCGGTGGCAGGCTTTTTTTGCGCTTTGGCAGAGGTGGGATATGGGCGGCGCGGCACGGTGGTAAGCAGTCCGGCGGCACAGTTTTGGCATACGGGAACGGCACTTGGAAACGGAGGGGATCAGGAATGTT
>JAZNSQ010000012.1:0-25300 GCA_045591265.1 Clostridia bacterium | reverse complement strand
GTTTAAGATATTGGTTATCTTGCGGTAACGACGACCCTGTAACTTCCTATTGGAAACGTGAGGGTATTATGCCGGATGTAGAAGATATTACTTTTGATATAGAAGATTATAACAAGCCTGCATCTGACTTAATTGATGTTGAAACACACGACGCTAATGGCAATGTAAAGCTTGTCAAGAAAACGAAATACAGTGTGATTTCATTTCTTGCACCGGACAATACTGTCAGATATCGCCGAATAGCAAACGGCAACCCCGACTTAGTATCGTTATATGAGGACTCAGAGTTAATCTTTTCTGGCTTTTATAAAAGTTTTGGCATTGATTTAACTACTGCGCAACTACATTGGTTTAAGTTTTGTTGGCTACTTGCGGAGCTTGAATGTGCAGAGGATACCGCACTTTACAAGAAGATAAATATACGTTCCTTTGACCCATCTAACTACAAAGATAAGCAATATGCTGATTATCGTGCTAAGATGGAAAGAAATAAACAAAGAAACAAAGTATTAGGTATCTTACCTTATATTGATAGGGGGAATTAGGTGTGGCAAGTTTAAGTATTGATGTATCGGTAAACAGTGCTGCGGCGATACGTGAATTACGTGAACTTAATAACAATTTAAACGCTATTAGGTCCTCAGAGCAAAACTTAAATACAACCTCTAACACTACTTTCAACAATATGAACAGTGGTGTTACGAAGGTAAATGGTAACGTTAAGATTTTAGGTGCAACCTTTAGTGGTTTTAAGAGTGTTCTTACGGGTATTCTTGGTGCAAACCTGCTTAGAAGATTTGCAAGTGGTGTATCTTCAATCTTTAGCACTGCAACTGAAAACGCCTCTACACTTTATGAATACTCTAATGTACTTGAACAGGTCTTTAAGAAACAGGTGGATATTGCTAATGAGTGGTTAAAATTAGACAGTAAAAACTATGGTCTGTCTGTTATTACGAGTACAAAATATCTTTCTGAATATGCTGCACTTTTGGACACTATTGGTGTTAAGAACAAGGAAGTTCTGCTCGATATGTCTCAAAACTACACTAAGTTAGCGGGAGATATTGCTTCATTTTTCAACGTATCCTCGGAGCAAGCCTTCACTTCTATAACATCGGGTATTACCGGCACAAGTGTACGCCCGCTATTGAAGTATGGCTTAGTTCTTAAGAGTACAAACTTGGAGCAGTATTTGGCAACAAAAGGCATAGATGCTACTTGGAAGTCGCTTACTGAACTTGAAAAAGAGTATGTACGTTATGCATATATTCTTGACAGTACTCGTAATATACAGGGTGACTATGCTAGAACATCTGATTCTTATGCCAATAGCTTGCACACACTGCAAGAGAATTGGAAAAACCTTTTAGGTGTTTTAGGTTCTTACGGTATAACAATTATAAAGCCTGTTATACAGTGGTTTGCTGTTGCTATTAAGTACGTTGAGTACTTTAGTAAGAAGTTATTTGAACTATTTGGCATTGAACCTACCGAGTATGAGTTTGGTAAAAGTGTACAAGACATGTCTGTTGACTTTGGAGATTCTGCCGATAGTACGGATGAAATTCTTGATAACACTATAGATACTGGTAAACAGATTTTAAAGAATAACAAGGCTCTAAAACAGGGTACTAAACTGCTTGATTTATATTATATAGATTTACCATCTTCTGACGAAGATAGTGGTATAAATCCACCAGATATAAATCCGCCCGAAGTAGCTACAGACCTTTATGCTAAGTTAAAAGACAGCTTTTGGTATAACGACTTTCCGCTTGAAGAGATAAAAATTGATACAACTGCGGTTGACCGTATAATTAAGTTTATATCTGATATAAAGGATAATTTAACTGCATTTGTAGATTGGCTTAAATACGACTTAGGTCTTGAGGATGCTCTTGACTTTATATTTGCTAATCCTGCGGATATAATTGAAGATATCGGTTCTCTATTGTTCGGAACTGCAATGGCTGTGCTTTTATTTAAGAATTATATTTTACCTTTCTTAGCTAAAGTGTTTGCACTTCTTAAGGGAAGTTACGCTTTGCAGGGAATTGCTGCTGTTGGTAAGGTTTTAGCAAATGGACTCCTATTGGGTATTGGTGCTGCTATCGGTGGTTACAATATAGGTGAAGCACTTGCTGATTGGCTACTTACGGGCGAAGTTGATGTTCTTGATGCAACAATTGGTATAGTAGGTTCTATAGCTGCAATAATATATGGTGCTGCAACTGCAGGCCCAATCGGTGCTGCTTTAGTTGCTATTGTTGTTGCTATTACGGCTGTAATAGGTTCGATACAACAAGCAAAAGAACAGGGTGTTGCTGCAGCGAAGGACACTATGGCGGCTACATCAGATATGCTTGAGTCTTATCAGCCTGTTATTGATAGTCTATTTGACAGTACTGCTTACAATGAGTCACAATCACGCCTTGGTCAGTTAAAAGAAGACTTTGTTAATACTACAGATTATCTTGTTAATACTGAAATTCCAAAACTTTCTGCGGCGCTTAGAAATGAAAGCGGACTTGTAGACTTAAATGTTTTCTCTGATTTGACACAGGCTTACAAAGATTTATCGGAAGCTGCTGCTGAATATAAGTCTGAAACATACAAAGAGGAACTTAAAACAAGCTTTAATATGTTTGCAACTGGCGCAGATAAAATAGGTTTATCTAGAGATGCTGTTACTCGTTATATGGAAGAGTATAATAAGTGGCATGACCAGTTTATTGAAAATCTGCGTACTGAGTATCAGGCTCTTGAAATTGACGCAGCGTCGGGTATTGATGTAAATCAGGATAGGCTTAACGCTTTAAGAGATTACTTTGGAACTACAAAGACAGACTTTGACGAGTTTAAGGAGTCGATTTCTACTGCAACTAACTTAAACTTGTTTACACCAGAGTCTATTGACAAAGCAAAAGAACAACTCGAAAGTATTGCTAAGACTGCTAAAAGTGTGTATAGTTCTTCACGTAAGAACATGGAGCAGGATCTTAGTGTTGCTGTTACCGATATAGATAAACAGAATATTAAGGAACAGATAAAAACACTAGATACTTTATATGCAGGTTATGTTGATTTTTACAATACTGAAATAGAATCATTTAATGCTAAGATTGCTGAAAGTGCTGCTAATTCAGTATACTTTACATTTGCTAACATTGCAATTGACGAAGATGGCAGTTGGGGCAAGGAGACAATCTTGTCTGACTTCATGCAGGGTATTGCTGATCAGGTTAAGGCAGGTTCTACAGCGGATGTTGAAAAAGCAATAGAGATTTACGGAAATGCTATTGAGTGGGATAAACTTCCTGCTAAGTTTAAAGAGTTATTCCTTGGAAAGTTTAAGGACTCCGGTTTAAGTACGGAAGATAAACATGCATTGGGTAGTGCTTTGTACGTTACAATCGGTAAGTGGATTGAAAGCGGTTTAGCAGAATCTGCAACTCTTGAAAACGGAACACTGTCATTTAACTTAGACCAGATTATAAATTCTGTAGATCTTGGTTTAGGTAATAAGATAAAGCTTGAGGAGAGCCTTAGAACACTTGCAACGGACCTTGGCTCAAACGAAGCTTTTGATGCTGTTTACGATGCTTCGGATACAACATTCTCTGTGTCAATAGCCTCTATAAAACCTCTTGTAAAACCTGAAAATGTTGATACAACTGAGGTGAAAAAGATTGTTAATGGTCAAACACAGTCAGCCGTATCTACAGCATTATCTAATGTAAATGTTAAACAGGATGCAACAGACAAGGGTACTGAAATCGGGGGTGGGGTTTCTAAAGGCGTAACTGATGACCTTAAGTCTAACGATACAAATAAGGAGTTAACTGATGCTGCAACAGAAATGCTTAAGGGAGTATCTTCTGAGGCCGAGGCGCAAACAAAGGGAACTGCTTTTGGTAAGAGTATTATTAGTGGACTTGCTACTGTGTTAAGAAATGTTGATTCTGATACAGAATATGTTGATGCAAAAACAAAATTTATTGATAGCTTAATTTCTATTCCTGATAAGTTTTTGACTGCTTTTAAAGCTACACTTAAAAGTATAGGTTCTGAAATCGAAACCTTTGGAGTTGCTTTAGGCAGTGGTCTAGATAGTACTTTTACTTCCGATTTAACTGTTTCACAACTTGCTACAAAATTAAAATCTGGCGACTTAAAAGTTCCTTATCTTGCTAATGGCGCCGTTATACCGCCTAATAATCCGTTCCTTGCTGTTCTTGGTGACCAGCGCTCGGGTACTAACATTGAAGCCCCTGTGGGTGTTATACGCGAGGTTGTAGAGGAGGCTGCACAGCCTAATGTGACAGTTGAAAACCGAGTTTACATAGGAAATCGTGAGATACAGGACTTTATTGTTGATACTGTTATTGATTCAAACCTTGTAACAGGATAATTGAATATGAAAATTATACAGCTACTAATATTTAAAATAAATTAGTAGCTGTATAATAAGTATAAGAAAAGTTTGACTTAATTATCTATTAATATAGAAGGAGTTGACTAATATATGAGTGCAACATCAGGATTTAAAGCAGCGCCGGCTACAGATTTTATAAGATTTGGTATAGACATAACAAATGACCAGAGTGCAACCGTAGCTGATAAGGATAATCCAGATAAGATATTAATGTTTCCCAGAGTTCGCAACAATTTCAAATATGAAAATAAGCCGCTCTATTTGAATGAGAATAAGAACCAGAGAGGTCATGCATCTCAAAATCTTGTTGGATTTCAGGTAGTTATCTCTAATCTGAACTTTGACCCCGTAACAATAGCACAATATATTGATTTAGCAAATGCTATGCATATAGGTGGACAAAGTCGTCAGGGCAACGATTTTCGTTTATATTATTACGATTTTGCTTTAGGTGCTGAGGTAATTGGCAACTTTATTGTTAAATCGGCTCCAGTTACTGTTCTTACTGTGACTGATACACGGGAGCAATTACGTTTAGACGGCTTGGCATTTCAACAGGTATAATGTATTGGGGGTGTAACACTTGTATAACTTTCCAGATACAACCGCAGGCAATGAACAAAAAGAGTTATATGAAAGTTCTTTATATAGTAATTTCAGGTTTAATGACGCTAATATACAGGTTTCTTTGTATAGCCAAGGTTCACAGCCTAACACACATCGCATCCGCACCGCTAATTTAGACTGCCGCGATATTGTAGGAAGCAACTTTGTTTACGAGGCATCTGCAACACCGAATAACACATTCGGCTTGGGTGCTGCTAATGTTGACACGCTTACATGTGACATTTTATATAGCTCGAGTCGTTCTGCTATTCTTGATGATATTGATTCTGAAGTATCTGCAGGCGGCGGAACAGAGAGTAATGCGGAGTTTTACGTTGAACTTGGATATGGTCACGAGTCACCATATCCTGACGAAGATACGTATACGAGCGGAAAAACCGCTCTCGTGCCTTTGGGTACTTTTATAATGCAAGATAAATCTTGCAAAGTTGGTGAAGATAAATATACTTTAAAACTGCAATCGCTAATGTCACGCTTTGACCGTGACTTACCTGCTGTTTTTGATACATCTAACTCTGCAGTTATGACCGAGATACTACAGCGCCGTGGAATATCGGAGCCAGATATGCTTGCAATACTTGAGTGGTGTTGCCGATTCACACCTCGCACAGGGTATTGGGATGGCAACGATGAATATCACACCGCTGTACGTATGCAGTTAAGTGCTAAGATGGATACCGAAACACAATTGGGCTATAATTACACACGTTATATTCCTAATTTGACAGACTACAGCTTTAGAATAACAAACGAAATAGGTTATTTAACTTATCGTGACATAATAAAAGATATTGCAACTTTATGTTGCTGCTTTGCTACAACAGATGAGTTTGGTGACTTGTTGCTTGTTCCATTTGCGCCTACAGCTTACACGGAAGTGTTCAATGAACACGGTATTCGCCTAAACGATGGCTCTGATTATATTGTAGATACTGAGCCTACTGCTGATATTTGTTCTAAATTTTATGAAAACCTTGGTGTATTTAAAATCAAACAGGTTAAGTGCATTGCATCTATAGAGGATGAAACAACACATGAACTTGTTGAGGCTGACTATAGTAAGCCTACAGAGTACACAGGTACACCAAACTATTACGATATTACAGGGACAAAACTCTTAACAGGTATTGTTGATGCAGACAATATATCTTACATAGTTGAGAGTATTGCTAATGTGATAGTCTACACTTATCAATCACAAGAAAACTATCGCCCTGTACCTTTTGACATCGAAACGGCATCAGGTGATTTTCGTTTAAGACTTGGCGATTGGGCATCTTGTATTTCAAACTTTTCTAATAGATCTGGAGTTAAATTCTTTTGCAAGGCCCAGATAATGCGAATGACGCTAAGATTGAACGGAAAAGCAAGATATCAGTCTTTTGTTTTACCAAGTGATAACGACCGCAATGCTTCAAAACGTCAGTCTGAGGCGCAGGGAGATTATCCTACGACAGAGGGAGGCGAGGCTCCCCCACCGCCTGAGCCGCCTGTAGTTATAATGGACGATATGGGCCAGTGGTTATTTGGCGACGAAGAAGTCATACGCGAAGAGTATGAAGCGGTGGGGGAGCCAGGTAGAACTTATTATGTATCACAAGTTGGTCAGTGGTCTTTTAACAACACTGCTCTTTAACGAATGGAGGGTATTACATGCACTGCAAAGTTACAATAGACATGCTTAATCCTACAACACGAGTTAAAGAGCAGCCTACTGTTGTTCAATATGGTGAAATCACTGACGTTTATAAATACTTATCAAATGGTGGAAGCCCATCAATAGGAAGAACCACAAGCTTACTTGAAATGCTTTCTCCCGAAGTCTGTGCTGGTGGTCTTGTATGCTTTGAAGAACCATATTCAAATAGTTTATTTTTCGACTGTAGAAATAAACCTGTTGCTTATGGTACAGATATAAATGCTAATACAACACTTCCTTCTATTACATTAAACACTAAAATAGGTATGAAGTTGCCTTCTGAAACTGTTTTAGAGCCTGGTCATTATTCAAGAACTTGGGAGTTCGGAACAACACAGGGTAATGGAACAATAAAGAGCCTTGCACTAACACATAAAGTAGCAGCACATTCTTTTGATAGTAGTACGGATATGTCTGCATATTCAAATGGAAATGTTGAAGATATTTATAGAACGTATACTCAATTTGGTTTACTTGCCTATGAAGATCTTAGTCTTTCGTACAATTGCTATGTATCTGAAAACTACATATTTTTAATATCAGAACCTGATATTATTGATCCGGGTATTTTTGTAACTGATTATGTAGATGTAACATTTTATATACGAAGATTACCAAAAAATGCTTTTGACTACTATCCAGCTACTACTGATAAACATTATAATCGTGCATCATTTATTACTACCGACTATGATTTTACAAGAACATTAAGAATACCTAGAGCTTATTACACAAATAATGCTATACTGGAAGCCTATAAAGGTTCTACCAGTTGGATTGGTCGATCGAGTTTAAATTATTGTGTATTCTTTTCTTCAAAATCTTCATCAAGTTGCTATTCAGATGAGCCTTCTATTTCTTCTCAATCGTCGGCATATTATACGCAGTTTACATTTTATGTTTTTAGTGGGGATAATTGCGATATTACGACATATCATATGGATAATGGCTGTATTGCTCTGACAAGTTCTTCAAGTAGCTCGCCAAATGCACATACATTTAATGAGTGGCCTTCTTTTGTTACAGAAGACCTAAAATTAGTTTATTGGGTTAAAAAGGATACTAATACTATTTATTGCAGAGATATAACGACTGGGACATTGTTATGGCATTTAGATATGCCATCATTGCCTGGAGCACTAACAACAAGATTTTTTACAATTCCGTGCAGACACAGTAATTTGTTACACGCTGGGTACTCGTTTCAAAGAAAGTTACCTAATAGTGGAAATACACGGGTTGCATACTCATCTTTGTGTATAGATCTATCTAACGGTGCTGTAGTTGGAACATCATTAAGTGATGCTGAAAATATTCTTATTTCAACTTCTTTAGCACAATCACAGAATGACTTAATGTGGTTGAAATCCGGTCAAACAAACGCAAGTGTAAGTATGGATATTAACTACATGATTGCAAGAGTAAACTTAGTATCTCCAATAGAAAAAACAAGTAACTATATTATGCAGGTTAAGTTTGAGATGTTTATTGATTGAGGTGAAAGTGCATGAATGGAAACTTCAAAGTTGAACTAAAAGACAAAACAACGGGTATTGCTGTTAAAACTGTAACTGTTGATGCTAAAATTACTGATTATTGGAAATATGAAAGTACGTATGGTTATCCATTTATTAATAGAGGAGAGAGCGGTCAGACTCTTCATCAATATTTATTGCAGTTGCCATTTTCAAGTGCTGGTATACAGTTGTTTGAAAACCAATTGAGTACAAAGAGAGATAAGTTTAGAACAAAACTTTCTGATACATATATTGCTTATGCGTCAAGATACAATGCTGCAGCTAACCCTGAGCAATATTCTAGCAAGGCAGGTCACATGTCAGATTATCAGGTAACTACTGATTTTAATCAGTCTGCTACTGTAGGTGGACAGGTTACATACACTATGAAGTGGTCTTGGGATGCATCACAGGGAAATGGAACATTCAAAAGCTTGGGTACTCTTAATGCACAGGGTGCTCATGCTAAAGATACAACGCCAATATTGCAAAATGGCGCTGAATCTTTATCTACTGTTTCTGCAGGTCAAGATTTTTCTGTAACTACTGATTCTTCGTATGTAACGAGCCCTTCTGTAGGTGCTAACAGGCTTGTAAATGTAGATGACACAAGTACTATGCAGGGAAGTAGTAGCCCGCTTAATTATATTGCACAGGGAATAGTTTCTGAGAGGTTAGATAACTGCGCTTGGTATTATCAAACGGATAATAACATAGTACAACTTTGGTTTAATAAAAGAAATGAATATCAGCAAGATAGTACGTATCTATCTGAAATAAGATACAGGGTAATAAACAAGAAGGCATTAAACAGGTTCCATTTAGGACAAGTTGATGGCTTACATCCTTTACAGTATAACCCAGATTTATTTGATGGTTCTTTTAATATAAACACTGGCTCTCATCAGTTATTTCCTATTAAACTATATATGGATAGACTTTGCTTTGGAGCACCGGCAAAGATACAAAACAGTGGGTATTGTGTTTTCTGTGCTTTAGATTCTAACGTAGCAAATGCAAATCCAAACCCAGATAATAAAACACCAAATAGACATAGTTCTGCACCTTGGTATAAGGTAAAAACTTATGTAATTAAGGGAGATTCTCCTGAGTTAATTTCTTTTTCTTCTTCATACGATAGCCCATTGTCTGCAATAACTACACCTTGGAGTTCAGATAATAAGTACTACAGATATATCTGTTCTTGTACAGGTTTCTTGTTTACACGTGACTTTGCTTATATTTATTCAGATACACAAAATAATAAGGTAGTTAAGCGTTACTTATCCGGAGATACATTTGCTTGGGAGATAGATAATAGTGCTCCTGCAAATGTTATGCTTACTTTTATGGATAATGAGCCAGACTGTTTTGGAATGTGTAATTATTATGCAGATTTATATGGTGCTAATGTAGGAAATCACACAACTGTTCAATATACACTACTAAACCAAATCGATAAATCAACACACGGGTATTTTCTTAAACCCACCGGTGGAGGGACGGAAAATGCTGACTATAAAAGAACACAAGTTTCCTTATCAGATTATAGACTTGATAATCCTTTTATGCTGGATATAAATAGTGAGCGTAGTTTACCACAAACATCAAATTATCTTTCTTATAATCTTACGGATGCATTATTCGCAAAGGCTAATTTGCCTGAACCAATCACAAAAACAAGCGATTATACGCTTGATATAACATTTACACTACACATTTATTAAGGAGGTCTTTACTATGGGACTTAGATTGCGCGTAAAATACTTTGATGCTAACGATGCTGAGTTAGACCCTGCTGTTGTTGAGGGAGCTTATTCAGATAAGTGGAAGCGCCTTAGTACACTTGGTCACCCCGGAACATCACGCCCGTTTGGAGTTGAACAGCTTGCAGATTTGCATAACAGCTTTGATTGGGGTAGTGTTGCACCAGTTAATGGTATTCGCTCTCTTGCATTGACTGAAAAGATTAACGCAGCTACTATTGAGACTGGTGAAATAACAGCGGGTACTGTTAATTATCACTTTCCTGACACAGCAGTTTATTATGATTGTCCATTTTCAATCATTGAGGGAAAAGTTGTGCAAGGTCAATATAGCTCTAGCTATGTTTCAGCTGACACTGCTCATTTGAATGTACCTACTGGCACCGCTAATCAGTCACCTCTTGATGCCTCTCAGTCTGTGTATATGACTTTGCCAGATTATATAGTGAGTCTTAAGTTTTCAACAGCTGATAATAAGTATTATTTGCTTTGCTTTAAGGGCTCTGCGTCTCCAGGCTCAGTTGCACCTGAAATCTATGTTAAAGAAATTACTATTCCAGATGATTCTTCACTTTATGAGGAGTCGGCAAAGTTTTATGGGTATGGGGAGTCAAATCTTCTTTATGGCGTATTTGACCCACAGAATTATGCAAGTCAGGGTTGGATCCCTGTATCTGATCCGTATATTGCTTCATACTTTGTTTCACCACAGTATGTTGCTTTGCCTGAGTCAAATGACGGCTTATTGCTTATAAATTCTACGGGGCAGTACATAGATGAAGCCTTGATATGGGATCCTCTTTCTGGAGAAGTAACACGGCTTCTCGTAGATGAAAGTTTAAGACAACAAGTATATTGGAATCAGGTCTCACAAGGGTATTGTGGCGTACCAGCTGATTATAACCGTTTGAGTAATCAAGCTAAAATGTTTGCAGTTGCTGAAGGAACCCTTATAATGTTTAAAACTGCACTTTATGTTGGAGATGAATTGTTCTATAGTCCGTCTGACGACAGTTTAGACTACGCAGGTAAGCCATTTGACAGCTATACTGGCATAAGACAGTCTACAATATACGGCTTAGGGGAACAGTTTGTTTTACCAAGTATAGCGGCTATCGGAACACCTACATTTTTGTCTATCGGCGACGGCTACTATATAGGTAGCAACCAGTTTAGCCCATTTAGGCAGATAATGAGTAGGAATAGCGGTGCTACCGGCGAGACAGTATTTGCAAGCGGCTATACAATATTGCATGCCCCTCTTTTAGACCATGAAAGTGAGTTCACATTAGGCTCTGTAATTGTTGAAGAGGCTATAACGCCACCTACAGGCGCTGTTAAAATGCAGGAGTTCATTGAACTTTATTAAGAAAGGAGGAATTAATTATGGAGAAGACAATAGTAGGCACGATTTTGGGAGCTCTCGGAGCTATATGCGGCTTTCTTTTTGGCGAGTTGAACGGTTTACTTATTGCCGTGCTTGTTCTCATGGGTGTAGATTATATAACAGGGCTGGGAGCTGCATCTGTGCGTCACGAGCTTGACAGCAAAATCGGCTGGAAGGGTATTCTCAAGAAGGCATGTATGCTCTTAATCTTAGCTGTTGCACACATTCTTGATGTTTACGTTTTGGGTGTTGCTAACTTAGCTGACGGGCATGCTGCAATCATGACTTTAGTAGAGTTCTTATACATTGGTAATGAGGGCTTATCTATTCTTGAGAACGCGGGAAAACTCGGCGTAACATTACCAAAACCGCTCTATAAAGTACTTGTACAGCTTAAGGACATTGGAAATGGCGACAATGACGAAGATAAATCCGAAGATGACAACGACAACACTTCAGATGAACAGTAATTATTGACTTACTTGCTTGCAGCATCCTGCTTCTTTTGCGGGGTGCTGCTTTCTTTATTACTTGCGAAATTAACCGCCTGTAACGCTCTGTACGGCGTTTTTCTTGCTTGCAGGTCAAACTATACCACCAGAAATAAACGCGCCTTAAAACGCCGTTTTTGGGGCTTCTACGCGATGCCTCAACAGGGTATTATTTTGTGACTTTTGCACAATTTTATTCCCCTTATTTTGTGCAATAATTTTTGTCCAACCCTCTTGACTTTTTTCTCTGAATATGTTATTATATTTTTAGAAAATAAATCCAATAAAACTTCAAACGTAGGTGATAATTATGAAGGCAAAAATAAGCGCAGTGCGTTACTTCCTTGCACAGACAAGTCCTGAATTACAAATAGTGAGGGAAAAGTTTGTTAATATACGTTCTTTTAGAACGAATAAGGCAAGAGAAGTTCTAGATAATCCATTTTCAGTGGACCATAAGTGCTTGTATGTGCTTGATAGGATAGCGCAGTGGGCGGATGTAGTATTTAAGTTCAAATGGTGGCTGTATGCTAATGACGATGCAGTGCAAGAGCTCGCCAACTACTTAAATGGCAAACCATTCAAGGCTCTTGGGGAAGGGTCTTACGAGCCTATTTACTACTCCATTTGCCTGCATAATGCCAGAGTAAACTGGCTGAAGGTTAATAGTTCAAACATGCAAGATGTAGAGTAACATCTACGTAATGAAGAAAGGTTGATTTTTATGCAGAAAACAAACGAAAAGCAGAAGAACATGGCTATTGTAATCGCTTTGGCTAAGACACTTAAGCAGGGCCCGATTGTAAAGCATTGCGGCGTAGATGTACATTCTTATGCTACATTTACTTACAACAATTCCGAATATCGTATCTCTGTAAATCATCAGCATGTTCAGCGCAGCACTGATCAGGGTATTACCTTTACTGATGTGCCTGTTGATTCACGCAGCAGAGAGTCCTATATGTTCTATAAGACTAAGGAAGAGATGCTGCGCACCGGTAGTAGTAACAGAGTGATTACAATGTCGAAGTACGAGTTCAATGTGATACTGCTTGTTCCCGATGCTTTTAACACTTATATTCTTAATCCTGAAGATTACTCGGTTAATCACAAGTCATCTTTTAAGCAGGGCTTGCTGGAGTATGAATGCACACAACGTTTATACCTCAGATATGTAGATGCGCTCAACAACCATATCCCTACTGTTGAAGATTTAGAAGTTATTAAGAATTGCACAAACTCTGACGATCTTGAATATGTAATGCTTAGAGCTGCAACAAACAACCTGCGCAACTTCCCTGCAAGGCTCAGATACAACGATATTGCTAATTTGGAGCTTTGCACAAAAGATGAAAACACATTTCATATTCAGTTTGTTAACAGACTTAAATCTCTTATTCCTGATGCCGAGGCTTATATGATTTCTTATGCTTTTGCTAGACAATGGTGTGGGTATTTATATTCGCGTGCCCCAGATGACCGAATAGCAATTATGAATGCTGCTAAGATTCTTCCAAAAGTTGAGTCTTTAGTATAAATTCTTTAAACGTGTTGTATCGGCTCTGCCGATAGTACTTTTTCTCCTTACTTATATAGGCATGCTTCGGCATGCCTATATTTGTTTTATTCAGAATTGTCTGATTTTAGTACAACATTTATTTAAAAAATCTCTTGACAAATGCTAATATTTGTGTTATACTATCTTTGAGAGGATGATAAACATGGCTAAGAAAAAAGGCGCTAAGAGCAATCATGCTAATCTACCATATCTCTTATCCCGGGCTACAGCAGTACATAAATGGCTCGTAGATGGATATACATTTTCGGATATAGCTAAGAAATTAGGTGTATCTCGTTCATGGTTATTCGAGCAGATGAAGAACAATCCTGAATTGGACGAATTGCGTAAGGATGCACTTGCTGAGCGTAGTGAAAACATTAACAATACATTATATAGGCTTGCAACAGGTAACTACAAAACACGGGTATTGCACACAAAATCTGTTACAGTTACCGAAGACGGCAACACAAGAACAATAGTAACAACCACAGAAGACGTATTGGAGCATGAAGACGACCCAAATATGTCCGCATTAGGTATGCTTACACGTCAGATGTCAGCTACACAGGCTGCCAGTGCTGTTGAACCGACTATTGATGACACAATCACTGAAGTTGATGCTGAAAAATTTTCGTATGTCGATGTTGCAAATTTACCAGATATAAATTAAATTCTGAGCTGTATAATATAAATTGAAAACTTAATATTCATGTTTATCAATATGAGTAATAAATTATGAGAGGATTAATATAGGTATGAATATTAAGAATCTTATAGCACCTAATTTCTATCAACTTCATTTAGATATACAGGAACATCGACATAGTATCTATCGACTTAAGGGAGGCAGAGGAAGCCTAAAGACCAGTACAATAATCGTTGAGGTTTTAGCTTTAATGCAAAAGTATCCCGATATATGTACTTGTGTCTTTATGAAGCAGGGAAATCGTATACGTCAAGGTGCATTTGCTGCATATATAAATATGATAGCCAGAGCCGGATTGCAATCGCTATATGACATTAGTTATTCGCCAATGCGGATAACAAACAACGTAACCGGTCAAGTTATTATATTTCTAGGTCTAGATGACGCAAACAAGACTAAAGGTGTAGCACCACCACCAGGTAAAGTCTTTGGTATCTGCCATTGGGAGGAGCTAGATAGCTTTACAGGCAACAATGAAATTGATACCGCTATGGACTCTATTATCCGCGGCGGCGATATTTCTTGGTGTTTTCAATGTTATAATCCACCCGCTAATGCAAACAATTGGGTGAACAAAGACAGCCTAATTGATGTGCCCGGTCGCCTAATACACAGTTCAGATTATCGCACTGTTCCTGTGGAGTGGCTCGGTAAAGCTTTTATTGAGCGTGCCGCAGCTTGTTTTCGCCGTTCAGAGCGCGAATATCGTTGGCGCTATTTGGGCGAAATTGTTGGTGTAGAGGGCTTGATATTCCGCAATGTCACACAGTACGACTTGTCAAATGGTTATTCTGCCGATTTGCTGTTTCAGGGTATTGACTTAGGCTATGAAGATCCGCTAGCATTTATTCGTTTAGGTTACAATATTGCCAATCGCGATTTATATTTATTAGATGAATTTTACGAGCGCCATGTTATAAACGACGACCTTGCTAAGTGGATACTTGACAAGGGCTATACAGATATGGTAGCCACTATGGAGTCTTCGCGAGGTGGCGAGCCTGTAAAAGCCTGCTTTAACAAGTTTGGAGTGCCAGTTCGACTTGTTAATAAGGGAAATAACCTACTTCTTTCGGGTATTTCTTTTCTGCAAGGTTGCAATCACATTTATATAGATCCGTATGTAACGCCAAACGCGTGGGAAGAGTTCAACTTATATGAGTGGAAGAAGGATAAAGACGGCAACACAATTTCCCCAGAGGTTCCGGTAGACCGTAATAACCACTTGATTGATGCCACACGTTACGCATTATCTAAACATATAAAAGTTTTAGGAGGCTTATCATGAATATATTTCAACAGTTCGGAAATGCCCTATTAGGTAAACCTGTAACACCTACAGACAAGGGTATTTCTTATAACTTATTTGAGTCTTATGCTAAGGTCTTTGGCACGCACTGTGCAGAGAGCGCCGAAATGATTAATGCAATCACCACATGGAATAAGATATATCAAAAGAGCTCTACGCAGGTTATGAAGTTGGTTTGTAAAGAGGCTGCTAAACTTACGCTGACCGACTTTACACTGACAGTTGACAGCAAAAACACAAATTCTGAAACAGATTTATTCAATAGGTATGTTAAGAACTTCGAAGATAACCTGCATAGATACCTCGAGCAGGGTATTGCGCTTGGCGGACTTATGTTTAAGCCATCTGAATATGGCTTAGTTTTCGTGTCTCCTACATCTTTTGTTCCTACATCTTACGATATGCAGGGTAATATATCAAGTGTTATATTCGTAGAGCATGCAGTTCGCGGCGGTATGTATTATACCAAACTTGAATATCATCATTGGGTTGAAAATAGTTATGTAGTTGAAACTGCATGCTTTAAAGACAGGAATAGATATGGGCTCGGCTACGCCTGCACGTTATCAGAGATTCCTGAATGGGCTGATATAAATGCACACGTTGTTATAGAGGACCTGTCTGAGCCTTTATTTAGCTATTTTCGCATGCCGGGTACTAACAACGTTGATGAAGAGAGCAACTACGGCTTATCATTGTGTTCTGCTGCTTTAGAGTATTTGTTATCATTTGAACATACTTATAAGCTGTTTAAGAAAGATTTGGAGCTTTCACAGAAGAAAGTCTTTGTTGACCAGGACGCTTTAATGAACTTTGGTAAAGGCAAAGATAGCTTTGATAAGATAACATTTAACCCAATACCGGACTTAGTTGTTGGTTTGGCTGACAAGACTAACGGCATTGACGTGTTTGCACCTAAAAGCGGCGTAGATGATTTCAAAACAGCCCTAGAAATGATTTTGAGCATGATATCCACTGCCTGTGGCTTTACAGCGGGGTATTTCACTATCACGAAAGACGGCGGCGTTGCAGTTACGGCTACACAGATTGAGAGTGAAGACCAGGTAACTGTATCTACTATTACAGCTATTAGAACCACTCTTAAGACAGCTCTATTCTCTGCAATTGAAAAACAGGCTGCTTTACTGATGCTTTACGGTGAGGGTACTATAAATTACGAGTTGACATTCTATGCCCGTGATTTATCCGCTACACCTGTTGCAGATAGGGAGCACACGCTTGATTTGGTTAAAAACAACTTGTATCCGCTTGAGCTGTATCTTAAAGAGTACGAAGGCTTATCGGATGCTGAGATTGCTAAGTTTATGCAGGACCGGGCGAAAGTTGTTTAATGTTTGTTTATAACAGGCAGTTGCTGCTTTATATGTTTACGAGAGCGCGGATGCTTTAGTGTTTTGGTCATTGCACACTAATATGGTTGTCTATGCGCCGTAAGCTACCCTGCAGGGTATTACTTAACTGACTGTTTATATTTAGGCCGCCAGCAGGCCAATATGCTGGGTAGTTATACTTAATCAGATTGCCGCGCAGGGCGCGAGCTTTGCCGCCCTTGGGCGAGCACATAGCCATTAACTCTTTATCTGTTATGCAGGCTCCGACACGTCAAATAAGAGTATTCCATGCATTTATAGATATTATTAATGTGTTATGTTCACAATTGAATGGAGGTTTTATTTATGAATCCTAATAACATCAGCGCACCAGATAACAGATTTGAAGTTCTTGTAACAGACGCGGATAACGCAGAGACCTTGTACGAGTCTGAGGAGGACTACGAGGCAACAAAGGCCATCGGCGCAGTTTTTGAAGAGGACGACGAGATTATTGAGGAGGCTTAAGATGCAGTTGAAAATTAAAGGCTGCGATCTTAGTTACTGTCAGCAGGGGCTTAATTTCAAAGCCCTTGCCACACAGGGTATTAGGTTCGCTATTATACGTGCAGGTCATGGTTTGAAAGTTGATAGCCAATTTGAGGCTAACACACGTGGAGTTGCAGGTCAAGGCATTGATTTTGGGTATTACTGGTTCTGTGAGTCTAACACTGTTGCGGGAGTACGCGCAGAGGCCGCTAAGTGCATTGAAACACTTGGTACGTGGTACACTTGCCAGCGTTATCCTGTTTACTTTGACTTAGAAGATAATGCACTTGTTAAGGGCTTATCTAAAGCACAGGTTAACGAGTTGTTCTTCGCTTTTGCCAATGCGCTTAACGCCGCAGGTTATTATGTAGGTCTCTATACTAATCCTGATTGGCTTGAAAACAAGTACGATAAGACCGCTATATTAAATAATTACGACTTATGGCTCGCACATTGGACGTATGACGAAAACAAACCGTCTAATAAGCCCTATCGTCATCAAATACACCAATGGGGTACTTTCAAAGTCGAAAAGATGGAAGTTGACGGCGACAATTGTTATGAAAATTATCCTAATATCATTGCTGAATGGCGCGAAAAGCGCAACATTGGCAGCAATACAGGATATAACAAGGGCTCCAGCGTTTCACTTTTGGGTGTTCCTGTGTACGCTTCTGCTACAGATACACACCCCATCAAGACTGTTATGCCTGACAACACTAAGTACACTGTAACCACAGGCTTAGTTGAAAACGGAAGACTGCAAATACAGTCACCGACTAATGCTAAGGACAACTTTTACGTTGACACATCTTGCTTGCGACTTGACACGGATGCAAAGGTAAGAGTCTCGTATACGGATGCTCAAATCACTGCAATAGCAAAAGACGTTATAGCAGGTAAATACGGTGCGGGTAGTGTTCGTATAAAATTGCTTGAAAAATACGGCTATCCCGTAGAAGAAGTGCAGGCAAAAGTTAACCAGCTACTTTATGGTAGATAATTGCTAATCCAATGGGTATTTTGGCTTAATATTCTTGCTTTTTCGCTTGAATATAACGCCAAAATGCCTTGAAGATATAATCGTTTAGTTATTTTTTAAATTTGCTAATCTGTTTGGAGGACCTAAATTATGCAACTTGCTAGAGAAAGATGTGTTTCGATATTGAATGCATCATCAACTGCTATATCATCTTGGGCTAGTCGTGTTAAGACAAGCCTTAGTGATTATAATTATGATGTTGTTAAAACAGACCGCGCTAAGTTATACCGCATGGAGCTTGAGAATGTGCTTAACAGTATAGATAAGCTTAAGCGCTCAATTTCTACTGGTGGTGGACCTTTATCTGCTAGTTATAGAGAACAGGTGCAAAAGTACAGGGTATTCTCTGCAGGCTTGGCTCGTAACTGTCCAGATTGGCTATTAGTTGATCCTTTGTATGTTGTTGTGGACCCAAAACAGGTTTGACATAGCGTAACGTCATTATATAGTATATTAAGTCGCCACTGTGGACTCAAACAGGTATTGCTAAGTGGCGACTTTTCTATTGCTAATATGCCGTCGTTTGTATATTTTTCACAACTGCTTTTGTGCACTTTTCACAAATCTAAAATTTTTCAAATTTTTCTCTAAAAACCTATTGACAAAACTCCGAAAGTATGTTATTATAAAATCACGGAAGGAGATAAAACACCGAGTCGGCTGATGTCGATTCTACTCTCTGCATTTCTTCCAAATCTTCTTCCGCTGTGGGTATATCAATATTTGTAATGCTTAAGGAGGCATAATTATGGAGACTATTAACAAAATTATGGTAGGTGGCTTATTTGGTTCTATTAAGGACTTTGGCGAGGACACTAAGGCTATTATGGGCGCAGCCTTAACAATTGAAAAGGCTAAGGGTATTGCCGCTCAGTACACTGTATCAAAGACATACAGCTTTGTAGATATGCTTGACGATATTATCAAGCAGACTAAAGCGCCTTTCAGCAAGGGACTCGAGGTTTTCTGCAAATGGGCTTTATGTGCTGATAAGATTAAAGATTCTTTTAAGAAAGACGATGCTTACTTAGCAATGTATCTCTATCACTTGGGTACTTGCGAGCTATCACACAACGGCCCTATATCATTTGACGAATTTATTGATTATGACCGTGCAACACCGACTAATATCACTCAAAGCACACCAACAAGACTTGCTGAAGTTTGGTATTTGTCAACGGAGGCTTCATTATATCTTACTTACAGCGAGTTTAAATCGAAAATTGGTGCTTACACGATATCGAGAGAGATTTCTATGGAAGATTTAGTTGAATTTCTTCTTTTGAATGCTTATAGTGACTTGATACAGAACAGCCTTACTTCTTCTGAAGATAACGCTGTTCGAGCTGCTGCATCACTTTTACTAAGACGTTCTGAACTTACTGAGAAGATACTTAAAGTACGCGAAAACATCATAATGCTCTGTAAGTTCGAAGCTATGTTTGCAAACACTTCTCATTGATATACCTTTCTTCATATGGATAAGCTCCTGTCTCTCACGAGATGGGGGCTTATTCGTTTTGTCTGATTTTAGTCTAACTTTTATTGCCAAAAACTCTTGACAAATTCAAGTTTAAATGTTATTCTTATATTAAGATAACACGCCGACTAAACGGCGTTAAAAAATGGAGGTTATTAATATGGCTTTTGGACGTGGAGATGTTAATTCTGTTCTTGATTCTCTCGGTGTTGATATTCCAGCGGATGTTCGCGATTCTGCAGTTACGAAACTGATGCAGCTGCACGGAACAACCATTGCGGGAATGCGTGACAGGCTTAACGAATATGACAAGGTTGACCTTGAGGGCTTGAAGAAGGACTCTGAAACCTTGAAGGGTATTCAGGGTAAGCTCGGCACTATTTCTGTAGATGCTGCTGTATCTACCTACAATACGGTAACTGAAAAGCTTAAGGGGCGCGATCTTGCCGAGGTTATAGCTGAAAACGAGAAATACGCTTTGGAGGCTGAGGGAGTTAAAAAGAATGCCGCAGTTACAACACTGCTTGCTAATACAAAGTTTACAGGTAAGACTGCGGAAGAGTTTATACGTGAAAAACTCTCTGCTCTTGAATTAGATAAGAGCGGTACTCTTAAGAACGGCGAAGCCACTTTGAAGGAGCTGCAGGAGAAGTACAGTGACGCTTTTGTTATTGTAAATACGGCTAATGCAGCAAAACCGCGCTTTAGCGCTGAAAGTAAGTCTAATGTTGCTACAAACACCATGACAGAGCAACAGGCTTACTTGGAAAGATTAAAGAAACGTATTTAAGGAGGCTTTTATCATGGCTGTTACACTTGCTGGCGTTGGTTGCGCCGAAAACTTTAGCGATGTAGCCATCTTTGGTGCTACATATGAAGACCCTATTCTTGAGGGCGTTGGTTGTATCCCTCAGACAAGACTTAACTCTGCTGGTGCGGGTGCTGTTACCGTTGCGTATCTTGCACCTGAAACCACCGTAGACCCTGCATCTACACCTCTGCCTTATGCATCTTCTGCATCTGCAGACAGTGGTGCTATTAAGCAGATGTCTAACACACTTAAGACCGTTGTACTTAACAACTTCTTTGATGATGCAATCGGCATGCCTGGTCAGATACTCGATTCTGTTCCCTATGATGCCGCTGCTGACAACATCAGCCTGCTTGCTAATAAGGCATCTCGTGAAAACCTTAATATGGAAGTCGGCTGTCTCGTTAACGAGGGTACTGCATCTAAGTACACTCTTGTGGGTACTGAAACCGCCGCCGAAGCCACTGAGATTAAGTGGGCACAGTGCAAGAAGGCAATTTACGACATGAAGGGCACAAACTTCAAGCCTAGATTTGCTCTTGTATCGCAGGAAATTTACGATAAGGTTGTTGCTGTTGCAGGTAACGCTTTTACCGGCGATATTCGCAACGAAATCGCCTTTACAGGCGACATCGGTCGCTACAATGGCATTATATGGGCTGCTACACCTGTTCTTGGTAAGACAAGCGGCTCTGTAAAGTACATTGATAACGGCGGCACAACTCGCACAGTTTCTATTGCTTATGTTGATGCAATCTTTATCGACGGTGACTTCTTTGCTTCTATCAACCGCATTTCTGGTCTTGCTCTTAAGGACGGCGGAGCTTACCAGAGCGGCGTTGTTGCTACAATGGATAGAGCATTTGGTGCAACATTACTCAACAGCTCTGCTGCTTATGTTGTATCAAAAAACTCGTAATCCCGCTTGTTGTTGATGCATTGGACGGGGACGTCTCCTTATGGGGAACCCCCGTCTCAGATATTCAAACTGACGTAGTTGTTGACAACGCTGACGGCTCAATAACGGGTACTTTAACGTATATTGACAGCGGTGCATTAGTTGACAAGTGGGGTGCTGGATACTTCTTAGCACTTGATTTAAATCAAACCGCTAATAAGTGGGAAAATTATACAAGTGTTAAAATCGGAATGGACCCATCTGAAAGCAGCGGCTTAATCGAAATCATTGACGATCCAGATAAAGCTGGCGTGTTTAAGGTTACGGATAAAGACACGCAGGTCTTCAAGATAGTTGCGACAGATGGCATTACTACCGTAACACAGACTTTTGATCTGTCAGAGCTGGTCCTACTTGAGCCACCTGTGCCGCCTGAACCGCCAGAGCCAATAGATTATGACGAGGCAGGTCAGTGGAACTTTGGCGCAAGTGGCGTTCCGGAAGATTATGAACCACAGGCAGGTCAGTGGGAGTTTCGAAGCTAATGGAGGTGCTTTAAATGCTTGAGATAACTTATGCTTATTATCGAGATACCTACGGCGGCACCTCTATTGCTGAAGAAAATTTCGCTTTTATTTTACAACGCGCAATTGGAATTGCTAACGGAATCTTAACCGTTGATTTATACGATTATACGGCGGGAGATTTCCCCGAGGTGCTTGAAAACAGGCTGAAGACCGCTGTATGCGGGGCTGCAGATGTTGTCAATTCTGCCACGGATAGCGGCTCTGCAGTTGTTTCGGGTATTGTTGCAAGTGAGTCTGTTGCGGGCGCTTGGTCAAAATCCTACGCCGTATCGGGCAAAACAACAAACAGCGAAACAAAACTGCGCCAAGATGTGCGTTCTGTGCTTGAAGACTTTTTAAGTGGAGCCAATCTTATTGTTAGGGGGTTCTTCTTACATGTCTGATATGTTCATTCACAAGTTGACATTGTTTGTCAAGGTAAAAGAGGGCGGCGATGTTTACTATATGCCTTTCGATATACCGAGAGGTTTTATAACACGCAAAAATGCCGTCACATTTGACGAGCGTGGAACACGCTTTGTCGGAACGGGGTATTGCGTGATACCAATTAAGTCTTTATCTTCTATAGATGAAGTTTCTCCAAACGCATCCGAAAACCTGCGGAGTGATTACTTCGCAGGTCGGGATGTATTTATGGAGGGCGACTATATTGCGAGCGGCACCTATAGTAGTGTTCATTCTTCTACAGATGTTGCAAAACTGCCGATGTGTTTTTGTATTAAGAGTGTTACAAAAAATGATTTCTCTAGTTTACCCTGCTACATACTGAGTGGTGAGTAAAATTATGAGCACAAGTACTATATTAGATAATCTTGAAACTTCTGTTCGTGAAATAACTATAAAGGCTCTACAGAACAATGCTCATATTGCTCAATCGGGCATGGAACCTTACACATTGAAAGATACTGGAGCTACAGTTCGTAGTTCATTCATCGAAGATACCGATACGGGCTTTAGAATAAACTATGAAACCGAATATGCCAAATATATCTTTCACAATCCACGAATAAAGAATGTTACAACACCAGGCACATCTCCTTATTGGGATGACCTGTTCGTCATGTCTGAAGCTTATGAGTTCTTTAGCTCTAGAGTGGATGCAGATATAGAGGAGATGCTTAGAAATGCCAGATAACATGAATTTAAATCCCGTTCCTGTATCTGAACAAACAACTGTTCTCGGGTACTTGAAGGCTTGGCTTGAGACACTACCTGTTCTGAGTAGTCTTGCTATTTCGATATCGAGCCTTGATTTACAAATCGGAGGCTTAAGCATTGTTCCATCAATGGGAGTTAAAAAGGCAAGACAGTACGCTTGCGGTGGTTATCAGGTTTACTTCCCTTTTCAGATATATTATCGTACTGCTTCTGAGGGTGACAACGAAATCATGAATGCGTTTAATTTGGTTGACCAGATTGGCGTAGCCGCTACAACGGCGGACTTAAACACTTTACTTGGCACTGATATGACGGCTGATAGTTTTGCACAAGAAACAACTACTGTTCTATTGGCAAAACAGGGCGCTGTTAGTGATTATAGAGCAAACTTTGTACTTATTTATTCTATTTAAGGAGGCTTTAACATGGCTAAATATGTTTCTGGTACACAGGCTAGTACGGCTGCATGTTGGTACATTCTTGCAACAACACCGGGCCAGACCGCTGCGGGTACTTATACGAGATTCTTGCTCTCGACTGACGATGCAGGAATGGGCTTTGCATGGGACTCTGAAGACGTTAATTACGCCTGCGAAGAGGCTGCAGTTACAGTTCTTAATTCTGTTAAGTGGGAGAAGACTGGCGTAGTTGAAAAGATTGTAACAACCGAAAACACTAGAGGTAAGGTTGTTTCCGATTTCCTCAACGGCTTTTTCACTAATGCACTTAGCGGCGACGCTGATACGAATAACTATCAGACTTATGTTATTTATTCGGACCTTGCTGGTGAGGCAGGTAGTGCTCAGGCTTGCTTGTGCACCATTCAGCTTTCGAGCAAGACTGCGGCAGCTGGTGAAAAGCGCGGCTTTGAGTTTGACATTCTTCCTGTAGGTAAGCCTATTGCTGTTAACATCACTGCTGAGGCTGTTGATTCTACAACGAATGAAATTCAGGTAACTGCTTCGATACCTGCATAAGACAATACGGGCGGCGATATTGTGTCGCCGCCCTCTATTTTAATGTTTGGAGGAACATATTATGAAATCTATTAATGTATCTAATGCTGAATTTAAGTTTGACATGATTAATGAAAAGTCTGCTGTTCTGCAGGCTAAAAACTTAATTACCAATGAATATGAAAACACTCGCTTATATGTATTTTCCGATGACTTGTCATTGGGTACTTCTTTAAGTGATTTAATAACTAAGATGAGTGAACTTGCGTCTGCAGATAAGTATGCTGACATCGCTAATTCTGGTGAAGATGTTGCTAAGTTAATTGATTCCGTTATTACAGCCGAGGACGAAGAAACAAGAAAAGCCATCACAAGAGATGCAACTGTGTTTGCTAATGTTGCTCTTGTCAACGAATTGTCTTTGGACTGCTGCAAGCTCTTTGACGAAGTGTTTGGCGAGGGTATTCTTGATAGCATACTTATTGCACGCTTTGGACGTAAGATAACACCTACAATTGTATTTCTTATACAATTAGTTGGCATGATTTCTGAATTTAGTAACTTCTTCTCTGCTAGTGCATTGTCGGATTCTATTGCTAAGTTTGAAAAGAGGGTTAAGCGTGTATAATCTACTTATAGATGGTGCACCGGATAACTATAAAGGCTTTAAAATAAATACTGACTTTAGGGTTGCTTTAAGAATACAAGAGTTGCTTGAGGACCCAATATTACTTAGTAGCTCTACAGTGGACAAAATGGCGGCTTATAGAGTCGCCATTTCTTTATTATATACCGATGCAAACAAAATACTTGACGAAGAGCTTTCTTTTGATGTTGCTATTGACGGTTTAAGATATTGGTTATCTTGCGGTAACGACGACCCTGTAACTTCCTATTGGAAACGTGAGGGTATTATGCCGGATGTAGAAGATATTACTTTTGATATAGAAGATTATAACAAGCCTGCATCTGACTTAATTGATGTTG
>JAZNSQ010000011.1:0-13548 GCA_045591265.1 Clostridia bacterium | reverse complement strand
GTGAATACTTAATATGTATACAATTTAAGACCCCCCACTTGGCACGCTTCTTGCATGTAGGCCAGTGGGAGGTCTTATCGTTATTGCTTATTTGGGGATGTCTTATTATAGCATGTGTGAACCGGTATTGTCAATTATTATTGTAATATTTCAAAGCCATTCAGTATTGGATATACGAAGTCGATTTTTACAAGCGTACATGCTGCGAGATCTTCAGCTGTCGATGTTGCACTACCAATAGACAGTAAACCTTCGTCTGTAACAGTTATTGGAACCTGTGTGCTTTCTATTCCATCACCAATACCATGTGATTTATTGAATATAGTTGCAAAACCATATCTGTAATGTGAAGGCCATGCCGCCTCCGGAAGTGTTGTAATAGTTTGGCCAGCTGTGAAACCGTTACTGTTATTTATAGCACCAATAACGTGCACCCAGTTCCCGGATATTTCATAATGTGCCGGTAATGACGCTGTGTAGTTTTCGTAGTCTTCCTCAAGTACCAGATCATCCTCGTAAACTATGTTTACGTTTATGCAGGCTCCTGCGTTAAGCTGACAGTTCACAAGTCTGGCTCTATGCACATTGATTCTGCTGAAGCCGCTCGGATCAAATACACAGTTTATAGCGTTAAGATATCCGCCGCCGTGGATCTGATAGTTGAGAGCGCCAAAAGCTCTTGAATTCTCGATATTGACAGGTTCATCTTCAAATGTCAAGGCTGCTGTGGTTTCGATATTGATTCCGTCATTCAGAACATTGTTGGCATTAGCTGCCACATTAACCATAGTGCAGCCTGTCTTTGTTGCTATAGGAGCATTTCCGTAATTTTCCCAGATCCTTGAATTATATGCTTTAGATCCTGCCTGGATCTCAGCCATACCATTCATGATCACGCTGCCTCTGTTTCTGTTGATCAAAAGTTCAGTTCTGAAACCGTCAAGCACCAGATCGTCAACAGTGTTGCCCTGTCCAAGTCTGATCACAGCAGCTTCGATATTTTTCATTGTCATGTGCTTGATGGTATGCTCAGCTTTAGCCTGGACAGATACAAGGCTGTTTGGTGCGTGTATGTTTTCATACAGCACATTTTCGATAAGCGATCCTGTTTCTGTATTCTCTGTCTGTATGCAATACTGACAGTCTGTCCAGATATCCCGGCATGTGATGTTCTTGTGGTTTTCAAGTACTTGTTCATGATTCAGCCATCCTTCATACGTTGAAGGTCCAATGCCGATGAAACCCTCCTGGCCCTGTGTGAAATAGATCTGAGCCTCAGCGCCTCCGAGATATCCTCCGGAGAAGTTCTCCAGTGTGACGTTGGATCCGCAGACACCGATAACCTGACCGGACCAGTTCGCTGATCTGTTCAGATAGAAGTATGTTGAAGGTCCATCACCGAATAACCAGATATCTGAAGGAATGACAATGCAGTCATTGACCGCATATCTGCCCGCAGGAGCGAATATAGGACGATTTGGCACGATACTATTATGTATCTTTGAGAGAAGCCCTTGAATGATATCAAGGTCATTTGTGAGGCCGTCCGCATGTGCTCCCACCTGTTTTAAGTTATAACACCAGCAAATGATCGGATTGGCATATAAACCTGAATCAAGCTGAACGCCCAGGCCTCCGTCTGTTTCGTCAATATGCCAGAAGCCATCGCCGCCGTCATTTGCGGTATAAAATCCGTCTATATAAACTACTGAACCGGGACCCACTGTGCTGTCTGTGAGAAGTGCAGCCATGTTGTCAAAAGTCCTGTGATCAACAGCCATGGTTGATACCTGGCTCTGTAGCTGTTTCATCTGTCTGATGATCCAGTCAAGGTTCAATTCGTGGTAGTTAGTATAAGGAAATTGTGTGAATATAGACATTGTTTATTTCCTCCTTATTTTAAATGCTTTTGCAAACTCTTTGGACATTATGAGAAATTAATTGCCTGCAATGGCAACTTTATCACTTCCCTCTGCTTCTGTTGGATGACTTGTTGTTATAGTTTCCATTGTTGTGTTGGCTATTCCCAGCATAACAAAGCTAAAGTTATAAAAATTCATTTCGTCGATTTCAAATTCACTAAATTCGTTGATAAAATACTTAGTGCCAGCACTGTAGTTTGTTGAATATTCTTCGTTTTGTTCTGCCGTTACTGTAAAATATGGCGTCCCTGTTTGACAGAGCGCGTATATTTCGCTTGCAGTCAACGCTGTAACAAGGATGCCATCGACCACCATCAGTTCTAAATTAATCGGGTTATTTAAGTCGCTTTCCCCTCCACCTTCGACATTGACGTCTGCCAGCGCATACTGCGCGATATCAATATCTGTTCCGTTTTCAGTTATCGTGATCTTTCCTGATGGAGTTACGATCTCAGAGCCGTTTACTTTCAAGCTATCCAGCACACCGTCAACGCTCTGAAGCTCAACAATATTCTGCTTATCGAGATCAAGCCATTTGTCATTGATCATATAGTTTTTAGTTGCCATGTTTCAACCTCCTATTCAGCTGCGGGTGTGAGATCTGCGGTCCCTTTAACAGTGGTGCCATCATAAACGCCGCTTATAGTAGCGCTCACGCCTGTGATTTCACCGTCTGTCAGTTCCACTTCGATGATCATTTCTGCTGCGGCTTCGCCCCAATTTGTAATCCCTGAAAAAAGTTTTAGTTGCCATGATATAACCTCCTTAATAAATCATTACGCAAAAGCGCTTTTTAAATGAGTTTATAATATAATATACCGTTGAAAAGTCTGCGACTTCGCGCTGTTCCTTCAGAAGCTGCTGTGAGCTTGTAACGCCGATGTTACCGGTCCTGCGGGTAGTTCTTTTATCATTGTTTACTGTCTTGGCATTATCGAGCCATCTGGTCTCATTATATCCCTTTGTGGATCCAATGCCGGTCCCGTCTATATCTTCAACGATCGTGGCGTCAACGTTCCAAAGCGGGTTGTAGTCCAGTTTTTCAGACTCATATAATTTGTCCCAGATATCAAACTCTGTTGCAGTCCAGTTTTTAATGGCCATTTGCATAAATGTAAAGGAAGGATAGATCAGTGAAAACGCGGAACATTCCATCACTATTGATTCAATGACCATCTGGCGGTCCATGCCGTCAGGCACTTTGAAGTCTTTGAAAACGTCAGGGTTAAATTCATAAAGCCCTGTAATCGTCAGTTTCGCTCCTCTGCTCATTTGTGACTACCTCCTCCCCTGTAAATCTCATTGAAACTGAAATGTCAGTGCCGAACATTGTGTTGACTTTATCGAGGCTGTCACGGATGGTCTCCAGCCATAAAGAAGCCTTGCTGTTTGTGTCAATGTTGTTTGCCATGACTTCAGCTTCTCCGACACCGGAATTCTTTGCTATATTGACATTGGGTATTCCGATCTCAGTATTGAACCTGCTGTCGATCTTTGCGAGATCCTCCAGGAGATCACCTGCAATATAGTTCTGCTTGAGATTCTGGCAGAACAGGTACCAGGAAGGGTCTCCGGTATCAGTGAACAGTTTTTTATCAGGAAAGACCGCAGGCTCGCCGCTTGATATCTGGTCATACAGCTTCTTGAGTGATTCAGCGCTGGCCTTATCCTCAGCTGCGAATACATAAGAAAATTTTGAGTTTATCAGGTTGCCCGCGATGGTCTCTGAAGTCAGCGCCATCAGATCCGCATAATATTCCACTATATCCCAGACTCCGAGCCAGTCCGGAGCCATCCTGATCAGTTCGCAGTCTTCTCCGATCCTGGCTTCAATAGTCTTTTTTTTAAATAACGGGTTAGTGATCAGAGCCGTTGTAGGCCTGTAAAATATATTATATCCTGTTAAAGTGCAGTGCTGCGGGATCACTCCGTATTTATCTGTGTTTATTACTGCACAATATCCGAAAACAAATAGCGTGTAAAAGAAGTAATCTTTCGCCCATGTTTCCGGGATCCCTTCAAATTTGAACACAGATATTATTTTTTGTATAAGGTATCTTTTGAAATACCATGATAGCCCGGTATCCTTGACGTGAATGGTCGAGGGTGAAAACTGATGACTATATGCGTTCACATAATCATAGCTGGCCGGGATTTTGTCTGATCCTACTACCATGTGTTTATACGATCCTTTCTTTTATCTATTAAGCGTTTGAATTTCCAAATATCGAAACCTTCACCGGGTCCCGGCGGTGGATCCGGTCCGGGATCATCTGAAGCGTAAGGGTTATAGATAAAGCCCTGGAATGTGTAATTACCGTAGCCATAATCTCCGGACATGCTGATATAATGCGTAGCTCTGAAATAATATCCGTTATAGGCCGATTCTGAGACCAGGCAGCGATTGTTCGCTGTGTCTATTACTTCAACTACGCAGACATGCCCGTCACCGGAGAAATCACCGTCAGCATAACAGGCGATAGCTCCGAGCTTTGGCGTTGACCCTCGCGCCCAGTTATCCGCGTGCCCGTACCAGTCTTCTGCGTTTCCTGTCGATAATGGCGGATAATTTATACCCTGGTTGTTAGGGTCTGCTATCTCCCATGCGCGGCCGAACGCGTATGCAGTACAGTTCGGCATACCGTAACCGGCCAGATAGAACGGGTTTCCGGTTTCATAATGACGGGATCCTGCGATACCCGCGCTTGTCAGTCTTGGTGTATATGCCATGATTTACTCCCAATAGAAACCGCCTTGAAGAAAAGCTGTTATCTGTTCATCCTCAGCGCGTGTTCCGGTCGTGGGAACATCAGCGTCCTGAACCAGCATATATCCTCCGAGATCACGCGGCCTTCGCTTCTGACACAGCGGCCTTCCGTTATGTATCAGGTCATCAGCAACAGGTCTGAAGAATTGCCAGTCTATCTCGAATGTGCCCTGAAGATGTGAGAAGCCGCCACCGGATCCGATGGTGTTGGCGCGCGGGCACATTGCTTCAACAGCGTTTATAATACCCTGTCCTGCTCCGATGATACCTCCGACAGCTCCGGCAGGATTTATAATGGCGTTTGCAATATTTCCGACAGATCCGAGAATATTGCTTGCAGCTCCCAGAAAATCGCGTGTTACCTGTGAAAGCTGGATCGGTACACCTACCTGAGCTTCAAGCCTGTTCATTATAGTATTATTCGCCTTGAGAATGATGGTTCCGCGGCCTGTCAGCGCGTCAACTATCAGCTGAGCATTAAGCCCTGAAGCGTCACACAGAACCGAGGTGTCAAGTTCAATGACTCCAAAGGGCGGAAATGATAATGTGGCGACAGTATAAGGCGCGCAGTTCACATAGTTTCCCCTGGCGGTTGTGTCCGGATGTTTTGTCAGACCGAAACTCTTTGTGATATTGATATGCGGTCCGTTGTTTGAGATTATCCTGTGTGACACATTCAAATGCCAGTTGAAAATATCAATGCCTCCGGTGGGTCCGCTTGCAGGAATATCTGTGCCGGGGATCTCTGAGACGTCAAACGGCAGCCAGACACAGCTCTTAATATACTGGATGGGATCTATCAGCTGGACCTGCAACGCCGCGCTTGCGTCATTCAGTGAAAATCCGTAAGAAGAATTTATCAGGCTTGAAGGATCTTCTATCAGTGCTGCGCTGAGAGTTCCCAGCTCTGCGGCTGTCATGGCGTGATATGTCAGTGAACCGAAATTGCCATATTTTGATACAACACCGATGACAAAGCAGCCTGCGTTAATGGACGAATAAGGGCTGTTAACTGTGTTTCTTGCATAGTCGCAGCCGGATTTGACCGGATAGAGACCGTCCATGATCCTGCCGTCATAATCGTTCGCTGCTCTTAATATATAAAGGTTCTGGCTTCCTATCCTGTTTCTGTAAGTCGCCAGCACGTCTACATTAAGAAACGCGATCCATTTGCCTGCGTCAAAGAACCATTCGCGCACATAATAATATCTGTTAAAATCATTGATGAAACAGAAATTATATTGTGAAGGATTTTCTGTCAGTCCTATGTCAAGCTCGATTTTCGGATTTATAACGCCGGTACCGTTCAGGATACGGCAGCGCGTGCGCATAGTAAGCAGCGCGTCAGCTTCAGGCCTCTTTGTGGAATTAAAACGCTTGTCAAATTTATAGAATATTACATTAAACATTGTTTAACTCCTTATAGGGTTAGAGCCGGCATAAACGCCGGCCCTTTATCAAAATACTCCGGAATCAATCCAGAAGAAGGACAAGGCCTTTTTCGGTGAAGTCATTCCAGTATCTGATCACATAGTTCATGAACATGTTCCAGTATTCACCGCGAGGGTTAAGCGGAGTTACTCCGGTAAACTCGTTGAAGATGGTATAGCCGAGAGCTTCCTCATCAAAGATCACGCCCATGATAGCGTCCTGATTTACAGAAGCCTGCGCAGTTGTCAGCGTGCCGTCAGCCTGGAGATATGTTGGTGTGATGTCGATCTCATCAGGATCCTCAATGGCCTGCCAGTAGTTGACAGCTTCAACGTCTGAAAACTCAAGGAATTTGTAATTGTATGTGTCTGCAAGGACTCTTGCGTCGATATTGTTCAGCAACCAGTTAAGCAGGTACACTTTCTGTCTGTCAAAAGGTGTGTGTCTGTTGATATCATAGCCGGTAAGCTGTGTCTGATACAGTGAAGATCTCTCTGTCATCATGTTGGTGAGGGTTGCGATCCTTGCATAAGCCCACTTGATGAAAGCAGGGAAGTTTGCAGGATCCTTGATGGTGGTTGCTGTGTAAGATCCACCGACTTCAGAATTGTATTCAGTAAGAAGATGGATGACGTCAGTTGACGCTGCGATCTTGCCCGCCATGAAGTTTCCGAGGCATAATCTTGCCGCAGATTCCTTTGTCTGCTCGATCATGTCATAAGCGTTCTGTGTTACGGCTTCCATAAATCTTGCAAACTCTTCAGGACCTTTGAAAGCATTGTCCAGCTGGTTTCTGAAAATCGTATAGCTCTTTGAGAACATGAGAGCGCCATAGAAGTTAACCTGGAGAGGCTGTGGCTTGTTCACTTCGTACATATCAATAGACTGTCCGTCTACAAGATTGAAAGACTCATTGTCCTGTAAAGGCTTATCAGACATTACGACTTTTCTTGTAATGGCTCCCCATTTCTGGGAATCTGCCTGGATGCCTCTGAATTTAGCATTATAAGGACGAATGCTGAAAATAGTTCTGCCCACTACCTGAGAAATAGCGTTCAGTACGGGATCATAGCCGGCCGCAAGAGTTTTCTGCGCTACGGAAATGAAGCCGGAAACGTCAGTAGGCGCGATCTGTGCGGTGCCGGTGACCTGAGAATGAACGGCGTTTAATAGGGTGGCCGCCTGTTCAAAATCCATGGTGTTTACACTCATTTGTTTTTACCTCCTTTTTGCGGCGGTGCGATCAGCTCAGCCAGGACCTGTTCCGCCGTTTTTCCTGTGTCTTGTGGTAGATTTGATTTGGTTATATTCATCTGCTGAATATCTTTTCTCATCTTCTCAAACTCTGATACGATAAAGGCCATCATGTCAGGCTCTTTCTGCGGTTCAGGCTCCTTTGCCTGTTCAGGTTCCTTCGCGGGTTCCGGTTCAGGTTCGGTCTTTGCCGGCTCCGGTTCGGCCTGTCCGCTGTTCATTGCTTCGATATCTTCCTTTGTGTAGCCCATGGCTCCGAGTTTGAGAATTTCATCAATAGTCATTGTCCTGTCCTCCTTGATATTGTGATTATAAAGAATTCAACTCCCTGAACGGGTTGTTATACTGTGTGCCGGTCCTGCTGTCCCAGTGAACATACCTGCCGTTGTTCGCAGCGATCTGTCCGGAATTCTGGATCCCGAAATGATATCCCCAGGAATACAGGCCTGATTCGCCTTTGACGCCATGCTTTTTACAGATGGAAGCCCAGCGCTTAGACCATGCAACGAATTTTGTTGCAGTGGGTTTCCCGCCGTCTGTCCAGTCCATTGCGCAGCCTCTCAGATGGTTTGATGTTGAGATCCCGCCGACAGCCTTGTTCACAGCCTCAGATCTAAACCATGATGTTACAGTCATGGGCCTGTCCAGCCATTTGCGGAATTCCTCGATACATACCACAAAAACAATGCTGTCCTTTGTCAGCCATGCTTTTGTTGATTTGTCCATGTTATATTCCTGATCTGTGAAATGATCGGATAATTTGTGACCGTTTAGATATAAACTCATTTTGCTAACACCTTTATTAATTCTTTAAGTTCATGCAATATGTTTGTGTTGTCCTGGATCGTCTCCCGGAGGCTGTTGATCTCTTCCTTGTGATTCTCATTCTGCTTGTTTATGTACCAGAATAAAGCTACAGCAACAACAATGGGAAAGCCCAGTGTTGAAATCATGTTCGTGATCATTTGAATGTCCATTTTATTACCTCCGAAATTGTGGGCCGGGGTTAATTTCCCGGGCGGGGAATTGCGCGCCCTTCCGGGGCTGCCCTTGCGCTCCCCGGCCTCTCTCATATAGTATACAATTCAAAAAGACTTTTTGTCAACATGTTTTCAAAACAAAAACAATTCTGCATATACATGCGATAGAATTTCATTCCGTAGTTCTTCAGATAGCGCTTCATGGCTATTTCGTCAGTCGTGAATTTTGGCGGGTTTCCGGTCCTGTGTTCACTGACATAATACAGCTTCTTTGATTTATGTTTATATATGGTTATCTCTCCGACTGTTACAACGGGGTTAAATTCGCGTATAGCCATAGATTTTATATTATCGGTAGGATTATATATAAAATCATTATTAAGCGCCATGCGCGAATATTCGCTGCCCTCTGTGAGCTTGTAAAGCGCTGTGTCATCCTTCTGTTTCATTATCTTTGTTGAATCCGGCAGCAGGATCAGTATTGATTTTTCCCTGTCTATGTATAGCTCTCTGCCGTTCTGCTTCATCTTTTCCGCGATACCCACAAGGCCCAGCTCCAGGAATATAGGGTTTGCTATGTCGAAAGCGTTTGCCAGACAGATTACTTGCAGAGGCTTTTGGCATTTGGGCGGTAGTTCGCGGTTTCTGTTCATGGTCTCGTATGCATTCAGGAACGCGGAGCCCTCGCTCTTTATCGGTCTTTCGTGCCTCTCCGGGATGAATTCATCATAGATAAGCAGCTTAACGTCTGAGGCGTCAAAACCTCGCATGTTTGCAATAGTTGAAAGCGCGCATGTATAGCCGATGGTCTCTCCGTCCATTTCAAAACGCGCGTTATACTTAGATACGCTGGAAGTCGTGATTTCTATGTGTCGGTCCTCGCATACCGGCTTGAAGGGTGAAAACTCAGGCTTGTTTATCAGATCGGCCTGGGCCTGTGTCCTTCTCATAAGCATGAATAAGGTTCCGGTCTGGATGACGTAATCCAGCGCGCCGTAAGTTTTGCCGGTGGCTCTGCCTCCGACTATAAAATTGAAAGTGCAATTATATGACAAAATCCCCCGGATATTAAGATACCCGGAGGGGATATATATTTTATTATTCATTTGTTTGTCTCCTTGCATTTATGATCAGGGCTGAGTGCTGAAAGTAAAAGCACAGCACTTCAAACGATCCGGAAAACATGCTGTTGTCGATCATGTCGTCTGCAAATCCCTGCGAAAGCTCTTTGCGGGCTTTCGGATCCAGAATATGACAATATGTGAATTCCGGACCTATAAGCAGCTTTAAAAATTCAAGTACCGTCATTTTGTCAGATCCTCCCAGAATTCAACTAATACCGCAATAATGCCCAGAGATAAAATGAGCCATGCCGGAAAGCCTGTATCTAAAAATAAATGTTCTAACAATGTCATTTTCTTTTCGCTCCTTTTACTACCATGAGAATATAAATGACGATAGCGGTGATACCGATACCCGCCAGCAGTATTTCCGTTATGAATTTGTATTTAAAATACAATTCTATCACTCCCATATCATTACTCCTTAAATAGAAGGGCCGTAATGTTTTTACGGCCCTGTAATCTTTTTACGCCAGCTCACAGGTGATAAATGCTCTGCCGGATTTTGTCTGAAGTTCAAGAACCTTGATCGGTCCTACTTCGTTTTCGAACGTGTCAGCAGCCTTGCAAAAGCTCCTGATGAATGTCGGGCTGATGGTTCCGAATCTTTCTCCGTTATCTTCGATCACAAGAACGGTTTTCATTTCTCCGGATCTGTTGACGAGATCCTCATACAGGACCCATTTTTCAGGATTCAGCACGCTTCCTGCTGCTTCCTGCATTTTCTTCACGCTCTGAGCCTCTGTCAGCTTGTAGGCGTCTCTCTTGGTAAGTTCTGCGGGATAATGGTTTAAAATCTTCATTTCTTGTCCTCCTGTTTTCTTCTTTTGAATAATATAATTACATGGTCAGGGTGAATGACAAATGTCAAAACCTCTGAATTATAATCGAATCTGTGAGCCTCAAGCAGATCTCCTGCAAGGCCTTCGGATCTGTCCAGGCCGATCTCTTTGTCCTGATCGAAAAGAATCACTTTCATATTAGGATCTGTCCAGGATAGAAAAGTTCTTAAATACATCATTTCAGCACCTCCATAATTTTATCTGATGTCCTCTGACATTTATAATTATATAGTGTTCTTGTACACTTGTCAATAATTATTTTACCATTTTTTAATAAAAATTTCGCGCCAGATATTAGCATGCTGAAGGATCCTTGCATATTCCCCGGTAATGCCCAGGGTATATTCCGAATCTTTGATATACAAGTTTGAAGTTATGGGGATCTCTTCTCCTTCCCGGATCAGCTTGTCAATATTCGGTTCGTCATTATAAATGCTCTCAGTTCCTCCGGCTTTCCTGAATACGAATCCTTCTTTGAAGGCTTCAAGGCCTCCGGCAGCCTCCAGCTCTTCAGCGCCTTTTCTTTTGTTTACTCCTGCAATGGTTATTCCCAGCTTGCCGTCCGGGTATCTGTAAGCGTATTTTTTAGCGCCCATTGTCGCAAATTCGGTATAGTCCGCGTCATGTTCCATCACTCCCAGATAATGTTCAACGCCTTTCGGATCTGTCGCGCAGGCGCCGTTCTCGATGGATCTGCGCTTTTTCCTGGAATTGAAGGACCTGAAGTCTATGTTACCCAGATATTTTACAGAGTCAGTATCACAGTAAACGAAACGGTCTCCGCATAGCTCGATAGCCTCTTCCAGCTCATACCGGCACCATGCCGTTGTCCAGACTCCCCAGGCGTACGACATGAAAGCGCGCTTGTTTGCTGTTTCCAGCAGCTCTGTTTCATCATCGGTCCGGTATATAAAATCATTCACAAAGTCAATAGACTGCTTCACAGGGCTTTGAACGCTCATACCATAAACGGAATTTAGCTTGTTTTTCGACTTCATGTAGTACAGTTCCTGGCCTGCAACGCCCTTCAGCTCTGTTTTTCTCCTGAAGTATTCCATGACTGTTTCCCGCAGCTGTTTTGGCAGAAGTCCATATCTTGAATGGTAAAACTCATCAAATTCTATCCAGTCAAACTCATATTCCTTCAGAACGATCTTGAAGTCAAGATCCGTCAAAGTCGTTTCCAGATAGTCAGCTGACAAAATGCGCCCGTTGTCGTTTTCAATATTCCTGGCGTTTCTGCACTTGGCTTTGGCTAAATATGGCGCTCCCCACATCGGATCCTTCAGCTTTACATTAAACAGCTTTACACGCATGAGGCATGCGCGCTTGTGTTTGTAAATCTTCAGCAGGCACCTGTCAAGATCCATTCCGTCCTCCTTCAGCCATGGAGACATGGGGAAGCGACAGTTGATCTGCGCTGAAGGGTAGGCGCTGGCAAAATCCATGCTGTGAACGTCATGCAGGATATAGTCAGCATAATATCTGTTAGCATGCGTGTTCCCGCCTCTAAAAGATTCTCTGAGCATTGAAAACACTTCATAGTCAGGCAGCATGTCTTTCAGGTCCTGGCGGTTATAATGGCGCATTGCAGCCTTTACATCACGTCTGACGTATCCGGTGGAAGTCAGCGGCAGCGTGTAGAATGTGTCATGCTCCAGATCCATCTGAATTCGCATAGCTTCTACAAGGCTTTTTACGTCATTGATACAGTATTGCAGTTCGGTTTCTGATAATTCAGTCCAGGGATATCTGGCTATTGAGTAGTCGAAATCCTCTCCGGAGAGCTTCACATCTTCAACGCCCATTTTATTGGTGAATTCAGACAGGCTCATGTTGGTTTGGAGATAAGAACACCTTAATTCTATATGACTGAACATTTCGCACTTCAGGACCTTGCGGGAATCCACCGCAAAAACTTCATCCTTTGTGAATTCATAGATACCGCGTAAAAACTGAAATTCAAATGACAGGTTATGAACGAAAACAACGATATATTCATCAGTATTCAGTTCAGCACATATCCTTCTGATAAACTTCAGGAATTCATCCCAGGTCCTGCCCATGACTGTTATGTCATCTATCTGAAACTGCCATATATACATGAAAGCCTGGAGGCTTTCGCGGTCGTTTGTTGTTTCAATGTCAAATGCGCAAATGCAGTTCTTGTATTTTCTCTTGTTGTCGCGCCTGCCTTGATTGCCCTTCTTCCGGCGCTGGTTCCTGGTATTTGATATTTTGTTGTAGTCGAATGTATCACAGTTATATATCATTTCTGCGTCAGTCGCCTGATCTTTCTTCTGATAGCCGGCATAGTCGCACCGCTTGCGCTGCGTGCCGGTTTCATTCTTTCAAGTTCAGATAAGTGTTCTGCAAAATACTCGAAGTTCTCTTTGACCAGTTCAGGATCAATTCCGATCTTCTGGGAATTGTTGAACACATCTGCTGCGTCTCCGGAGTCAAAGGCCTTTGCTCCGTACTGGTCCCGGAGATCGTCCATGTAGTCCGTAAACTCGTAAAAGTTCGATTCGTCTATAAAGTCATAGCCCTGATCATGCAGGGATTCGATCTCGCGCTTCATATATGACTTTTCACCTCTGACTGTATGCCGAGGATCCCGCAGATATCTGCTTGTTTCGGCAAGCTCTGCCCGGATCTGATTTTCTGTCAGATCTTTGACTTTAGGGAACCGATAGCTACCAAACCTTCCCAGGCCCTGAGATTCGAGCCTGGATAGTCTTTTATTGGCAACTGAACGCAGTTCACTGTATGCCTTTTTAACCTCTGATATAGCCATTTTGGAGATCTCAAAAGGGAAATATAATTGCTTCATTGTTTCGGCCCTCCCTCGTTGAATTCAACCATCATGCTGCCCACTATGCAGATCGCTGCCAGTATAACTTCCTTAGGACCATGGCCTGCGCGCTTCATTTCCTCAAGAAAACGGATCGCGTCCCGGTCCCGGTTATAGTCCAGTTTAATGGAATAGGTTTTGTATTTGGTTTTGTAATAATCGTAATTCATAGATAAACACCTCCTGCGTCAATTATATACTATTCAAGAATATAGCGCAATAGTGCAAAATTTTTTGCACTATTTACAGGATCGCACACGTGCGCTATAATGAGGATGACATCTGAAGCACTCCATACGATAAGACCTCCCACTGGCCAGCATGCAAGAAGCGTGCCAAGTGGGGGGTCTTAAATTGTATACATATTAAGTATTCAC
>JAZNSQ010000010.1:0-5722 GCA_045591265.1 Clostridia bacterium | reverse complement strand
AAACTGCATTTGCGACTCCGTGAACTGTGTCGCTTCTTCAAGGCAAACCACATCATATTCCTGTCCCTGATACTGGTATACATCGGCTTCCGTATCGCAATAACCCATGCGGATTATGCTGCCGTTGGGGAAGCGGAATACGCGGTCTGAAACATTGTAGTCCGCAAATCCAGCCAACTCGCGCATCAGGGGTTCAACTATGTTTGATTTCAGTTCGGGAAATGTTCTTCTCAGGATAAGGCTTCTGAGGTTGTCGTAAGTAAGAGAGAGCAGCACCACCTTGCGCCGCATAGCCCAAGATTTACCGCCGCCTCTCGAACCACCGTAACAAGTGTGCTTCGTGCGGGAACTGAAAAACTCAGCCTGTTTAGGATTTGGGATGCCTTGCAGCTTTAGTGTCGGTAACTGCTGCCCTGCCATAAATTATTCCTCGTTAGCGGGAGCGGGTTTGGAAAGGTTTCTGCCACCGCCTACGGTCATGTCAGCGTACTTCCTGTTTACCTGTGCAATGGTCTTATTGCTGTCCATCAGAATTTCGGCTATGGTCTTAGGTACTTCAGTCTGTTCACCAGCCATTATTTTATAAGGGTAACCGTTTATGATAACCAGCTGATAATCTACCAAAGGGTCTACATCGGGGTTAGAGGGAACAAGGATGCTTACCTTTTCCTGTGCGTCGAGCTGTTCCTTGATGTTGTTCTTGGACTTAGAAGTGAATTTTGCCATTATGTTGTATTCCTTTCAAAAAATAAGGGCGCATTTCTGCGCCCTTTAGTCGTGTGTCGTTAATTAAGCAGTTACAGCGTGTCGGATGGAAATCAGCCAAGCGGGGTTAAGAACTGCGGCGGTGAAAGCTGCAATCTTAGCACCAACGGTTGCACGCTGGTCGAGGGGGTCAGCAGTACCAGCAGAGCCATGGGGCTTTACGATAGCCTTAACTGCGCCGCTGCCTGCGATGTCGATAGTGCCGTAGGAATCAGCACCGAATACGAAAGTGTCATGTACATCAACAGTACCGTTGTTCACGACCATTTCATTGGTGGACTCAACGAATACTACGCCGAACAGACGACCGATTTCGCCAGCGTAAATCTGCTCTGCGTTGCTGTACTTGGATACATCCTGCCACAGAGGGTCAGACTGGAGGTCATAAGTGGCAGAGGGGTCACAAATGCACATGAAGTGGGGCTTGCCGCCCTTGCGGGTAAACTGACGAGCCTTGTTCAGCTTCAGGGTGCGAACTGCCTTACGGATTTCATCAACAGTCAGTACATCGGAAGCAGCAATAGCAGAAGCGGAAACCTTACCGTTGGCGAACTGTACGTTGGTGGTGGAGTGCATAACATCACGAACAATCATGTCCATAACATTACCAAGCTGCTCACCAAGCAGTTCGGAAGCGTCGGAAATTACATTATCAAGGGCGGTCATGTCGAGAAGGTCAGATACCTCAACGTAAGAACCATACTGCTTTACAGTAGCCTTGATTTCTGTCATGCTGAGGCTCTGTGCATCAGGGGTTACGCCCTCGGTCAGGGTCTGTGCATCGGGGTTGGGAGTGAACAGCTCCCACTTACGGAACTGAACCTCTTTACCGTTGTTCTTAGGGATAGAACGCTTCTGAGCGTAGTTTGCATATACCAGACGAGTCTTAGCCCACTCAAGGAGCTTCCTGTCGTAGTAGGTCTGCATTGTGGGGGAAAGGGCGGAAGTGGTAGTTACCATAGTTGCCATAGTTTATAAATCTCCTTAAATCATAATTCTTTTACCGTCCATCCTCGCTTTCTTGGCTTTTTCCTCAAAGGCTTCCCACTCTTTCTGTGACATAGTGGTGAAGTCAACAGCTTTGGGCTGTGCGTTGCCGGACGGTCTTATAGGCTGCGGCAATCGTCTGTTCTGTTCGAGTTTTGCCGCGGTTTGGTTCTGTGCTGTTGCTTTCTGCGCCATCATTGCTACTGCGGTTGCAGCACCGTAGTTGTCGCAGTTCTGCATGAAATCAGGGTCGATAGCCATATAAGCCTTGAGGTCTGCTTTATCGCCCAGTACATTCCTGATGTCGTTCGCTATCCTGCCAGCCCTCTGCTGGGGTGTTTCGTTCTCAGGTTCGGGGTCGGGTTCGGGAACAGGAACAGGGGTGCGCTGTTCGATTACAAACTTTGCAAGTGCGGCGGGGTCTTTTGCGAACTCCTCCACTTGCTGTTCTCTCATGGCTTTAAGGGCTGCTGTTGCATCGCCGCCATACTTGGCTGCATATTCCATGCCAAGGACATAAGCGGGATTACTTTCAAACTTCTTCTTTTCTGCTGCCAGTCGCTTTGCAAAGGCGTTATTCTCACGCTCACTTACAAGCTGCTGTGCCTGTTCAACCGTTTTCTTGGGGTCGGCGTCACCTTCTTCAGCTTTAGGAGCGTCCTCCTGCTGCTGTTCGCCCTTTTCTTCAACGGCTGCATCCTCGTTTGAGTTATCAAGCAAGTCTGCAATGGTTACTACATCGTTGTCCTGTTCAGCGGCGACCTGTTCAGGGATTTCTTCAACGACGGCATCATTTACGCCCGTGGTTTCTTCGTACATGGATTTCTCCTAAAAACGCCCTTTATGGTCGGCGACACCAGTTTGAGATGGAGCTATCAGAGGGACTTGAACCCTCAACTTGCCGCTTACAAGGCGGCTACTCTGCCAATTGAGTTACGATAGCCTGAAATTTGCCGCTTCCCGCCACACGGCCTTGATGCACTACCCATTTACAACCGTGCATCCCCATAAAATTTGCTAAACAATAAAGTGCCTCGTCATCGTCCACGCAAAGAGGACAAGCAAGGCACTTTTCGCTTATTTCTCTACACATAAAAACCTACTGTGCTTATGGATTTTCTTGTTCCGTCAAGGACAAGCTTGTACAGCTTTTGACTGCCTACTCTGTATGCGTTTCTTGCCGCATAACCGTCATAGGTGAGAAAGCTGCCGCAGACTATGTTTTCTACGCTCCGTTCGGAAACGGTTTTGTTCTTAGGGTCATACACCAGTTTGCCAAGGGGTTTATCCATGGCCTTGTGGGTATGTCCTGAAACAAAAAAGTCGATACCGTCAATGGTATCGGCTGTGCCGTAGTTAGTTAAGTTCTGCGCTTTATGCACCATATATCCGACATATCTAAAGTGCTGGTTTCGTTTTTTCTCCTTTAAGCCAACACCTATATCAACAAAAGCACTCTCAGACCGATACCTGTTCTCTATACCCAGCGCAAAGGCTATATCGTAAAGAGGGAACATATCAGCATCTTTACTGGCTCTGTTGTACTCGTGGTTGCCGTCTACAATGGCGATGATTTTATCTTTGTAAGGCAGTAGGTGGTCTTTCCACCAAACTTTCTGCTCGTGGGGTCGCATGGTCTGTGTATAGCAATCGCTCTTACTGGAACGAGTCGCCATTTCCATTTGGTCACCACAAAACAGAACGTAAGCGTTCGGAGCGGACAAGAGTTTTTCAAATCCGCTCCACTTGCGCTCATTGAAGGAATTGCTGCCAACGTGCATGTCTGATGCGAGATAAACCTCAATCTGCTCCGCTTCGTGAGGAGCATTAAACACTATCGGTATCCTGCAACTAAGCATTAAAACGCCTCCGCACTAATACCGTCCATATTCAACCCACCGCCGAGTGCCATTTGCATTTCGTTAACTGCGCCGTTCATGGCGTTGTTTTCTTCGGTGAGTGCAATGTTTCTCTGTTCGCTTTCGGCAAGTTGTCCTGCAAGCTGTTCGTAGCTCTGCTGCTGTGCAGCCTTAAGCTTTTCAAGGATGATGTCCTTACCCTCAAAGTCCATAGCTTCCATGAGGATTGCAGGGTTGATTGTGTTGCCCTGATACATGGTCATAATCTGCAATATCAGCTCATTATTGGAGAGCTTAGTAAAGCGGCTCTCTCTCATAGGCTTAACGCTTACTCTGAACTCAATAGGCAATTTGTCGTAGCCGGGCTGTACATCCTTGTAGAAAGCATCGTTGATGGGGAGTGTTACTCTGTTGCCGTTCATGGTGATTTCAACATAGCGTTCACCTACGGCAAAGTCCCTCTCAACTTCAAGTTCCATGCGGACGGCCTGTTTGAATCCACTGTAAATAATAAGTGACTCCATGCGGCTTCTCTTACTGGATGCTTCCTGCAAAGCGGTGATAGCACTTGCGGCTGTAACGCCACCAGTAGAATTGCCACGGCTGAAGTCGTTTGAACCAGCTTCCTCCTTAATGCTCTGCTGCATGTTCATCATGTACTGCATCAGGTAGCCGGGGAGGGGCTTATCCTGCAAGAACTGGATACCCGCAGGATTGTCTACAAGGACAACCTCCTGTGAGTAATCCCTCAACTGGTCGGGGTCGGCTGCTCCATTCATTACGAGCATCCTTGTCTTACCAGCCGTCAAAGCATTTTTAAGGATTATTTGGTTGAGTTTGTCAGCGTACTGCTGGGGGTTCTTAAACAGGTCTACGATACCGTAGCCAAGGGATGAACCTTTAATCTTGTAAAGAGGGGTGACTACGAAGGGGTACTGTCCATGCTTAAAGTAGCCGTCCTGATTGTAGTCTGTATAACTGTTCTCAAGGAGCTGACCGCCAGCAACCTTAACCATATGGATACCGTGACGGTGGTTTTCAGCGTCGTATGTCCTTATCCAAGCTTCAAGCATTATCATGTAATTCTGCTCGTTGCTCTGTATCTCAGTACCAAATGAGAAGTGGTCGTTGGGAACAAGGTCAGTACCGCCGCTGAAGCTGTCAGCAAAGTCGGGGTAATGAATCTTGAACCACGATGTAGGCAGTTTCTCAACCTTGAAGATGGCGCGGGATTTCTGTATATCGGCTACCAAAGGGTCAAACATGATGTTCTTGTTCGACACATGCCTTATATAAGCACCGCCGTAACCGTAATTCATATCGTTATCCCAGCCGATTTCCTGCACCATATAGCCGCCAACCAGCAAATCATGTATCAGGTTGGTGAACTCCAACTGGTAGTCGAACGATTCGTGGTTTTGCGCTACGAGTCGTGTAAGCACTTTACCAATCGTTTCATCGTTCGTGCTCTCAGGAAGTATAACGGCTTCAGGGAACTCGTCCATCAGGTCAGCCTTTATGTTCTCAACCGTACTGAAAATAATAGGGGTAACAGGCTGGGGTTCATTTCCTGAACTCGTACTGCCGCTGGCACTCCAATGGTCGCCGTGGTACACCTTTTCATTCTCTGTCAGTCTATCCCACTCGGAGCTGTATGCTGTCTTATATTCGTCGTAGAGTGTCTGTAATGCACCAATAAACTCGCTGGCACTATCTCCCGGCGAAGGTGCAATACTTAAACCCTCGTAGATGATTGACATCGTGTCTTTTGTTTCTTCTGCCATTTTTCCTCCAAAACGCAAAAAAGAGCCAAGAGGATTTTCTCCTCTCAACTCTCTTAAGCGGGGTTTACAGATTTTTAGAGTATATATGAACGTGGGTATCTTTCTCTTCGCTCAATATATATATACTGTGTAGTGTGGTGGGGGTCGGACATAGGGGGGAGTGGTTTGCAATTTTGGTTTTTCATTTTCAAAAAACTGTCAAGCAAAAGCAAATCTGCTCCCTTATGTGTCCTTTGGTGTGTTCAGGTTGTTAGGCTGGACTTGATTTACTCCCTGATTGCCTGACTTTTTCGGTGTTAAGGTTAGGGGTTAACCACCCCACGCCTT
>JAZNSQ010000009.1:0-10603 GCA_045591265.1 Clostridia bacterium | reverse complement strand
GGTAAGGCGGACTTTGATGCCGTCAAAAGCGTTGTGTTGCAGCAGGGCAAGTATCAAGAGGGCAGCGTGAACGCCGACAATTTTGCACAGCTTGTGGAGAATGCCCGACAGGTGAACACCACGGGCAACAAGTATGTGGATATGTTCCTCACGCCGCTGCAAAAGTACAGCGAGGCTACCCAGTGGGCAATGAACAACGAGGTGTTTGGTGACGCGGCTTTTGCAAAGAAAAACTACGCCCGCGCACTGAGCGGTTATCTGAAAGCACAGGGTATCACCGCAGAACAGTGGAATGACCCTGCATGGCAGGAAGAGAACAAGGCCACGGTGCGTAAAGCAAGAGAGTTCGCCGTTAAGGATGCACAGGAAAACACTTTCCGCGACAGCAACAAGCTGTCTGATTGGATTTCCCGTATCGGCAGACGGGCAGACACACCGAGCTACGCCCGTGCCATCTCCGAGGGCTTGGCTCCTTTTAGACGGACTCCTGCCAACATTATGCTCCGCGCTGAAGAGTATTCTCCTCTTGGTCTTATCAACACGGCTGTCAAGGCGGCGCAGAAAGCCAAGGGTGTGGATGGTGTTACAGGCAACGATGTAATTGAACAGCTTGCCAAGTCCCTTACGGGCACGGGGTTGTTCGCTCTCGGTATGCTTGGTGCTATGAAGGGTGTCCTCCGTGGTGCGGATGACGACGACGAAAAGCAGGCGGCATTTGACGATTTGCGCGGTCATCAGCCCTACTCCATTGAGGTTGGCGACAAGAGCTTTACCCTCGATTGGCTCACTCCCGCATCTATGCCACTGTTTATGGGCGTTGAGATGATGAACGCACTGGCAGACAACGGGCTTACTTTCAGCGATGTAGAGAAGTCCCTCACTTCCATTGCACAACCTATGCTGGAAATGTCCATGATGAGCGGCATCTCCGATGCGCTGGACAATGTGCAGTACGCGGAAAACAACCTCATGCAATTGGCACTGGAAACGGCTATGGGGTATCTCACGCAGGGTCTTACCAATACCCTTGCAGGGCAGATTGAGCGGACGCTTGAGCCCAACCGCATGACCACCTACATCGACAAGAACAAAGATGTTCCCTCTTGGCTGCAGTATCAGCTTGGTCGGGCATCTGCCAAGGGTCTTGGCGAGTATGGTCAGACAGAGTATATCGATGCGTGGGGCAGAACGGAGAGCGGCGGCAACATCGGTCAGCGGGCGTTTAACAACTTCCTCGCACCGTGGTATTCCGACACTGTGAGCGATGACCCCTTGGAGCGGGAAGTGCAGCGAATTTACGATGCCACGGGTGAGAATGTCTTTCCTGAGCGCGCACCCAAGTCCTTTACGCATAACAAGCAGGAGGTAAACCTTACGGCAGAGCAGTACACGGAGTTTGCCACCACCCGTGGCAACGAACTGTATGACCTCATGCAGAAGGTTGTCAACGACTCCAAGTACAAGTCGGCATCCGATACCAAAAAGGCAGAAATGCTTAAGGATGCAAAAACTTACGCAAACGCTGTTGCAAAGGATTCTGTTGTTGACACGGAAATGGACAAATGGGTGGAACGCGCAAAGTCGGGCAAATATGGCCTTAATGCTGATAGATTCATCCTGTATCGTTCCATGCTTTCTACCGTTGATAAGCCTAACAAGAACGGAAACCTTGGCACATACACGGATGACGAGAAACGTGCTGCTGCAAGGAAAGCGGGTATTACCAATACCCAAGCTATTGATTGGGTAATCGGGAAGTAAGAAGGGAGGATTAACCCTAAGTGAATAAAGTGCCGTGGAATCGGGTGATTGTTGACGAGTTCGTTTCTTTGGCACTTTTGAACGAGGTGGATGAGAGAATCATCCGCACAAGAGCGGCTGGATGGTCGCAAGTAAAACAAAGTATTGCCCTCAATATGAGTTCTGCCACACTCGAAAGAAGGGTGCGTAAGCTGAAGGAAAAGTACACGGCTATGTTGCCATATAGCGACATATTGCCCGACAACTTGGACTTTTGAGGGGAAACTGATTATAAACTGATGGTTAACTGATGGGTTAGCCATCAGTTTTTTTATTACCATAAAGTCAGAGGGTAGGCCTACTCTACTACACTTTATGGAGGATATTGAAATGGATATCGAGAGAACTAATTTCGCATCTAAGGGTGTCGCAGGCGCAGGCTTGGGTCTCGGCATCGCTGGCACCGCACTGGGCGTTATGAACGGCGGTCTCGGCAACATTCTCGGTGGTTGGGGTGTCAACAACTGCAACGGCTATGCCATGTGCAGCGACAATATGCCCATCAACCGCTACGAGGCATCTCAGAGTGCCCGTATCGCCGAGCTGGAGACCGAGGTGAAGCTGCGTGATGCCAACATCTACACCGACTCCAAGCTGAACGATATGCGCAACTACTTCGAGCGTAAGTTCGACCACGTTGAGCATGAGCTGTGTGACCAGCGTTCCTTTAACGCTGGCATCATGGGTAAGGTCGGCTGCATCGGCGATCAGGTCGCCGAGCTGATGGGTCTGACCAAGCGTGTCGTGCCTAACGGCTCTATCTGCCCCGGCTGGGGTGATGTGACCGTGAGCATTACGCCCGCTACCGACAGCACCACTACTGGTTAACCGCGAACATGGGGCGGCAATCGCCGCCCCAACCTTTTCTAAGGAGGAATTGCAATGGTGAACATCAATCAAGTGCAGCGCGGTGTGACGGAGTTTATTGACCGTGAGGTTATCCCCCATCTGTCGGGCTATGAGCGCATCATGCTGGGTACTGGCGCGGGTCTGCTGTCTGCCAAGCTGCCCAACATCATGGATAAGGTAGCCAACAACACCATCTTCTCTGCACTGGACTTATACAATAAGAACACGGGCGAAGTGGACTTGGACGCTGTGTACAAAGCCGCCCGCCCCTACATCGGTAACGAATCCTTTCCCGTCAAAATCCCCGTTGTGGGCATCACCCTCAAGATGGGTCAGAAAGAAATCGATGACCTCTACCGCTACATTAAGGAGGCATGAACATGAAAAAAATTGAGCTTTTGGTGGATAAGATTGACGAGGAACTGGAAGATGCTTGCTCCTACATCGATCTCGCCCACGAGTACAAGGAAAGCGACCCCGAACTTGCAAACACATTCTACCGCCTGTCCAATGACGAAATGACCCACCAAGATATGCTGCACAAGCACGTTGTGGAGACCATCATGGACTACAAGCGGAAGAACGGTGAGCCACCTGTGGCTATGGAGGCGGTGTATAATCACCTCCACAAGAAGCACGTTGAGAAGGCCGCTGAGATCGTAAACAAGCAGAACCTGTATAAACGCTGAAAAAAAGCACTCCCACACAAGGGAGTGCTTTTCACACAGTTGAAACACAGTTACAGGCGCAAAGGCGCATAAATAGAGAGATTTATTAAATAATATTTTATTGCGTAAATGATAACCCCCGAAAGTCGCTTGAATAGCGGCTTTTTCCTTTATTCATGCACCTTTGAGGGTTGCATAAAACGACATCAAACGACATGGTAGTGGGGGCTATTACAACACAGTAATGACACAGTAAAAACACAGCGGGATTAAGCCTCTTCTACTTGTGCAAGATAAGCGTTCATCAAGTCAACGCCGCGTGCATGATGATGCTCTCGCAGCTCTTGATAGATGGCCTGTGTAACAGCCTCGGTATCGCCTAAGAACGCGGCGGCGGTCTTGGTGTCTACACCTGCCTCATAGCAAAGGGTAGCAAAGCTATGACGGAAACAATGGGGCGTGACTTCCGTATTATGTAAACCAACTGCTGCAGCGTAGCGTTCCCACATTTTATTGACTTCATATTGGGAACAGTAGCCGCGTTTACCCGAAAAGATGATGCCGATACGGTTACGGGGCAGGACGGAGGCGAGAGGGGCTAAGAGGGGAATATCGCGCTTGCCGTTCTTACTTTTCAGCTCCGTTTCCAACTTAGGCTTGGTAGAGTTGGTGCGCCAAGACAGCTTTTTGTTAATGTGAATGACACCCGCCTCACGGTCAATGTCCTGCCAAGTGAGGGCAAAGAGTTCGCCGCGGCGGCAGCCTGTATAGAGGAGCATCATACCAAAGAGCCAATCTTCCCCACGGTAATCACGGACGGCCTGCTCCTGTTCCAAGGTAAGGGCACTGCGCTTGTTGTGGGGGAGACCACGGCTGGGCTGAATTTCGGTGGTAGGGGAGTAGGGTAGATCGCCTTTGAGGACAGCGTAGGCACAAATCTGCTCCACGATATTGAACTGGGTGCGGACGGTGGATGCGGCAAAGCCCTTTGCCTCAAAACGCATGAGGAAGGTTTTCACTTCCATCGGTGTAATATCCTTGATGTAGCCCTTGAAATATTCTTTGGCGCGGACATAGTGGGGCTTGTAAGATTGCACTGAGCCATCGCGTACAGCCGTCTCTTTCTTTGCCCACCATTCATCTGCCACCTCGGGGAAGGTGCGGCCTTTGGCTTGCTTTTCTTGGTACTCTAAAATCTTGCGGTCAACCTCGCGGCAGGTCTTTCCTCGGAACATGACACGTTTTCCGTTGATAGTCCGAGAGGTCTCAAATAATTTGTCGTAAGGCCTCTGATAATAACGGTTTTTCTTGGGCATAATAATTCTCCTTTCAAAATTAGCCCTTGCCGAGAAAGGAGAAGTGTGGTACAATAAATGGGTAGACTTCTCCCTTGGTTTCGGCGTGGTGGTTGGGAACTTAGGTGTGGTCTATGTAAAAACGCTTGATGTTTGCGGCATCGGGCGTGTTTTTATTTTTCTACAAGTGCGGCGATTACTTTGTCTTTTGTTTCAATTTGAGACTTTAGGTAGTTTATCTTTGCTTTCTCTGCCTCGAGCAGCTCCTGTAGGCGCTGACATTCGGGCTGGTAGTCCACCTCGCCCGAAGCGAGAGCGCAGGGGTACTGTCCCCAAGACCCGTTAACCAATACGCGGGTAATAGCTGAAAGGGTAGAGACCTTCAAGTCCAAAATAATACCAGCCATAACCTTGCTAACGGTGGTATGAGAAACACCCGCTTCGTCAGCAATATACTGATTAGTCCATTTGCCGGGTTCTTTCGTTTGAAGGTAGTTTTTTCTCAATCGAAGCCATTCAGAAATGCGGGTCGGCTCCATCGCAAGAATATTGGGGCCATCGCAAATAACGCCAATATGAACACAATCAATGCAGCGGTTATAGGGCTTCTCCTCAAACTGTAAATTTGAACGGTGGGGCATAGATAAGTCCTCCGTTGTATTATTTTTTTGTTAAAATTTTTCAAAAATACACAAAAGTGAACAAGCATTCACTATCGTGTGTATTGTGGCAAAATGTTCGTATTGCGAATGATTCGGTGAAATGCTATGCTTTGCCCAAGGTCGAAGAAACGACCAATCACCCGTCAGAGCGAGGGTATTGTGTGGCAGCGATGCCCTCGCTCAACCTTAAAAAAGTTTTTTTGAAAATTTTATTTTTGTTGCCCATTTCGAGGCAACAAAGTGTAGTTTAGAGCCTGTTATTAGAACGAGCGTTCTAATAACCGAAAAAGGATGGTAAAAAAGATATGAATGAAAATGAAAGACTCCTCACTGCACTGCTCAAGTTCACTGCTGACCAGCTCCATGAGTTTCTTCACTCTGCTGAGGTTTCCAAGATTCTGCAAGATCAGTTAGAATCTTCTTCTGACTTGGAGGAAGCCTCATAATCAACTGCACAAGAACTTTGTCCTCCTCAGACAGCTCGTTGTACCATTCGGGTACGGCGGGCTGTTCTGCTGTTTGTGGGGATGCTTCCAACAGCGCATCATATAGTTGGTTTCCCGCATATTCAAGGTCAACCTTAACAAGGTCGTCAATGTCAACATTAAAAATGCGCGCAAGTTCGTGTGCCGTTTTCAGCGGAGGCTCATTCACACCCGACTCCCACTTATGAATAGTTGTGAAAGATTTATAACCAAGTCTGTCAGCTAACTCAGCGAGACTCCATCCGTTTTTGCGCCGCAAATATCGAATGTTTCTCGAAATAATCATGTTTTTCACCTCCTTTATATTGCGTAAATCAAGACTAACACAATATTGAAAATAAATCAAGCCCTTTTTATGGAAAATCGAAAATTTAGATAAAAAATCAAAAAAGCTATTGACATTAGATTCTAAATCAAATATAATGAGACCACAACATATTTGGAGGTGAAAACATGGCAGACACAAAGTTTAGTCTCAAGGAACTCCGCGCCCGCAAGGATAAAACGCAGGCAGAGGTCGCTGCAGACCTCGGCATCTCCCCTCAGACCTACAACGCATGGGAGCGTGACCTGTCCAATGTGGGCATTAGTAAGGTGCAGATGATGGCAGATTATTTCGGAGTTGCCATTGGGCAAATTTCTTTTTCTCGCAAGTTTGATTTATAATCAAACTTTTTCACTCTTCCTTGCTCCTAAGCTTTAGGTAGACCCTATCCGCACCGATACCAACGAGGAAAAAGACCCACCAAGGATACTCGGATGAAGATTTCTTTTCCTCGACTTGCGGCTTTGCGGCCTCAGCTTTTTTGGCTGCCTCGGCTTTGCTTTCAGCGATAACAATGCTGGGGTGTTTGTAAACATAGCTGTCACCGTAGCTGCCGACCCTTGTATCGGGATTGCATCGAGAACATGGCTCATATCCATTCGCCACAGCCGCACTGATTGTCATGTGCGTTTGTTCGCTACCGATATATGAGCAGTTCCGCAGATGGTAGCACTCGCCAGTGGGCGTGACATACACCACGGTATCGCTTGGTACGGAGTAGGCAAAAGCGGTTGAAGCAAGGGACAGGATAAGGGAAAAGACCAACGCCAAGACAGCAAATCTCTTTTTCACAGCGTACACCTCCTCAACCTAACATTTTACATTGAGGGGTGTAAAAATTCAATGAAACAAGTGTTTCTGAAACAAAAATCCACCACGCCGAATACGAAGAAAGGATATGGATATGGACGCTACTAAACTGAAAGACATTCTCGATAAGCACAAAAAGTGGCTTTTGAACGAAGTCGGTGGCGAGAGAGCCGACCTGCGCTATGCCAACCTGCGCTATGCCGACCTGTGCTATGCCAACCTGCGCAATGCCGACCTGTGCTATGCCGACTTGTGCAATGCCGACCTGTGCAATGCCGACCTGCGCTATGCCAACCTGCGCAATGCCGACCTGTGCTATGCCAACCTGCCCAATGCCGACCTGTGCTATGCCAAGATTGAGGACAAGCTGATTGATAAGTTTTTCCCCATCTGCTGTCCCGAATTTGGCAGTTTTATCGCATGGAAGAAAGCGCACGGCCTCATTGTAAAGCTGGAGGTTACGGAGAGCGCAAAGCGCGGCAGTGCCTTTGGCAGAAAGTGCAGATGCAGTGAGGCAAAGGTGCTTGCTATCGAGTGCGTAGATGGCACTAAAAGCGACGTCATTGAAATCAACAGTGACCACGACCCCAGCTTTTTCTATCGCATTGGGGAGATTGTGCGTGTAGAGGACTTTGACGATAACCGCAGAAACGAGTGTGCTGCAGGCATTCACTTCTTTATCACGCGGCAGGAAGCTGTGGATTACTAAGGAGGCGACCATGAACATCTTAGAGCTGATCCCGACAGGGAAAGCCAATGCCATCACCCGCAAAGATTTGGCAGCGGCTACGGGGCTGGATGACCGCAGTATGCGAGAGGCCATTGAACAGCTCCGGCATAACGGGCATTTGATTTGCTCAAAGGCCACGGGCGGCTACTATCAGCCCGACAACATTGAGGACATTGAAGAGCAGTACCGCAGGGAGATGAAGCGGGCGAAAGCCATTCTCCATCGTTTGACCCCGATGCGCCATGTACTGAAACAGGAGGGACGGTTATGAGCAGAGAGCATCCCGATTACAGAAAGACGCTGGAGGACATTTTGGCGTTCAGCGGCGGGGCACGGATGCTGACGGTGGCAGACGTGCGTGCGTATACGGGTATCAACGACTACCGCACCATCAAGCGCAGATTCCCCTTTGACGGGCGTTATATCTCCGCTGTGTCACTGGCGGCGGCGATGTGCAGAGGGGAGGAAAGCTGATGTATATTTGCCGAGATTGCAACCGCTATTTTACACACGCGGATGTAGACAACAGCGGCTTTGAACACGCCTTTGGCTTTACGGCTACCCGCGTGGCCATCTGCCCCTACTGCGAAAGCCCCGACTTTGAGGAGGCTGAGGTGTGCCCCAAGTGCGGGGAGGCGCGGATGTTCAAGGAGGACATTCTGTGTCCCGTGTGCCGCCATGAGCTGCACTCCCGCGTGACAGACTTCTTCGACACCTTTACCGAGGACGAGGAACGGCAGTTCGATGCGTGGATGGAGGGCAACTCCATTGCAGACAGAGGAGGGTTTATGGCCTATGGGCAAGTATGACAGCGGTTGCACCGCCTTTGTAACCACAAGGGCAACGGTGTACAACTACTTCCCTGTGGACAAGTACGGGGCGGCAGATATTGCCTGTATGTACTGCCACTTTTACCGTGACGGGTCACGGCGATGCGGCTTGACCAATGAGGTCGTGCCTTATCCGACAAAATATGTGGGGCGAGAGTGTCCCTTAGAACCTGTGGAGGAAAAGAAGGAGGCTGAATGACGGAGATTTGGAAGCCCGTTGTGGGCTATGAGAAATACTACGAGGTCAGCAATCTTGGGCGTGTGCGAAGCAACAGGACAGGTAAGGTGCTGAAGTACAATGTCACTCCAAGTGGATACGCAACTGTAGAACTTTTTGGAGATGCAGGGTTTGGGAGCAAAAGGCTTCTCGTCCATAGGCTTGTTGGGTTTGCGTTTATTGCGAATCCTAATAATTATCCGCAAATAAACCATAAAAACGAGACGAAACTCGACAACCAAGTGGAAAACCTTGAATGGTGTACCGCCAAATACAACATGAACTATGGTACACGAAACGCAAGACAGCTTGCATCGAGAAAGCCGTTTGACGAAAGACGAAAGGCTATATCGAGAGAGAATGGCAAAAAGGCTTGCAAGCCTGTTTTGCAGTTTACGAAGTGTGGCGAGTATATTGCTCAACACGAAAGCATTAGGGCTGCCGCAAAGGAAAGCGGCGTAAGAGACACTAAAATCTGCGATGTTTTGCGCGGGAGAGCCCCTTCTGCTGGTGGATTTAAGTGGAAATATGCAAAGGAGGATTATTAACTGTGGGGATTCCAGTTCTTTGTTTGGGGCATAGCGGTAGCGGTAAGTCTACCTCGCTCCGAAACTTTGATGTAAACGAGGTCGGCATTTTCAATGTCGCCTCCAAGCCGCTGCCTTTTCGTAAGGCACTGAAAAAGGTGGACAAGGCCAATTATGCCACGATTATGAAGAGCCTTGCCAATCCTACGATGAAAACCTATGTCATAGATGATAGCCAATTTTTACTCGCTTTCGAGATGTTCAACCGTGCCAAGGAGAATGGCTACGGCAAATTTACGGATATGGCTGTAAATTTCTACAACCTCATTCAGTTTGTGATTCAGAAAACTCCCGATGATGTCATCGTGTATTTTCTCCATCACACGCAGGAAGATGCCACAGGCAAGGTCAAGGCTAAGACCGTGGGCAAAATGTTGGATGACCAGCTCACCGTTGAGGGCTTGTTCTCCATTGTTCTGATGGCAGAGTGCGAGAGCGGCGAGTATTACTTCCGCACCCGCAACAACGGCTACGACACCGTGAAAACGCCTGTAGGACTTTTTGAGAGTGAGCGTATTCCCAATGATTTGAAGTTGGTAGACACGGCTATTCGTGAGTACTGGGGACTTAATCCCAAGAAGGAAACTAAGACCAAGACCGAGAAGAAGGAGAGTGCAGAATGAGAAAAATTAACTGGGACGGCGTGAACACCGCAGATGCCTTTGCAAAGCCTACGGCGGGCGCATACAAGGCGGTCATCACCAAGGTGGATGACTTTGAGGACAGAGAATGTCTCCGCATTGAGTGGGACTACCACGGCGGGCAGTTTGCCAACTATAACGCCAAGACCAAGGAACGCGCCGGCTTTTGGCCTGCGGCTTTCGTGCAGAGCTACAAGGAAAAGGCACTGCCCTTTTTCAAGCGGTTCAAGAACAGCGTGGAGCAGAGTAACGCACGCTTCCTCTTTGACGAGGACGATGTGCGCACCCTTGAGGGCTGCCTGTTCGGCGTGATCCTTGGCGAGGAGCAGTACAAGAAGAACAACGGCGGCGTTGGCATCCGCGTGTATGTCCACAAGACCATCCCTATCGGTGATGTGGATCGCGGCGAGTACACCATTCCGCCTCTCAAGATGCTGCCCAAGGGCACGGAGACTTTCAGCGGTCACTATGGCGCGGAGTACGATGTCGCCAATGCGCCCACCTTTGCCGACATTGACGATGACGAGGGCGAGCTGCCGTTCTAAGAAAGAGGTGGTGAAGGGTGGATTACTTGAAGGTCTTTACCAGCTTTCGGGAGATTTTAGAGCCACTCAGTGATGCCGAAAAGGGTCGGCTGTTTGTCGCCATGCTCATGTATGCCGAGAGCGGAGAAACCCCCGAATTTAGCGGGAATGAAAGTCGGA
>JAZNSQ010000008.1:0-129687 GCA_045591265.1 Clostridia bacterium | reverse complement strand
TAAAGATATGTATAATTTGTCTTTTACCCTGCTCGGTTTTTTGGTAGTAATCAATTACTTTACACAGCTGTTGATTGATTTGATATTTACTTTTTTTACTAAATATTTTAACATACATAAAGCAGTAAAGGGTACGCCGCTTATGGTCTTTATTGGTTTGATACTGTATGCGGTTTTGCCGAAATTTTTCCCGCAGATGGCATTTTTGTGGATAGTGATAGGAACGATAATATTTTCTGTTGCTTCAGGCTTAGGAGAAGTGCTGATGAGTCCTGTTATTGCGGCAATCCCAAGCGAAAATCCTGAACGTGAAATGAGCAAGCTTCACTCAATGTATGCATGGGGAGTAGTGGGGGTAGTAATAGTAAGCTCAATATTTATTAAGATTTTCGGCGGGGAAAACTGGATGTATCTTGCTCTTGTGGGGTCAATTATACCATTAGTTGCATTTTTAATGTTTTTAAAAGCAAAGCTTCCTCAAATGGAAGGCTTTAAAAAAGAAGAAAAGCAAACAAAGATGTTTAGTAAGGGGATACTTTTATGCGCGCTTTGTATATTTTTTGGCGGGGCAGCGGAATGCACAATGTCTCAATGGGCATCGGGATTTATTGAAAAAGCTATAGGAGTGCCTAAAATTTACGGCGATATTTTGGGCGTTAGTTTCTTTGCGGCACTGCTTGGCATAGGAAGAACGCTATATTCAAGATATGGAAAAAATATCGGTAACGTCTTATTATTTGGAATGATTGGTGCGAGCATATGTTATCTGGCTGCAAGCTTATCATTAAGCCCTGCAGTTGGCGTTATGGCGTGTGCATTGACCGGGATTTTTACATCGATGCTATGGCCCGGCACACTCATTTATGTCGAAGAAAAATTTGAAAATGTTGGGGTAGCAATTTATGCATTAATGGCTGCCGGAGGAGATTTGGGGGCATCTCTTGCACCTCAATTACTTGGAATTATGTCTGACAAATTCAGCATAACAGGTTTTGCACTTAAAATTTCGAATATGCTTAACATAAGCGCAGAGCAAATCGGGATGAGGGCAGGACTTCTTATATCAGGGCTTTTCCCGATAGCGGGGGTCATTTGCATTCTTTATATGAGAAGGTATTTTAAGAGAATATAAAAACGTAATCGCATAGATTACGTTTTTTTACTTAAAAGATTTTGGAATTAACTTTATTTTAACCTTATAGCTTTATAATAAGCTCAAGACAAAAAAGATTTAATTGGGGGTGGAAAAGTGAAATTCAGGCACGAATATAAGCATCAAATAAACCTTGCGGATATATATGGTCTCAGGACGAGACTATTAGTGGTTGCAGGGCACGACACAAACTGTGATGCAGACGGAACATACCTTGTGAAGAGTTTATATTTTGATAACTATATGGATAAGGCTCTTCGGGAAAAAATAGACGGGGTGAATAAGCGTGAGAAATTCCGTATCAGGTACTACGGAACAGACACATCTTTTATCCGCCTTGAAAAGAAAAGCAAAATAAACGGTTTGTGTAATAAAGTGAGCTGTAGAATTACGAAAGAAGAATGTCAAAAGATTATCGATGGAGATATTGAATTTATGAAGGGCAGTAAATTTGAGCTGATGCGAGAACTATACTCCAAGATGAAATATCAGCTTCTTCGCCCGAAATGTATAGTGGCATATACCCGTGAGTGCTTTGTTTATCCACCCGGTAATGTCAGGGTAACTATTGATATGAACATCTGTGGCAGTAACAATGTAGGTGAATTTTTAAATCCTGATTTGCCTTTTTTGCAGACTTATCACGAAGCAATCTTGGAAGTAAAATGGGATGAGTTTCTTCCGCAGATTATAAGGGACTGTGTTCAGGTTAAATCAAGAAGAAGTGCCGCCTTCTCAAAATATGCGGCAATAAGAATATAAATTTTTGAAAGGATGTATTTTATGACTTTTTCAGATGTTTTTAAATCAAGCTTTTTAAGTAATATCAATGCTTTTTCAACACTTGATGTGCTCTTGGCATTAGGACTTTCTTTTGTTTTGGGGCTTTTTATCTTTTTAATCTATAAAAAGACCTATCAGGGCGTTATGTATTCAGATTCGTTTGGTGTGTCGCTCATTGCAATGTCAATGATTACAAGCCTTGTAATTATTGCGGTAACGTCAAACGTTGTATTATCACTCGGTATGGTTGGTGCACTTTCTATCGTTCGTTTCAGAACTGCAATTAAAGAGCCTATGGATATAGCATTTCTGTTCTGGGCAATAGCAGTAGGCATTGTTCTCGGTGCAGGGCTTTTGCCTCTCGCAATTATTGGTTCTGTTATTATAGGTATCATTATTGTAGTTTTCTCAACAAGAAAAATCGGTGACACTCCATATATTCTTGTTGTAAATTGCGAAAACGAAGAAATAGAAAATACGGCAAATACTCTTATTAAGGAAGAAGCAAAGAAAAGTGTTCTGAAATCAAAAGCAGTAAATAAATTAGGGGTTGAGCTTACTTATGAGGTTCGTATTAAAGATGACAATACAGGCTTCGTAAACAAGGTATCAGCCTGCGAGGGCGTAACCAATGCCGTTCTCGTTTCATATAACGGCGAGTATATGTCATAAGCCATATGATAAGCTCGAAGAAATTTGATTTAATCGCCATAGTGCTTACTGCATTGGTTTTAGTAGGAATAATATGTGCGATGTTTCTTCCAAAAGATATGTTAACCGGAAATACTACGGGCGTTTTTAATTACGGCGATTTGCACACCGTAACAATTACCGAGGATGATTACTATACCGATTATTCCAAAAGCTCACCTGTTAAAATAAACCTGATGGGTGATTATATTGAAGCGTCAAGCAATAATATAAAAATTGACGGAACTGACGTAACTATACTTGGCGGCGGTGTGTACGTGTTATCCGGAACGCTGAATGATGGTACTGTAATTGTTGATTCAGAGGACGGAGCCGAGGTGCGACTTGTCTTAAATGGTATAAACATTACCTCTTCTGATTTTTCAGCAATAAATATTCGCCAGTGTGCAAAAACGGTAATTTCGCTTGTGAAAGGAACAGAAAATGTTTTAAGTGACGGAAGTGTGTATAACGAAGAAAAACTTGGAGAAGAAACAGCCGCTGTAATTTCTTCAAAGGATGATCTTGTTATAAACGGAAACGGAAGCCTTGTTATCAATGCAAACTTTCAAGATGGCATAAAAGCAAACGACTTTTTAAAAATTATCGGAGGAAACATAAAAATAACCTCTGCTGATGATGGTATCAATGCCAATGACTATATTGCCGCACTTAACACTTCAATCACAGTAAATTCAGGCGGAGATGCAATTAAGTGTGAACATACAAAAGAAGAAAGAGGGTTTATTGCTTTTGAAGAAAGTGTACTGTCTGTAACTTCGGGCGGTGACGGAGTTTGTGCGTCATCGGCGCTCTATATGAATGAAACAAAAGCTGATATTGTTTCCGGTGGCGGAAATGAAAATGCAGTTGTGAAGCATAGCAGTTTTGGTGGCTTTGGCAGATTTGGAGCAAATAATTCCTCTGCAGCCGATGATACACCAAGTACAAAAGCTATTAAGGCAGGAACAAATATTGTAATAAACGGCGGAACCTTTAACCTTGACAGTGCGGAGGATGCAATACATTCCGATAAGGATGTAACTATTAACAAAGGAACATTTGAAATCTTATCGAGCGATGATGCTGTTCATGCAGAACTGAACCTTGTTCTTAATCCCAAAACAATGAGTATATCAAAATGTTATGAAGGGCTGGAGGGTGCGTATATCACAATTAACGGCGGAGATATACGCATTGTCTCAAACGATGACGGAATTAATGCATCTGGTGAAAATTCAAATGGTGGTATGATGATGCCACCCGGAAGCTTTGGCGGAGAAGAAAAAACTGCCCAAGAAGACATCTGGCTTACTGTCAATGACGGACACATATATATAGAAACATCAGGAGACGGCTTTGACTCAAACGGCTCGGCTATTATAAACGGTGGCTTTCTTGAAATATATGGTCCCGAAAGCAGTGGTAACGGCTCTATAGATGTAGGCGATGGCGGATATGTCCTTATTATGGACGGGGGAAAGCTGTTGGCTGCCGGAAGTTCAGGCATGGCAGAGCATCCAATAGATAGCTCGGCGCTCTCGTCATTAATTTTTTATCTTGATGATGCCTTCGAGGCAGGAAGTGAAATAAAAATAACAGACAGTAGAGGAAATGAAGTAATTTCAGGTACTTCAGGCAAAAGGTTCAACTGGATATGTGCCAGCATGGACGCCTTGAATGAAGGAGAAACATATACTCTCTTTATCAATGAAACCAAGACCGCAACTTTAACCGCTAATGATGGTGTTGCTACATTTGGAGAGAAAAACAGCAGTTTTGGAAAAGGAAGATTGGAAAGGGATTTTAAAGGGAGGCAGAATTAATGATAAAAAGAATTGTATTGGTATCTCTTTGCCTAATGTTAGTGTTTAGTATAAGCGTATTGGCGACAGATACACTAGATGATAATGTGGCTCAAAGCAGTCAGGGGACAGAGGAAATTTTAAAACCTCAAAATAGATTTCAGGGCGGTGGAAGAGAAAATATGGGAATGCCACCTGATATGACGAACAGGGAGGCAATGGGAGAGCTTTCGGGTAAAATGCCTCCAGATATGGAAATTCAGGAGGAGGGTGAGCAAGCACCCAAGAGCGAAATTTTGGAATTTGTTAAAGAGTACTCTACCCCTATAATTTCAGTGGTACTACTCTCCTTTGCATTTGTATTTGTAATTTTTTATAAAAGAAAAAGTTATTAAAAAAATAGGGCGGCCCCAAAATTGCTCGCCCTGTATACCATTTACCTTGTTTTTTTTGCTAGAGAATGCTATAGTATAGATATAAAAAACTTTGAAAACTGCAAATGAGGTGATTCTATGCGGCTTTTGGTTGTTGAGGATGAAAAGCATCTTAATAAGACTATCAGGGAAAGACTTACCAAAATCGGTTACACGGTTGATAGCTGTTTTGATGGCGAAGATGCTTTATATTATATAGAAAATACGCCTTATGACGGAATTATCCTTGATGTTATGATGCCGAAAATTAACGGGTATGAAGTGCTTGGGGTAATTCGTGAGAGAAAAATACTCACCCCAGTTTTAATGCTTACGGCAAAGGATTCAGACGAAGATATTATAAAGGGGCTTGACACGGGGGCAAATGATTATCTTACAAAGCCATTTTCGTTTGATGTTCTTTGTGCAAGGATAAGGGCTATGCTCCGTGTCAAAGAAAATGTTACGGGTGCGATACTTGAAGTTGCAGATTTGAGTGTCGATACTGTGGCAAGAGTTGTAAAGCGCGGAGAAAACGTAATAGAGCTTTCCTCAAAGGAATACTCCGTGCTTGAATACCTTATGCGAAATAAAGGAATTATTGTTTCAAAGGAAAAGATTGAAGAAAACATCCGAAACTATGACTATGAAGGCACAAGCGATGTAATAAAGGTGTATATTCATCACCTTCGTAAAAAGATTGATGATAACTTTGAGAAAAAACTACTCCATACCATAAAAAATGTGGGGTATGTGATAAAGGAAGATTAAGATGAAAAAGCCAACTTCAATAAAAACCCGAATAACAATATGGTACACCTCGCTTATGTTTGTACTTGTATTAGTTGTGCTTTCTTTAGTCGGCGGTCTTTCTTATCAGCTTTCCATTGATAGTGTTGAGAAGGATGTTATCCTGCAGGTGACTCAGGTAAGAGAAAGTCTGTCAAAAAGACAACCCGGTGTGTTTGAGATTGTTGAAAGTAAAGAAGAATTTAAAAATGTATCCATTTATGGAATGGATGGGAAATACCTTGTAGGTCAGTATAACTATGATGTTGTAAATATAGCTTTTGAAGAGGGCGTGCCAAGAAAAGAAAGCATTGATGGAAAAGATTATATTGTCTATGATGCAAGAACGCCCGGACCTCCCGGTATGCGTGGAGGATTTTGGATAAGAGGGGTGGAATCAGTTAATTCCACAATTCTTTTGGGACGGTCTGCTATTATCATAATACTTATTTTGATACCTCTTATTTTGCTTTTGACAGCATTAGGTGGATATTATATTACCCAAAAGGCATTCAGACCAATCAACAATATTGTAAAAACGGCAAATGATATTTCTGCTCAAAAAGATGTTTCAAAGAGAATTGAAATATCTCCCAATAGAAAAGAGGACGAGCTTCATCATCTTTCGGTAACACTTAACAAAATGCTTGACAGAATTGAAAATCTTATAAATCAGGAGAAGCAGTTTACGTCAGACGCTTCTCACGAGCTTCGAACTCCGATAAGCGTTATTCTTGCTCAAGGGGAATATCTTCTGGATATTGCAAAAGATGAAAAGGAAAAAGAGCTTGCGCAGACAATAGTTGATAAATCAAAGCAGATTTCAAAGCTTGTATCAAGACTTTTACTTATTGCAAGAATTGACTCTAACAGGCAGATTTTAAATAAAGAAAAAGTAGACTTTGGGGTTTTAATTGATATAGCAAAAGAAAGTGTGATTGATTTAGCTGAAAATAAAAGGATTTCAATTCTCACAAGTGTGGAAGAAAACTGCATTATTCAGGCAGATGAATCGCTTATGTTAAGTGTGATTGAAAATCTGATAAGTAACGGAATTAAGTACGGAATTGAGTCAGGGTATGTAATGGTTTCTGCCTCAAAGAACGAAGATAAAACAGAAATTGTTGTCAGTGATAACGGTGAGGGAATACCAAAGGAACACATAGACAAGATATGGACGAGATTTTACCGTGCCAGTGATATTCGTAATGATGAGTACTCTAGTTGCGGATTAGGTCTTTCAATGGTAAAAAGTATAGTAAAACTCCATGGCGGTGAAATTACTGTAAAAAGCGAAAAAGGCGTGGGAACGGAATTTAGAATTGTGCTTCAGGATTAAAAAATTTTAAAAAAGTCTTGACAAAAGAAAAAAAATCTGTTAAAGTATATTTTAATTTGAAACGCAGTGATGCGGAATAGTAAGCAAAAACTTTCGCCGTAAGAGAGATGTCGGGTGGTGCGAGACATTGGGAGAGTTTTGCAGAACTCGCCGCGGAGCGGCTGCCGTGAACTAACAGTAGTGGCAGACGGGAACTCCCGTAACAGAGTTGAGATGTGTTAGCATCTAAAGGGCATCCTTTTTGGATGAAGAAGAGTGGTACCGCGGAAACAAGAGTTTTAACGTTTTCGTCTCTTTAATCGGCAAAGAGACGGGAGCGTTTTTTTGTTGACAAATCCTATTTTATATTTTGAAGGGAGTTTTCAGAAATGAGAAAAATCAGTACAGCAGACATCACACTTAAAAAGCTTTCAGAGGAGCGTGAAATTTCGCTGCTTTTCCGTGAAAAATCAGCAATAGCAAATTGCGCAGACAAGCTTGGTGTAGATGTTATAGAGCTGCCTGAAGTAAAAAACCTTCGTGAGGATACTATTATTTATAAAACAATTGCGCAGAATGTTCAAAATGCAATTCTTTCTATACCCGTGGGCTTTAATAAGGATGATGTTAAAAATGCTTGGGAATGTGTAAAAGAGGCAAAGAGTCCCCGCCTTCAAATTGAGCTTCCTATATCAACAATTCAGATGGAATATACATATCACGTAAAGCAGGCAGCGATGCTTGAAAAAATAGAAGAGCTTGTAAAGGAAGCAAAATCATACTGTAAAGACGTTGAATTTACTGCTCTTGACGCAACAAGAGCTGATGAGGAGTTTTTAATTTCTGCTTCTAAGAAAGCACAAGAGTGCGGTGCTACGGTAATTACTGTTTGCGATACAGCAGGTACATCAACCCCTGAAGAAATTGCCTTCCTTGTTAAAAAGGTTAAAGAAGCGGTAAAAATTCCTGTTTTTGTTCAGGTTTCAGACCGCATCAATATGGCAGTGGCATCGGCGTTTGCTTCAATTAAAATAGGGGCAGACGGTATTAAATGTGCAATGGCAGGGCGTGACGCTCTTCTTACGGGGGAATTTTCCGATGCGATAAGCGTTTGCGGTGCGCAGATAGATGCAGAAATCAAGCTTAATGGCACAAAAATTCATTCAAGCATTGACGATATGCTCTCAAGTATAAATCACGAAAACTATGAAGATGAAAAATCAGTAAGCGAAAGGAAAAAGATTTTGCTTGATTCTGATTCTTCCGTGTCACAGGTAGGTCAGGCGGCAGAGGTTTTAGGATATGAGCTTTCTGACATGGATATCGGAAACGTATATAAAGCACTTATGCAGGTTTGCGAAAAGAAGGGTGCAGTTGGCGCAAAAGAGTTTGAGGCACTTATTGCAAGCTTCGCTATGCAGGCGCCGTCAACATATCATTTTGAGACATATACAACAACAAGCAGTAATGTTGCAAGCTCAATGAGCCAGGTTACACTTAAATGTAATGATGAGATTATCTGTGGCGTAAGTAACGGGGAAGGCCCCATTGATTCCGCCTTCCGTGCGATTGAGCAGTGCATTGGACATCACTACGAGCTCGATGATTTTCAGGTGCAGTCTGTAACCGAGGGTAAAGAGGCGCTTGGCTCGGCACTTGTAAGACTTCGTAACAACGGAAAGCTCTATTCAGGTAATGGCACATCAACTGACATTGTTGCTTCTTCAATCAGGGCATATATAAATGCACTGAACAAGATTGTTTTTGAGGAGGCATAATATGAAAATAGTTTTTTCAACCAAGAATGTAAACCGTGCATCCTTTCTTGATATGTGCCGCTATGCCTTCGATTACGGATTTGAGGGCTTTGAAATATATGATGCAATAAAAGAAAGAAGCGCGCATCACGACAGTATCCTCCGCCGTGACCGCACAGCTGATGCAAAAAGAAAGCTTGTAAACAGAAATCTCATGGTTTCGGCACTTCGTATGCCTGAGTGCATTGAAAGCGAAAATGTAACGCCTGATTTAGTTACTAAATATGTTGATATGGCAGTAGCTTCAGGAATTTCAAATGTGATTGTAAGTATTAATAAAAAGGTATCATTTGATGTTTTGGATGAAAAGCTTTCGGAGGCTATAGGAAAAGCTGAAAAAGCAGATGTAAATATTTTATTTGAAACGGTTGGATATCTTTCAAACACAGAAAATGTAATCGATATAATTAACCACTTTTCTTCTGCGGCAGTTGGTGCTTCGTGGAATGTAAGGGGTACTTATTTTGATGCAAAAGAAACATCTGAAACAACTATTAAAACACTGGGTGCATATATTAAATATGTTCGCCTTGGAGATATGAAGGATGGAAAAACCGTTCTTATCGGTGAGGGCACGCTTGACGTATCAAAGCTTATAGGCGCGCTTTCATCCCTTAACTATGAAGGCTTTATATGTGCGGCATGGAATGAAGAAATTAACGATGCGGACATAGTTTTAACTCATTTTGCAAACTATATTTCTTCACTTAACCGCGTGAAAAAGTCTTTTGACAAGGCGTATTATAACAGAGATAAGTCAGGCACATTTGTATGGAAAAAGTATGACGTTATTGATGCGACTTTCTCTGATGTTCTTGACACAATGGTAGAAAACTACCCAGACCAGTATGCGTTTAAATATCCGACACTTGATTACACAAGAACCTATGAACAGTTCAGGCGTGACGTTGATGAATGTGCAGCAGCGCTCATCTCTTTAGGCGTAAAGAGCGGGGATCACGTTGCAGTCTGGGCAACAAATGTGCCACAGTGGTTTATTACATTTTGGGCAACAACAAAAATCGGCGCAGTTTTGGTTACAGTTAATACTGCATACAAAATTCATGAAATAGAGTACCTTTTAAGGCAGTCCGATACGCATACTCTTGTTATGATTGAGGATTGTAAGGACATCAACTATAAAGAAATCATACAGGATCTTTGCCCCGAGCTTGAAAAAATGGAGCCTGGAAAACCCTTGTATTCAAAAAATCTTCCGTTCTTAAGAAACGTTGTTACAGTAGGCTTTTCTATGCATGGGTGCCTTACATGGGAAGAGATGCTTTCACGCGCCAGCCTTGTTCCACGAGAAGAAGTGAGACGCCGTGCATCACTTGTTAAGCCGGATGACGTTTGTAATATGCAGTACACATCAGGAACAACAGGATTTCCGAAAGGCGTTATGCTTACGCACCGCAATATCATCAACAACGGTAAAACAATCGGCGACAGAATGGATTTATCGACGGCAGACCGTATGATGATTCAGGTGCCGATGTTCCATTGCTTTGGAATGGTGCTTTCAATGACGTCTATGATGACTCACGGAGGTACGCTTTGCCCGATACCTTATTTCTCGCCAAAATCATCGCTTGCGTGTGTAAATGACGAGAAAATCACCTGCTTTAACGGTGTTCCCACAATGTTTATTGCGATGTTTAATCATCCTGATTTTAAAAAGACCGATTTTTCATATATGAGGACAGGTATTATGGCGGGGGCGAACTGCCCTGCTGATTTAATGCGCCGTGCTAGTGTTGAAATGAATATGCGTGAGATAATTTCTGTTTATGGTCAGACAGAGGCTTCACCCGGATGCACAATGGGTGAGGTGAATGAAGACCTTGACCACAGAGTTGAAACCGTTGGCAGTGCTTTCCCGGGAGTTGAATGTAAAATTATTGATCCCGAAACAGGTGACGAGCTTCCTGATGGCGAAAGCGGTGAATTTGTAGCGCGTGGATTTAATATTATGAAGGGTTACTACAAAATGCCCGAGGCTACAGCACAGGCAATAGATAGTGAAGGCTGGCTTCATTCAGGTGATATTTGTATGAGAACTCCCGATGGATACTACAAAGTAACCGGCAGATTAAAGGATATGATTATCCGCGGCGGTGAAAATCTTTATCCAAGAGAAATTGAAGAGTTTTATCTTACAAATCCGAAGGTCCGTGATGTTCAGATTGTCGGCGTTCCAGATGAAAGATATGGTGAAGAATGTTGCGCTTGGGTTATTCTTCATAAGGGTGAGACAGCTGACGAAAACGAAATGCGTGAATTTGGTAATGCTTCTATTGCAAGACATAAAGTGCCAAGATATTTTATGTTTGTAGATGAATTCCCAATGAACGCGGCAGGAAAAATCTTAAAATACAAAATGCGTGATATATCAGCCGAAAAGTTGGGCCTGAAGAAATAAAGGGGACTTTTGAAAGGCGATGAACCAAATGAAAAAATACAAAATAATAGATGCTCACTGCCATATATATCCCGATAAAATCGCAAGGAAGGCATCAGATGCCACAGGTAATTTCTATGATATTAAGATGCATCTTGACGGTAAGACATCTACACTTTTAGAGTATGGAGAAAAAGCGGGGATAGAGCATTTTATAGTTCAGTCCGTTGCTACAACGCCAAAACAGGTTTCAAGCATAAATAACTTTATTAGCGATTCGGTTTTAAAAAGCGATGGCAAATTTACAGGACTTGGTACGCTTCACCCTGACAGTGAGGATATAGAAAGAGATGTTAATGAAATAATCAGTCTTAATTTAAAAGGCGTAAAGCTTCACCCTGATATACAAAGCTTTAAAATTGATGACTACCGTATGCTTAAGATATATGAGCTGTGCGAGGGCAGACTCCCGATTCTTATGCATACGGGGGATTATCGTTATGACTATTCAAACCCGAACAGAATGATGCCAATACTTGACATCTATAAAAATTTGACAGTTATTGGCGCGCATTTTGGCGGTTGGTCTATATGGGAAGAGGCGACAAAAAAGCTTTCAAAGTATGAAAACTTTTATGTGGACTGTTCATCTTCGCTTTACTCCATAACGCCCGAAAAAGCAAAAGAGCTTATTAAAATCTATGGGGCAAAGAGGGTGCTTTTTGGCACGGACTATCCTATGTGGGAGCCGAAAGAGGAGCTTGAAAGATTTATGAAAATAGATATTTCAAGAAAGGACCGTGAGGATATACTTTATAATAATGCCAAAGAGCTGTTTGGAATTAAATGAATTCTGCCGTCAGAGTAAAAAAATAAAATTTTTTCAAAAAACTCTTGACAAAGTAAAGCTTGAGCAGTAAAATTAATAACAAATTTGAATATCACAAAAAAAGACTGCGACGAGGACGGTCGGATTGTGAAGCCTCAAGAGAGTTGCCGTTTGGTGCAAGGCAATGGCGGAACTTTCCAATGACCTATCACCTCTGAGTCGGAGGACCGAAAGCGAAAGCAAGTAGACTCCTTCCGTAATGCTGCGTAAAAGCAAAGGGCTTGTTAGAGCTCGGTAAGTGACGAAAATTTATTTCGTAATTTGAGTGGTACCGCGGGTTTAGTAACTCGTCTCAAAAGGTTTTTTTGAGACGGGTTTTTTTGTTTTATTCAAGTTCGTAACCAAATTTAAGCTTGCGAAAATGAAAGGAGACAAAACAATGGATTACAGTTTAAAGGAAGTCGCAGGAAGAATTAAAGACCTGCGAGAAGCAAAGGGATACACACAGGAGGAGCTTGCAAAGCTTTGTGGTGTGTCAGTAGAAAATTACAAGGTTTTGGAAGAGGGAGAAACTGACTTTAGCTTTACATTTATCTACAAGTGTGCTAAAGCGTGCGGTGTTGAAGTTGTAGATATCCTTGAAGGAACAAATTCAACCCTTACATCTTTTGCTATCACAAGAAAGGGTGAGGGCAGTAAGATTGTAAAAAAATACGGCGCTGTATATAATAACCTTGCTCCTAAATTCAGAGGAAAGCTTGCAGAACCATTCCTCGTTAAATTTCCGTATCTTGAAGAAGAGCAAAATGCTCCGATTAAATTAGATTCACATAACGGTCAGGAATTTGACGTTATTGTAAAGGGGTCACTTAAGGTTCAGGTGGGAAACCACGTGGATATACTTAATGAAGGAGATTCAATCTTTTATAACAGCATTATCCCTCACGGTATGATTGCAGTGAGTGAGGGCGGTTGTGAATTCCATGCCGTTGTACTTAATCCGCAGAATGGACAGGTAAGCGAGGAGTACCCTGAAGCGCCTTATGTTTCGGAAAAGAGAGAAGTTAAGGAAACCTCTCAAAAGACCGTTGCGGATAATTTTATAGAATCATCCTATGATGAAAAAGGCGTGTTTAATGGAATTACCTTTAAAAATGAGGATAAATTCAACTTTGCATTTGACTGCGTAGATGCTATCGCCGAAAAGAATCCTGAAAAATTGGCTATGATGTGGGTTGCAAATGACAAGACCGACAGACGCTTTACCTTTAGTGATATGAAAAAGTATTCTGCAAAAACTGCAAATTACTTTGAATCACTCGGTATCAAGAAGGGCGATACGGTAATGCTTGTGTTAAAGAGGCATTATCAGTTCTGGTTTGCGATGCTTGCGCTTCATAAAATCGGTGCTATCGCAATCCCTGCAACAAACCAGCTCGTAGAACACGATTTTGACTACAGATATAAGGCGGCAAGGGTTAAAGCAATTGTATGTACTGCAGACGGTGAGGTTTCGGACGAGGCAGAAAAGGCAGCAGTAAACTATCCGGGTATGGTTAAGATTTTGGTCGGCGGTGAAAAAGAAGGCTGGCACGACTTCAATGTTGAAATGGAACGCTTCAGCACTCACTACTACCGCACAGAAAATACACCTTGCGGTAATGATCCGATGCTTATGCTCTTTACATCAGGCACAACAGGTTATCCCCGCATAGCAACACATTCATATAAATATGCGCTTGGTCATTATCCTACTGCAAAGCATTGGCATAATGTAAATCCTGACGGACTTCACTTTACAATTTCTGATACCGGTTGGGGTAAGGCTCTTTGGGGTAAGCTGTACGGACAATGGCTCTGTGAAGCAGCACAATTCACATATGACTTTGACAGGTTCCATTCGGAAGATATCTTACCGATGTTTGCTAAATACAAAATCACAACCTTCTGTGCACCGCCTACAATGTATCGTTTCTTTATAAAGGAAGATTTGTCAAAATACGACCTTTCTTCTATCGAATATGCAACAACAGCAGGGGAGGCACTTAATCCGGAGGTATTTAATCAGTTCAAAAAAGCAACGGGGCTTACTATTATGGAAGGCTTCGGGCAGACTGAAACAACACTCTCTATTGCAAACTTTGTTGGTTCAAAACCGAAAATCGGCTCAATGGGAAGACCAAGCCCGCTTTATGATGTTGTCGTGCTTGATCCTGACGGAAACGTTTGTAAGACAGGTGACACGGGTGAAATCTGCATCCGTGTGAAAGATGATATCCCTTGCGGTCTCTTTATCGGTTATTATCTTGACGAAGAAAAGACAAAAGAAGTATGGCATGACGGATACTATCATACAGGCGATCAGGCAACGATGGATGAAGACGGTTATCTTTGGTATGTGGGCAGAATTGATGACGTTATCAAGTCTTCAGGTTACCGCATTGGACCTTTTGAAATCGAAAGTGTTATCATGGAGCTTCCTTATGTGCTTGAATGTGCAATCACTCCCGTTCCAGATGAAGTGCGCGGCCAGATTGTAAAGGCTACTATCGTGCTTGTAAAAGGAATGGATGGAACAGAAGAGCTTAAAAAGGAAATTCAGGAATATGTTAAAACGCATACTGCTCCTTACAAATATCCGAGAATTGTTGAGTTTGTTTCTGAACTTCCCAAAACAATCAGCGGTAAGGTAAGGCGTGTTGAAATCCGTAAAAACGATATGGAGAAACTCGGAAAATAATTCCATACAAAGAATATAGACGAGGCGATTTATGTGAAAAAGACTTATGTGACCTCTATGCCTAATCATATTGGAGCGTTTTTGAAGGCAAGTAAATGCTTCTCTCTCCTTGGAATAAACATTACACGTGTAAGTTACAACAAAGCGGTTGATTCACACACCTTGTTTATAGATTGCGAAGGCACAGAGGAACAATTAAAGAAAGCAGACATAGAGCTTGAAAAAATCGGTTATCTGCAGACAGATGAAAACAAGACGAGTGTTGTTTTGATAGAATTCTGTCTTGCAGACGTTCCTGGAAGTGTAACAAATGTACTTGAGCTGATAAGCGAATTCAACTTTAACATCTCCTACATCAGTTCACAGGAGAACGGAACAGATTATCAGTATTTTAAAATGGGCTTGTATGTTGAAGATTTTGATAAGATTTCGGAATTTTTGAAAGAAGCCGAGAAGCTTTGTAAGGTTCGTGTGATAGATTATAACAGGTCCGAAAAGGTTTATGACAACAGTATTTTCTATAATACCTATGTTTTAGGTCTGGCGCAGACAATGGGACTTTCAGAAAAAGTGAGCCGCGAGCTTTTGGTGCATGTTAACCTAGCAATGCAAACCTTGGATGAACAAGGATTGTCGCCGTATCGTACATTTGACAGTATCAGTAAGTTTGCTGAACTTTTAGGTGCTTCGAAAGGAAAGAATTTTAATCCTCGCATAAGCACGCATAGGATAACGGATAATACGGAAATAACTCTTATAGAGCCACCCTGTGGAAGTAATACCACAATCATAAAAAGCAATAACAAGGTTTTGTTTGTGGATAGCGGATACGCTTGCTATACTGATGAAATGCTTGGTGTACTTAGAAAAATACTTCCTGAGTTTGATGCGATGAAAAAGACTATCCTTGTAACTCATGCCGATGTTGACCATTGTGGGTTGTTACCGCTGTTTGATAAAGTGATAGCGAGCGCAAAAACTGCAAAGTGCCTTGCAAATGAATATGAAGGCAAGGACGGATACAGAGAACTAAATCCGCTCCATAAACCGTATATAAATATTTGCAAAATCCTGACTTCATATAAAGCTGTCAGTCCGGATAAGATAATTACAATGTGGAAAGATGCCCCAAATCTGACGGAACCGCTTACACAGATTGGTTTTTTTGACTTTGAGGAATTGCATTTTGAGGTGTATGAAGGAAAAGGAGGTCATCTGCCCGGGGAGATTGTGATGATAGATTATTCAAAGCACATTGCAATCACAGGTGATATTTATATTAATACCCATGGGATTACTGCAGAGCAAGCAGAATACAATCAGTATGCGCCGATACTTATGACTTCTGTCGATACCGATTCAAAATTGTGTTTAGAGGAAAGGAAGGCAATTATGCAAAGACTTGGTGTTGGTAAATGGCAAATCTTTGGCGCTCACGGATTTAAGAAAGATTACTGTGTTAATTCATAAGTAATATCATTAAGCAAATGGGGTGTCTCTAAAAGAGACACGCCATTTACGTTTGCTATTGGTTTGTAAAGTCTTTTTCTTTCATGTAGTCAATCAAGGTTTTAAGTGCTTTTGACATCCATTTGTTTTTGTGATATATAAGCTGTTTCCAAATGTCAATATTTATATCACATATATCGAGGTAACATAATTCTCCGGATTCAACCATGTCTTGCGTTACAAAATCAGGCAGAAATGAAATCATATTCCCTTGCGTGAGAAGCTTTGTTATTATATCTGTTCTTCCGATTTCAAGTATGGGGGTAACGTCAATAGATTTTTTTGCAAGCTCCTTATCAAAAACTTTTCTGTAGCCCTGAGCGTATTCTGTCAGGATAAAAGGCTCGTCCTTAATATCATTTATAGAAAGATTTTTAGTATGCGCAAATTTTGAGTCTGCATTAGTGACAAAATGCATCTTGATTGGCTCCTCCTTTGCGATAACATAGTCCTTGTGATAGGAATGGCTGTCGAGCGTAATGATAAAATCAGCTTCGTTATGGTCAAGCATATCAAACATAACCGTTGTGTCTGCAGTTGTAAACTTAACGGAAATAAACGGATATTTGTTGTGAAAATCTATGTAGTTACGGTTAATTAAATCATCACATATTGAGTCAGGAGTGACGATATGTATATGTCCCTTGTATTCCTTATCGTCATCTATTCTTTCCTTAAATTCATCGGTAAGTGTGCGAATCTGATGAGCGTAGGAAACAAGCTCACGCCCCCTTTCGGTAAGTGTTATGGTATGATTAATTCTCTCAAATAAAAGGCAGCCAAGCTCATCCTCAAGCTGTTTTATCTGAAAGGAAACGGTTGATTGTGAGTAATCAAGCTGCGAGGCCGCTTTTGTGAAACTCCCAAGCTCCGCAACATGAATAAATGTAATTAAATTGCGTAATTCCATAATACATCCTCCTATATCGAAAAAATCGATAATAAACATTTAAACCATTCGTTTGACTAATGATAAAACGTATTATACACTATGCATTGGAAAAAAGCAAGACTTGGAGGAAAATCAAATGACAAACGCACAACTTTACACAATTACTGCTCTTTGCGTTTATGCAATAGCAATGGCTCTAATTGGTTGTATCAGTTATGGCAAATCAAAAACACTGGACGGCTTTCTTATCGGAGGTAGAAATATAGGCGCATGGGCGAGTGCCTTTTCTTACGGTACTACATATTTCTCTGCAGTAGTTTTTGTTGGCTATGCAGGTCAGCATGGTTGGAATATTGGTCTCGGGAGTATATGGATTGGTATTGGAAATGCTATTTTGGGATGCCTTCTTTCATGGCTTTTATTTGCAAACAAAACAAGAAAAATGACAAAAAAGCTTAATGCGAGAACAATGCCCGATTATTTTGAAAAGCGTTATGCTTCAAAAGGGCTGAAGATTTTAGCGTCAGTGATTATATTTATATTCCTTGTTCCTTATTCTGCAGCAGTTTACAAGGGGCTTGGCTCACTCTTTTCTGCAGTATTCCCTGGTGTTGAAACATGGGTTTGGATGCTTATTATGGCATGCCTTACGGCTATTTATCTTGTCGCGGGAGGATATATTGCAACATCCTACACTGACCTTATTCAGGGAATTGTTATGATTGTTGGTGTTGTGTGTCTTGTTTGCGCAGTGGTAGGGCACGATTCGGTTGGCGGACTTTTTGGACTTATGGCAAATCTTTCGTCTGTTCCTGAAGGCGGAAAGCAGCTTACAAATATTTTCGGTGGCTCGTCTTTTAAATTCCTTTGCTTTAATATTATGCTTACAAGCTTTGGTACATGGGGACTTCCGCAGATGATTGGAAAGTTCTATGCAATTAAAGACACAGACGCAATTAAAAGAGGGACAATTATCTCTACAATCTTCTGCCTGGTTATTGGTTGCGGTGCATACCTTATAGGTTCATCCTCAAGACTTATTTTGGGCGGCACTTTGCCTGCAGGTGGGATAGACTCTGTTATTCCCGCGGTATTAATGGAGGTTTTAAGCGGAGGAACGCTTGGAATTATTCTTCTGGCAGTAGTTATGATACTTCTTCTTTCGGCATCAATGTCAACTCTGGAGGCAGTTGTTTTAACATCGGCATCGGCAGTTGCAGTTGACCTTATCCCCGCAGTCAGAAAGAAGGAGACAAATCCCCAGATACAAATGCTTCTTACAAGAATTCTTTGCTTTATATTTGTTTTGTGCTCGTTTATTTTTGCAACGCAGAACATTCCGATTATTGTAAGCCTTATGTCTTTTTCCTGGGGTATTGTTTCAGGTTGCTTTATAGGCCCGTATATCTGGGGGATTTTCTCAAAGAAAATTACAAAGATAGGCGCATATTCAGGCGTTATCTCAGGACTTTTGGTTGTGGGAATTTCAACTCTTGTTATTTCGCTTAACTCGGGATTTTCATCGGCAGCAGCAAAATCCCCCGAGATGGGTGTTTTTGCAATGGCAGTTTCTATGGTGATTGTTCCGTTGGTAAGTTTATTTACCAAAAACAAGGACATAGACAGAGTTGAAGAAATATTTGCCTGCTACAGTGAAGAATAATAACATTTAAATAAAATTATGAAAAAGCATTGACTTTATTTGGGTGAAGTGATATAATCTGTAGCATAATTTAATAAAACAAATGCGATTGAGCAGAAACAAGTAAGCTTGGAAAGAGTCTTAAGAGAGTTGCCGTTTGGTGCGAGGCAATGACTACGAACAAGTCGAATTCCTTCTGTTAGCAGTGCGCTGAACAAGAGTAATCTTAAGTAGGATGCAACGGGCGTTCCCGTCACAGAACTAAGGTATGTTAGTACCTGATAAGGTCGCTGTTGTGAGATAGCGATAAACTGAGGTGGTACCACGGAATTGATTTTTCGTCCTCTGTATCCTATATGGATTGCAGAGGACTTTTTATTTGCAATCCTAAAAAAGCCTATAAGAAAGGATGAACAAAAAATGGCACAAAACTATTATCAGAAAGAAATCGAAACTATGTCGGTTTCTGAAATGAAGAAGCTTCAATCAGAAAAGCTGGTAAAACAGGTAAAGCACGTTTATGAAAATGTAAAGTATTACCGTAACCTTATGGATAAAAAGGGTGTTAAACCTGAAGACATTAAAGGAATTGAAGATTTACATAAGCTTCCGTTCCTTACAAAAGCAGATTTAAGAGATGCATATCCCTACGGCTTACTTGCAAAGCCGCTTGAAGAGTGTGTGCGCATTCATTCCACGTCAGGAACAACAGGACGCAGGGTTGTTGCTTTCTACACACAAAAGGACGTTGACCTTTGGGAAGAATGCTGTGCCCGCGCAATCGTTGCCGCAGGCGGTACTAATAAGGATGTGTGTCAGGTAGCTTACGGCTACGGACTTTTTACCGGCGGCTCAGGACTTCACGGCGGTTCGCATAAGGTTGGATGCCTTACACTTCCTATGTCATCTGGAAATACCGAGCGCCAAATTCAGTTTATGACTGACCTTAACGCAACAATTCTTTGCTGCACTCCTTCTTATGCGGCATATATCGGTGAAACATTAAAGGAGCAGGGCTATAAGCCGGAGGATATTCCGCTTAAAGCAGGAATATTTGGTGCAGAGCCGTGGACAGAAGAAATGCGCCAGAATATTCAGGATACACTTGGCATCAAGGCATATGATATATACGGTCTTACAGAGACAAGTGGCCCCGGAGTTTCATTTGAGTGCAGTGAGCAGACAGGAATGCACATCAATGAAGACCATTTCCTTGCAGAAATTATTGACCCCGAAACGGGAGAGGTGCTTCCCGAAGGGGAAAAGGGTGAGCTTGTATTTACGTCACTTGATAAAGAAGCATTTCCGCTTCTTAGGTATAGAACAAGAGATATTTGCGTTCTTTCAAGAAAAAAATGCTCTTGCGGAAGAACTCTTATAAAAATGGCTAAACCGATGGGCAGAACTGACGATATGCTTATTATAAGAGGCGTTAATGTATTCCCGAGCCAGATTGAGACAGTTCTTTTAAATGAAGGCTATCAGCCAAACTACCAGATTGTTGTTGACAGAGAGAATAACACAGATACCTTTGAGGTTAATGTGGAGATGAATCCGGAGCAGTTTACAGATAAGGTAGGAGACGTTCTGGCAATGGAAAAAGCACTTGCAAATGCTATGAAGACAATGCTCGGTATTAACCCCAAGGTACACCTCGTTGCACCCAAGAGCATTGTAAGAAGTGAAGGCAAGGCAGTGCGTGTTATAGATAAACGTAAATTGGTCTGAGAAAGGAGAATTTAAGATGGCGATTAAACAGTTAACAGTTTTTGTTCAGAACAGAAAAGGCACAATCGTTTCGGTTACGGATATACTTGCAAAGAATAACATAAATATCAGGGCACTTTCTATTGCAGAAACAGAGGATTTTGGTATTCTCCGTCTTATAGTAAATGATGAAAATAAAGCCGAAAAGGTGCTTGGTGAAGAAGGCTATCTTATTAAGGTAGTTGATGTTGTAGGTGTTAAAATAGGGGATGCCCCCGGAAAACTTACGGCGGCGCTTGAGGTTTTGGATAAGGAAAATATTAACGTGGAATACCTCTATGCATTTATGGCACGTACACAAAAGCATGCTTACGTAGTGCTTAGAGTTGAAAATAATGAATCGGCAGAAGCTGCACTTACCAATGCAGGCTTTAAGCTTATTTCGGAAGCAGATATTAACAAGCTGTAAAGAGGGTAAAAAATGCTGGGAGTTATTGTAAATGTTATTACCGTGATACTGGGTTCAGTTATTGGTTTGATGCTAAAAAAAGGAATTCCTGAAAAGGTGAGCACGGCCAGTATGATTGGTTTAGGTGCATGCACTCTCTATATCGGAATATCAGGAAGTCTGTGCGGAGAAAATGCCCTCATATTAATTGCATCAGTGGTGCTGGGAGTAATAACGGGCACACTTTTAAATATAGACGGTGCGATAAACCGCCTTGCAAGCTATGTGGAAACAAGGTTTAAAAAAGATGGGCAAAATGTTTCAATTGCCCAAGGAATTGTAACTGCTACACTACTTTTTTGTGTAGGGTCAATGACTGTTACAGGCTCTATTCAGGCAGGGCTTACGGGGGATAATTCAATCCTTATCACCAAAGCAACACTTGACTTTGTGTCTTCCATGATGCTTGCATCAAGTCTTGGATTCGGTGTGCTTTTGTCGTCAGTAATGGTTTTTATTATTCAGGGCGGTCTGGTTTTATTGGCAGGGCTTATTGCTCCATTTATGAGTACGGGCGCAATTAACGAAATGACGTGTGTCGGCTCAATACTTATTATTATGATAGGCACAAACCTGATGGGAATTACCAAAATAAAAGTTGCGGATTTTCTTCCTGCAATTATATATGCGCCGATTATATATAACCTTGTAGGTATAGTATCAAATCTCATATAATTTTACATATGAGGTATAAGAGATGAATGGTATGCACATATTAGCTCAAATAGTGGGGATTTTTGCGGTGGCAACATTCCTTTTAAGCTATCAACTGAAAACCAGAAGGAATATAATTGTTGTAAACTTAACGTCAAGGGTGCTTTATATACTTCAATACATTTTTTTGGGTGCTTTTGAAGGAGCGGTGCTTGATTTTATGGGGTTTGTGTTATCTTTTTTTGCAAGGCACAAAGAAAAGGAATTTACCAGGCGCCATTTTAAAATAATAATGTCAGTAATTATTCTTTTTCTCGTTCTTACAGGCATTTATCTGTATGAAAGTGTTTTTAGTATATTTGCCATATTGGGCGTAACGCTTGAGGTAATAGGACTGTGGCTTACAAAAGAGAAAAATATAAGAATTCTTTCTCTCTTTGCAGCACCCTTTTGGCTTGTATATAATTTAAGCTGTCAGGCGTACGGGTCTTGTATAGGAAATGTGCTTGCAATTATATCTATCGGGATTGCTATGTTAAGGCTCGATTTAAAATAAGGAGGTTGATTTTATCAACCTCCTTTTAATTTACGTTAAAAAGTAAAAAAAGAAATAATATACGTTCAATTAAATGGGTAGAATATTATTACAGGAACATACTACTAAATATTGAACGGAGAAAAAATATGGATCACATAATTCTTCAAATGCAAAACATTGACAAAAGATTTTCCGGAGTTCATGCTCTAAAATCTGTAAACTTTGAACTGAAAAAAGGAGAAGTTCACGCTCTTATGGGAGAAAACGGGGCGGGGAAGTCTACACTTATGAAGGTTCTGTGCGGGATTTACAGGCGTGATGCTGGAAGTGTGCGCTTATTTGGCGAAGAGGTAAATTTTCACACAGTTAAGGAGTCGCAGAAGGCGGGAATCAGTATCATTCATCAGGAGCTTAATATGATGAATCACTTAACTGTTGCGCAAAACATCTACATAGGCAGGGAGCCTATGATAAAGAAAATCTATATAGACGATAAAAAGATGGAAAAGGACGCCGAGGCACTTTTTGAAAGAATTGGAGTTAGAATTGACCCTTCCAGAGTTCTTGGCACTCTTACAGTCGGAAAACAGCAGATGGTTGAAATTGCAAAGGCGGTTTCAAGAGATTGTAAAATACTAATTTTAGATGAGCCGACAGCGGCACTCACGCAGACAGAGGTAGAAGAGCTTTTTAAAATAATGAATGACCTTAAGCAAAAAGGAATCGGTATGATTTACATTTCTCACCGCATGGATGAAATTGACAGAATTTCAGACCGCATAACAGTAATGCGTGACGGAGAGTATGTTGGAACGTTAAACACAAAAGAAACAACAAAAGACGAAATTGTAAAAATGATGGTAGGGCGTGTTGTTTATGGTGACAAAAAGGAAAAAAGCAGTGTCCCCGCGGATAGCGAAGTGGTTTTAGAGGTTAGAAATCTAAATCGCGGGAAAGAAATAAGAAATGTAAGCTTTAAGCTTAGAAAAGGCGAGATTTTGGGATTTTCAGGCCTTATGGGAGCAGGCAGAACAGAGGTTGCACGTGCAATCTACGGGGCAGACCCTATAGATAGCGGCCAAATCCTTATAAATGGAAAAAAGGTAAAGATTAAAACGCCTGAAGATGCGGTAAAAAAGGGGATTTGTTATCTTTCAGAGGACAGAAAGAGATATGGGCTTATGCTTGATAAGTCAGTTTCTGAAAACTCAGCTCTGGCGTCACTGGATAATTACGTTAGGTTTGGCTGGATTAAGGATGGCCAGATTGAAAAGGATGCGCAAAAAGAAAATGAAAAGCTTAAAACAAAAACGCCTTCAATGAAACAACTCCTTAAAAATCTGTCGGGCGGTAATCAGCAGAAGGTTATTATAGCAAGGTGGCTTTTGAAAAATGCTGATATATTCATTTTCGATGAACCAACAAGAGGTATAGATATTGGTGCAAAAAGTGAAATGTATGATCTTATGGAAAGGCTGGCCGCGCAGGGAAAGTCAGTCATTATGATTTCGTCAGAGCTTGCAGAAATTCAAAGACTCAGTGACAGAGTAATAGTTATGTGTGAAGGCAGAATTACAGGCGAAATAGATATCCAGGATGCCACACAGGAAAAAATAATGACTTATGCCACAATGAGACAGTAAAGAGGGAGAAAGAAAAATGAAATCAAATACATTAACCTCAATTATTAAAAAAAGTATGCAGAATGTAATTATAATAGGTGCGCTTATAGTCCTTGTATTTATATTCTGGGCGTTAAATCCGAATTTTTTGGGAAAATATAATATTGTAAGTATGGCGCAATCTCTTGCACCGTATGCTATTATGGGGCTTGGTGTTACATTTGTAATAGCAACTGGCGGGATTGACCTTTCAATCGGTACAACCTCTATTGCAGCAGCAGTTATTGCAGGGAAATTATATATGAACGGTATGCCACTTGGTTTTACGATTCCCGTTATGATTGCAATAGGTATACTTGTTGGTTTTATTAATGGATTACTTGTAGCTAAACTTAAAATACCCGCATTTATTGCAACACTTGGTACAATGATGTTTGGAAGAGGGTTAAGTGCTATTATTGTTTCAATCCCCAATATCTTCTTTCCTGGAGGAACATGGTTTAATAAAGTGTTCTCAAACTATAATGGCATTCCGGTAGGCCTTTTCTGGATAATCCTTTTTGCGCTTATCTGTATGTATCTTATGTATAAATGTAAAATAGGAAGATATATACTTTCAATAGGAAGTAATGAAGAGGCAACAAGGCTTTCGGGAATAAATACGGATAGATACAAGATTATTGCATACACTATTGCCGGCGCGCTAACGGGTATTGCGGCAGTTTTCTGGGCAGCATCATTTACGACAGTTGCGGCTGCAACAGGTAACGGAATGGAGCTTGATGCTATCGCAGGAGTATACATCGGCGGAACAAGCGCTGCAGGCGGTACAGCTTCAATTGCAGGGTCTGTAATTGGTGCGATTATGCTTGTTGTTATAAGAAGCGGTCTTAACTTCGTTCTTGCAAAATTCAACCTTAATGTCAATTCAACGTATGTTACATACGTGCTGACCGGCATTATCGTTGTCGTTGCAGTTCTTATGGACGTTATTAAAAATAAAAACGCAAACAGAGTAAAAAAATAAAGGAGGCTATTTAATGAAAAAAGTATTTTCCACTATCCTGCTTGCAGCAGTTTTTGTGCTGTCTCTTACAGGTTGCGGAGGCGAAAAAACGAACAATAAAACAATTGCAGTAGTTGCAAAAGGTGAATCTCATGCATTCTGGCAGTCAGTTAAAAAAGGTGCAGAGGAAGCAGGTAAAAAATATGGTTACAAAATCACATTCAGAGGCCCGGCAAGTGAATCGGCAAAAGACCTTCCCTCACAGATGGAAATGGTTCAGACGGCTCTTTCAAATAATGCTTCAGCAATCGTTTTAGCTACAATAGGTGAAGGCTTTGTCGACCTTTTAACTCAGGCGAAAGACAGTAACATTCCGGTAATTCAGTTTGACAGCGGTATCTGGAAAAATGACGTTAGTGCGCTTGATGAAAGAGGTAAAAACCCACTTATTTCCCACGTTGCAACAAGCAACTATCTCGCTGCAGCCACAGTTGCCGAAAACTTCTTTGAGGCAATTAAAGAAGATATAAAGGCATCTGATAACTACATTATCGGTGTTATTCAGCATGATGAAACGCAGACAGGTATTGACAGAGCAACAGGCTTTATTGATAAGTTTAAAGAACTTGCAGATAAAGATACTGATATAAAGGGTAAATATAAAATTGAAAAAGAGGTTAAACCGGGTGACGCCGACAATGCCTACAAGACCGCATTAGAAGCGCTTTCCGAAAAGGGCGCAAGCGCAATCTTTATGACAAATGAAGGCGTTGTTAAGCAGGTATATGATGCAATCGGTGCTGCGGGTACAAAGTACGATAAAATTAAATTTGCAGGTTATGATGCAGGCACAAAGCAGATTGAATGGATGAAAAAGACAACTGGTCCAAAGCTTGTGGGCGCAGTTGCACAGGATTCATACCAAATAGGGTTTAAGGCAGTAGAGCAGGCGGTATTCTCCTTGGAAGGAAAAGAGGTTTCAGGAAAGGTAGACATTTCGGGCGCATGGTGGGATAGTGAAAATGTTGACGAAATGATTGAAAAGAACCTTGTATATCAGGGATAATTTTAAATTTGTGATGCCCCCTTTTTAAGGGGGCATTTTTTTGAGAAATTAGTTAATTTGACTTGACTATGTAAGTAAAATATTATAAAATATAACAAAATGAAAAAAGGTGATTAAGATGGCAGAATTATTAAAAAATTTAGGATATTATAATGGAGAATATGACTTAATAGAAAATATGACCGTGCCGATGAGTGACAGGGTTTGCTGGTTTGGTGACGGTGTTTATGAGGCGACAATAACCCAAAATGGCAAAATTTACTGTCTGGACGAACATATTGACAGGTTTTACAGTTCAGCCTCTATGGTTAAAATTGAAATTCCCTATACAAAAGATGAGCTTAAGAAAATTCTTTATGACCTTGTTTCAAAGGTTGATACCAAAGAAACTAACAATGAAGCATTTTTATACTGGCAGATTACAAGGGGCGCAAACGTTCCCCGTAGCCACGTGTTCCCAATTGGTGCAAGGGCGAATTTATGGGTAACTGTTACGCCTAAAAAGCTTCCGGAAGTTTGCCGAAATGTAAAGCTTATAACCTATGAAGACATCCGCTTTTATATGTGTAACATAAAAACACTTTGCCTTTTGCCAAACGTTCTTGCTTCGCAGGAAGCAAAGGAAAATGATGCTGACGAATGTGTTATGTATAGAAAAGAGGCAGACGGTATTAAAAACAGGGTGACAGAAGGCGCGCATGCAAATGTGCATTGTATTAAGGATGGTGTGCTTTATACTGCTCCGCTTGATAATCTGATACTTCCGGGAATTGCGAGAAGAAATTTAATTAAGGCTTGTAATGCTCTTGAAATAGAGGTGAGGGAGGAGCCTTTTTCACTTGAATTTTTAATGGGTGCTGATGAGGTTATCCTTACATCAAGCTCAACTTTATGTGTAGTGGCATCTCATATTGACAGAAAGCCTGTTGGAGGAAAAGCCCCTGAATTGTTAGACAGAATAAAAGGCTTTCTTATTTCAGACTACGAAATAAATACCAAAATTTAATTTAAACGAAAAAAATTGCTCAAATAACAAAAACGCAGAAAAAATTTGTTTTTTCTGCGTTTTTCTAAAGAAACTATTTACATTTTATTAACATATGCTATAATTAAAATGTAAATTTACATATAAGGAGTTGTTTTTTATGGAAAAGCTCACCAAAAAATATGGCCTTTTAACTGCTATCTGCATGGTTGTAGGTACAGTAATTGGTTCTGGTGTTTTCTTTAAAGCTCAAAACGTGCTTACAGCAACCGGCGGGAATATGCCTATCGGTATTGCTGCCTGGATTATCACAGGCTTACTTATGATTATTTGTTCCTGTCAGTTCGCAGTTATGGCGACAAAGTATGAAAAGGTAAGTGGCGTTGTTGACTATGCGGAGGCTACCTGCGGTGAAGGATACGGGTACTACCTTGCGTGGTTTATGGTAAACATTTACTACCCGGGTATGACGTCCGTTCTTGCATGGGTTTCTGCAAGATATCTTGGCGTTTTGTTCGGTTGGAGCATGGTTGGTCCTGAGGTTATGGCACTTGCAGGATTTTTCCTTATTGCTTCTTATACAATGAACGCACTTTCACCAAAGCTTGCTGGTAAATTTCAGATAAGCGCTACAGTAATTAAGCTTATCCCCATTATCCTTATGGCTATTGTTGGAACTATTGTTGGATTTGTAAACGGTACTCTTACAACAAACTTTACTACTGTTGTTTCAGAAGCAGTAGGCGGAAGCGCAAGCAGTGGACTTTTTGCAGCAATCGTTGCAACAGTTTTTGCTTATGAAGGCTGGATTGTTGCTACAAGTATTAATGCAGAGCTTAAGAATCCCAAAAAGAATCTTCCGCTCGCACTTATTATTGGTTCGTTAATCGTTGTTACAGCTTATGTTTTATACTTCATTGGTGTTGCAGGCGGTGCAAGTAACGCCGTTTTAATCAGCGAAGGCGCAACAACCGCATTTACTAATATTTTCGGCGGAGTTGGTGGAGCAATACTTAATATATGTATTGTTATTTCCTGTCTTGGAACACTCAACGGCCTTATGGTTGGTGCAACACGTGGTATGTACGCTATTGCAGCTCGTAATAACGGACCGAGACCTGAAACATTTTCTCAGGTTGATAAGGCAACAAATATGACAACAAACTCTTCTATCTGGGGACTTTTTGTATGTGCACTCTGGCTCGTATATTTCTATGGTGCAAATCTTACAAACGGTTGGTTTGGTTTATTTAACTTTGACTCATCAGAGCTTCCGATAGTTACAATTTACGCAATGTATATTCCGATTTTTATCGCTTGGATGATAAAAGAAAAGGATATGAAGGCATTTAACAGATTTATCCTTCCGACAATCTCAATTCTTGCTTGCTTGTTTATGGTATTTGCAGCAGTTTACGCTCACGGTATTACTCCGTATTTAGCAGCGAAGGAAGCCGGCAAATTCTCATTCCCTGTGCTTTTCTACCTTGTTCTTTTTGCAGTGATTATGATTATCGGTGCAATATTTAAGAAAAAGAATAAATAAGACTTAAATTAAATAAGTCCGGATTATCCGGACTTATTTAATTTAAAAATTTATAATGAGGAATATTTATGTATAAGAAAAAAGGAGAGTTAAAAACCGTAATAAGACCAAATTTTGAAGGTGAAGACAGGATGTATCTTACAAATCTTGCGGATTTTGACAAGAAAAATCCTAAAATAAAGACCTTTAGTCTTGCCCGCCTTAAAGAAGGGCAAGAGGTTGGATTTCACACTCACGAGGGTGAAAGTGAGTTTTATTACATAATCTCCGGAAGCGGACTTTATGTCGATAATGGAATTGAGGTAGTAGTAGAAGAGGGGTGCGTTACGCTTACTTTGTCCGGAGAAGGGCACGCTCTTAAAAATACAGGTGAGGGAGAGCTGACGTTTATCGCACTGATTTTGGAAGATTAAATAAAAAAAGGTAATCTTTTAGACTTTAAAAGGTTGCCTTTTTGTTTTTATTCTGCTATAATATTTCTTTAGAATAAAAGTTAGGGTTGAATGGAAAACATAATTACAAAATTTACAAAAAGAGGTATGCAAGTTGTTTAAAAAATTATTTACACCAACAGATATGACAAAAGATGCACCATGGAAGAGTATTCTCACCTTTACACTTCCCATGCTAATAGGAAACATTGCCCAGCAGCTTTACAGCACAGTTGACAGTATAGTTGTTGGTAAATATATTGGCGATAACGCCCTCGCGGCGGTAGGAAGTGTGCTTCCCATTGTAAATATGCTTTTGGTGTTGTTTATAGGTATTTCAACGGGTGCAAGCATAATGGTTGCGCAGTACTTTGGTGCAAGAAACCGCGAAAGACTGTCCTACACCATAGGAAACTGCATAACTATTACTCTGGTTGCGTGTGTTTTCCTTATTATTGTGGCAATGCCGTTTATAAGGCCTGTTTTAACTATTCTTAACACCCCCGCATCTATCTATGAGTGGTGTTACGATTACCTTACAATTTCCATTGTGGGTGTAGCGGGTATGGCGTACTACAATATTTTAAGCGGAATAATAAGAGGTATGGGAGATTCCTTCTCTGCTCTTGTTTATTTAGTTGTTGCGACCATAATAAATATTTTTCTTGATATATATTTTGTGGCAAGCCTTAAAATGGGAGTAGCAGGTGTTGCACTTGCTACAGTAATTGCACAGATGGTTTCATCTGTATTGTGTCTTATTAAACTTTCAAAGATGAAAGAAAACTTTGACTTTAAGCTTAAGTTCTTTAAACCTGTAAAGGAATACGTTAAAATGACTGTTCGCCTTGGACTTCCGTCAGGTCTTACGCAGGCAATATTCTCATCGGCTATGATTATTGTGCAGTCGCTTACAAACCAGTTCGGTGAAATGTTTATTGCCGCAAACGTAGTTACAATGCGTGTTGACGGATTTGCAATGATGCCAAACTTTTCTTTCGGTACGGCGCTTACAACCTACGCGGGTCAAAATGTAGGGGCGCGCCTTTATGACAGAGTTGAAAAAGGGGCAAAGCAGGGAACGCTTATGGCGGTAGCTTGTTCTGCCATAATTACGGGCGCAATACTTCTTTTTGGTAAAGGACTTATGTCTATCTTTACTGAAACAAATGAGCTTGTAAACTTAAGCTACAACCTTATGAAAATTCTTGCAGTTGGCTATATTGCTATGGCAATCACACAGAGCCTTTCAGGCATAATGAGAGGCGCTGGTGACACAATGACGCCGATGTGGATTTCACTTATAACGACAGTTTTAATCCGTGTGCCGATAGCTTACGGAATATCCTTCCTTACACGTACGCCCGAGCTTCCCAAGGGGATTAAAGAGTGCATACAGATTTCGCTTCTTTCTTCATGGGTGATAGGTGCAATCCTTACTGCTATTTTCTATAAAATAGGCAAGTGGAAAAATAAAGCAATCAAACAGTAATTTTTGGGGGAACAAGTATGAATCTGAAGCTTCATATAGGTATGCGAAAAGTAAAGAGTCTGATTTCTCTTTTCCTTGCTTTCTTGCTATGGCAGGCCTTAAGGGTTTTTTTGTCGTTGCTTGAGGCGCACCCTTTATTTGCATATATATATGCGGTTATAGAAATGCGAGACACCCCCGAAAAAACAAAGGATTTTGCAAAGCTTCGTATTAAAGCTACATTTGTGGGGCTTTTTGTCGGACTTGTGTTTATTTTCCTTTCTTTCTTCTTTGCAAATGGAATACAAAACGAAGCAATAAAAGTTTTAGTTGAGTTTATCTTTATACTTCTTGCAACACTTGTTTCCATATGTCTTGCAGAAATAACTAATTGCAAAACATTTTGCGGAATAGCTGCAATAATTACAATAATAAGTATGGTATCCCATGATGAAAAGGACATATATTTGTATGCAATTATGCGTGTTGTTCAAACTCTTATAGGAGTTTTTTGCGCGATGCTTGTAAATATGTTTTTCAATAAAAAAAGTGACGAAAACAAATAAAGGGGTAATTTTATGTTTATTGAAAAAAACAAAATCAGTAAGACATTAAATGAACTTGAGCATACTCTCAAAAACTATTCCCTCCCTTCATGGGATGAGCTTCCTGATTTAACACTGTATATGGATCAGGTTATAACGCTTATTGAAAAGTATCTTGAAATCTATCAGGGTGTTATCGGAGGCGACAGAATAATTACCCATTCAATGATAAATAACTATGTAAAGCTTGGAATTATCCCACCTCCCGAAAAGAAAAGGTATTCAAGAATTCATCTGGCGCATCTTATACTTATCTGCACGCTTAAGCAGACGCTTGATATGACGACCATCAAGAAAATTATAAATGCAGAAAATGAAAAAGAATTTGAAGGGATATATAATTCTTTCGTAAAAAACCAGCAGAAGGCGTTTGTATATGTTACAGAAAACGTGCGTACCGTTGCAGACCCTATCATCAACATAGAAGGGGATAATCAGGAAAGGATGAATGACCTTTTGTTGCAGGTTGCATCTTCTGCAAACATTTTTAAGGTTATGACGAAGAAAATTACTGACCTTTCAGAAGAATAATGCTTGACAAAGAAAAGTGGATAATATAAAATAATATGAAACATAAAAGATAAGGAGAGTTAAATATGGCATTTTATTACAAAGAACCTTCACGCACATTCAGTGAATATTTGCTTGTTCCGGGCTATACAGGAGAGGGTTGCATCCCTGCCAATGTATGCCTTAAAACACCGCTTGTAAAATATAGAAAAGGGGAGGAAGAACCTTCCATTTCCCTTAACATTCCGCTCACATCTGCTATAATGCAGTCAGTTTCAAATGACACGCTTGCAATTGCACTTGCTAAAGAGGGCGGAATTTCCTTTATTTATGGTTCACAGTCTATTGAGGATGAAGCGGCAATGGTTGCGCGTGTAAAAAGCCATAAGGCAGGCTTTGTTGTAAGTGACAGTAACCTTAAGATTGATTCGACACTTTCTGACGTATTAGAGCTTGTTGAAGAAAAAGGACATAACACTATGGCAGTTACCGAGGATGGAACTCCTAACGGAAAGCTTCTCGGCGTTGTGACAAGCCGTGATTACAGAGTCAGCAGAATGGATCCGTCTATGAAGGTAAAGGATTTTATGACTCCGTTTGAAAAGCTTATCTGTGCGCCTGAAAGCACAACTCTTAAGGAAGCGAATGATATAATCTGGGAAAACAAGCTTAACTCTCTTCCCATAATAAATAATAAGCAGGAGCTTAAATATTTTGTATTCAGAAAAGACTATTCTTCTCATAAGAATAATCCTAATGAGGTTTTAGATGCAGATAAGAGATATCTCGTTGGCGCAGGTATAAACACACTCGACTATGAAAAGCGTGTGCCGGCACTTGTAGAAGCAGGCGCAGATGTGCTTTGTATTGACTCTTCCGAGGGCTACACTGCATGGCAGGCTAAAACAATCGCTTTTATCCGTGAAAAATACGGCGAAAGCGTAAAGGTTGGTGCAGGTAACGTTGTTGACAGAGATGGCTTTATGTTCCTTGCAAAAGCAGGCGCTGACTTTATAAAAATCGGTATCGGCGGAGGAAGTATTTGTATTACCCGTGAACAAAAGGGTATTGGTCGTGGTCAGGCAACTGCTGTAATTGAGGTTGCGGCAGCACGTGACGAATATTACAAGGAAACAGGCATATATATTCCGATTTGTTCAGACGGCGGAATTGTGCATGATTATCATATGACACTTGCACTTGCAATGGGTGCAGATTTCCTTATGCTTGGAAGATACTTTGCACGCTTTGACGAAAGCCCAACAACAAAGCTTAACATTAACGGAACATACGTTAAGGAATATTGGGGTGAAGGCTCTAACAGAGCTCGTAACTGGCAGCGCTACGACCTTGGCGGAAAAGCAAAGCTTTCTTTTGAGGAAGGCGTTGATTCATATGTAACCTATGCAGGTTCACTTCGCGATAATGTCGCAAAGAGTCTTTATAAAGTATCTTCAACAATGTGTAACTGTGGTGTGCTTACAATTCCTGAACTTCAGGAAAAAGCTAAAATTACACTTGTTTCGGCTACAAGTATTGTTGAAGGCGGTTACCACGATGTAACTCTTAAAGCGGAAAAGGCGTAATCGAAAGGATTGATTTTCTTGTATAAAAGTGATATAGAAATAGCACAGGAAGCTATAATGAAACCAATCACTGAAATAGCCCAGACTGCAGGTATTGACGATAAGTACCTTGAGCAGTACGGAAAATATAAGGCGAAGCTTGACCTTTCTCTTTTAAATGAAAAAAGCAAAAAAAAGGGTAAACTCGTTTTAGTTACAGCAATAACTCCAACTCCTGCAGGAGAGGGAAAGACCACTACTACAATAGGTCTCGCTGACGGAATGAGAAAAATAGGTAAAGATGTTATGGTTGCACTTCGTGAGCCGTCCTTAGGCCCTGTCTTTGGAGTTAAGGGTGGTGCAGCAGGCGGCGGATATGCGCAGGTTGTTCCGATGGAAGATATCAATCTTCATTTTACGGGTGACTTCCATGCAATTGGTGCGGCAAATAATCTTCTTGCGGCAGTGCTTGATAACCATATCTATCAGGGAAACCAGCTTGGCATTGATGTTCGCAAGATAACATGGAAAAGATGCGTTGATATGAATGACCGTCAGCTTCGTTTTATAACAAACGGACTTGGCGGAAAGGTAAATGGCGTTCCGCGTGAGGACGGCTATGACATTACGGTTGCATCTGAAATTATGGCGGTGCTTTGCCTTTCAAATTCAATCGAAGATTTAAAAGAAAGATTATCAAAAATTATTGTAGGATATACATTTAATGATGAACCGGTAACTGCAGGTCAACTCAATGTCTCCGGTGCACTTACCGCGCTTTTAAAGGATGCGATAAAGCCAAATCTTGTGCAAACACTTGAGGGAACACCCGCGCTTGTTCACGGTGGGCCATTTGCAAATATTGCACATGGCTGTAACAGTATAATTGCAACAAAAATGGCAATGCATTTAGGGGACTATGCGATTACAGAGGCAGGCTTTGGTGCAGACCTTGGCGCAGAAAAGTTTTTGGACATAAAGTGCAGATATGCAGGATTTAAGCCTTCTGCGGTTGTTATCGTTGCAACCGTTCGTGCACTTAAGATGCATGGCGGGGTGCAAAAAACAGAGCTTGGGGAAGAAAACTTAGATGCACTTGTAAAGGGTATTCCAAATCTTCTTCGCCATGTTTCAAATATAAAAAATGTGTATAAGCTTCCGTCAGTTGTGGCGATAAATAAATTCCCGACAGATACTGACCGTGAGGTTAGGCTTATTATAGAGGAATGTAAAAAGCTTGGCGTTAATGTTGTGCTTTCGGATGTGTGGGCAAAAGGCGGAGAAGGCGGAATAGAGCTTGCAAAAGAGGTTGTTTCTCTTTGCGAAGAAGAAAACAACTTTACATTCTGCTATGAGGATGACTTATCAATCGAAGAAAAAATTAAATCTGTTGTAACGAAAATTTACGGCGGTACAGATATTGTTATTGAGAAAAAGGCAAAGAACGAGATTGACAAGCTTACGCGTCTTGGCTTCGGAAATATGCCTGTATGTATGGCAAAAACGCAGTACAGCTTCTCAGATGACCAATCAAAGCTTGGCGCACCGGAAGGATTCAAGGTAACAATAAGAAATGTTAAGATTTCTGCAGGTGCAGGGTTTATTGTAGTTCTCACCGGTGAAATTATGACAATGCCGGGGCTTCCCAAAGTTCCTGCAGCGGAGAAAATTGACGTTGATAAGGATGGCAAAATAACAGGACTGTTCTAAATATGAAAGAGACTATTTTAAAATAGTCTCTTTTTTTATGAAAATATTGACTATTTGATAAAATAAGTATATACTTGTAAAGTAAAGTATTCAAAAACCAACATATTTAAATGTATTATTGAGATAAAAATGGTCAAAATAACACAAAATGCAACCTGTAGTTGCAAATTATATAAACGAAAGTTGGTGGACATAAAATAATCTTCCTGATATTATTAATATAATAAACATAAGGGGGAGTAAAAAATGAAAATAGGTGAAAAAATAGCAAATCTTCGCACTATGGCGGGGATGTCGCAGGAGACTCTTGCTGAAAAATTAGAAGTGTCAAGACAGTCTATATCAAAATGGGAGATGAATCAGGCGCTTCCGCAGATTGACAAAATCCAGAAGATGAGTGAGCTTTTTAATGTTTCTGCAGATGAGCTTTTGAGCGAGAAAAAAGAGATATTAAATAACTCAAACGAAAGTAAAAAGAATAAATATTTTGGAACTGACGGCTTCCGTGGTGAGGCAAATATCACCCTTACCTCAATGCAGGCATATAAGGTCGGCAGGTTCTTGGGATGGTATTACCAAAATGAGCTCTCGGGTTGTGAAAAGAAAAATCATCGCCCCAGAATTGTAATCGGTAAGGATACGAGAAGGTCAAGCTATATGCTTGAATATTCAATAGTTGCCGGAATAACCGCCTCCGGTGCTGATGCATATATGCTTCACGTAACAACTACCCCCAGTGTAAGTTATGTCACAAGACAGGATGAATTTGACTGCGGTATAATGATAACTGCATCACACAATCCGTTTTACGATAACGGAATTAAGGTTATAAATAAGTATGGTGAAAAGCTTGATGACTCCGTTTCTTCCTTAATTGAGGCTTATATTGATGGGAATTTAGGCGCAATTGGTGTTATGGGTGAGGATTTGCCCCTTGCAACAAAGGATAAAATTGGTTGCATTATAGATTATTCTTCCGGCAGAAACCGTTACATAGGCTACCTTATTTCTCTTGCCGCACATTCGTATAAGAATTTAAGAATTGGACTTGACTGCGCCAACGGTGCATCATGGATGATTGCGAAATCAGTTTTTGCGGCTCTCGGCGCACAGACTACAGTTATAGGTGCAGAGCCAAATGGCTTAAATGTTAATGAAAACTGCGGCTCAACACATATTGAAAATCTTGTAAAGCTTGTAAAGGAAAAGCATCTTGACGTGGGCTTTGCATTTGACGGTGATGCTGACAGATGTATTGCAGTTGACGAAAACGGTGAGATAGTTGACGGCGACAAAATGCTTTACATTCTCGGAAAAAGACTTAAATCAAAGGGTACATTGAATAATGATACAATCGTTGCAACAATTATGTCAAACAGCGGATTTTTCAGAAGCCTTGAAGAAGCCGGTATGAAATATGAACAGACAAATGTTGGCGACAGATTTGTATACGAATGCATGCAGGAAAAAGGCTACGTATTAGGTGGAGAGCAGTCAGGTCATATTATCCTTAAAAAGTATGCAACGACAGGTGATGGAATTTTAACTGCAATTATGATAGCGGAAGAAATTTGCGACTCAAAGCTTTCTCTTTCAGAGCTTGCGTCTCCGGTAAAACTTTATCCGCAATATCTTAAGAATGTACGCGTGAAAGATAAGGCGGCAGTTTTCGAGGATGAAAAAGTTAAGGAAAGTCTTAAGAAAGTTGAAGCACTTATTGACGGAAAGGGAAGAGTTCTTCTTCGCCAAAGCGGAACAGAACCCGTTATAAGAATTATGATTGAGTGTGAAAATAAGGAAAAATGCAGTGAATATGCAGATATTATTGCGGAAGTGATAGTAAGCGGAGGTCATAGCGTTGAATAAATATGTAGAAATTAAAGACTTATTTGATTGTAAGACTCCTTATCTTACAAAGCTCTTTGAGTCTTACAAATATCCATGGGAAATGCTTCCCAATATAAAATCTTATATAAACGAGCTGATTGAAAACGGGCTTGAAGGCTTTCAGAAAATTGCAGACGGAGTATATGTGGGGGAAAATGTAAAAATTTACCCTACCGCAACGATTGAAGGCCCCGCAATTATAGGTGAGGGGACAGAGATTCGCCCCGGTGCATTTATAAGAGGAAGCGTCATAACGGGAAAAGGATGCGTAATCGGCAATTCATCGGAATTGAAAAACTGTGTCCTTCTTGACAAAGTTCAGGTTCCGCATTATAATTATGTAGGTGATTCAATTCTTGGCAACCGCGCACACATGGGTGCAGGGTCTATTTGTTCTAATTTAAAGACAGATGGCAAAAACGTGGTTATTCACGGGGAAGAAGAGTTTGATACGGGTATGCGTAAAATAGGCGGAATTTTGGCAGACGGCGCAGATATTGGCTGCGGTTGTGTGCTTAATCCCGGAACTGTAATAGGTAAAGATACGTCAGTGTATCCGCTTAACGCACTTCGCGGTGTATTTCCATGTGGTTGTATTGTTAAATCTCAAAATAATATAGTTAAAAGAAAGTAGGCAAAAAAATGGTTTATATTGAAACTCAAAGCTACGAAGAATTAAGCAGAAAGGCTGCAGCAATAATTGCCGCACAGATTATCTCAAAGCCTAACAGTGTTTTAGGCTTGGCTACAGGTTCAAGCCCGCTTGGGACATACGACTGTCTTGTGAAGGCCTATGAAAAAGGAGATATTGATTTTTCAAAGATAACTTCGGTTAACCTTGATGAATACGTTGGCCTTACGGGGGATAATGACCAGAGCTACCGCTATTTTATGAATACGAACCTCTTTTCAAAGGTGAATATTGATAAGGAAAAGACCTTTGTTCCTAACGGATGTGCAAAGGATGTAGAAAAAGAATGTAAAGAATATGATGAAAGAATAGAAAGCCTTGGCGGAATTGACATTCAGCTTTTAGGTATCGGCCTTGACGGTCATATCGGTTTTAATGAGCCTGACGATGCATTTATAAAAGAGACTCACCTCGTTGAGCTTGACCCTTCTACAATTGAGGCAAATGCGAGATTTTTTGCATCAATTGATGATGTGCCAAGAAGTGCTGTAACTATGGGCATGGGCAAGATAATGGATGCTAAAAAAGTTCTTCTTATAGCTAATGGAAAGAACAAAGAAGAAATTGTTAAGAAGGCATTTTTCGGACCTATTACACCAAAGGTACCTGCATCAATTCTTCAGCTTCATCCAAATGTAACTGTAATTTATTCAAAGAACTAATAAAAAGCCACCCACATATGTGGGTGGCTTTTTTAAAGAATTCTTTTTTTGTACGCGGTGGGGGATGAGCCGACTGCATTTTTAAATGACCTTGAAAAACTATGAATGCACGAAAAACCAAGCATTTCTGAAATGGTATTTATGGAGTACTGGTTGCTTCGGATTAGCTTTTTTGCCTCGGAAATTTTAATAGTGTTATAATAGCTCATTATACTTTTATTCATATTGGTAGTAAAAATGTGACTGAGCTGTGATTTTCCTATAAGAAAGTGGTTGCATATATCATTTAGTGAAAGCGAGCTATAGACATTCTCTTTCATGTAGTCAATAACAAGCTCACAAATAGAGTTTTGCGCGTCAAGACGGGTGGTTTCATTAAACTCTATTTTATTTCCGAAGCCTGATTCGTTGCGGATAATCTTTATTAAAAGCTCCGTCATATAGCAACGAAGAAGCTGGGTTGAGCCAAATTTTGAATTTTTAAAGTCGAGATTACTTTTATCGTTATAATTATCATTTATAGTGCCAAGCGCATTCTTTGCTTCTTCAATAAAAAGCTTAAGAAGGGTTTTAACAGTTTTGTTTGCAGTAAAAACCTTGCGCCGAAAAAAGCTTATACATTCACTATCGCACGAAAAGGAAATAACAAGCATATTGTTAGGAGTTTTTGAGTCAGATATATGCGAATGAATTTCGCCCGGTTCGTGAAATATCATCTGCCCCTGATTAAGAATATAGCTGTTTCCATCGGTAATTGCCATAATTTTTCCACTGTCAACATACACCATTTCCCAGAAATCGTGCCTCTCGGGGGCGTGGGTAAAGTTTTTTCCGAATTCAAAATAATAAATACTGTTAAATCCTTTTATTTCAATCTCATTTTTAACAGGTTGCAAATCGAACATAAAATCCTCTCCCGGAAGAAATGTTAAAAAAATAGGTCTACGTGTCAAATACTTTCTTTTAATGAAAGTATATAATAAATATGAAGTTATGTCAATAATTAGTGACATAACCAGAGGAGTGAAATGAATGAATGTTTTAGCAATCGGTTGCCATCCTGACGACATTGAAATAAACTGCGTTGGAACTTTGGCAAAATGTGTTAAACGCGGTGACAAGGTAACTGTTTGTCATGTGTGTAACGGAAATCTGGGCCATGAGGTAATCGAGCCTGATGAACTCAGAAAAATAAGAATTGAAGAGGCGAGAAAAGCAGGATCTCTTGCCGGAATAAAGGTTGTAACGTGCGATATCGGTGATCTTTCGGTTTATGAAAGCAAGAAGGAGCATCGCGATAAAGTGGTTGACATTATAAGAGAGGCAGACCCCGATTTTATAATCACTCACGCGCCAAATGACTATATGCCTGACCACTTGGCAGTAAGCCGTCTTGTTTTTGACGCTTCCTTTGCAGCAAGCGTTCCTCACTATAAAACAGGTGTGGAAAAACCAAGCAAGGTTACTCCTATATACTATATGGACAACCTTGGCGGTCTTGATTTTATTCCTACAGAATATGTAGACATAACAGACGAGATTGACCTTAAGCTTGAGATGCTTGAATGTCACGAAAGCCAGCTTAAGTGGATGCGTGACCACGACAATATAGATTTTGCAGATTTTGTTAAGACTTGTGCAAAATACAGAGGACTTCAGTGTAACAGTGCTTATGCAGAAGGATTTAGGCAGTGCCTTGTGTATCCTAAAATTCTTCCGAAGAGATTGTTACCGTAAAAAAGATAAATTTTGATAGGAGGTAAAAATTAATGTTAGTTAATTTAAACCATGTACTTATTCCCGCAAAGCAGGGAAAATACGCCGTTGGTCTTTTCAACGCCGTTAATATGGAACTTGCAAGGGGTATTATCAGTGCGGCAGAAAAAACAAATTCTCCCGTAATTATGGGTACTGCGGAGGTGCTTTTCCCTTATGGTCCTCTTGAGGAGGTATCTTACTACCTTCTTCCAATGGCTAAAAAGGCGAGAGTTCCCGTTGTTATTCACCTTGACCACGGCTTAAAGAAAGAAACCTGTCTTAAAGCGCTTGAACTTGGCTTTACATCAATTATGTACGACTGCTCAACAGACGACTATGATACAAATGTAAAGAAAGTAAAAGAAATGGCAGAAATTGCACATTCTTACGGCGCAACTATTGAAGGTGAGCTTGGTCACGTTGGTGACAACGAAGGTTCAGCAGAAGGCAGCAGCCATCTTGCAGACCCGAGTAAGTTCTTTACAGATCCCAAGCTTGCAAAGGACTACGTTGAAAAAACAAAGGTAGACGCTTTAGCAATTGCTGTAGGTAATGCACACGGTGCATACAAGCTTCCGCCAAAACTCGACTTTGAAAGAATAAGAACAATTGCAAAAACAGTAGATGTTCCGCTTGTACTTCACGGCGGTTCAGGTCTTACTGATGATGACTTCAGACGCGCTATTAAAGAAGGTATCAGCAAGGTTAATATCTTCACTGATATAAATATCGCTGCAGTTAAGGCAGAATTCAGTAAGTTTACCGATATGAACAAGGGTATCATCGACCTTATTCCTGCTGCAGTTGAAGCAGTTAAGCAGGAAACCATCTCAAAGCTTGAGCTTTTCTCAAGCGTTGATAAGGCTCCGGTTGCTAAAAGCGCAATTGACGATTATAAGATGCAGGAAATCGTTGACCTTGTAGTTAGAGAAGTTCGCAAAAAATTAAATAAATAAGGAGGAAGAAAAATGGATTTTAAAAGTACAGTAAAAGGTTCTCTTCTTGACGGATTTTATCCTGCAGGATGGGATATGGCAAAAATTGATGAGTGCTGCAACCCCGCAAACAAGGTGGAGGACAGACAGAGTTTCTGGAACAAGGATTTCACACCGATTAAGTGTGATACTTTAGGTGAGTTTGATACTTATATGGGTCATGAAATTGCACTTGCAATAAAAAATGCACGCGATAAGGGTGAAAAGATTGCTTTCATTTTACCTGTTGGACCTATGGGTATGTACAAGTGGGCGGTTTACTTCCTTAAACAGTGGAACGTAAAGTGTGATCACGTTTACACATTCAATATGGACGAATGGTCAGATTCAGAAGGTAACACACTTCCTTCAAATGACCCTGCAGCTTTCCAGAATGCTATGTGTGATGCTCTCTTTAATCCTCTTGGAGAATTAACAGTTCCCGAAGCACAGAGAAACTTCGCAACAAAGGAAAATCTTCCTACATATCCTGAAAAGATTGCAAAGCTTAAGGCTGAAGGTGTTAAGCTTATCCTTGTATACGGTATCGGCAGAATGTGCCACATCGCTTTCTGGGAACCTCAGTTTGCAGGCGAATATGATAGCGTTGAAGACTGGAAGAAGGAATGCTACAGAATAGGTGCAAAGCTTCATCCTCTCACAATTGAGCAGAATGCTATCACAAGCTTTAAGTCACGTACAACACTTGTTCCTTGTCGTGCTAACACAATCGGACCCGGCCTCTTCTTGCAGGCAGATTATGCAATCGGTGGATGTGACGGTGCATTTAACAGAGGTATGCAGTGGCAGGGTATGAGCTTCTGGATGACACTTCGTCACGGTCCTGACAAGTGGATTACATCAAGCTTTATTCCTACTCTTCCCGGCAAGCTCTTCTATCTTAAAGACCTTGAAGGTCCGCTTGTTGCAGAGTGTAACTAATTTAAAAATTAAAGCCGATGCACAAGATTTGTGCATCGGCTTTTTTATATCGGGAAATGTTGACAATTTATAATATTTTGTATATTATATTTCTAGATAAAATAAAAAGGAGATAAGAATATGAAAACTATAAAAGCACAACCTTTAACACATGAGGATTTTGCACCGTTTGGTCAGTTTTACCAGATGGATAAACCCGAAGGCTATGCCCTTTGTGGAGAAATACATAAATTTTTCCCTGACAGACTTGTGGCAAATTCTTCCCACGCAGTAGGTTTTTCACCTATTGTTGTGAAAAAGCCCGAAAGAATGATTATTACCCAGCAGGAGTATCATACAACAACATGGGAGATGATTATGCCACTTGATGATGATATGATTCTTCACTGTGCACCCGCTTCGGCAGGCGCGGTAGTTACCGACTATGCGAAAGCATTTATCGTGCCTAAAAATACTTTGGTTAAGCTTAATGCTGCTATCTGGCATCTTGCTCCGCTTCCCGCAAATCGCGACAGCCTTACCGCTATGATTATTCTTCCTGAATGCACATACGCTAATGACTGCACAGTTGTAGATATACCAGAGGACGAGCAGTTTGAAATTATAAAATAACATTTCGGAGGATGACATAATGAAAAAATCAAAAATCCTTCTCTTTACGCTTCTTGGCACAATGATGACAGGCTTTGCAATCGGTTCATTCTTGACACCCAATAAAATAGTAGGGGGAGGGGCCTCAGGTATATCTACCATACTTTATCATACCTTTGGGGTAGAGCCCGGTGTAAGCTTCTTTTTAATTAATATTTTGTTTTTGCTCATTGGGTTTAAGGTTCTGGGGAAGAACTTTATAGTAAAAACACTTATCGGAATAACATTTTTATCAGTTTTTACCGAGATTTTTAACTTCTTTCCAATTTATACAGAGAATGCAATTTTATCAGTTGTTTTTGGCGGTGTGCTTTACGGCGTAGGTATCGGAATGAGCTTTGCTGCAGGGGCGTCTACGGGCGGAACTGATATTATCGGCAGAATTGTTCAGGAAAAGTTTAGCTCTGTTCCTATAGGAAAGCTGTTGCTTTTTATTGACGGGATAATAATTGTTGTTTCACTTGTGGCATTTAAGGATATTGAGCTTGCTCTCTTTGGCATTTTGACCTTGTTTATCTCAAGCTACTCTATTGATTTTATAATAAGTAAGCTTAATCTTTCTTTAATGGCTTTTGTAATTACTGATAAGGGGGAGGAAATCTCAAACCTTCTTATTTCGACATCTCCGAGGGGAATTACACTAATTGACGTTAAGGGTGTTTATACAAATACGCAAAAAAAGATGATGTTTTGTGCGCTTAAGGAAAGTGAGGCAGAGGCTTTCCAAAAGAAGATACTTTCAATTGACGAAACAGCCTTTATAGTCTTTTCAGAGTCGCAAAGAATAAAAGGAAACGGATTTTATCTTTATAAGTAAAAATTAGGGTCTTTGTTCTTTTTAAAAAAAGAATATAAGGCCCTATTAAATTATTGACAAAATTATTTGGATATGGTATAATACAATTAGTTCAGTGACTGAACAAATTGTATTTGAAATATCCTTGTATCAGGGAGGATAAGAATGACGGATACAATCAAAGCTTCACAGCAACTTATAAAAGAGGCGAATATGAATATGGTATTCCGCCTCATACATAAGAATAAGAGGATTTCAAGGGCAGATATTAAAAAAATTACGAAGCTCAGTCCCGCAACCGTTTCTTCGCTCGTTGAAGAACTGATGGAGAACGGCTATGTGGAGGAGTGTGGCAAAAAGATTTCGAAATCAAGCGGAAGAAATGCCATAATGCTTAAGGTTAAGGAAGACGGCGGGTTTTTTCTTGGGCTTGATGTAAGAAAAAATGTGATAGCACTTGACCTTTATTCGCTTGACTTTTCCTTAAAGGAAAGCCTGGAATGTCCCACTAAAAAAGGGCAACCTATTTTTGATGGCGTGGTGAATGCTATCGAAAAGCTTTGTAAGGATAAAAAAATACTCGGGGCTACAATCGGTATTCCCGGTGTGATAGACTCAAAAACCAATTCGCTTGTATCCTCAACAGTTATTTCGGTGGAGGATGCAAAAGACATTTACGAAATTTTAAAAAATGCACTGCCTGAAGTAAATGTTTTTATGAAAAACAACTCCGGTCTCATTGCTCTTGCAGAAAAGGAATTCGGCAATCATGGTGAAACAAATAATCTTATTTCCATCGATATTGACGAAGGTGTAGGTGCAGGAATTCTGATAGACGGGAAAATCTATGACGGAAGCGGAATGGCAGGAGAATTCGGTCATATCAGCGTTGACCTTTGCGGAAAGCGTTGTAAGTGCGGTTCTTACGGATGCTTAGAGCTTTTTGCAAGCGTTCCTGAAATTTTAAATACTACAAAAACAGACAGCTTAAAGGAGTTGCGCGCAAAGCTTGATAAGGGACTTTTAAAAGAGGAGCTTTCAGTTCCTGCACGCGCGCTTGCTTTTGGAATAAATAATATAACAAATCTGCTTGATCCGGAGCTTATTGTAATCGGTGGCTCCGTAAAAATACTTGGGAACAGCTTTATTGAGCTTGTAAGGGAAAGCTACCGCGAAATTTCTCTTATAAAAAATAAAAAAATAGTTTTTTCCGAAATAAAGGAAAATCCCGTAACACTTGGCGGGGCAAGGGTTTCCTTTGATGAAATGTTCGGATTATAATGAAATCAAAAATTCGCGTGTGCGGATTTTTGGAAATAAAGGGTTCGAAAGAACAAGAAAATGAGAAAGGGTGTTTTAAATGGCAAACGAAAAAGAAATCGTAATGAATGGTGCCGGTATTGAAGAAATTGGTTTCCCGATGTGGCCCCAGTTCAACGAAAAGTCTTATGACGAGGTTTTAGAGGTTTTAAAGACCGGTAAAGTAAACTACTGGACCGGTAAAAAGGGTATGGAATTTGAAGAAAAGTGGGCAAAATGGATGGGTGCTAAAATGGCAATCTCCTGCACAAACGGTACTGCTGCTCTTCATATTGCACTCGCTAGCCTTAATATTGGACCCGGGGATGAAGTTATTGTTACTTCGTACTCATTTATCGCATCATCATTTGCAGTGCTTCAGGCAGGTGCAATTCCGGTGTTTGCTGATGTAACAGATGACCACACACTTGACCCTGCAAGCATTGAAAGCTTAATTACTGAAAAGACAAAAGCAATCTTGGTTGTTCATCTTTACGGTGTTGTAGCTGATATGGGTGGCATTTTAGCAGTTGCTAAAAAGCACAACTTAAAGGTTATCGAAGACTGTGCACAGTGCTTCGGCGGTGAGTACAATGGCGTTAAAGCTGGTCTTATCGGTGACGTTGGATGCTTCTCATTCTGCCAGTCAAAGCACTTTACAACAGGCGGCGAAGGCGGTATGGTTGTAACTAATGATGAAGAAATCGGTTGGGAATGCCGTTCATTCCGTGACCACGGTTATGACGTTAAGACAAGAATGAATATGCTTGCTCTTGAAGAAAAGCTTCCTTACATCCACAGAAGAGTTGGTTTTAACTACAGAATGACAGAAATGCAGTCAGTTATCGGTATCTACGAGCTTGAAAGATTTGATGACTGGAACCTTGCAAGAAGATGTAAATATGCTAAAATGTATGATGAAGCATTTGCCGGCTTAAAGGGTATCAAGAAGCTTCCTGTAAACACAAAGGAAAGAAAGAACTCTTACTGGTGGTATCCGATTTTGGTTGACTTAAGTGTTCTTGATTGTGATGCTCCTCAGATTGTTAAAGAGCTTGGCGCAGCAAAGATTCCTTGCTACGGTATCCAGTGGCCTGAAGCTTACGAAGAAAAAGCTTATACAGAGCATAACGGCTTTGGTGAAGCTAAATTCCCGTTCGAAGCAAAGGAATACACAAATCCCGAGTCAGTTCAGTATGACAAGGTATTCTGCAAGAATGCAAATGCACTTCGTGCACAGACTGTTTGCTTGTTCTTACATCCGTCTTGGGAAGAATTCCACATTGAAAAATGTATTGACGGTTTCAAAAAAGTACTTGCATCTCACGTAAAATAAGATATAATAAATATAGAACACAAAAAGTTGCGGAATTTTTTCGCAATTTTTTGTGCTATATGAAATTATATAAAAGAGAGGGTTTTTATTATGACAAAAATCAAATGGGGCGTTATCGGTTGCGGCGGTATCGCTGACAGAAGAACTCTTCCCGGTATGATGCTTGCTAAAAATGCGGAGCTTGTTGCAGTTATGGATGCAAACGGTGAAGTAGCTGAAAAATGTAAAGAAAAATATGGCGCAAAATACGCTTTTTCAAATTATGAAGATGTATTAAAAATTGATGAGATTGAGGCTGTTTACATAGCTTCCCCCGTATTTTTCCATAAAGAGCAAGCAATTGCTGCTGCTAAAGCTAAAAAGCACATTCTTCTTGAAAAGCCTGTTGCTCTTTCAGTTAGCGATGCTGAAGAAATCAAAAAGGCTTGCGAAGAAAACGGCGTTAAAATCAGCATTGGTTTCCTTATGAGATTTCATGGCTATCATCAGAGAATTAAAGAAATCATCAGCGAAGGTAAAATTGGCGATATCGTTTCAATCCGTGGTCAGTTTACATGCTGGTATCCCGATATTGATGGTGCATGGCGCCAGAAGAAGGCAACATCAGGCGGTGGCGCTCTTGTAGATATGGGCATTCACGTAATTGACCTTATTCACTACATTACAGGTCTTAAAGCAGTTGAGGTTGCAGCATTTAATCAGACACAGACATTTAATTATGAGGTTGACGACTCTTCAAACGTAATTATGAAGATGGACAACGGCTCTGTTGCATATGTTGATTCAAACTTCAACATCCCTGATGCAGCTTCTGTTGCAAAGCTTGAAATCTATGGAACAAAGGGTAGCATTGTTGCAACCGGCACACTTGCGCAGGATGAGGTAGGAAATGTTAATATTCTTATCAGTGATGATTCACTTGAATATGACGCAAATCAGGTAAGAGGAGAGCTTAAGCCCCTTTCACTTGAAGGTACACCTCTTGGCAATATGTATACAAAGGAAATCGAAGGTTTAGGAAACGCTGTTATCGAAAACACAGACGTTCCCGTAACTATCGAAAGTGCAATTTACGACCAGAAGGTTGTAGAAGCAGCTTACAAATCTACTGAAACAAAGAGCTTTGTAAGAGTATAATCTAAAACACAAAAAAAGGCAGATTTTTCGCTGAAAAATTTGCCTTTTTTTATTGTGATTTAAACTGATGGAAAAATTTTGTAATCGAATGATTTAAGTGCCAACATATGTGTTCGCCACATCTTTAAAAATAGAATATACTATTAAGATAGGTGCAATCATTAAATAGTTTGTTTTTAAAGCGGAGGTGGAATATGAGTAAAAAAATTTGCGCTATATTTTTTTGTTTTGTCATAGGTTTTCTTTCAATTACAATGGCACTTCCTTTAATGAATAGAGTTGTAGAAAAAATTTCAGGGACTTCAATTAAAGAAGAAAAAAGATATGTATACTACGGGGAAGAACAGTATCCATTTAAAAATGAAACTTCACACAAAGAAATTACTGCTAATAAAGTAAACTCACCCTTATTACTTCGCAGATTTAATGGCATCAAAAATCTTTTAACCGATATTACAACAGATGAATATCCCGGCCAGATAAATTTTGTTCTGGCAAAAAAATTCTGGGATAAGGCCACAGGCATGGATATGACAACATCCCTGTCTGTCAGTGCAGATAATCCCGTAGTTGACCTTGGAGAAGGTCGATTATCCTACATAGTAAATAGCTATTCTGAAGAAAACGTAAATAATCTTATTGAGTTTGGTAAGAAGACAGAAAAAGAGGGAAGGAACTTTCTTCTTTTCTGTACACCGTTTAAAATTGATGATGAGGACATAGTAAAATCCGGAATTTATGAGAACAAGTCAATAGAATGGGAAAAAGAATATGTAGATTCATTTAGAAATGCCGGACTTCACGTTGTTTCTGCAACGGAGGAAATGGACAAGCAAGGTCTTATTAAAAAGGATTTATTTTTTAAAACAGACCATCACTGGCTTCCGCAAACTGCTTTGTGGGGAAACAAAGTGATGTGTGATTATCTCAACAAGAATATGGGATTTTCAATAGATACAAGCATTTTTAATGAAGAAAACTACTCTGTTACATATCCCGGAACATGGCTTGGAAGTCAGGGAAAGCAGGTTACAGAGGCTTATTGTGATGAAGAGCCGTTTCCTGTAGTTTCGCCCAAATATGATTCAGATATTACAGCATTTTTATCTATAAAGAACGCTACGGAAACCGGCAGAATTGAAGATGTTCTTTATGACTGGTCAATCCTTAAGCAAAAGGATATCTATACAAGAAGAAACTATGATTTTTATTCATACGGAAATCTGGCAAATATTTCTATTCACAATAATAAGTTAAATGATGGAAGGCGTGTGCTTTTAGTAAAGCGTTCCTTTGCTGACTCCATGGTTCCATCTTTGGCAGCCTGCGTAGAAAATCTTGATGTTATTGACTTAAGATACTTTAATGGAAGTCTTGAGACATATATCGAGGAAACAAATCCCGATACCGTGATAGCCATTTACGGTGTGGGAGAGGTTGCAGTTGATGGTTCATACGATTTCAGATAGAAAAAAGGGGTGAGGTAATGGTTTTTTCAAACTCGGTATTTTTATTTGTTTTCCTGCCGATTACACTCATTATATACTATAACCCATTTATAAAAAACACAGCTTTCAGAAACTTCTGGCTTCTCATAACCTCGCTTTTCTTTTACGCATGGGGAGAGCCTGTCTATGTCCTTTTAATGATATTTTCAATTATTATCAACTGGTCAATGGGATTGTGGGCAAGTAAGAATAAGCGCTCTAAAAGAGGAAAGATTATATGTCTAATTGCCTGTATATATAATCTTGGTCAGTTGTTTGTTTTTAAGTATCTGGGTTGGATTATGGGAATTTTCGGTAGCCAGAACGTGTTTTCAAACATAATGCTTCCGATAGGTATATCATTTTATACTTTTCAGGCGCTTTCATATGTTATAGATGTTTACCGCGGAAAAGATGAGGCGCAAAAAAACGTGCTTAATGTAGGTCTTTACATAGCCTTTTTCCCTCAACTTATTGCCGGACCTATCGTAAGGTATGGCTCTATCGCAAAGCAGATAAATAATCGCGAACATAACTTTCCTTTATTTTATGACGGTGTATGGCGCTTTATTATCGGACTTTCCAAAAAGGCTATTTTATCAAACCAACTTGCTATAGTAGCAGAAAAGGCGTTTGGAACTGCACCGAATGACCTGTCTGTAGTATTTGCATGGGCAGGGGCATTTTCGTACATGCTTCAGATTTACTTTGACTTTTCCGGATATAGTGATATGGCGATAGGTCTTGGAAAAATGTTTGGCTTTGAATTCCGAGAAAACTTTAATTATCCCTATATTTCAAAATCTATATCGGAATACTGGAGAAGATGGCATATTTCGCTTGGTGAGTGGTTTAGAGATTATGTTTATTACCCATTATCACTTGGCCCTGCAATAAAAATAAGAAAATTCTTTTCTGACAAAGTGAGCAAAAAAACGGCGGCACTTATTGCAAATACATTTGTTTTATTTGTTGTGTGGATGGCAACAGGCATATGGCATGGTGCTAACTGGACCTTTGTAGTATGGGGCTTTATACAGTTTTTGTGCTTGTTTATTGAGCAACATCGTAAGCCTGCCAAAAACAAAAAGCTTGGCGCTGTTTTTGGATTTTTAAGTACGTTTCTTATAGTACTTTTGACAAAGGTTATATTTAATGCAAAGAATATGACAAGCGCAGTTTTGTATTACGGCTCAATGTTGGGACTTAACTCGAATATGTTTTGCGATAGCTTCGGGCTTTACTGGATTGATCAGTACAAATTCTACCTTATTGCAGGCTTTATTTTAAGCTTCCCGGTTATAGAAAAGATTACAGAATTTTGCAAAGGTAAAAAGATAGAGTTTGTATGGAATGTTTGCCAAACAGTAGCTATGTGCTTAATGTTTATATTAAGTATATCATATGCCATAGGTGGCAGTTACAGCCCATTTATATATTTTAATTTCTAAGGAGAGGTTTTTATGAAAGAAAAAGTTTTAAAGGTATTACAAAGTGCACTTCCTCATATTGATTTCTTAGAGTCAGACCAAATGGTTGATGACGGGATTTTAGATTCTCTTACAATAACAGAAATCATCGCAACACTTTCTATGGAGTTTGATATTTCAATTCCATTTGAAGAAATTGTAGAGGATAATTTCAACTCAATTGATGGTCTTACAGCTATGGTCGAAAGACTTTCATAATAAAGGAGCTTGGTGATGACACAGATAATCATAGTGTTTGCCTACATAATTCTTACAGTACTTATAAGTTATGCAGGAAAAAATAAGTCAAAAACCACAAAAAGCTATGAAGGTGCCGGTCTTGGACTTTTGTTGTGTGTTGTTGCAGGCGCAGGCGAATGGCTTGGCGGAACTGCAACGACAGGTATAGCAGAGTATGGCTATTTATACGGACTGTCAGGTGCATGGTACACAATTGCAAACGGTCTTGGCATATGTTTTCTTGCAATTTTCTTTGCTAAAATGTTTCGCTCACTTAATACTCCTACGGTATCAGGGATTATAGGCAAATTCCTTGGCAGAGAGGCAAAAATGGCTTCTGCTGCACTCCTTATTTTAATAATGATCGTTATAGGAATGACTCCTGTGGTTGCTCTTGGAACAATGGGGGAAACTCTTTTTGGGTTTGAACCGAATGCGTCCATTTTGATTATGGGGCTTACTGTTTTATGCTACACGGTGCTTGGCGGTATGATGGCAGTTGGTTATACAAACATACTTCATCTTGTTGTTATGTATGCAGGTGCAATTTTAGCGGTGGTCCTTTGCGGAAGAGAGGTAGGGGGTCTGGAAGCTATAACAAATTCGCTTCCTCGGTCGTATTTCTCTTTTTCAAGCATAGGCATACCAAAAATTTCTTCGTGGATAGTGGCATCGGTTCTTGGCGCGTGCACTGCACAGGCAGGACTTCAGCCGGTGCTTGCTGCAAAAGATGAAAAAGTAGCAAGAAAATCGTCATTCTATATTGCTCTGCTTGTAGCGCCGTTTGGTATATTTACCGCAATTTTAGGTATGATTGCAAGGGTTAAATTGCCCGGAATTGAAAATACAAAGCTTGTTCTTCCAAAACTGTTATTGTCAATGGATTCTGTTGCAGGCGGATTTATAATGGCATCTGTATTTGCTGCAATACTTTCAACAATTGCACCGATATTCTTGTCCGTAGGCACACTTTTTACAAGAGACATTTATCAGGAAACAAAGTGGTATAAAAAGAATTCATCTGATGATAAGCTTCTTAAGGTATCGAGAATTGCAACCTTGATTGGTGGATTGATTTGTATAGCTGCTTCTCTTGTTTTTGGGAAGAGCTCAACTATTTTAGACATGATATACTTTGGTTACAGCTTACGTGCAGCCCTGTTTATTATTTTACTTCTTGGGGTCTTATGGAAAAATACTTCTCCAAAAGCTGCTATAACATCTATGGCGCTTACAGGAATCACGGGGATAGTATGGATTTCCTACAAGAAAATAACGGGCACATATCCAATTCATCCGAATTTCTCAGAAACATATATTTCGGTGTTGGTTGCGCTTATCTCTACAGTTGTAATCAGTCTGGTACATAATTATTTCAAAAAGAATGCACTAAAAAGATAAAAAGGAAGGCTCTTATTATGAGAAAATCTGTTGTAGAATATTTAGCAGAGCATGCGGCACAAACACCTGAAAATGTAGCTGTAGTAGTAAAAGGCGAAGAGACCACCTATAAAGAATTATACTTACTCGTAAGGGGATATTGCGCATATCTTAAGGAAAACGGCGTGAAAAAAGGTGATGTGGTAGCAGTTGTAACAAGTCAGAATCTTGAACACGTTGTTTTGTATCTTGCCATTCATTTGTCCGGGGGAATAATTGCACCTCTCGAGAGAGGAGTTCCGGATGAAAGCATCAGAGGAATTATCAAAAGAATAGGTGTAAAGTTCCTTATTGCAAAAACTGAAATTTGTGATGGAGTAACCGTTCTTGACAGAGACAATATAATTGAAACTGCAAAAAAATACTATAGTGAAGATTTGCAATTTGAATTTCCGGCAGAAGAAGATTCCGCGGATATTTTATTTACTACGGGAACAACAGGCGTTTCAAAAGGTGTGGAAATTCAGCATAAAGCCCTTACTGCAACTGCTGAAAATGCATCCTTTGGATGTAAGTATAAAAAGGATACCGTTGTTATAGTGCCTGGTCCATTAAATCACGCAAGCGGATTAAGAAAAATTGTTACAACAATTATTAACGGAAGTACAATTTATATTCTTAATGGAATGACAAGTGTAAAACGCTTTTTTGATGCACTTGATTATCAAAAGGGCACTATTTCTTGTTGTCTGCCTCCGTCAGCAATCAGAACAATTTTTCAGACGACAAAAGATAAAATTGGGGAATATGCCAATATAATTGACTTTATAGAGTCAGCCGGTGCACCACTTCCCGAGACAGATAAAGAACGTCTTTGCAAACTTCTTCCCAATACACGTCTTTATAATAACTATGGGTCAAGTGAATCAGCTTCTGTCTGTATGTATGATTACAATAAAAACAGGGGACTTCAAAACTGCATCGGAAAATGCATGCCCAATGCCGAGGTTATAATTGTTGATGAAGATGGAAAAGAAATTAAATCTTCAAAGGATAATATGGGATTTCTTGCTTGCAAGGGTGATATCAATATGAAAGGATATGTAAACGACCCTGAAGCAACCCAAAATGTCCTTAAAAATGGTGCTGTGCATACAAACGATATTGGATATATTGACGAAAACGGTTATGTTTACATAATAGGTAGAAAAGGTGACGTTATCAACGTAGGAGGAATGAAGGTTGCTCCGGCGGAGGTTGAATCGGCGACATTAGGATTTGACTGGGTGGAGGATTGCATCTGCATAGGTGTTGATGATGCTATTGCGGGAAAATCACTTAAACTTCTTGTCGTAATGGAAGAAGGAAAAGAGCTTGACCAAAGACAATTACGAGCTTTTCTTTCCACGAAGCTTGAGAGTTATAAGGTTCCCACGCAGTACGAGCAAGTGGATAAAGTGGAAAGAACATACAACGGAAAACTTAATAGAAAGTTTTACCAGTAATTTTACAAAAAAATAATTATAAAAAGGCAGATTTTTCGCTGAAAAATTTGCCTTTTTTTAATTCTCGTGATATAATCTATTTAATATGGGGAAAATGTACCCAAAGTTATTATTTAGGAAGGGAAGTGGCATTATGAAATATACTCCAAAAGAAGACAGATATGAAAAAACCGAATATAGAAAATGCGGGGAAAGCGGGCTTAAGCTTCCGAGTGTATCGCTTGGACTCTGGCACAATTTTGGGGATAATGCCTCTTTTAGCAATATGCAAAAAATGTGCTTTACCGCTTTTGACAGTGGTATAACGCATTTTGATTTGGCAAATAACTACGGACCCGGGGCGGGCAGTGCAGAAATTAATTTTGGTAAAATTTTAAATCAGGATATGAAAAACTACCGTGATGAAATGGTGATAAGCACAAAGGCGGGATATTATATGTGGCCCGGCCCATATGGTGATTTTGGCAGCCGAAAGTATCTTATATCAAGCCTTGACCAAAGCCTTAAGAGAATGAACCTTGATTATGTTGATATTTTTTATCATCACAGAATGGACCCGGATACTCCTCTTTATGAAACGATGTGGGCGCTTGCAAGCATTGTAAAAAGCGGAAAAGCACTTTATGTCGGCTTATCAAACTATAACGGAGTGACTATGGAAAAAGCGGCAGATATATTAGATGAACTTCACTGCCCATTTATTATAAATCAGAACAGATACTCTATTTTTGACAGAAGCGTTGAGAAAAACGGTATACTTGAAAGCGCAATCGCAAGGAAAAAGGGAATGATTATCTTTAGCCCACTTGCGCAAGGCTTACTTTCTGACCGATACTTAAATGGAATTCCAAAAGATAGCAGAGTAAAAACTGACAGCAGATTTTTAAGTGAAAAAGCACTCTCAAAAGAGACTTTAGAAAAAATAGGAAAATTAAATGATATCGCGCGTGACAGAGGTCAGACGCTTGCACAAATGGCGTTATCGTGGATATATGGACGTGAAGGCATAACAAGCGTTTTAATCGGTGCATCAAAGCCCGAGCAGATTGTAGAAAACCTTAAAATGACACAAAATACAACCTTTACAAAGGAAGAGCTTGATAGAATTGATGCAATCGTTTTAGAGGACAAGTAATTATGGATTACAAGATAAGAGAAATAAAAAAAGAGGATGATATTGCCCTTGCAAAGCTTATAAGATACAATCTTAAAAATCACGGGCTTGACATCCCCGGTACAGTCTATTTTGATGATGGATTGGATAAGCTTTCGGAGTTTTATCTGGGTAACCCCGACAGGGGGTATTACATACTGACTGACGGAGATGGTGTGCTTGGCGGTATTGGGTTTGCCGAGTTTGCTGCAATTGACGGTTGTGCGGAACTGCAAAAGCTCTACCTTGACGACGCTGTAAAGGGAAAAGGGCTTGGCTATAAGCTTATTAGCCTTATTGAAGAGAAAATGATGGAGAGGGGATTTACCTCGTCATATCTTGAAACGCACGAAAATCTTAAGGCGGCAATCTATATTTATGAAAAAAGCGGGTATAAGAGGATAGAGCGCCCGAAAGAGGTTATGCACGGTGCGATGACGCATTTTTACATAAAAAAGTTTTCTTAAAAAGAGGGAGAAAATGAAAAGAGTATTTGTATTTCTAATTTGCATAGGACTTATTTTCTCAGGATGTGCAAAAAAAGACGCGCATCTTAAAATTGGAGATAAATTTAAAATAACAGGCGTTGTAGATTATTCCGACAGCCCAAGTGATATCGGGGAGGAGTATTGCTTTATGTCCTGCGAAAGCGAAATAGAATACTATTACATAGATATCTACGGTGAAGAGTCAAAGTGGAAAAGTAACACATTTTATACAAAAGGCGCAGATACCGCTTTCCTTAAAGAATACGTTGGAGAAACGCTCACAGTCTTTGGCACATTTGACGCTGAATGTCACGGCATACCTTATATAACGGACATTGAGATTGTTGATTAACTCGTTCGGGGATTTAACTAAGAGATGAAAGTATATAGTTAGTTTTTTATCCTGACTTGACAAAAGTCGAATTGTTCCGAAAACTGCGAAAGGAAGTAGTGAAATGCGAAGAATTATAAGAAATTTGTCATCAATACAAATAATTTTGTTTGCTTTTTTATTGGTAATTATAATCGGAAGCATTCTTTTAAGTCTGCCTGTAAGTTCGGTAAACGGAAAGAGCGTACCTTATGTTGATGCACTTTTTACTGCCACAACAGCTACTTGTGTCACAGGCCTTGTAACAGTGCCGACCATATCAACATGGAGCGTTTTTGGGCAGATTGTAATACTGCTCCTTATCCAAATTGGTGGTTTGGGTGTTATAACAGTTATTGCGGGTATGATGATGATTTTGCAGCGTAAAATTAATATAAATGACAGAATCATAATCAGCGATTCGTTTAATTTGAACTCTATCGGAGGAATAGCTAAGTTTGTTAAAAAAGTAATATTGTTGACCTTTATAATAGAACTGGCAGGGGCATTATTGTATATGATAGTTTTTGTTCCTGAGTTTGGTATTAAAGGAATATGGGTGTCAGTTTTTACTTCCGTATCTGCTTTTTGCAATGCGGGTATAGATATAATTTCAGAAAACAGCTTGTGTGGATATACACTTAACCCGATAATCAATATAACAACTATTATACTCATCATTTTGGGTGGTATCGGCTTTGTTGTGCTATTTGATTTGATTAGGTTGAGAGGAAACAAAAAACGTAAAGGGTTAAAATTTTTATCCTTACACAGTAAAATTGCACTTTCACTTACGGCATTTTTAATATTTTTGGGCACGGTTTTTATTCTTATTTTTGAATATAACAATCCGTATACTTTGGGTGGATATACATTTTTTGAAAAGATTATGGTAGCCTTGTTTCAATCAGTTACTTTAAGAACTGCAGGCTTTGCGTCAATAGCTCAGGAATATATTACGGATGCATCTGCATTTGTATCAATTCTTCTTATGTTTATTGGCGGTTCGCCGGCAGGAACAGCCGGAGGGATAAAGACGGTTACTTTTTTCGTTTTGCTTGCAAGTACATTCTCAGTTATAAAAAATAAAAGATCGGTAGATGTGTTTAACAGACAGATTTCAACAGAATTTCTGAAACGTTCTGTTGCTATCTTTGCGATTTCGTTATTGACTGTTATAGGTTCAACTATTTTACTTATAATCTTTACTGGCGGAGAATTTATTGATATATTATATGAAACAGTAAGTGCTACGGCAACAGTTGGATTGAGTCGGAGTTATACAAGTAGTTTAAACACAATGGGTAAAATTATTATTACATTAACTATGTATCTTGGAAGAGTAGGTCCTATTTCTCTGGCTTTTGCATTTAGTGTAAATAAAAGCAAAGAAAATTTGATTGAAAATCCTGTTGAAGAAATAAGTGTAGGATAAGGGGGCTTTTATATGAGTAAAAGTTATGCGGTTTTTGGACTTGGCAGATATGGAAGAGCAGTTGTAAAAGAGTTGTTGAATAATGGAGCAGAGGTTTTGGCAGTAGATCAGGATAGAAAAATTGTGGATGAGCTGGTAGGCGAAATTCCTGTTTGCAAATGTGCGGATATAACTGAGCCGGGGGTGATAGAACAACTTGGTATATCGGATATAGATGTTGTTGTTATTTCGATGGCAAAAAGCTTTGAGGCAAGTATTATGGCAACTATGCTTTGTAAAGAAGCTTATGTAAGAAAAGTTATTGTAAAATGTTCTGATGAATCACAGTGCAGGGTTATGAAAAAAATTGGAGCTGACGAGGTTATTTTGCCTGAAACCGAATCGGGAACACGACTTGCCAAAAATATCCTTAGTTCCGGATTTATAGATATTGCTGATATAACTGATAATATTTCAATTCTGGAAATGGATATAAAAGCTGATTGGGTCGGTAAAACACTGAGAGAGCTTGACTTAAGAAAAAAATATAACATAAATATAATTGCTTTCAAAAATAGCAATGATGTGGTTTTTGCAAATCCCGACATTGTTATTGAGAATAGTATGAAAATGATAGTAATGGCTGATAAGAAAGGTGCGGATTTCCTTAAATAGTATATTAAATAAAGAACATAGATTATAAGTGAGATGTATTTTGTTTTATATCAGCTTTAAAACTTAATAAATTGGTTTGCCGATTTTGATATTTACATATACTATCGGATGCGAGAAAATCCAGTATTCTCGCGGGTTCTAAAGAATTTTGTTCAGAAAAAACGCAGTGAAGAATTAAGGGACAAATGCTCTGCAGTTGAAATAAAAGAAAATTGCAAAGCGATTTTCAACCACAATTATTCATCATTCATTATTAATTATTCATTTTATAAGTGGCATCCAGATTATACAGTTTTTATAAATAGAATATTAGATTGCAGAGTATGATTATATTAGTTAAAAAAAAGGATATGGTTAAATGAACAAAAGAGAAAAAGCAGTAGAAAATCACAAAAACGGATGTAATTGTGCGCAGGCGGTGGCATGTGTGTTTGCAGATAGGCTTGGACGCTCTGAGGATGAAATATTCAGGTTTACCGAAGCTTTTGGCGGAGGTATGGGCGGCACACAGGGTGTTTGCGGTGCTGTAAGCGCTATGGTTTTTGTGGCGGGGGGAATTAAAAGCTATGGCATAAATAAACTTCCCGAAACAAATAAAAAAGAAAGCTATAATTCTGCCCGTGAGCTTATGGATAGATTTCGCTCACAGATAGGAACAATTATGTGCGGCGAAATAAAAAGCGAGTGCCGTTTTTCCTGCGACAAATGTATAGAGGTCGCCGTAGAAATATTAGAAGAATTTATTGAACAATAAAAATCACTTTGCGGAGTTATGTTATGGTAAGAATTTTATTTATATGTCACGGAAATATATGCCGAAGTCCTATGGCTGAATTTGTTTTTAAGGATATGGTAAAAAAAGCGGGAATAAGTGATAAATTCTACATCTCTTCTGCTGCTACAAGCTTTGAAGAGATAGGCAGTCCCGTGCATCCTGGGACTGCGAAGATTTTGGACAGGCTTGGCATTTCTTACTCAAAAAAGCGTGCGATACATTTAGAAAAATCAGATTACAAAGAATATGATTATTTAATTTGTATGGATACGGCTAACGTGCGAAACACCCTCCGTATTGTGGGGAATGACGATGAGAAAAAAGTTTATAAATTACTTGAGTTTGCCAAAGCTTATGAAGATGTGGCAGACCCGTGGTATACCGGCAATTTTGAAAAGACCTACGAAGATATCCTTATTGGATGCAAGGCACTTTTAAAGCATATAGGGGAAGGATAATATGACAGAGATTATAAAAATTATGGAGATAATCGGGACTATTGCGTTTTCTCTTTCGGGGGCATTGGTTGCAATCAGCTCAGGCCTTGATGTGTTTGGAGTTTGCTTTCTATCGTGCATCACGGCGTTTGGCGGGGGACTTATAAGAGACCTTTTTCTTGGAATGACGCCACCTGCAGTTTTTAGTAATTTACCGATATTTATGCTTTCCTTGATTGTCGCTTTCTTAACTTTTATCGTAGCGTACATATTAAGGGTGAAATTTAACTCATTAAGACCAAAAGTAGAGCAGATAAATAATGTTTTTGACGCTATTGGTCTTTCTGCCTTTGTTGTTACGGGATGCGAAATTGCCTGTATGGGTGGTTTTTTAGAAAGCGGATTTATAGTCATTTTTTCAGGGATGATTACAGGTATCGGCGGCGGAATATTTAGAGATGTTTTAATCGACACAACGCCCTACGTTTTCAAAAAGCACGTCTATGCATTAGCTGCAATTTTTGGCGGGTGCGTATACTTTATTTTAAGAATGTATACCAAGAATATAAACCTGGCAACGATTGTATCAATGCTTGCAATTTTTATAATCAGGATGCTTGCAACAAAATACCGTTGGAGCTTACCTAAAATTCATATAGAAGATAATAATTAAAATTAAAATAAATTTTTGGAGGAAGTTATGAAGTATTCACAGCAGTTTAAAGAAAAAAAGGAATTAGTACAATCAAAGCTTGTATGTGCAGGGTTTGACGGATTTATTGACTATGTAGTAAGACCCGTAAAAACTCGTGCAGACGAAAATAATTGCACTTATTTTCCAACCATTGACCTATTTGGCGAAAGAATAACAAGCCTTGCAGGAAGAAGCGGAAATGTTGAGCTTGTTTTTGAAAGAACAGACTTTGGCGGTTGCGGACCGCACTATATTAACGGACTTGCAAATATGGGTGTAAACTGTACCTGTATAGGTGCGCTCGGATATCCTGAAATTAACCCCGTTTTCCAGCTCCACGAAAAGTGTAAATCAATTACAATCGGTGAGCCCGGATATTCATACATTTTTGAATTTGATGACGGAAAAATCATAATGAGTAACATCAAGGAAATCAGCCAGCTTACATGGGATGATTTAATAGCGCGCGTAAGCATTGACGAAATGGTACGCTACTTTGAGGAGGCTGACATCATCACTCTTGTAAACTGGAGCTATCTTGTTCATTTCCACGAAATTTACGAAAAGTTCCTTGAACTTGTAATGCCGAAGCTTAAGAATAAGGACAGAAAAATCTACATAGATATTGCAGACTGTGCAAAGCGTGCGCCTGAAGAAATTAAGGCGGCACTTAAGATGTTCGGCCGTTATAGTGAGTATGCGCCTACATATATCGGTCTTAATAAGAGTGAGGCTATGGTAATTCACTCAGCTCTTTGCGAGGGTGAGTATGAAGGGTCACTCAAGATTGCAAGAGCAATTAAGGAATACTCCGGTATCGGCACAGTTATAATTCACCCCGTTGATAGCTCTGCCGCTGTATTTGACGGAGGGGAAGTTGAGGTCAAGGGAGTTCTTTGCGAAAAACCCAAGAAAACCACAGGCGGTGGAGATAACTTTAATTCAGGCTTTTGCGCGGGTCTCCTTGCGGGCCTTGATATTAAGAGCTGCCTTATTAGCGGTATGACAACATCTTACCTCTACGTTAAAAACGGAAAGTGCAATAGCTTTGACGATATTTGCGAAGCAATGAAGATGTATGACGAAGAATAATTAAAGGAGAGGGCTTATGCGTGAAATAAGTTCTGTGCTAATTACCAAAACAATAAAAAAGCTCTGCATAGAGGCAAACTACTATCTTCCTGATGACATAAAGGCGTGCATTGAAAAATGCTGTAAGGAAGAGCCCTGGCCGCAGGCAAAGGAAATTTTAGAAAGAATAAAGGAAAACTATAATCTAGCATCACAAAATAAAGTTCCCATTTGTCAGGATACAGGTGCGGCGTGTGTTTTCCTTAAAATCGGGCAGGATGTTCATATAGAAGGGGACCTTACAAAAGCCGTTAATGAGGGCGTAAGACAAGGATATGAAGAAGGCTATCTTCGGAAAAGTATTGTTTCTGACCCGCTTGAAAGAAAAAACACGGGTGACAATACACCGGCTATGATGTATGTTGAGCTAGTGGGCGGTGACAAAATAGAAATCACTGTAGCGCCCAAGGGCTTTGGCAGTGAGAATATGAGCCAGATTGCAATGCTTAAGCCGTCAGACGGGGTAGAGGGTGTAAAAAGCTTTATAAAAAAAGTGGTAGAAGATGCCGGTCCAAATCCGTGCCCGCCGATAGTTGTCGGCGTAGGAATTGGTGGCACATTTGATAAGGCGGCATATCTCTCCAAAAAGGCACTTTTGCGTCCCATTGATGAGAGAAACAAAAATCCTTTCTATGAAAACCTTGAAAATGAGCTTTTAGAGGAATTAAATTCACTCGGCATCGGTCCTCAGGGCTTTGGCGGAAAGACAACGGCGCTCGCGGTAAATATTGAGCAGTACCCCACGCATATCGCGGGACTTCCTGTTGCAGTTAATATAAATTGCCACGTTACAAGGCATAAAACGGAGGTAATATGATGGCTATAAAAGTACAGACTCCGCTTACAAAAGATGCCTTAAAAAGCTTAAAAGCAGGCGACAGTTGCCTTATTTCAGGCGTTATATACACAGCGCGTGACGCTGCGCACAAGCGCCTTTGTGAAGCTATAAATGACAAAAAAGAGCTTCCCTTTGATATTTTTGACGCTGTTATTTACTTTGTCGGTCCGACTCCAAAGAAAGAGGGAGAGGTGATAGGCTCGGCAGGGCCTACAACGTCTTATCGTATGGATTCTTACAGCCCGACTCTCATTGAGCTTGGCCTTTCGGGAATGATTGGAAAAGGCATAAGAAGTAAAGAAGTTATTGATGCTATGAAAAAGCATTGTGCAGTATACTTTGGCGCAATAGGCGGTTGCGGGGCGCTTCTTAGTAAATGCATAAAGAAATCAGAAATTGTAGCCTACGAAGATTTAGGCACAGAGGCAGTGAGGCGCCTTGAAGTAGAGGATTTTCCCGCGATTGTTGTAATTGACAGCGAAGGGAATAATCTCTACGAAATCGGCAGAAAAAAATATTTAGAAGAAAACAGGGAATAATATTTTTAAGAAAATGCAAAAGGAGATACAAAATGGGTGTTTTTGACGGAGTTCTGATTTGCACTGACCTTGACGGAACTCTTTTAAAAGATGATAAGACCGTCTCGAAAGAAAATCTTGACGCGATAGAATATTTTAAACAAAACGGCGGTATTTTTACGTTTGTTACGGGCAGAATGCCATACTACGTTGGAGATACGCTTGCGTGCGTTAAACCAAACGCTCCCATTGGATGCGTTAACGGTGGCGGTCTTTTCGACTACGCAAATCAAAAGTATCTGTGGACATATCCGATTGAGAGGGATGTTTTAGAGCTTGTAGAATACACAGATAAGCATTTCCCTGATATTGGAATTCAGGTCTGTACCTTTGACAAAACTTACTTTTGCAAGGAAAATCTGACAATGAAGGCTTTTCGTCTTATAACGGGACTCCCTAATCATACCGCGTATTATTATGACGTTAAAGAGCCGATTGCTAAAATCCTCTTTGGCAGTGATAAAGCGGAGGAGCTTGAAAAAATTAACGATATGTTGCTTCACCATTCTCTTGGAAACAAATTTGATTTTATAAGCTCGGAGAAAAGGCTTCTTGAAATTTTACCTAAAGGAATAGGGAAAGGCAAATCAATAGAAAAGCTTTGTGAGTTTCTTTCTATTGACATAAATAAAACTGTAGCGGTTGGCGACTACAGTAATGATATATCAATGTTTAATGCTTCAAAAGTGGGAATTGCGGTTTCAAACGCAAACGAGGCGGCAAAAAGTGCCGCAGATTTTATCACCGTAAGTAATGAAGAGCATGCAATTGCCCGCGTGATAAGTGACATTGAAAAGGGAATGTATTTATAAAAGGAGAAACCATGAAGAAAAATATTTTTACAAATCCAATAATTGTGCCTCTTTTTGCGCTTTTATGTACGGCGCTCTGGGGCAGTGCTACACCGTTTATTAAAACGGGGTATGAGGAGCTTTTGGTCAGTGGCACGTGGTCAATTATACTGTTTGCAGGAATAAGATTTGCACTTTCAGGTGTGCTCACTGTTGTTATTATGAGCCTTATCGAAAGAAGGCTTTTGCTTCCCAAAAGGAAAAGCTTAAAATATATCGGCATAATAAGTTTTTTTCAGACTATTATGCAATACATATTCTTTTACATCGGGCTTGCGAATACAAGCGGAGTAAAAGGCACGATTTTAAGTGGTTCAAGTGCGTTTTTTTCCATTTTGGTTGCGGCACTTATTTACAGACAGGAAAGGCTTAATTTTAAAAAGATAATTGCCTGTGTAATTGGTTTTGCAGGGGTTGTTGCAGTAAATTTAAACGGGCTTACGCCGGATATTAACTTTTTTGGTGATGCATTTGTAATTTTTTCAACAATCTCGCTTGCCTTTTCATCAGTTCTTATGAAGATTTATTCAGAATACGAAAATCCTGTCGTATTAAGCGGGTATCAGTTTATACTTGGCGGAATTTTTATGACAATTTTAGGATTTGTAATGGGAGGCACCATAAGCTTTGAAAGTATAAAGGGAATACTTATTCTTTTATATCTTGCTTGCCTTTCAGCTGTGGCATATGCACTTTGGGGAATTCTTTTGAAATTTAATCCCGTGTCCAAAGTCACTGTGTTTAGCTTCATGACGCCCGTATTCGGGGTTATATTTTCAAAAATTATGCTCACAGAAAACAGTGCAGTTTCTCCGCTTAATACAATAATTGCGCTCATTCTTATCTGCACGGGCATAATAACTATGAATTATCAGAAAAATGTGTAATCATAGCACTATATGTGCTTGCTTGACACTTCTTTAAGGGATATGTTATACTTGATTTATACTTTAGAAAAGAGAGATATAATATGAAAAAAGTTTTGCTTTTAGGTGGTTCAATGTATATATTGCCGGTAATTGAGGCAGTGCATTCTCTTGGTTATTATGCCATTACCTGTGATTATTTGCCCGATAATATTGCCCATAAATATTCAGATGAATACCATAACGTCAGTATTATAGATAAGGACGCAGTTTTAGAGTTGGCAAAGAAACTTAAAGTAGACGGAGTTATGTCTTTTGCGTGTGACCCGGGCGTTGAAACGGCAGCCTATGTTGCTGAGAAAATGGGACTACCCACACATCCTTATGAATCTGTAAAAATACTTCAGAATAAAGCAAAATTCAGAGAATTTCTTGAAAAGCACTCTTTTAATGTGCCAAAGGCAAAAGGGTACTTAAATATTGAAGATGCTTTAAATGATAAAGATAAGTTTCGCTGGCCTGTTATTGTTAAGCCTGCAGATTCAGCAGGAAGTAAAGGCGTAACAAAGGTGGAAAAAACAGAAGATTTAAAAAAAGCAGCAGAGTATGCAATCAGTTTTTCAAAAACAAATTGCTTCATTGTGGAGGAGTTTATTGAAAAAATGGGATGCTCCTCCGATTCAGACAGCTTTTCAATAGACGGAAAATTGGTGTACTGTTCTTTTAGTGATCAGATGTTTGACGAAAATGCTGCTAATCCATATACTCCGTCTGCATATAGCTGGCCTTCAACCATGCATGAAGATTATAAAAAAGAGCTAAAAGCTGAACTACAAAGACTTTTTGATTTGCTGGGGTTAAAAACATCCCTGTTTAATATTGAAACAAGAGTAGGCACTGACGGAAAGCCTTATATAATGGAGGTTTCTCCCCGTGGCGGTGGAAACAGATTATCAGAGGTCTTAAAACTCGCAAGCGGCGTTGACCTGGTATTAAACTCTGTTCGTGCATCAGTCGGTGATGAAATTATTGGAGTTACAAAAGACCCTGAGTATAATGGTGTCTGGGCAGAGCTTATACTTCACAGCGAGGAAGACGGAATTTATAGCAAAATCGAAATTGAACCCGAGTTTGAAGAAAAATATATAGTTGAAAAGCAAATTTGGGTAAAACCGGGTGATGAAATTCATAAATTTACAGGAGCAAATTTTGCAATAGGTACTTTAATACTGAAATTTGACAATCATGAAGAACTTAAATATTATATGTCAAAAATAAAAGAAATTGTTAGGGTTGTTGTAAAATGAGAGAAATCGGCGGATATTTAGAACTGGAAAAGTTTTCAGGAAATGAGTATTACGGGAATGCATTAGCACTTAATACAGCAAGAAATGCCTTTTTGTATCTTGTGAAAAAGAAGAATATATCTAAAGTGTATTTGCCTTACTATTTATGTGACTCATTATATAAGGCGTGCGAAAGAGAAAGTATAGAGTATGAGTTTTATAATATAGGCGAGGATTTTTCGCCTGTCTTTAACAAATCCCTACAAGAAAATGAGTTTATTTATATTGTGAATTTTTTCGGGCAATTCGATGAAGAAAAAATAAAGCAATTTAAGGAAGAATACAAAAATATTGTACTTGATAATGTTCAGGCGTTTTTTACTCCACCGGTGAAAGAAATAGACACAATATATTCGTGCCGTAAGTTTTTTGGAGTTCCTGACGGTGCTTATCTTATAAGTGATATATCTTTGGATGAACTGGAGGAAGATTGCTCAAAAGATCGTCTTGCACATCTTACAGGCAGACTTGAAAAGGGGAGTGCATCTTCATTTTATGAAGATTTTCAGGCAAATGAAAAGAACTTTGAAAACCTAAAAGTAAAGAAAATGTCAAAAATAACCCATAATATTCTTGGTGCTATAGATTACAGAGAAGTAATAAAAAGAAGAAACGAAAACTGGGATATACTTGATAAGGAATTGTCAGATAGAAACATGCTGAAAATAAAAAAGCCAAATGGACCATACGTGTATCCATATTATTGTGAAGACGGGGAAGAAATGCGAAAGGAACTAATTTCAAAAAGAATTTATGTTCCAACGCTCTGGCCCAATGTGCTTGATTTTGAGGATTGTGAACTGGAAAAGAATTATACACAGAATTTACTTCCTTTACCAATTGACCAACGATATAATAAAGAAGATATGGAAAGAATTATTAGCTGTATTTTAAATAACAGTTAAAAGTGAAGGTGGATTATAGAATGTATGATAATTTAAAGGGAAAAAAATTACTTGTTATTGGGTCTGCGGAAGAGGATTCCAATATCGTCAGCGTGGCAAAGTCAATGGGAATTTATGTTATTGTTGTTGACGGTAAGGAAAAATCTCAAATGACCTTCGCAAAAAATATAGCGGATGAGAGCTGGGACATTGATTACTCCAAAACAAAAGAAATCGGTGAAAAATGCAAGGAAGCAGGGGTAGATGGTGTTATAGCAGGCTACAGTGAATTCCGTGTTCTTGCGGCTTGTAAAATTGCAAGGTATATAGGAAAACCGTTTTATGCCACAGAAGAACAAATTGAATTGACAAGAAATAAAGAAACCTTTAAAAAAGAGTGTTTAAAATACAATATCCCTGTTCCAAAGGATTACGTGATAAAAAACGAAGACGGAGCTGTAGAGCTTGCTGATGTTAAATTCCCCGTAATTGTAAAACCCACAGATTATGCAGGAAGAAAGGGAATAACGGTCTGCTACGACAAGGAAGCGTTGGACAAAGCAATTCCCTATGCAATAGGTTTTTCTGAAAGCAAAACCTGTGTTGTAGAAGACTATATAAACGGAATTGAATTCTGTGCAGTTTACAGTCTTTCAGACGGGGAAATAAGTCTTTCATGCTTTAATGAAAAATATATTAACGAAGATCAGGTTAAAAAATCGGGGCTTTGCGACCTTGCAGTAACTCCTTCATCTTTTATAAATGAGTATAATGACAAAACAGATAAGTATGTAAAGGATTTTCTTCGTGGTATCGGTGCAAAAGACGGGGTTGCCTTTTTCCAAGGTATTTTTGACGGAGATATATGCTACATTTTTGAAATGGGATATCGACTAAACGGCGGAAATGACCACTATCTTGTTGAAAAGAATAACAATATAAGCTATATGAAAATGCTCATTTCACATGCTCTCACGGGAAAAATGGGGGATGACCTTAAAAAAGATAATCCGTATTTTAAAACATATTGCTCTACATTTATTAAATATGCACATGAAGGTATTGTGAAAAAAGCAGAATTCCTTGGTGATAAAAATTATAAAGGTATAGATAAAATTCAAACTTGTGCACTTCCGGGGCGTAAATATATAGAGGATGGCTCAACACAACAAAGGGCATATTCTTTCAAAATTTCGGCAGATTCTATTGATGAGCTTGCTGAAATTATCGACTATATCCAAAGCAATTTAGTTGTTTGTGATAAAAATGGGAAGGATATGTTATTTAAACCCTTTGATGTGAAAAAATTAAGGAAATAGTTATTTAAGATTGATTGTTTGTGATTGTTAGGGGGAAGTAAAATGTATAATCCAAAATCAATGAAAGCAGAAGAATTTATAAATAATGAAGAAATACTTGAAACTTTGAAGTATGCAGAAGAAAATAAGAATAATATAGAGTTAATCGACTCTCTTTTAGAAAAGGCAAGGCCGAAAAAAGACGGAAATGGTGTGCACTGTGAAGGACTTACTCACCGCGAGGCATCTGTTCTTTTAGCTTGCGATATTCCCGAAAAGGTCGAGAAAATGTTTAAGCTTGCAGAAGAAATCAAGAAGGCGTTTTACGGAAACAGAATCGTTATGTTTGCGCCGCTTTATCTGTCAAACTACTGTGTAAACGGTTGTGTGTACTGTCCGTATCACGTAAAGAACAAAAACATCTGCAGGAAAAAGCTCACTCAGGAAGAAATTAAAAATGAGGTTATTGCACTTCAGGATATGGGGCATAAGAGACTCGCTATCGAAGCGGGGGAAGACCCTGTAAATAACCCAATTGAATATATAATTGAGTCAATTAATACAATCTATGGTATTAAGCATAAAAATGGTGCAATCCGCAGAGCAAATGTAAACATTGCGGCAACAACGGTTGAAAACTACCGCAAGCTTAAGGAGGCAGGCATCGGCACATATATCCTCTTTCAGGAAACCTATCATAAGGAAAGCTATCTTAAGCTTCATCCAACAGGGCCAAAGCATAATTACGAATATCATACAGAGGCAATGGACAGAGCTATGCAGGGAGGAATTGATGACGTTGGCCTTGGTGTACTCTTTGGACTTGAGCTTTATAAGTATGAATTTGCAGGGCTTTTGATGCATGCAGAGCATCTTGAATCAGTATTTGGGGTAGGACCTCATACGATAAGTGTTCCGCGCCTTAAAAGAGCAGACGACATCAATCCTGACGATTTCGACAATGGAATTTCGGATGACACCTTCCTTAAAATAATTGCACTTATAAGAATAGCTGTTCCTTATACGGGAATGATTATTTCAACACGCGAATCTCAAGAGGTAAGAGGAAAAGCGCTTAAGGTGGGTATATCGCAGATAAGCGGTGCTTCAAGAACATCGGTTGGCGGTTACACCGAAGAAGAACGCCCGCACGACTCCGAGCAGTTTGATGTATCTGACCAAAGAACGCTTGACGAGGTTGTTTTGTGGCTTATGAAGCTTGACCACATCCCTTCATTTTGCACGGCGTGCTACCGTGAGGGAAGAACCGGTGACAGATTTATGTCACTTTGCAAAACCGGACAGATTCTTAACTGTTGCCACCCGAACGCACTTATGACTCTTTGCGAATTCTTAGTTGACTATGCAACGGAAGAAACGAAGAAAGTTGGCTTTGAGCTTATTGAAAAAGAGCTTCTTAAAATTCCCAATGAAAAGGCAAGAGAAATAGCAAGAAAAAACATTGAAGATATTAAAAACTCAAACAGACGCGACTTTAGGTTTTAAAAAAAAGGTATGTAGTTATAAACTACATACCTTTTTTCTTGAGGGAATAGAAAAAATGTTCAGAACGGATAAACTGAGCCGAGGCGTAGCCGAGGGTTACCCGAAGGCGTACAGAGGTACGTCGAGAGGCGAAGTTTGTTCGTAGCAAAAGGCTTCAAAAAAAGAAAAATCTCATAACAAAATGAGATTTTTCAACAAAAAAATAATTATTAAAAGTTTTGCACTAACTATGCCATATATATTAGTGCCTTTTGGATTCTGGACATTTTTACATTCCCGACTACTTCCAGGTGTGCCTTGAAAAAAGGGCTATTATCGGGAATATTTCAAGCCTACCTGCAAGCATATTAAAGATAAGCATTATCTTGGATAACGGACTAAAGAGTGCGAAATTTTCCATCGGTCCAATAAGCTCAAATCCCGGACCTACATTATTAATGGTGGAAATTACTGCGGAAAAATTTGTTGCAAGAGGAAGTCCGTCAATTGAAATTACAAGAAAGCTTATAACCATTATTCCAAAATATGCAATTAAATACATACTTGTGCTTGTAATCAAATCACTGTGCACGGGGCGTTTGTTTATAAGAACAGACTCTATCTTATTTGGATAAAGACTTGCGCGGATGCTTTTTCGAAGACTCTTAAAAAGTAAAATTGCACGTGCGCATTTCATTCCGCCACCGGTGCTTCCCGCACAAGCGCCGATAATCATAAGGAAAAGAAGAATGGATTGCGAAAAATACGGCCACAAGTTAAAGTTAGTTGTCGCATATCCAGTTGTTGTAATTATGCTTACAACTGAAAATGCACTGTGACGAAGAGTTTCGCCAAAACCATTATACATTCCTTTAACATTTAATGAAATGAGAAGAATACTTACTATAATCGTTATAACATAAAAGCGTAGTTCTTCGTTTTTTAATACGGCGCCAATTCTCTTTAAAAGAATAAGATAAAACATATTGAAGTTTATGCCGAATAAAAACATAAATATGGTTGTTACAATTTGAATGTAAGGACTAAAGGAGGCAAGGCTGTCTGCCTTTACGCCAAAACCACCGGTTCCTGCAGTGCCGAAAGCCGTACAAAGCGCTTCAAAAAAGTTCATACCGCCAAAAAGCAAGAACACAATATTAGTAATTGTAAGACCTATATAGATAAAATAGAGAATTTTTGCAGTTTGCTTCATATGGGGAACGATTTTGCCTACTTCAGGCCCTGTACTTTCTGCCCTTAATAAAAAGAGGGTATGTCCACCTTCTTTTTTAGCAGACGGTGCTACAGCCATTAAAAATACAAGTACGCCCATTCCGCCAATCCAGTGAGTAAAGCTTCTCCAGTAAAGAGCGGCGCGTGAAAGCGCCCGAACATCTGTCACTACTGATGAGCCTGTTGTCGTAAAGCCGGATACTGTTTCGAAGAAGGCATCTACAAAGGTTTTTATCTCTCCCGAAATATAAAAGGGAAGAGAACCAAAAAATGACATAACTATCCATGCAATACCAACACAGAAAAGCCCTTCCTTTGCGCGAAATTTTGAGTTAGCCTTTCTGCAAAGAAGGTAAAGTGCAAGAGAAACAAATAAAGTAAAAAGAATGGTAGCTATAAATGCGTTACTCGTTTTATTTGTCTTGTCAAAAAGGCTTATAAAAAGTGCAGGAAGCATCAAAAATGCCTCTATAGAAAGCAACTGCGAAATAATTTTTCCGATAGTTTTATAGTTCATAACCTAACCTCAATTGAAGATATCGTTGAGTTTATAGATTTCGTTTTTATCATCGCTGACTATGATAACCGTATCCCCCTTTTCAAAAGATGAATTACCGTCAGGAATAATAGTTTTGCGATTGTGAATAATGCAGGCAATCAGTGTGTTTTTACGAAGCGGGATATCACGAATGGGGGTATTAGTGTAAAGTGCGTCCTCTCCGACTCTGAATTCAACCGCCTCAACACTGCCGTCAGCAATAAAGTGAATAGCTTTTGCGGCACCCGTACTATTTTTTATTGCGCGCACGTAACGCACTATATCGTGACAGCAAAGCTCTTTGGGGCTTACCACACTTCCAATATCGAGTGATTCCAAAATATTGTAATCACCAACTCTGCCGAGCTTGGTTATAACCTTAGGCACATTGTGTGCGCTTGCATGAAGTGAAATAATCATATTAATCTCATCCATACCTGTAAGAGAGATAACACAGTCGTAACTGGAAATATCCTCACTTATAAGAAGGTTAAAGTCACTTGCATCTCCAAAAACAATATCTGCCTCCGGAAGAATTTCTGATAAAAGCGTGCAACGGTCTTTGTTGTTATCAATCATCTTAACCTTGATTTTATTTTTTATGAGACGCTGTGCAAGATAAAAACTTTCACGGCTTGCACCGCAAATCATAACAGATTTGGTTTTTCTTTTTGCAAGATTAAGACTGTCGATAAGAGTTGATGAATTGTCAGGTGATGCGCTGACAAAGACCCTGTCATTTTCCTGAAGAACAAAGTTACCGTTTGGCATAATTGGTTTTCCTTCACGCATAACAAGGCAAACAAGAATTTTACATTTTAAAATAGAGTAGATGTTATTTAGCGCAAGGTTATTTAGCTTGCTTTCTTTATCAACGCGAATCTCAATAATTTCAGCACGTCCTTTTGAAAAGGTGTCAATCTTAAGGAAAGCAGGGTATTTTAAGAGACGCTCAATCTCTTCAGCCGCCTGCCTTTCAGGATTAACTATAAGTGAGAGCGCAAACTCATCACGCATTTCGTAAACCTGGTCCATATATTCGTGATTTCTCATTCTTGCAATCGTATGAATATTTGGATTTAGCTTGTGTGCCGTCATACAGCAAAGCAGATTTATTTCGTCAGAAGGGGTCATAGCAATCAGCACGTCTGCCTCGCATACATCCGCCTCAAGAAGTGTGTTTTTAACTGCACAGTTTCCGCAGACACTTAAAACGTCATAGTTTTGTATGCAATGCTCAAGAACCTGTCTGTCTGTGTCAATCAAAATAAGCTCGTAGCCTTCACCAGAAAGCTTTTTTGTTAAAACAGAGCCGACCTTACCAATTCCCGCCATAAGAATTTTCATAAAACCTCATAACCTTTCTTATTCAGGCTTAAAAGAACTCTTAAGAGGTGAAGTTCTGTTAAATACGCCCAGATTTTTAGAGTCGCGTGTGTAATATCCCATACGAACAAACTGATATTTCTCGCCAATCGGGGCATCCTTAAGGGATGGTTCAACCACAGAATTCTTATAAATAATCATTGAATCAGGATTTATAAATTCATCAAAGTTATCATCTTCAAGAAGTGTTGCAACATTTTCTTTGTTAAAGATATTATCATACTCGCGCACCTCGAAGCTAACAGCTGTAGGAATGCTGAGCCAGTGGATTGTACCCTTGACCTTTCTTCCGTCAACGGCGTTGCCGTTATGAGATTCTATGTCAACAGTGCACAAAAGCTCTTTAACTTCACCGTTATCGTCTAAGACTACATCATTACATTTCATAATGTATGCACCCATAAGGCGAACCTCACCGCCTACTTTAAGACGTTTAAAGCCTGGGACAGGCTCTAACATAAAGTCGCTTTTTTCAATATAAAGCTTATTTGTAAAGGGAAGACGGCGCTTTCCAAGCTCTTCACGTTTGGGGTGATTCGGAAGCTCAAAAAACTCTTCGTGGTCATCAGGAAGATTTGTAATTGTAACCTTAAGAGGCTCAATCACTGCAACACGGCGCTCTGCATTTTCATTAAGCTCTTCACAGATGCAATACTCAAGAAGCTTAATATCTGCCATTGAGTTTGCCTTTGCAACACCGCTTCTCTCAATAAAGTCAAATATTGCAGACGGTGTGTAACCGCGCCTTCTAAGTCCCTGAAGGGTAGGCATACGCGGATCATCCCATCCGTCAACATAGCCGAGCTCTACAAGCTTGCGGAGATACCTCTTACTCATAACAGTGTAGGTCATATTAAGACGCGCAAACTCATACTGATGCGGGTCATGTTCAAAGCCCACATTTTCAACTACCCAGTTATAAAGCGGGCGGTGGTTTTCAAATTCAATAGAGCAAAGTGAATGAGTAATTCCCTCAAGTGCATCCTGAATGGGATGTGCAAAGTCATACATTGGGTAAATGCACCACTTGTTTCCCTGACGATGATGCGGAAGATGAAGTATGCGATAAATTACGGGGTCACGCATATTCATATTAGGTGATGACATATCTATTTTAGCTCTTAATGTATGCTCACCGTTTTGGAATTCTCCGTTTTTCATTCTTTCAAATAAGTCAAGGTTTTCCTCAACACTTCTGTTACGGTAGGGGCTTTCCTTTCCGGGCTCGGTAAGAGTGCCTCTATACTCTGCCATTTCCTCAAAGGAAAGGTCGCAAACAAAAGCTTTACCGTCACGGATAAGCTTTTTTGCAAATTCGTAGCATTTATCGAAGTAGTCACTTCCGTAATAGATGCCACCTGTCGGAATAGCACCAAGCCAGCGAAGGTCCTCTTCAATAGCATTTACAAATTCAACGTCTTCCTTTGTGGGATTTGTATCGTCATAGCGAAGATTAAAAAGGCCGTTATACTTTTTTGCAGTAATATGGTTTATCCATATTGCCTTTGCACTGCCGATATGAAGATAACCGTTTGGTTCGGGAGGAAAACGTGTGTGAACATGGTTTTCACGCCCCTCCTTTAAATCAGAATCGATTATTTCGTGAATAAAGTTTGAATATTCTTCTGCCATAATTAACCTCCAAATCAGCGATTGTCAATACTAATAAAATCTTTGCGTTTATACACATTTTTGTAGGCAGGTCTGATAATTTTATTTGAAACCGTAACCTCTTCAAGACGGTGTGCACACCAGCCGGCAATTCTGCCGAGTGCGAACATCGGTGTATACAAATCAAGCGGAATGCCGAGCATTTTATATATAAATCCGCTGTAAAAATCAACATTTATTGCAAGTGTTTTCTGCTTGCCTGTAATCTCCTGGAAAAGGTCAATGGTGTTTTTAGCAACAAGATTATACATATTAAGCTCATCTTCCATATTCTTTTCCTTGGCAAGCTTTTGTGCACCCTCATAAAGAAGCTGTGCCCTCGGGTCACTTAAAGTATACACTGCATGACCAATTCCATATACAAGACCTGATTTATCAAACGCCTCTTTGCGAAGCAGTTTGGTTACATAATTACGGATTTGTGACTCGTCAGAGATATCTGTCACAGAGGCTTTCAAATCCTCCATCATAGAAACAACCTTTGCATTTGCACCACCGTGCTTTGGTCCTTTAAGAGAGCCGAGTGCAGCAGCAATTGCACTGTAGGTATCTGTTCCGGAAGAAGATACAACGTGCGTTGTAAAGGTACTGTTGTTACCGCCGCCATGCTCTGCATGAAGGATAAGCGCAAGGTCAACGATATGCGCCTCGGTATCTGTAAATTCATTATTGGGCCTTATCATATGCAAAAAGTTCTGCGCAGTTGTGTAATCCGGGCGCGGAGTGTGAAGAATTAAGCTTTCACCGTCATAATAATGCCTTTTAGCCTGATAAGCGTGTGCAATCATTGCAGGCATTCTGGCAATAAGCTCAAAAGATTGCCTCAGCACGTTTTCAACTGTTACTTCGTCAGGATTATCGTCATATGAATAGGTTGCAAGCACACTTCTTGCAAGCTTGTTCATAATGTTATTACTCGGCGCCTTAAGAATCATATCCTCTGTAAAGTTAGGTGGAAGTGCGCGCATTTTTGCTAAATGCTCATTAAACTCAAAAAGCTCACTTCTTGTCGGCAAGCTTCCGAACAAAAGAAGATATGCGGTTTCCTCAAAACCAAAACGGTTTTCACTCTGGCAGTCTTTTACAATATCACGCACATCAATTCCGCGATAACGCAAAACACCATCGCAAGGCAGTCTTTCTCCGTCATCCATAATATAACCTTTAACCTGCCCAACCTTTGTAAGTCCGACCAAAACGCCCGTTCCATCGGAATTACGAAGACCAAGCTTTACGTTATATTTGCCATAAAGGGATTTGTCTATAGAGTAAACATCATTATTAGCATTTTCAATTTTTTTGATTAAATCTTTGTTTTTATCCAAGGTATCATCTCCAAGCAATCAGATAATACTAAATTTTATCATAAATTAAGCGAGATTTCAACTAAAAGTTCTATATATTAGGAAAAATTATTATATTTTAAGTAGGGGGCGGTGGTGTGAAAAGAGTATTCTTTTTAATTATTTTTTTTATAGTAACTTCTTTTGTTTTGCCGACACTTATTTTTTTGACCGCAAAAACAAATCCGAAAGAAAAAAATGAAAATGAAAAAACCGTGAATGTTCTTTTTACAAAAGAAAATGTAGTGAAAAAAATGCCCCTTGAGGAGTATCTTACAGGGGTGCTTGCAGCAGAAATGCCGGCGTCCTTTGAAATTGAGGCGCTTAAAGCACAGGCGGTGGCTGCAAGAAGCTATGCAATCTACAAGCAAAACAAGGGCGGAATAACGCATAGTCAAAATGCCGATGTGTGTACGGATTTTTCACACTGTAAGGCATATAAAAGTATGGAAGAAGCTAAAAAAGGCTGGGGGAAAGATAGCCAAAAATACGAGGAAAAAATAAAAAAGGCGATAGACGAAACAAAAGGTGAGATTTTAACATATGAAGGTGACGTTGCAATGGCGGTGTTTCATTCGCAAACGGGTGGAAATAAAACTGAAAGCTCAAAGGATGTGTGGGGCGGGGAAGTGCCATATCTTATAAATGTGGAGTCAGGAGGAGAAATAGGCGCCCCAAACTTTTATTCATCAAAGGAGATAAGCTTTGATGAATTTAAAAATGTGCTCAACGAAAAAGGGGCAGAAATAAACAATCCAGATGATATTAAAGATATTAAGAAAAGTGAGGGAGGAGCAGTAAAGGAAATAACGATAGGCAAAAAAACATTTAAGGGAAGTGAGGTGCGCACACTTTTCGGACTTCGGAGTGCGTGTTTTAAGATAGACATTCAAAATAACACTGTGTTTTTCGAGGTTTTGGGATACGGGCATGGAGTGGGAATGAGCCAGTACGGAGCAAACGAGCTTGCAAAAAAAGGACAAAGCTACAGAGATATACTTCTTCATTACTACACAGGGACAAAGCTTGATTATATGAATGTTTAATGTTTAAACTGCATCCATCGGGGAATAATAAAAATAGCAGGGGGTGCAGAAAATGAGAAAATTTCAAGCTTTTTTTACTGTCTTAGCGGCAGTATCTGTGTTTATAATAAGCTTTTTAATAGGACGCGGTTCGGCGCTTAAGAATAATTCAAACAAAGAGGTAAGACTGTATACAAAGACCACTCCAATTATTGTTGAAAAAGAAAAGACGGAGGATGCGCCCGTTTTTTCAAGTATACAGATAGAGGATAAAATACAAAAAGCTAAAGAAGAAACGGAGCCTGAGAATATGCTTTTTCCGTGTGGAAAAAAGGTTTTGAATAAATATTCCGAAATTGCAGTTTTTTCAAAAACAATGGAGGATTGGCGTGCGCATACGGGGATAGATTATGAGGCTGAAGAAGGGGACGAGGTAGTTGCCGCGGAAGACGGAAAGGTAAAGAGCGCGTCAAAAAACAAGCTTTGGGGTTACTCGATCGAAATTGAGCATAAAAATAATATAGTAACCAAGTATAAAAACCTTGACAAAGATATGAAAGTAAAAAAAGGCGATAAAGTTAAAAGAGGACAAGTTATAGGAAGTGTGGGTAGCAGTGCAAGTATAGAAAGCAAGGAAAAACCCCATCTTCACTTTGAACTGTGGCAAGACGGTGTAGTTATTAATCCCGAATCTTATGTATATTAAAAAAAGGTATGTAGAAAATTCTACATACCTTTTATCTTATTATCTACCAGTCCATAGCCCTTTGAAATTCTGTTTGAGTAATAGTCAATGTCTTTTTCTTCATCGACTAAAGCTTCTTCATCAGTAAATTCCTCGTAAAGCTTATCTTCGGGGATATCCGAAATTTCCGAATACTCACGGTCGTGCATTTTTTTAAAAAGTTTTTCTGCACCGTTTTTTCTCATAATAAAACCTCCAGAAAATTATTCGAGGACAATAGCCTCCGAGTTTTCGTTATTATCTACTTTTTCTTCAGTTTTATTCGTATTTGGCTGTGTCTTGGGTTTTTCTTCCTTTGTGGCATTTGTCTGGGGCTTTGAGGCGGGGCGAGAGGTTTCCTCTTTTTCAGCTTTTTCCTCTGCCTCTTCTTCTGAAGCGGTTTCTTCGTCAGCTTTTTCTTCCTCTTCCTCTATGGCAGGAGGGGGAAGGTTTTCATCCTCAAAATCAAAGTCCTCTTTATTTGCATTTGCACCTAAATCCACCTGCTCACTAACGGGAGTGTCGCCTGATTCATTTACTACCTCTTCGGCACCGGAATTAACTGTGAAAAAAACATAAGCGCCTGCAAAGAATATCACAAAAACAAGCACAAAGCCAAGAAGTGTTGCAATCAGTGAAAGGACAATTTTTTTCTTCTTTTTGCGCCTTTTCTTCATAGATGACACATCCTTTTTTGATTTATTCTTCATAATTTTATCGTATTCTATAAGCTCATCAAGTTCTGCAGTATCATACTTTTGAAGCTTTTTTGTATCTTCAAGCTTTTGACTCATAAATATCACATCCTTAATCTACTTTAATTATATCACCTTTGTGGAGTAAGTAAAGATATTTTTCTATTTTTTTGTCTTTATACTTTTGTTTTAAGGCTTTCTCGTAATAGAAAAGCTGTGACTTGTATCTTTCAAGTATTTCATAAGGACTATCGTAGCGGTCTGTTTTAAAATCAATTAAAACAACCGAATTTTCCTTTTCGAAGAAAAAGTCAATAATTCCCTGTACGCAGATTTTTTCACCTTCGGGAGCATCGCTTGAAATTTCCTTTGCATCTGTATATATAACAAATGGCTCCTCACGGTAAATTTTTTGGGCATTTCGAATGTCTCTGCCAAGTGGTGAATCAATAAATTTACTGATAGCGTCCGTATCAATAAGTTCCCTTTCTTCCTCTGACAGAATTCCTTTTTCCAAAAGATAGTCACACTGAATGGAAACTAAAGTACCATCAAATTTAAGATGCTCAAAAACCTTATGATGTGCAGTTCCGTAAAAAGCACCGCTTGTGCATTTTAAAAAGCGGGGTTTATTAAGTGAATGCTTTCTTTGGGATAAATTAATTGCCTTTATATTGCCGTACTCGTCAGTTGAAAGGTCAAGATCAAGGCTTTTAAGATACGTCACAGATGCTTTAGCAGGGAGAATTGTAGAGGCGGCATAGGGATAGGTATAGCTTAAAATTTCCGCCGTTTTTTCATCAGGAAGAAAAGCGGGATTTTCGATTTTTACCAAAGACTCCTCATTATCAACGCTTTCAGGAGTAATATAGAAGTAATTCCAGCTGTCAGATGCACCATGCCCACAACCTAAAGCGAGCATTTTAAGATAACTCGTTGCAGAAAGAATTTCATTTAAGGAAAGCTTTTTAAGAGAGCTATACATATTTCCCTCAAATTCCTCAATGTTTTTAACCGTTCCCACTGCGTAAAACTTTTCACGCGCGCGGGTGATTGCAACGTAAAGAAGCCTCATTTCCTCACTTAAATTATCCTCACGGCTGAATTTTTCAATCACTTTCTTCATAGGTGACGGATAACGGCAACGAAGTGACGGGTCAATGATGTTCATAGCAACAGCGCCTGAATTTATAACAAGTCCGCCCGGACGCTCTTTATCAGTTGAAAATTGGTTCGCGCACTCACCAAGAAAAACAACGGGGAATTCAAGACCTTTTGACTTATGAATTGACATAATGCGCACAACATTCATTTTTTCGTTGATGTGTTTTGCGCTGATTCCGCTGCCTTGCGAAAGCTTAATTTTTTCTATATAGTTTACAAAATTAAACAGTCCCGTGTAGCTTGTTTTTTCAAATTCCGTAGCCTTTTCGAGAAGTAAATCAAGATTTGCACGCCTCAAATTACCATCAGGGAAAGAAAGGGCAGAGGTGTAGATATTTGTGTCTGTGTAAATTCTTCTTATAAGCTCCTCTATCGAGATAAATCCCGATGCATTACGCCAGAGGGTAAGGTTGTGCATAAATTTATCGCATTTACTTTTAAGAGAGGAATTAACCTTATATTCACCATCACATATTTTGTAAAAGCACATATAAAATGGCTCACGCGAAACGGATTTTATCTCAAGAAGGTCATTTTCGTCAAATAAATACATAGGACTTCGAAGTGCGCTTGCAAGGGGAATGTCCTGATTAGCGTTATCGATAAGCTTTAAAATTTCAATGACCTGCCCGACCTCACTTGTATCAAAGAAGGTGTCGCGCCCGTCATAATACACGGGGATAAGCTCGCGTAAAAAAACATCTTCATACGCTTTTCCGTGTGCGTTTGCGTTTCTTAGTAAAACGGCAATATCGCTGTAGCGAATGGGGCGCATTATGCCTAATTCCTTATCAAAAATTTCGTATCCGCCCAAAACAAGCTCGCGCACCTTATCAGCAATGTATTTTGCTTCATTTTCGCGCTGGGTAGCGGAATTTCCCTCTTTTTCTATAAGCGCAATTTCGCACTTTGATTCTATTTTGGAGTCAGGAATAAATGATGCACCAAAGTCAAGACGCTGATTTTCCTTATAATTAAGTCCGCAAACGTCAGGAATCATAATTGTATCAAAAACGGAATTTACTGCATCAATTATGCTTTTTCTGGAACGGAAATTGCTTGAAAGTGTAATTCTTCGGTTTTCGGAATTTTCATCGTCAGACGATGCGTTTGTTTTATTCATAAGTATTGAAGGGTCGGCGTTTCTGAAGCCGTAAATGCTTTGCTTAACGTCTCCCACAACAAAGGTGTTTCCATTTGAAATAAGTGAAAAAAGCGTATCCTGAAGCGCGTTGGAATCCTGAAATTCGTCTATATATATTTCGTCATAGCTTTTTTTGATTGCTTTCCCCTCGTCTGAAAGAGTTTTCCCATCAGGAGAGATAATATTTAAAGCCAGATGCTCACACGTTGAAAAATCAATGAGCTTTCTTTCAGTGATTTTTTCATAGTAGGAGAAAGAAAGAATTTTTGCACACTCACAAAGCGCCAGAATTTGCGGATAAAGGCGCTCTTTAAGATTATCACAGTCCTCGCACGAATAGAAAAGAAGGTCTTTTAAGGAGGATGTGACGCTTTTATTTGAAATTGAAATAATGTTTTTTATGTCGCGGGAAACGTTTTCATCACACCCGCGTTTTTTCCCCGAGAGTCTTGGAAAAAGCTCAAGTGAAAGAGAATAATCACGAAGAGCGCTGTAGCTTTCCTTCTCCGAAAGCTCTTTTAATTTGGAAAGCTCCCCCTCTATATAGTTTTCGTAGCCGATTGAGTGCGATAAAGATACCTCTAACGCTTCCGTAAGAGAAAAAATGGCACTCTTTATAGCTTTTATGCATTTTTCAAGGGCATATTTCCCAAAGAAAGAGTCTTCATAGCGCGTGCTTTTTGAGTACATAGCGCTTAATTCATCAAGCCAGACGTCAGGGTAGGGGGCAGACTGTGATTTTTTATATACATCCAAAATCATATTGGTATAGTCACCAAAGCGTGACTGCCCCGTAAAGTCGGAGTCCGCTTTATCAGAACTGCATGCATCAGTAAGGAGACTGAAACCGTCAAGAAATTCGTAAAGCTTTTCACGGCTTTCAAAAAAATCTTCGATAAAGTCTGCACTTTGTGCGTTTTCCTCTGTAAGTGTGCCACCGTTTTTCCTTTCAAGTGCACACCAGATTGAATCTACTGTTTCTTTTAAGGAGTCAAGAAGGAGAAGCGAAAGCTCACCACCATCACCAATAGATATATCTGACGGAAGATTTGCCTTGAAAAAGTACTTTTTTACAAGGTCATAGCAAAATGAGTCTATCGTGCAAATCTGCGCCCCGCCAAGGAGGGTGAGCTGGCGCTTGAGATACTTTCTTTTTTGGACATTTTGTTCCTCTGCTATAGCTTTGCGGATAGATTTTGCAATTCGTTCACGCATTTCCTGTGCTGCCGCACGGGTAAACGTAACGACTAAAAGCTTATCTACGGATAAGGGATTTGTATCACTTTTAACCCTTTCGGTAATTCTTGTACTTAAAACCTGCGTTTTTCCGCTTCCTGCAGATGCACTTACAACGATTTGTGCAGGTTTTGCAAAAATTGCACTGTGTTGAGCATCAGTCCATTTCATCTATAGCCCCTCCTTTAATTAAAGACAGGATTTCATCATCAGTATATTTGGGGTAATCTGCTTCACTAAATCCGTCAAAGGAAACATCATAGCGGCACAGCGACTTAAAGTTACACCAATCGCAGTTATCCTTACTGCAGGTAATGTTAAATTTACCCTTATATATGTCTGATACGGTTTTTTTGATTGTTTTGGATATATGCGAAAACATAGCGTCAAAATCCTCAAACGAAAGCTCCTTTGACGATTTTATAACTGATTTCCCGCCCATATGCCCCTTTATTGTTTCGTCAGAAAGGATAATACCGTTCATACGGCTTTTATTTTCTTTTTCGGAAAGTATCTCTTCTTCTGTGGCGTCAGGACTTACGGAAACATAGTTATCCGAAAGATTACAATAAAGTATTCCTGCAGGCTTGTAGCCGTTTTCGCACATTGTTGAAAGATATGCAAAAAGCTGAAGAGAAATTCCATTATAAACTTTTGATAGGTCAAGGGTTTTATCACTGCTTTTGTAATCTATTATTCTTACAAATTTGCCACTGCTTCCATCGGGCATCTGTGCCAAAAACTCATCCGCCCTGTCAATTCTTCCCTGCAAGGTGACGGTTTTATTGTTATCAAGCTTAATTTTAATGGGCTTGAAATTTCCGTTATCATCAAAGGATACTTCATAGCCAAGAGGGATAAAATCTCCGTGGGATATGTGTCTTTTTACGGTATATACGCATTTTTCGGCAACACGGGACAGCCTTGTAAAAAGAGCCTTAATTCGTGGTACTTCAAGCATAGATGAATTGATCGCGCCAAAAATTTCGGAAAGCACTTTTTTTGTGTTTTCACGAATAAAACTATCATCTATATCCTTCCAGGAATGCTTTTCCTTTTCCATAATCTTTGAAAATGCCTCTAAAAAGTCATGAAGAAATGACCCCGTGTCACTTGCTTTTATTTCAAAATACTTTCGTGGCTCAAGCTTCAGAAGATACTGGGCAAGGAAAGAAAACGGGCATTTATTGTAGGTTTCAAGCTTTGATATACTTGTTTTCATATCGCTTCCTACAAATTTTTCAATAAGCTCTATAGGTACCTCTTTGGGTTCGTTTGTGTAGTTCATCATCCTTACCGCCTCATTTAAAAGAGGGGCGTATTTTTCACTTTTTGAAAAGTAATATGCAGCGCCGGACATTTCTGGGGAAAGGGTTTCCCCCTCATAAATTGCCTTAAATAGCTTTACAATAAGCATATCAAAAACGGCTTTTTCCGAAGAAATCATATCAAGGTCATTTTCTTCCTCTATGTCATCGGTAAAGCTTATATCGGGGAAAATATACTGTATATTTTCTATGATTTCAGAAGGCATAAGTGCGCTTTGGTCGCTGTTTGTACGGGCATAGCTTATAAAGAGCATATCACTTGCACACGTGAGAGCATCATAAACAAGAAGGTTTTCACTTTGTGATTTTCTTAAAAGATTCGGGGGCATCTCTATACCAAAGCTTAAAAGCTCCTCTTTTTCGTAGTCAGAAAAAAGTCCCTCATCCTTTGGCGGTGCAGGAAACACGTCAGCATTAACGCCTACAAGCATTACTGCCTTACTTTCGTGCCCTTTAATTCTGTCAATACTTCCTACGCTTACGCAGTCGAGAGAAACGGGTATTGTGCCGATTTCCACACTTTTAAGCCCTGACGAAATAACGGAAGCAAATTCTTTTAGTGACAGCTTCTTTTCGCCAAGGATAAAAGAAATATTATCAAATATACCAATGAGCACATTGTATACCTGTGAAGTTTGCATCGAGCTTAGGTTTTCGCCCTCTTTTTGAAGAAACTCTGCACTTTCATTTATTTTTTCTTCAAGAGAAAGCGCCTCAAAAAGCTCAAATAATAGAGAGCATATCTCATTTACATTTTCTGCATTTTGCGCTTTTTTGGAAAAGACTGAAAGGGGAGAGTATATCTTTTCTCTAAGCTCATTTAAATAGCTAAGCTCATCTTCTTCGGATAAAAAGGAATTTGCCCCCTTGTATGTGCCGACCTTTTGGAAAAAGGGCTTACTCCACGAATAAGGACGTATACCTGCAGCAAGGCAGTAATTTTCAAGCATATCCGCATCTTTAAAAGATATGGGAGAAAACGGACTTTTTGCAAAAGAAAAAACATTTTCATATTTAAAGCCCGAAATGCTTATATCGAGTATGCTTGTTATAAACATTGTGATAGAATGAGAGGAGAGTGATATTTTTTTATCAACAAATACGGGGATATTATACATAGGGAATACACGCGCAATAATATCCTTATAATCCTCAATGTTCCTTGCAACAACGCTTATATCCCGATACCTGAGATTACGCTCTCTCACAAACTTAAAAATTTTTCTTGCAACATAATTTATCTCGGAAATTTTATTTTCCGCACAGTGAATGCTTATACTGCCGTCAGTACCTGAAAGCGGGGTGGGAGATTCACTTATATAATTTTTTTCAAGATAACGAAGCATTGGAGATGCGCCTGCCATCGGGGTGTTTAAAATCTCCTCCGCCTCAATTTTTATATTGATTTCCTTTGCAAAGGACAAAAGTCTGTTGTAAGTATCAAAAACTGTGGGAAAGTCTGCTTCATCATCTATGCAAAGAGAAACACACACGCGCGGAGAAAGCCTCATTATTTCTTTTATGCACGAAAGCTCACTCGGGTCAAACGCAGAAAACTGGTCAATATAAACGGCTTTATTTTTAAAGTAATCGCATTTTCCGCTTTTTAAAATATCTGTAAGGGCAGAGAGTTTGCCGTGAAGGTCAAGCGTGCCTGCATCCTCAAGGCTTTTTAGATACTCTTTATAAATAAGCGTGCAATCGGTAAGTTTCTTTTTAAGGAAAGAATCATCTGTCCCCAAGATTGCACTTTCAAGCATCGGAACTGTAATTGAATATTTGCGGAAGGTTTTAATTATTGAAGAAGCAGTTTCAGAAAACTGTGATTTTTTAACAAGCCCGTCAAAAAGACGCAGGTCCTTTGAATTAAGATTATTTGCGCAGTAGCTAATAAGCATCTCAAAAGAAGAATTATCCGAAACAAAAGATTCCCCCGCAAACTCAGGAATAATTGTATCGGCAAGCCTGTTAAAGCTCACTACCTGCGGATTTCCAAGCCCGCTTACACCAAATTTGTCGATAAGCTTTTTTTCTGCAGAAAAGGAAAACTGTTCGGGAACTATATATATTGAGTTTTCACCAAAATTCATATCCTCAAGCATAAATGCACTTTTTCCGCTTTTACTTCTTCCGCGGATAATTTTAAGAGACATAAAAACTCCTCCCTTAATTGTATAATTATATTATACATAAATTTGGGAGGAGTTTCAATATTTTATTTGGGAATAATAAGCGCAGTGCCTTTTTTGATGTCGTCTTTATTTTCTATAGCATTTGCTAAAAGAATGTCTTTTTCGTCAATATTATATTCCTTTGCAATATCCCATAAACTTAAGCTTCCGTTTATATAAGAAACGATTATAGAGGCACGCTTGTTTTCCTTGCGTTCACCTTCCTTTAAAGACACTACGACATTTTCTTTTGTATTGCGGTAGCAGGTGAGAGTAACGTTTATGCTCGCACGGATTTCAAGCGAGTGAGTGTCGCTTATTATATAATTTATATTTGAAAGTATGCATTTTGCATCAGGCGTAAGATTACAGGTGGGCGCGTCAAAGCTTTGAGAAAAGTCAATGTTTTCCTTGTAACTGTATACGGGCGAATCACTGTCAGGACTTATGTAAAGGGTATAAACCTCAAGGTAGCCTGAAAGTAGAATTTTCTCTCCCATATATTCGCACTTTTCGCAAATTGGCCTTGCCACGAGCTGATATACTGTGCCGATTGGCGAAAAATCCTTCGGAAGCGAAATTATTTCCCTTATATTTATCTTTTCATTTTTAACATTTTCTATGCCGGAGACAGAAATTTCCTCCATTTGTAAATCAAGTGCGCCGTGGGGAAGGTATGCATCTGTAATGCATTTTACGGCTATGTTTGTTTTTGCAACAACCCTGAAGAAAAGCTCGGCATTTATATCTATGGCGCGCATTTCCTCTCCATTTACCGTGGCGCTTGTAACATTAAGGTCAAAAAGCTTTACGTCAAAATTTACGTGCATATCAGGGGAAATCCCGTCAGCATCAAGAACCTGTGCAAAGGGTACGTCTGACTCCATAAAATCAAGCCCCGTTTCGCTAATATAAAGCGTGGTAACACAAAGTGTTCCTTTTATTATTGCTTTGTTATCTATAACCTTTATATCGGTGTCCTTGACCTTGGCGTCATATTTAAGAATTTCCTTAATCGGTGCTTTGTTTTGCGAAAGCTCGAAGCTGTCAATAACAGTTGCTGTGCACTGGGCGTGTGCTCCTATGTTTGTCGAGCAAAATTCGTTTTTTTTCATGCATGCGCCCGAAATATCTGTGACAAGCTCAATCTCTCTTGTCTGATATGCGCGGATATTTCCCAGTATCAGCGCTTTTACGGTAAACTTTCTGCAGTTAGAAATATTGCAGGAAAGCTCTGAAATATCCGCATCCGAAAATGTGAGAATACCCTCATTTACTGATTTATCTGAAAAAAGATTCGAAAAAGGACAGGAAACGTCTATTGCATTTACACTTTTTTCTTCATTATCGGCTAAATAAAGAATATTAAAAAAGACGATGCCCGAGAGGATAACTCTTCCCGTTTGCGCTTCACAGCCCGTTATCTTAAGCCGTGCACTAAGCTCCAGAATTTTTTTAATATCAGGCTTTGAATCGGGAACAATAACATCGCACTCACAAGAAAATTCATTTTTTAAACTGCAAATTTCGGTGCATATAGGAAAAGTCTCATTTAAAATATTTATATCCATACATAAACCCCCTTTATACAAAGAATATATGACGTAAATTTTGGATTATGCATAATATAAAGAGAAGAAGAAAGAATAAAAGAGGGGTGTTTTGCGTGAAAAAACCTTTTTATAGAGAAGAAGACTTTAATGAAGATACTTTTTTTGAGACGCAGGGCGTTGTATCTGCAAACGAATGCACGGGGCTTATCCCTTCAGCTCCTGAAAATGATGAGGAAGAAAAGTCATACAGGGAGCTTTACAGCGTGCATATAAAAAAGGATGAGTGACAGTCACTCATCCTTTTTTATAGCCGTTACAACTCTGTCGTTTCCGCCATAGTCTTTTGTGATTTCTATGTTTTTAAAGTCTTTACAAAGAAGCTTACTTACACTTTCACCTTGATTATATCCTATCTCAAAGGCGAGAAGCCCGCCACTGTTTAAGGCATTATGTGCCTTTTTTACAATTTCTCTGTAGAATATAAGTCCGTCACGTCCACCGTCAAGCGCAAGAGTGGGTTCAAACTTTGAAACATCAAGAGTTTTTAAAACATCGGTTTCTATATAAGGAGGGTTTGCGGTTATAATGTCAAAACCTTCTTTAATTTCATCCTTTAAAACGTCAATTTGTTTTATGGCAGTTCTCTTTAAAACTCCGTTTTCTTCCGCGTTTTTTGTTGCCATTTTAAGTGCGCCCAAAGATACGTCAGAGAGCACAACTTCTGCTTTTTCAATAAATTTTGCAAGGCTTATGCCGATGCATCCGCTTCCCGTACATAAATCAAGTATTTTCGGATTATCTATTTTATTAAGCATAAGCACCTTTTCAATAAGGCACTCTGTATCAGGGCGGGGAATAAGGGTGCTTTCATTTAAGAAAAAGCGCAGTCCCATAAATTCCTTTTCACCCGTAATGTAGCTTACGGGGATTCCCTGTGCACGCTTTTTTATATAGCTTTCAAAAAGCTTTTTTTGCTCATCTGTAACCTCGCCAAAATATAAAAGGGCATCACGGCACCCAACCGCGTGGGCAAAGAGTACCCTTGCATCAAGAAGGGGAGTGTCAGAATTAGAAAGCTTTTTTGAAGCAGAAGAAATAAGCTTGTTTACCATTTGTCATCCTCTTTATTGCCCGTTATAACTGCCTTAAGAGACGTGAGCGCAACCTCAAGCTGGCTATCGTCCGGCTCACGCGTTGTAATTTTCTGAAGATACATTCCCGGGCGGCTTATCAAGCATACGATTTTGCTTTTACTTTTTCCCGCAAAACGAATAATCTCATAGCTTATACCTGCAACAAACGGAAGCAGAAGAAGGCGAAGCCCAATTCTTATCCACATATTATCCCATGAGATAAACGAAAAAAGAATAATACTGATAATCATAACAAAAACTAAAAAGCTTGTTCCGCAACGGGGGTGAAGCCTCGACATTTTTCGTGCATTTTCAACTGTAAGCTCAAGCCCTGCCTCATAACAAAAGATTGACTTATGCTCTGCCCCGTGGTACTGAAACACCCTCTTTATATCTTCCATCTGGGAAACCAAAAGAATATATCCGAGGAAGATGCCTATTCTTATAACACCCTCTAAAATGGTTTTAAAAACATTTCCCGGAATAAATTTTGCAACTAAACCTGTTATAAGGTTAGGAAGAATAAAAAATAGTCCAACCGACAGCACAACAGAAATTAAAAGTGAAACGTAAATCACGATATCCTTTATTTTATCACCAAATTTTTCTGTCAGCCATTTGTCAAATTTGGATTCCTTGGCAGAATCATCCTCCATATCAAAGAATTCCGCGCTCCACATAAGTGAGCGCAAGGATGAAATCATTGAATCAAAAAATGCAAATATTCCGCGGATTACGGGAATTTTATCAACATGGTACTTTGTGACAAGACTGCTGATTTTGCGCTTGTCAATAACTATTTCGCCATCACTCTTTCTTACTGCGGTTGCAATTTCCTTAGGACCGCGCATCATAACGCCTTCCATAACTGCACTTCCGCCGATACTCGTCATATGCTTTGTGTTTTCTTTCATAATAATCACCTGTCTTAAGTATAGCACACACAAAAGCTTAATTCAATAAAAAAGAAAATTATTTACAATTTAGAAGAGCTTTTATTGACTAACTTTCATTTTCGGTGTAAGATATTTAAAAATATATTTTTATGGTGAAAAAATGAGTTTACTTAATTTGCAGAATGTCGCAAAAAGCTTTGGCGAGCGTATTCTTTTTGAAAATGTAAATTTGAATATTGAAACTTACTCCAAAATTGGTTTTATCGGCGCAAACGGGGTTGGTAAGACTACGCTTTTTCGCATAATTTTGGGGGAAGAGGATTTTGAAGGAAGCGTAAGCACATCTTCAGAACTTAAAATCGGCGTTATGGAGCAAACGCCCGTAAACTCCGACTCCATACGCGCTTATGACTATGTTATTGAGGTTTTTTCGCATCTTTTTGAAATGGAAAAAGAGCTTGAGGAAATACGTCTGCAGCTTGAAAAAGGCGCAGGCGACACGCAAAAGCTTATAAACAGGCAGGAAAAATTAAACGAAGAGTATATAAACAGTGACGGACTTACGTTTCGTGCAAGAACCCGCAGTATGATGCAGGGGCTTGGCTTTTCAGACGAGGAGATAAATCTTCCTATGAGCTCACTTTCAGGCGGGCATAAGACAAGGCTTTCACTTGCGAGGGTGCTTTTGTCAAAGGCAAATTTTCTCCTTCTTGACGAGCCGACAAACCACCTTGACATTTCTTCCGTAAAATTTTTAGAGGACTTTTTAAGGGCAACGGATAAAGCATTTATAGTAATAAGCCATGACCGTTACTTTTTAGATAAGGTATCAAACGCTACTATGGAGCTTGAAAACAGAAAAATCACGCTTTATAGTGGGGCGTATACTGAATTTTTAAAAAAGAAGGAGCAAGCACAAGAGGCACTCCGCAGAAAATACGAAAATACAATGGCGGAAATTCATCGGATTGAAGGCATAATAGAACAACAAAGAAGATGGAACAGAGAGCGTAACATTAAAACTGCAGAGCATAAGCAAAAAAGCATAGACAGGCTCGAAGAAACGCTTGAAAAGCCCGAGGAATACAACGAAAAAATACGCTTTAAATTTAAATCTCAAAAAACAAGCGGAAAAGACGTTTTAAACGCCCATAGCCTTTCAAAAAGCTATGGTGAAAATACGCTTTTTGAAAACGTGTCCTTTGAAATAAAAAGGGGAGAAAGGGTATTTTTAATTGGCCCTAACGGTTGCGGAAAGTCAACTCTTTACCAGATGCTAAAAAATGCAGATGATGAGAGTATCAGGCTCGGAACGAATGTGGAATGTGCTTTTTATGACCAGGAAAGAAATAATATTGAAAGCGGAAAAGACGTCCTAAATCAGATTTGGGATAAATACCCCAGAATGGATAATACAGATATACGAAACGCGCTTGCCTCATTTCTTTTTAAGGGGGACGATGTTTTTAAATCGGTAGACTCCCTTTCAGGCGGAGAAAAGGCGAGATTATCACTTCTTGAAATTATGCTTACGGGGGCAAACTTTTTGATACTTGACGAGCCGACAAACCACCTTGATATCCAGTCGAAAGAGGCGCTTGAAACGGCGCTTTCGGATTTTGACGGCACAGTTTTTATAATCAGCCATGACCGTTATCTTATTAACAAAATGGCGGACAAGCTTCTGGTGTTTGAGGGGAAAAACGTTTCTACCTATATGCTAAATTATGATGAATACACCGAAAAAATTGCCGATAAACGCGTAACGGAAGAAAAAAGCGTAAAGCAGGAGAAACCGCAAAATGATTATCAAAAGCAAAAGCAGTTTCAAAGTGAAAAACGTAAAGCGGAAGGGAAGATTAAAAGGCTTGAGGAGGCAATTTCCGTTTGCGAAGAAGAAATTGAGGCTCTTCAAAAAGAAATTAACGAGTGTGGCTTTGACTTTGAAAAAATAACACTTCTTTCACAAAAACTTCAGGAAAAGGAAAACGAAATGGAGAGCCTGATGCTCTCGTGGGAAGAATTATCACTTGAATATGAAAATCGCTATTAAAAAAGTGGGGACGCACATATGTTGTGCTAAATAAATACAATAGCAAGCGTGCAAAAACCGGCACGTCCCAAATTGTTTAGAGTATATGCCCACACATTAAGGAGATTAAGCTAAACGGACAAGTTACAGATACTTTTACATATAATGACACAGGTGCAGTTGTTACACATAATAACAAAACATACACCTATGATGAATGGGATAGAATGTCAGGTTATTCAGACGGAACTGATACCTATACATATAAATACGATGCAAATGGTATTAGAACACAGAAGAATGACAAACAGTACATTATTGATATCAATAATAATGTTGTTGCAGAAACAGATAGCAGTGGAACAATAACAGATGAGATTCTGTGGGGACATCAACCACTTGCAAGAAAAACGAATGGCAGTTGGTACTATTACATCTACAACGCCCATGGCGATGTTGTAGGACTTGTAAACGAATCAGGAACAGTTGTAAATACATACGAATATACTCCGTGGGGCGAAATTCGTAACGAAACCGAAACTGTTGACAATCCAATAAAATATGCCGGAGAATATTATGATGACGAGCTTGATATGATTTATCTCCGTGCAAGGTATTATGATCCGCAAATCGGCAGATTTACAAGCCAAGACATTGAGGAGGGCGAAATTTCTAATCCTCTTGATATAAACAGATACGTGTATTGTAGAAACAATCCAATTAAGTATGTGGATCCTACGGGTGAAGGTGTATTGTTAGCGTGCATAATAATAGGTGCTGTTGTTGGTGCTGTAGCTGGTGGTTTTGCAGGAGCTGCTGTTTCCAAAAAAACAACTGGTTTTGTAAGTGGAACGAGTATTGCAATTGGTGTGCTTGGAGGTGCCACTGTTGGTGGTTTATTAGGTTGGGGATTTTATGCATTTGGTGCAAGTGTTTCAGCGGCAGGTCTTGTGTCTACTGCTCCAGGCTTATATAAGACATTAGATCAGGGAGTTAATTTTGCTGCAAAAGCATTACAACACATGAATGAGAAGGCACGACAAGTTCCTGTGCAAGTCTTAATAGAAGCAATTAAATACGGAACGAAATCGCCTGATCCGCAAGGAAGTAGCGCAATGATGTACACCATAGAAATGGTTAAGAACGGAAAAACATATACAATAGAAGTGCTTTATAATGCAGTTACTAATACAATCTGGCACTTTCTATACAAATAAAGGAGTTAACATGAAACAAATAGAAAAAATAAACTATCTCATAAATGAGTACAAAAACAATCATTATACGACAGATTCGTTTTGCGATCAATTTGTTTCAACATTATACTATGAGAAAGATGATAGTATTTCATCGGAATTATTTGTTGTTTTAGATGAATATGCTTCTATCTTCTCAAGATTTTCTCCCTTTGATGAGGATGTTAAATCAGGCATATTGTTTGACGAAGAACGCATTAAAGCTGAATTTAATAAGATGTTAACTGTGTTATCAAAGATTAAATGATGCATATGGGGCAAAAGAGGGACGTGCCTGTTTTTGCATATTTTAATTGACTAATCGCACAATTCAGGGATTCACCTGGATTACCCAAAAAAGATAAAAGGATGTGAAAATTTTCACATCCTTTTTTCATTCACTTCGAATTTCGCATTTCGAACTCCGCATTTCAGGGGACAGCTGGGGACGTACATTATTTGTCAACTTTAATCAAATAGCTAAAGTAAAAAGTGAGTGCATTTGCACTCACTTTTTTAATAGCATAATTTAACATCTGTAATTTTAAAGCTTTGCGCGTTTTCCTCTTCTTTTCTAAAGAGGTTGTAGGGCGTGTTGTAAATCGTTATTTCTGCAGTGCCTCCACAGTCAAGGTCAAAAAGCTCAATTAAAGCGTCATTATTAAAAAAGTAGCTTTCGCGCTTGCCGATACGCACCTTGCATATATCAAAATCACCCGTAACCTTAAGCTTTTTGCCATTAAGGTCAGACTCGGGAAGCGAAACGGTATAGACCATTTTCCCGTAGTAATAGGGGCTTGTGGTTGCGGTTTCATCTCTTTTACATATTTTTTCATCTGTAAAGTCAAAATCGCCTTTTAAAATGACAGGCTCAAAGCTTGTAAGGTCATAAACTGCGTAGTAAGAAGGGGCAAGACCAACAAAGCTTGAATCATAATTATTATGCTTTTTATATTCAAGCATAAGTGTATTTTTACCCTCCGCAAGATAGGGCGCAATATCTGTGCCGAAAAAGCTTGTATCCTTTTCTGACGGGGTTAAATCCTCTATTTCAGTTCCATTTATTGTGATTTTATCGATAGAAGATGCATTTTCAATAAAGCACTCTAATCTGTCAGGAATAAATGACACATTAAACGGATACTTAACCCTTACCACTTCACCCTCAAAAAGAGAGTAAAACTCTTTATGAAGGTCGTCTGTTAAGCTTTCGCGGTATGCTTTTCTGCCAAAGCAGGCATTAACCTTTTTTAAAGGAAGCAGGTTGTCATCATAATATGTAAGAGTAAAGGGGAGAGTGTGTGAATCTTCAAAATCCTCAAATATTACCCCGCCTGCTATAGGTGGTGCATCATCGCAGTAGATATCTTCGCTATCCGTAAAGAAACAGGCAGTTTGCCCCTTTTTCATCTTAAAGCTCTGCACGGGGACTCTGTAAACCTCACCGTCAGCCATATCCATAATATAAAGCGTGTTTTCGCCGTTATAAGTAATTTGCGCATCCTCGAGAGCAGTAACAAAATAAAACGTCTGATTTTCTGATGTGCGCACGGAAAATGTAATTTTACCATCCGAGCTAAAGGGAGTAACACTCTCGCTTATTCCAAACCTTTCCACTCCATCTAAGAGAGAAACAGTTTTATCAAAATAGCTGACCCCGTCAGGCATTAAAACCTTTGAATATGTATTTTTACCAATTTTTATTTTGTTTTCACATTTTTGTGCAAAAGAGGAAAGAACATACTCATCAGAAATATGAAACGGAATATTCTTTTCGTATAACTCATTTGCAAGTGCTAAAAACTCATCATATACTTCGCCTGAATTTGTCATTTTGGTCGGGAAAATCAAAAGAAGGTCACTCTTGTCTTCTAAGGAATTTGCAGTGCTGCACATTCTTGCAATTCTCTGTGCCATATCTTTTTCGGCAAAGGGCGAAAGAATAGTGTTATGTTTTTCATATTTGCGCCTGTCCGTAAGAGAAAAGGGGATGCTGTCATAAACAATCTTACCACCCAATGAAGAAAGTTGCATCGCCAGAGAAAACCTTTCAGAGCAATTTGAGTATGACGGCGTTTTCATCCTGAAGGAAGGCATCTTTTCAAACTGTGAACAGATGCTTGTAAGTAGCTTTATTTCTACAATATCTATATTTTGAAAATCAATTTCAAGGTAGGGCATATCGCTTTTGATATAGTGAAGTTGCCTGCTTGTTACAAAATCTCCCGATACACCGATTGAGAAAAGAAGCTCCTTTCCCTTAAGAGTGGCGCCAATTTTGTCGGTAAAATTCGATAAAAGCGCATTATTTAAATTTTCATAATATTCGGTTTTTACTTTTTCGTTACCCTCTAAAAATGCTTTACCGATTTTTTTTAGGTCAGGCTCTGCACTTTTTGAATAAAGGGAGGAAGAGGTCATATTTAAAGATGCGGAAAAACCCTCAATCTCGTATCCTATAAAACGCTTGCACTCTTTAAAATATTTTTCGTAAACCTCGCCAATAAAGCAATCTGTTACAAAGTCGTCAGTAATATCTGCCACTGCATAACGCTTACCTACGCGCATCTTTGACATATCTCTTAAAACAAGTGTTTCATCGTTATTTTCAATAATAACCTTGTCAGTTTTTTCCTTGTCTTTTGGGTTAATCTTTAAAAAGTCGCGCATACGGTAGTCGTCAACGCTTATTATTTCTCCTCCGCCTGTTCCGCTTGATACTCCAAGATCATCACAAATCCAAAGAGAAATGCCATACTTTGCACTTCTTCTTGCCGAGGTTCTTATAAGCTCAAAAAAATCATCTGATAAATACTTAATTACAAGTCCGTTTGACGGCCTTATAAAAACCTTTTTAATATTCATTTCGGAAAATCTAAAAAGCGCATTATCAATCTTCTCTGGGGTAGGTCTTGCGCACCAATCCCAAATGACAGACGGGAGCATATCGGTATTTATATTTCTTAATTCGCGGATATCCATACACTATACCTCATTTATTATTGCATATAATTAGTATAACTAATTTATAGAAAAAGTCAATATAAATCAGTTGACAACAAGGTATGCTTTTGTTACAATGTAAGCGGTAAAATAAAGTAAAAATTTGCCTAAAAAAGCTACAGGAGTGGAAATTATGAAAATTAATAGCTTAAACAGTAATAAAACACTAATTTATGCTAAAGAAGAGCTTTGTAAGTATCTTGAGCAAATGGGAAATAAAATTGATGAAGGAAAGGAAATCTCTCTTGGATTATATAGTGATTTTAAGAAAATAAAAAAAGATAACAACGCAAAGGAAGATTCCTTTGTTATTGATATAAAAAACGGCAAAGGCTTTATAGCAGGCTCAAACGAAAGAAGCGTGCTTTTTGGCGTTTATAAATATTTAAAGGAGCTTGGTTGTGACTGGATTCGCCCGGGTAAAGACGGAGAAATAGTGCCTCTTTGCAATGCAGAAAAGGTAAGCGTTAAGTTAAGCGAAAAAGCGTCATACAATTACCGTGGTGTATGTATTGCAGGTGCAGTAAGCATTGAGCAGGTTAAAGACCAAATTGAGTGGTGCGCAAAAATGTTCTTTAACCGTATTTTTATGGAGCTTGTTGACTCATCTGTTTTCTTTGAAAGCTGGTATCATCATACCCACAATCCCAAAAGGGCGGACGAAGGAATTACCAAAGAGCAGATTAAAGAGTATATGCATATCGTAAGCGATGAAATCAGCAAGCGCGGTATGATTTTCCAGAAGGCCGGTCACGGCTTTATGTGTGAACCGTTTGGAATAAATGTTCATGCGTGGGGAGAAACTGCGGGTGAAGGCTTGGTTATTGAGGACGATATAAGAGAGATGCTTGCCGAGATAGACGGCAAACGCGGACTTCACAGAGATATACCGATGATTACCAATATGTGTATGTCAAACCCCGAGGCGAGAAGAAGAGTTGTAGATTATGTAGTTAAGTACGCCGAAGAAAATCAGGATATCCCCGAAATTCATTTCTGGCTTGCTGACGGCTATAATAACCATTGTGAGTGTGAAGAGTGCCAGAAAGCACTTCCTACAGATTTTTACATAATGCTTTTAAATGAAATTGACGAGGAATTGACAAAGAAGGGTATAGACACAAAGATTATGGGTCTTTCATACGTTGAGCTTCTTTGGCCCCCGATAAAGGAGAGACTTAAAAATCCAGACAGATTTGGTATTATGTTCTGCCCGATTACAAGAAGTAATGCAATCTCTTACAAAATGGAGGATGCATATGAAAGAGACCTTTTCCTTCCTGAATTTAAAAGAAATAAATTTGACTGGGCAATGTCTGCTGCCGAAAACTTTGCATTCTTAAAAGAATGGCAAAAAATAATGCCTGAAGTTAAGGATTTTTATGAATACAGCTATCATTTCTACTGGCGCGGAATTACAGACTATGGTTTTTATAACACTGCGAGAAACCTTTTTGAAGATGTTGTGTATCTTAAAAAAGCAAATATGGATGGTATGATTACATGCCAGCCCACAAAGTGTTATTTCCCGACAGGTATCGGTCTTTACACTTATGCTAAAGCTCTTTGGAATAAAGACCTTGAATTTGAAGATGTTGCAACAGAATTTATAAAGAAATCATTTGGTGACGGATGGGAATTCGCGAAAAAGTATCTTCAGACGCTTTCTGAAACAAGCGAGTACTCAGAAAACCGTTACCCCAATGATGTTCCTCCCATATATGTTAAGAAAAGATGCGAATGGGTGCGCGAATTTGTAGCCCAAACAAAAGAAGAAAGAGAAAAATACAAAGGAAACAATCTTGCACAAGAGAAGAGCTGGTATTATTTAAATGAGCATGCCGAATTCTTAAATTACTTTACAAAGCTTGTTGAAGCTATGGAAGACAAGGATTACGAAAAGTCAAATGCGGCACTTGTCTCACTTAAAGAGTACCTCTATGATGCAGAAGAAAAGATTGAAAATGTATTTGACAACGGCACAGTATTTTCAAGATATAATGCACTCGTAAATAAGTTTAAGAAAGACTAATCGGGGGCAGACTATGATGACGGCAAATGAAATAGCAATAAAGTGGCTTGACTTTCTTGGGCTTTCTGAAGAAATCAAGGATGCTGCAATAAAAATCATAGATGATATGGATATTAAGGAAATTCCAAAGTTTTCAGACTATGATAATGAAAGCGAAGAGTTTGACGATAAGAAAAGATATATTTACTTTCTCCTTTTTTGCGAAGAACTCTCAAAACGCTACGAGGAAAAAGGAATTCCGACCCAAATCCTTTCTGAATCACTTCAGGACTTTAAGGACTCTACAATATCTTACTATGAGAAAAACAACACCCTTGGCTTTGCGAAAGGCACTACAGAGTGGCTTATAAATCACTTCTCATTCAACCTTTTCAGGCTTGGCAGACTTCAGTTTTGTATGTATGGAATGTATGAGGATGTGCCCGAGAAAAACATCAAAAAGGGTGACCCCGTAATCGATGTTCATATCCCCAGAGGCGCGTCACTTAATATGGAATCCGTGGATGATGCTTTCCAAAAGGCAAAAGTATTTTTTGCAAAATATTTCCCTGATTACAAGTTTGAATACTACACTTGCTTTTCGTGGATGCTTGATGACACCTTAAAGCAGTTTTTAAGCGAAGAGTCAAATATTATGAAATACAAAAATCTTTATGAGGTAGTTCATACAAGGGAGATGGATTCAGCGCTTTATTTTGCATTTTCTCCCACTACTACAAGAGAGAATATTAAAGACTTTGAACCAAAGTCCTCTCTTCAGAGAAAGCTTAAGGAATACACACTTTCAGGCGGGAAGTTTTATAACTCCCTAGGTATAAGAAAAGCATAAAAAAGCCCCCTGCGTAAATAGAATTATGCAGGGGGTATTTTTATGGATTTATTGATAGCTAAAAAGAGAGAGAAAAAAAAGGAACTATTTGAGGAAAGCGCCTTTAGGATAGAATATATAAAAGGCACCAAATTTTCAATAAAAAGGCTTGCGAAAAAGAATGAGGGCAGTACAATTTTGTTCTCTGCTGATTTACAAGAAAATGAGTGCCCCTATATAAAAGCGTATGAGGGGGACATTTTTTTTGAGGCGTTGCCTGTTTTAGAGAGAATTCTTATTCTCACGGCAAAAAAATATAACATAACTCTTCCTGCAAAAGAAATTTACATTTTTGCATCTCCCGAAAATGCAGCGCTGATAATTGAACAAATTAAGGATTTTTCAAGGCTTTTTACGGTTGTTTCAAAGAATGAAGAGAATAATAAACTTTATGATGAGCTTTATTTTAAACACGGAGTTGTTGTAAGGCAAACAAAAACTATAAACCTAAATGGTGATGAAAACTCTCTTATCATAAAATACAAGGAGAATATTCCAATTACATGCTCCTTTCCCATAATAACTTTTGATAGTGAATGCTTTAGTAAGAAATGTGTAAAAATAGGGGAGGCTTATGTGTCGGATGAAAGACTTAGTCTGCTTGAAAGGTGTTTAAAACAAAACGGTTCATTTTATATGTATAAAATGCTTGGTATTAAACCCGATGATAAAAGTCGGCTGTCCTTAGATAAAAAGGGCGACAAAATGTTTTTTCTTGACATAAGTGAAATTTAATTATATAATGTGAAATAGTGTTTATTTACAAGAAAATGAAAAGAGGGATTTAAAGTGGCTAAACAAGTAATACTTACAAGTGAAGGCTTAAAAAAGCTTGAAGAAGAGCTTGATAATCTTAAAACTGTTCGCCGTAAAGAAAATACAGAGGCAATAAAGAGGGCGCTTTCATTTGGTGACCTTTCTGAAAACAGTGAATATGATGAAGCAAAAAATGAACAGGCGGAAATTGAAGCCCGCATTGTTGAAATCGAAGGAATGCTTAAAAATGCAAAGGTGATTGACGAAAGTGCAGTAGGGACAGACGTAATTACCGTTGGCTCAAGGGTTAAAATTCTTGACACTGAAAGCGGAGATACCGATGAATATTTAATTGTCGGCTCTACAGAGGCTGACCCGATGAAGGGCAGAATTTCTGATGAATCACCTGTTGGCACTGCAGTGATTGGACATAAAATTGACGATATTGTTTATGTTGATGCACCTATGGGAAAAATTGAATATAAGATAGTAAGTATATCTAAATAAGAAAAAGCCGTCTTATAATTAAGACGGCTTTTTTGTCGAAAAAATGACGGATTTGTAAATTAAACGCTAAAATGTTGAAATTCACTTTTAAAGTAGTATAATTAAACTACAGTTCTTAATACGGAGGCAAAATTATGAAAAAGAAAATTTTATCAACGCTTATTCTTCTTATATTGATGCTAAATATATGTGCTTTGGCACAGGAACCTCAAAAAGAGGAGTACAGGCTGTCACTTAAGGAGGCTATAGAGCTTGCCAAAAAGGATAATCCTGAAATGATTGTTTATGACGAAAAAATAAAAGATTATGAATATCAGACAGAGCGTGCAAGAATTGAGATGAAAAATTCTAAGGGGGTAGTAAAAATTCCCGAGGGGATTCAGCTTGTTTTAGTTCAAAAGGGCTATAACGTAAAGCAAAATGAAATAAACAGAGAAACTGCCCAAATGGAAAAAGAGCAGTTTTTAAATAAGCTTGCTTATTCTGTAACAGAGAAGTATTTTAATACAAAGCTTGCGCAGGCACTTTTAAATACGGCAAATGATACATACGATATGGCACTTAAAAATTATCAGAATGTTGAGCTTCAGTATAAGCTTGGAATGGTGTCGGAACTTGATTTAAAGAATGCGGAAATTGTGATGCTTGAGGCTAAAAATAATAAACAAAGATGCAATCGCAGCTATGAAATTGTTTCAGAGGATTTAAAGATAGCGCTTGGAATTGATAACCCCAAAGCCATTCTTACACTTACGGATGAAATAGATAAGCCCCAGTTTAATCCTAACTTAAATGAAGACACACAAAAAGCAATGGATACAAGGGTTGATATATTTAAACTCAAAAAAACGCACGAGCAGTCGCTTTTATACAGAGAGGCGATGAGTGTTGCGGGAAAAACCTCAACTTACTATTCCTCGGCAAATGCTCAGGCAGTTCAGTGCGAATATGTTTTAAATAACACAAAAAAGCTTATTGCACTTTCTATTAAATCAGATTACTTAAATGTTTATAATGCGGAGGATTCTTTAACTGTTGCTAATGAAAAGGCAGAGCTTAAAAAGAAAGAATACGAGGTAGCAAAGCTTAAATACGAGCTTGGACTTATAACAAACAGTGAACTTACAAGCCAGATAACGGCTCTTTCCAATGCCAAAACAGAGCTTGACAAAGCAAAGCTTACATATAAGCTTGCGGTGGAAAAATACGACTACGAAATTAAAACAGGCTTATAATAAAGGGGTATAGATTATGAAAAGAACAATAAGTTTAATTGTAATAACAGGGCTTCTTTTCTCCTTTGCGGGATGCAAAAAGAGCGAAACGGCAGTAAGCGAAAGCATTTCCGAGGTAAATGTTACGGTCGAGAAAGCCAAAATCAGAAAAATAGAAAGCACGGCTACGTATGTCGGAGAAATAAAGGCATCAGGCTATAGCGGGGTATCGGCAAAGGTTTCAGGAACGGTTGAAAGCATTTATAAGGAAATCGGCGACTACGTCTATGAGGGTGATGTGGTCTTAAAGATAGATGATGCAGATTACGACCTTTCTTACCGTCAGGCGAAAATAGAATATGATGATGCACAGGTAAACCTTAATAATTATAAGATTCTTTATGATAACGGCGCTGTAAGTAAGCTCTCTTTAGACAGTGCACAAAAAAGATTTGAAAATGCAAGGATAACACTCGAGAAAGCTCAAAAGGCGCTTTCCGATACCAGTGTCAAAGCTCCTATTTCGGGATACATAGCAAGTAAAAACTTAAGCGTGGGACAGCTTGTTTCCCCGGGAATTGAGTTGTTTTCAATAAAGGATACTGATAAATTAAATGCCGAGATAAATGTTACTGAATCAGTAATAAGAAGCATTAAGATTGGCTCAAAGGCAGTTATTAACCCTTCTTCCTCTAAAGAAGGCGAAATTAAAGGAGAGGTTACCTCCTTCAGTCCCGCAAAAAATGACAAGACAGGAATGTATACAGTTATAATAGAAATAGATAATAATGAAGAAACCGTAAGTGACGGAATGTTTGCCGAAATAAAGCTTACTCTTGATGAAAAAGAGGACTGCCTCACCGTTTTGTCAGACTCTATAATGGAGGATGAAGAGGGAAAGCAGTATGTATATATTGCAGAGGATAACAAGGCAAAGCGCGTATATATTGAAAGCGGAATTACAAATGATAAATATACAGAAGTGTTATCCGGAATAGAAGAAGGAATGGATGTAATAGTATCCGGCAAGGAATATTTGTCTGAAGAAAATAATTCCATCAAAATTGTAAAGGAATAAGCGTAAGGAGAACACAATGAAATTAAACGAATTATCTGTAAAACGCCCTATTGCCGTCACAATGGCAGTTCTCATCTTCGTTTTAATCGGCATATATGCGCTTTCTATGCTTCCTTTAGAGGCAATGCCTGATATGGATTTGAAAATGGTAGTTGTTATGACAAACTATCAAAACGTAGGTTCAAACGAAATAGAAAACTTAGTTACCAAGAGGGTGGAGGGAGCAATAGCCTCTGTTTCAGGGCTTGACGCAATGCAAAGCCAGTCAAGTGAGGGAATGAGCCTTGTAATGGCACAATTTACAAATACGACTGATATTGATGAGGCGGTAAGCTCGATTGAAAATAATCTTGATATGATTTCATCGTTTCTTCCCGAAGAAAGCGATGACCCAATTGTTATGAAGCTTGATACCTCAATGCTTCAGTCAATGATGATAAGTGCTTCGTATGAAGGATACGACATTACACAGACAAAAAAATTTATTGAAGAAAATGTTGAAAGCAAGCTAAAGTCAGTAAACGGAGTTGCATCCGTAAATATAACGGGTGGAAAGGACAGAGTCATAGATGTATTGATTGATGACGGAAAAATGCACGAATATGACATTTCCTTTTCAAATATTGTAAGTCTTGTGGCATCGCAAAACACGGATTTGCCTGCGGGAAGTGTAAATAAAGGAAACAAAGAGCTTCCCGTACGTATGATGGGGAAATTTGAAAGCATCTCTGATATAGGACTTGTGCCTCTTACAACTTCAAAAGGGCAGGTTGTCTATTTAAGAGATATTGCAAATATAAAAGATACATATTCTGAAAGCTCCACCATATCAAAAATAAATTCCAAAGAATCAATAACACTGTCAATTTCCAGTGAATCTGATGCTAACACCGTGGAAGTTGTAGACGGAGTTATGGCAGAACTAAAAAGACTCAAGACGCAGTATCCTAAATTTAGCTATATCGTAACAATGGAGCAGGCAAGCTATATTAAAGAAGCGGTTGCCTCTGTAAGCGAAAATGCGATAATGGGCGGATTGCTTGCAATACTTATCCTCTTTTTGTTTTTAGGTAACTTTAAAAACTCACTTGTAATTGGTGTGGCAATGCCGATTTCCATTGTAACTACATTTATAGGTATGTATGCACTTAAAATGTCACTTAATGTTGTGTCATTAGGCGGACTCGCCCTTGGCGTAGGTATGCTTGTTGATAACGCAGTTGTTATGCTTGAAAATATCTTCAGGCGCAGAAGTCTATATGGCGAGGACGCAAAGGAAGCATCGATTAAAGGCGCAGGCGAGATGCTTGCGCCCATAGTAGCATCAGTTTTAACTACATGTATTGTATATGTGCCGATATTATTTATCGATAATATGATGGCAATTATGTTTAAACAGCTTGCCTTCGCAATAGTTTTTTCGCAGATAGCATCGCTCCTCACAACTATTTTAATAGTTCCAATGCTTTCTTCTAAAATCAAAAGTATAAATGAAGAAAACAAGACATTTTCTTTTATATTAAAGCCTTTTGAAAAATTAATGAATAAAGCATACAAACTTTACGAAACGTCTATAAGAAAGGTTTTAAGACATAGAAAAAAGTTTATGGCTCTTGTTATGGGAGTGTTTTTATTAAGCATTATTGTGCTTTTTAATATGGGAATGACACTTATGCCGACTTCTGACGAAGGCGTAATAAGTATAAGCGTAAAGCTTCCCGAAGGCTCAAAGCTTGAGGATACAGAAAAAACTGTTAATTTCATTGAAAAAAGCATCAAGAATATTGAAGATATTGAGATAATAACTTCAAACATAGGCTCGGGCGGGATGATGAGTCTTGGAGCTACAAGTTCAAATCAGGGCTCTGTGACCGTTTCACTTAAAAAGGACAGGAGGACGGATACGGAAGAAACGGCGCTTCTTATTCGTCAAAAGCTATCAGGCATAGCCGGCGCGCAGATAGGGGTAGAAGCATCAGGCTCTGCTATGTCATTTTCGTCAGATGAGGTAGAGTATCAGTTCAGCTCCTCCGATGATGAAAAATTATATGATTACGTAAAGAAAGCGGAAAATATCCTTTCACAAATTGACGGCGTGGTAGAAACCGAAACCTCTCTTTCTGAAACAAAGCCTGAAATTAAAGTTAAGCTTAAGAGTGCGATAGCATCACGCTATGGTATAAATAATGCATATATTTCATCTTCTGTAAGAAACCTTTTAAATGGTGCTGTTGCATCGCAGTATTCTGAAAAAGGCTCGGAATTTGATATAAGAATTAAATATCCCGAAACTCTTACGGATAGTTACGAAAAGCTAAAAAACACTCTTATAAAAACCCCGACAGGTCAGTGGGTGACACTTTCAGACATTGCCGATATAGATATAAGCGAGGGCTACACAACGCTTACACGTGTTGACCAAAAAAGAGTAGTTACAATTTCGGGAAAGCTCTATAACACGGATATTTCCACAGTAAACCGTAAATTTAACAAAGCATTAAATGAAAACCTTCCTCTTACAGACGGCGTCAGCCAAAGCTCCTCGGGAACATTTGAAATAATGATTGATGCAATGAAATCACTCGTTATTGCGATTGTTCTCGGAATAATACTTATGTATTTGGTTATGGCGGCACAGTTTGAAAATTTAATAGAGCCGTTTATAATCCTTTTTACAATACCGCTTGCGATTATCGGCGTTACACTTGCATTCCTTATCGCGCGCACGCCGTTTTCTGTTGTTGGTTCTATCGGTGTATTAATGCTTATGGGTATTATCGTAAACAATGCGATTGTTCTTATTGATTTTATAAATGCTCAAAAGAAGGAAAATCCCGATGCAGACACAAAGGAATGTGTCGTAAATGCAGGGCTAGTGAGAATGAGACCTATTCTTATGACATCACTTACCTCAATTTTAGGATTTTTACCGATGGCACTCTCTTCAAGCGGGGGAGGAAAGATGATGCAGCCTTTGGCAATTTCCCTTATAGGAGGACTGTTTATAGGCACTCTTCTTACACTTTATGTAATTCCCACAGTTTATACAATTTTGGAAGATTTAATTAAAAAACGTAAACATAAGAAAAAGGCATAAAAATCCCCGTCTTACTACGGTAAGACGGGGATTTTTTTAAAACTTTCTGTATACGCCGACTACTTTGCCGAGTATTGAAACAGAATCTACAATAATAGGGTCCATAAAGTCGTTTTCAGGCTGGAGGCGAAAATGCCCGTTTTCCTTGTAAAAGGTTTTTACAGTAGCGCTGTCATCAACAAGGGCAACTACCATTTCACCATTATTTGCAACAGATGTTTTTTCAACAATAACATAGTCGCCATCTAAAATTCCGGCATTTATCATACTTTCACCGCGAACGCGAAGCATATAAACCTCGTTCTTTTTCGCAAAATCCATGGGAAGCGGGAATGTGCGCTCTAAATTTTCCTCCGCAAGAATGGGAAGACCTGCGCTGACCCTTCCTATAACGGGGACTTCCATATATTCAGAGTCCATACTCACAACATTGTCCGGCTTTTTGGGGGCAGGGTTTGTAAGGCGGATGCCCCTTGAACTTCCCCTTGAAATAGTAATCTGACCACTCTTTTCAAGTCTTGACAGATATCCATGTACAGTAGAGGGGGAGTTAAGCCCAACGGCACTTCCGATTTCGCGCACTGTCGGAGGATACCCCTGGGTATCAATCTGCTGTTGTATAAAATCAAGAATTTGCTTTTGCTTATCTGTATTTGGTGACATAAAATCCCTCCTTGATTGCATTATAACATATAAAAAACAAAAATGCAAACATTTGTTCTAAAAAAATAAAAATTTTTTTATTTTTATGTTGACAACACCTCTTTTTTTGTGTATACTGTTAAAAGTGTAAAGTTTAAATACTTTACAGATGAGGGAGGTGCCCCGTTTTATGGAAAAGAATTTGGTTTATGGAGAACTGCTTGACATCTATAAAGGGCTTCTCACGGATAAACAGGCGGAAGCACTGGATTATTATTACTATCAGGATTACTCGCTTGCGGAAATATCCGAGCTTATGGATGTTTCAAGACAGGGTGTGCGCGATTTTATAAAGCGCGGTGAAGCTATTATGGATGAAGCGGAAAGCAAGCTTAGTCTTCTTTCAAAGTTTCGCAAAGCAGAGGATACGTATGACAAGGCGCAGGAAGTTAAGCTTTTAAATAAAAAGTTTATACAGAGCCGTGCTATAGATGCACTTTTGGACAGTATTATGGAGGATATGAGGTTTATTAAAAACAGTGAGGTAGAATAATGGCGTTTGAAACATTAGGCGAAAAGCTTCAGGAAACCTTCAGAAAACTCAAAGGGCAGGGAGTAGTAAGTGAAAAGGATATAAAAAACGTAATGCGCGAAGTGCGCTTTGCCCTTTTGGAAGCAGACGTTGGTTATAAAGTTGTTAAAGAATTTGAAAAAAGAGTTTTTGAGAAAGCTACGGGAAGTGATGTGCTTGAAAGCCTTACTCCAGGTCAGCAGGTTATAAAGATTGTCCGTGATGAGCTTACGTGGCTTATGGGCGGGGCGCAGTCAAAGCTTGCGGTTTCTCCAAAGCTTCCATCAGTTTATATGCTTGTCGGTCTTCAGGGTGCAGGTAAAACTACAACCTGTGCAAAGCTTGGCGGACTTTTAAAAAAACAGGGCAAACGCCCGATGCTTGTAGGGTGTGACGTTTATCGTCCTGCCGCAATAAAGCAGTTAATGGTTGTTGGTGAGTCGCTCGGACTTGAGGTTTATGCCGATTTTGAAAGTAAAAACCCCGTAGAAATTGCCAAAAAAGCAGTAGAGGGTTGCGACACATCAAGATTTGATACAATTATTTTGGATACAGCCGGAAGACTCCATATTGATGATGTGCTTATGGATGAGCTTTCGGAGATAAAAAAATCGCTTCATCCTACCGAGATACTTTTAGTCGTTGACTCTATGACAGGTCAGGATGCGGTAAATGTTGCTGAAAGCTTTGATGAAAAGCTTGGTATTGACGGAATTATTCTTACAAAGCTTGACGGTGATACTCGCGGCGGTGCTGCACTTAGTGTAAGAGCCGTAACGGGTAAAAATATCAAGTTTGCCGGTATGGGCGAAAAGCTTACAGATCTTGAGCCTTTTTATCCCGACAGAATGGCATCGCGCATTTTGGGTATGGGAGATATGCTTTCTCTTATTGATAAAGCGCAGGAGGCTTTTGACGAAAAGCAGGCAAAAGAGCTTGAAAAGAAAATCCGCGAGCAGAAGTTTGATTTAAACGACTATCTTGCCCAGCTTCGCCAGATGAAGAATATGGGCTCACTTGAAAGCATAATTTCAATGATGCCGGGTGTAGGTGCAAAGGCACTTCGCGGGGCAAAGATTGACGAAAAACAACTTTCAAGAACAGAGGCAATAATCTGTTCGATGACAAAAAAGGAACGCGAAAATCCCGAAATTCTAAACGGAAGCCGCAGAAGAAGAATTGCTAACGGATGTGGACTCGGGGTGCATGATGTTAACTTGTTTTTAAAGCAATTTAATGAAATGCAAAAAATGATGAAAATGTTTTCTGACCCTAAAAAGCTTAAGAAAATGCGTTTCCCTTTCTAAATGGTTAATAACAAATGTTATTATAAAAAAATATTTGGAGGTGAAAAAAATGGCAGTTAAAATCAGACTCAGAAGAGCAGGTGCGAAGAAAGCTCCTTTCTACCGCGTTGTAGTTGCAGATTCACGTTATCCTCGTGACGGCAGATTTATTGAAGAGGTTGGAACATACAACCCGCTTACAGAGCCTTCTTCATTCAGCGTTGACGCAGATAAGGTTAAGCAGTGGATTTCAAATGGTGCTCAGCCTACAGACACTGTTAAGAGCTTGCTCAAAAAGAACGGCGTTATCGAATAATTAAAAAGGTTGGGAAGTAATATGAAAGAACTTCTTGAAGTTATCGTAAAGCCGCTTGTAAATAATCCTGACGAGGTAAGTGTTACACTTACAGAGCGTGAGGAAAGCGTTCTCCTTGAGCTTCGAGTAAACCCTTCCGATATGGGTAAGGTAATCGGAAAGCAGGGAAGAATTGCAAAAGCAATCCGTACAGTTATGCGTGCGGCTGCGAAAAACGATGACAAAAAGGTAATTGTAGATATTGTTGAATAAAATTTGGCATATCAAAAAAAGGAATGTAAAACATAAGTTTTTACATTCCTTTTTACATTTTACGGTCTGGATTTTTTTACATTCCCGTTTTGTGGGAATAGGAAAAATGTTCAGAACGGACAAACTGAGCCAAAGCGTAAGCTTTGGGTTACCCGAAGGCGTACAAGGGTACGTCGAGAGGCGAAGTTTGTTCGTAGCAAAAGGCTTATAAAAAAAGAAAAATCTCATAACAAAATGAGATTTTTCAACAAAAAAACAATTAGTATAAATTTTGCACTAACTATGCCATATACAACAGTGCCTTTTGCGGTCTGGATTTTTTTACATTCCCGTTTTAATCTTTCTGAATTGTTCTGGAGTATGCCTTAGGCGACATTCCCTTGTATTTTCTGAATGTCCTTATAAAATAACTAAGGTCGTTAAATCCACAGTTATAAGCAATTTCAGTTACATTTGCCACTTCAAGCGAAAGCATCTGACTTGCAACATCGATTCTATATATGTTTATATAGTCAAAGGGTGTTTTCCCGGTGAGTTCTTTAAAAAGTCTGCAAAAATAGTTAGGCGACATATTACAGCTTCTGGCAAGCTGGGAAAGTGTAAAGTTCATATTATAGTTTTCTTCTATAAGCGTAATTGCAGGCTTGATTTTGTCATACTTGCTTGCTTTCATCGGTGTAACGTCAGAAGTAACAGGCTCAAAGGTGATATCATATATCAGCCTGTATAATCCGCACAGAAACTGAAATTCATAACCGACATAAGAATTTATCAGGGAACTGAATATTTCTTCAATAATTTCACTGTTCCTATATTGGAAGATGCCCTTAATATTAGATTTAATGAGCCTTTTACAATTATCGTTTACATAAATAAGCGTAGGCGAAAAATCAATAACCTCATAAATACAGTTGTTTGGCTTTGTCTGATGAAATACGCCTGATGGGATGAGCATTGAATCTCCCGAAATAAGGTGAAATTCCTCTTTATTCACATACAAATAAAGCTCACCCGCGATAACTCGCAAAAGCTCAAATTCGTTATGACAGTGTGAGTTCATAACGTAACGGTGGTGAGTTTTATCAATGTGATAGAATTTTACCGGGAAATCAATAGATTTGCGCTGAACCAGTTTAAAATATCTGGAATCGTTCAAAAATAACCGCCTCCTTCAGCCGCATCTATACACATCCATATTTATATAATAACACAAGAATAATAAAATGCAACAACTTTTTTCGAAAAAAAGATAAAATAATTCAAAAAAATAGCTTTTACTTGACTTATTCGACTAAAATTGCTATTATGAAAGTGTATAAGACTAAATAAACATAGAAAGGAAGTCATTATGCGCGAGGATAAAGAACTCTTAAAGGATGAAATTATTACTGAAGATATAAAAAATGAAGAAAAAGCAAATACAGGCTTTATAAGCGAGGAAGATAAGGAACAAATTATCTCCGATTTTACCCCCGAGCCGATAAATATTCCAAAGTATAATATTGAAAAGGAAAGAGAAAAGCACGAAAAACGTGGGGAAAGAGAAAAGAAACGCAGCCTTAAAAAGAATAAAAAAGCTTATAAGGTTATGGTAAAAACACTCTCTGTTATAAGAAATGTTTTGCTGTTTGTTCTTTTACTTTCAGTAATTACAGCAGGCCTTTCAAGTATTATTATAAGAGTGAATACGTCAGAATATGCTATTGAAAGTGCAATTCGCACGGGAAACCCCGAAAGCTTTGTTGTAGGGAAAATTAAGGACACAAAAACACTTAACATTAAAAAAAGCTCCTCAAGGGCGACTATGGCGGATATCTTAAGGGATAATGCAATAACCGTTACAACCTACAAGGATATTGTAAATGCCATAGGCAAATCAGCCTATCCCGAGCTTATTGCAAAAAATGCCCACGGAGTGATTTCATCACTTATATATGGAACAAATTACGCAGGGGTAAGTAAAAAAGATGTCAGCGATGCAGTATTAAAAAGTGCATCCTACATAAAGCTTGTTACAGGAAATGATGTAGGAAAGAGCGCATCTGACCAAATCGGAAAATATGTTGAAAAATCTTCTGCGCTTAAGGATATTAAGCCTGAAAACCTAAAGAGCAGATACACAAACTTTACAAAAAAAGCACTTTCACTTCCTGTGCTTGGCGTGATTTTTGCGCTTATTGTGGTACTTATTGTGCTTTGCGTGGTTTTCTGCAAAGGGTATGCATATTTAATGATAGGTCTTCCCATAATTATTTCGGCACTTATCACAGGTGTGGCAGGACTTATTTATGAGCCTTCATTCTCATCTAAAAATGCGTTTATAAACTGCGTGAGAGATGCAATCACACAAAGCTTTCACAAAAACTCTGTTCTGTTTGCAGTTGTAGCGGTGCTTATCGGCGCAATTGTTCTTTTGATAGGCAGAGCGTTAAATGTTGACGACGAATACGAGGAAGAATAGAATAAAAAAGTCCGTTCATCGGACTTTTTTATATGGTGATATATATGATTATACCGATATTTATACCCCATGAGGGGTGCAAAAATGATTGTGCCTTTTGCAATCAAAGGCATATCAGCGGAAAGGATAAGGCACCTTCAATTAAAGATACGGAAGAAATTATAAATGAGTATCTTTCCTACCAAAACGGCTTTGCGGAGCAAATCGCGTTTTTTGGCGGCAGCTTTACAGGGATAGATATTTCAAAGCAAAATGAGTATCTTTCGCTTGCAAAAAAGTATATAGAAAATGGGAATGTAAAAAGCATCCGCCTTTCAACAAGACCCGACTATATTGATGAGGACACAGTAAAGCGTCTTAAGGATTTTGGGGTAAAGAACATTGAGCTTGGGGCACAGTCAATGGATGATGAGGTACTTCTTCTTTCAAATCGCGGACATACAAAGAGGGATGTGTGCGTTGCATCGGAAATAATAAACAAACATAATGTTACACTTGGACTGCAGATGATGACGGGACTTATGGGTGACAGTAAAGAAAAATGCATAAGCACTGCACACGAGTTTGTAGCACTCGGGGCAAAGGAAACAAGGATTTACCCTACGATTGTGCTTAAAAACACGATGCTTGAAAAACTTTATCACAGCAGTAAATACACCCCGCAGACCGTAGAAGAGGCAGTAAACACCTGTGCAGATTTGTATAAGTATTTTACGAGGAATAAAGTTGAAATTCTGCGCATTGGTCTTTACGACAGCCCATCGCTTAAAGAAAACTATGTTGCAGGGCCATACCACGCATCGTTCGGAGAGATAGTAAAAAGCCGTGTTATCCGCCGGGAAATCGAAAAAAGTCTGATTTCGGATGTAGTAAGCGTAAGGGCAAATAAAAAGTATATATCCAAAATAAAAGGGAATAAGTGTGAAAATATTGCTTATTTTAAAGAAAGAAATATTACAGTCAATGTTATTGAGGATAACAGTATAGATAGTTTCATAATAGAAAAAGGGATGTAGAAATTTCTACATCCCTCAATTTATTTTAAATGTCTGTATAAAAATGTTACTATTTGTCCTCTTGTGCATGTTGCATCGGGACTGAAAGTCGTTTTGCCAGTACCATTGGTGATGCCTTCCTTAACTGCCCAGAGTATTGCCTTTTCACCGTCGGTACCCTTCTTTACATCGGTAAATGGGCACTGAGCTTCTACAACGGGTCTTCCCGCAAGCTTCCAAAGATATGTCACTGCCACCTCACGCGTGCAGGGGGAAGCGCCATATTCAGGCTCAAAAATGTCTTTTTCATAGGACCAGCAAAGTGCCTTAAAGTAAGGGGAGTCATAGCCTATATCACTTGCAGGAGATTGAAAGGTTGAATCAGGACTCCCGGCATTACGCCACAAAAAAGTAAGAATTTGCGCTATCGTGCAGGTCTCATCAGGACTGAAGGTTGTTTTGCTTGTACCATTGGTAATACCCTCTTTAACCGCCCAGATTATCGCATCCTTATAAGGAGAGTCGTCCTCGACATCCGTAAAAACAAAATCATCTTCAGCAAAAGCGCCGAGAGAAATCGTCAGGCACATTAAAATCGTAAGAAACAAAGAAAAAACCTTTTTCATATTACACACCCCTTATTATATATATGAGTTTACGTTTAAAATAATATTTGTAAAAATATTTTAGCACAGTGCTATGGATTTGTCAATTACGGGAAGTAAACAGAAGGCTTGTTATAGGGAATTTTCTACTTGACACGGCATTTATTATAAAATATAATTTATAGGTAGTATGGTACAAATGAGAAAATGGGTTGATTTTTTGAAAACGATAATTTTAGTAAGGCACGGCGAAAGCGAAAGCAATATTGAAAAAAGATTTACAGGGCAGCTTGATTCGCCTCTTACAATGACAGGTAATGAGCAGGCGCGACTTACTGCAAAGTATCTGGACAAGTATAAAATTGATAAAATATATTCAAGTCCTCTTGTAAGGGCATATAACACAGGCGATGCCATTAGTAAAAGGCAAAATTGCCCAATAAAAAAATGCAGTGACCTTGCGGAAATAAACGGTGGCGCGTGGCAGGGACTTACGTTTGATGAAATCTCAGAAAAATATCCCGACACTTATAAATTATGGCGCACAAATCTTTCTTTTGCCCATCCTGATGGTGGGGAGAGTGTTTGTGATATTTATACGCGTGTAATAAATAAATTTCAGGAAATTCTTCTGAATGAAAATGAAAAAACAGTGTGTATTGCAGCACACGCACTTCCAATAAGGATGATTGAAAGCTTTATAAAGAGTAAAACTATAGAATGTGTAAATGAAATCGGATGGGTCCCGAATGCATCAGTTTGTGCATATACCTTTGACGGGGAATTTACGGTTATCGAAAGGGGCGTTTGTGACTACCTGGGTGAAATGGTGACAAACTTGCCTAAAAATATATAGGTGATATTATGAGAATATTAGGGCTTGACTATGGTGAGGCGAGAATAGGCGTTAGTGTAAGCGATGAGCTATGCATGATTGCAACTCCGCTTGATACTATATGCGAAAAGGACAGAGAAAAACAGCTTCAGAAAACGGCAGAGGTTGCGAAAAAATATAATTGTGAGAAAATTGTTGTCGGATATCCGAAGCATATGGATGGGACAATCGGTCATCGCGCCGAATATACGGAAAGCTTTGCAAAAGACTTGTCACAAATGCTTGGCGTTGAATATATTTTGTGGGATGAGCGCCTGTCCAGTACAGAGGCGCACAGAATTCTTGAAGCAGGCGGAGTAAGCGGAAAAAAACGCAAAACAAAGGTTGATAAAATTGCTGCAGTGATTATCCTTCAGGGATATCTTGACAGTCATTAATTTTATAAAGGAGAGTAAAAAATGGAAGAAAAGGATTTTGACACAGTAGAACAGGAATATGAATTTTTAGATTCTGTAGAGTTTGAGGATGAAACATATTTTATGATGATTCCTGCAACAGATTCAGACGAAATTGACGGAGAAGTTTTTATTATGAAGCTCGTTGAAATTGACGGGGAGGATATGCTTGAGGCAGTTGATGATCAGGAACTTTTTGACAAGGTTTACAGTATTTTCAAAGAGAATAATAAAGACGAATTTGAATTTTTAGATTGATTTATGCGCAATAATATGTTATCATAAGAACATAAAAATATTACCCTGCGATGTGCGCAATTACGGATTTATTTTAACCAACACATTATCTAAGGGAGAAAACGTCAGGTTGTGGCGTGTAGGCCCTCCTTGAAGAGGGAAACCCAGGAGCAATCTGCATTTCACCCACCTGCAAACGCAGGTTTAGAATAGTCCGGATATGTCGGCATTGCGGGGGTACATAAAAAACGAGGTAGATGAAAATGAAAAAGAGAATATTAACACTTACGCTTGCATTGATGCTTGTATTTTCATTTGGCGCTAACGCGGCATTTTCCGATATGCCCGAAGGGGAAGACGGAAAGGTTATCGAAAGGGCAGTTGAAAACGGCCTTTTAACAGGTTTTGAGGATAACACCTTCCGCCCGAATGATGCTATAACACGCGCACAGATGGCAACCATTATGACGCGTGCTCTTGGTACTAAAAACAAGGCTGACCTTTCTGCTTTCGGTGATGTAAAGGTTGGCGACTGGTACTACGATGCACTTGCACAGGCAGTTTATATGGGCGCTTTTAAGGGTGATGGTGCAAACCTTAATCCCAACAATAACATTTCAAGGCAAGAGGCAATGATTGTTTTATCAAGAATTTTTGCAATGCCGGAGAGTGCCAGTGTTTTAAATCGCTATGAGGATGCTTCGCAAATAAGCGACTGGGCAAAGGTAAATGTTAACAGTGTCGCTTCAGAAGGATATATTCCCGCAGAAGGGAAGATAAGACCTCTTGACCCGATGACAAGACTTGAATTTGCGCAGATAATTGATAAAATTGCTTCTGTATATGTTACAAAAGACGGAGAGTTTGATGCGAGTGGCGTAACAGGTAACATCCTTGTAAAGGCAAATAACGTCAAAATAAAGAATGCAAAGGCAAAGAATCTCTTTGTAAGTGACGGTACAGCAGGCGAGGTTTCTTTTTATGATTCCCAGATTGAAAGAATAATTACGCGTGGTGGTACAAGTAAGGTTTACACAGGTAAGTATGACGAGATAATTGCCCAGTGTAAGGGTACCTCCGTTACATTCGATATGGATAAAGAGGGAAAGATTAATTTTGGTGCAATAAACAGAGAAAAGCCCCTCTTTAAATCAATAGAAGGCGTTATTGTTTATCCTTCACAGGAAATTGACCAAAGCCAAATAAAAAAATAATCTTATCTAAAGGCATACGTAAAACCGTATGCCTAATATATTGATGGGGAACAGATTATGAAAGAGGTTTATATTTATACAGACGGTGCATGCACGGGTAACCCCGGAAAGGGTGGATACGGTGCAGTGCTTATATATAACGGAAACGAAAAACAAATAAGCGAGGGCTTTCGTCTTACAACAAATAACCGTATGGAGCTGTTTGGCCCTATCAGGGCGCTTTCTATGCTCAAGGAAAAATGTGCTGTTACAATCTACAGTGACTCAAAGTATCTTACGGATGCAATAAATAAAGGCTGGCTTGAGAGCTGGATTAAAAACAACTGGAGAAAGGCAGACAAAAAGAAAGTCCTTAATGTAGATTTATGGATGGAACTTGATGCTCTTTTAAAAAAACATGATGTAAAGCTTGAGTGGGTGAAAGGGCACGCTGGAAATAAGTATAACGAAATATGTGACGCGCTTGCAGTCGATGCTTATACAAACAATCCGACAAGTGTAGATACAGCTTACGAAAAAGAAGCTGAAAGTATTTAATAAGCACGCTTGACAAAATACTAAAAAATGTATAGAATATAAAGAATGAAATAGGTTTAATCTTTGAAGGGGGAAAATATCTTGAACGGAAGCACAAATGTTGAACAGATTAATGTAAAAAGATTGTTTGATATATTAATCGACAAGATTGTTTATATCATTGTATTTACTCTGATTGGCGGACTTATTGCGTTTGCCCTTGGGGAATATTTTGTTCCTCCCAAGTATGAGTCTGAAATTTCAATGATTATCGATAACAGAAAGAGTACAACCGTTGTTGATTCGCAGTACCAGGAATCAAAGACTCTCTCAAGTGATATTCAGGCTTCACAGCAGCTCGTTCCTACATATGTTGAAATGATTAAAAGTGACAATATATTAGAAGAAGTTGCCGAAGAAGTAGAAGAAATCACGGGTGAAAAATTTACCGTTGGTGCACTCAGGTCCTACATAACAGCTTACGCTGTATCTGATACTGAAATTCTTAAGGTTAAAGTAAGAATGACAGATGCTGCAATGGCAAGTGAAATTGCAGACACTATCTCAAAGATTGCACCCGAAAAAATCCAGCACTTTATTGAGAGAAGTGATGTTAAGATAATTGATAAGGCTAAAAGGTCAACAAACCCTGTATTCCCTGATGTAAGAGTATTTACAATTTGCGGATGTATTATAGGTCTTCTTCTTAGTATGGCGTTTTTCCTTCTTTATGAAATGTTTGACGTGCGCGTTAAGAGTTCGGAAGATTTGGTTTCAAAGTTCGGATACCCTGTTTTGGGTACTATTCCCGAAATTTTTGTCGGATTTGATGAAGAACAGGTTATATCTTCTGATAAAAATAACGAGAAAGCAAAAGCGTAAAGGGGGTAATTTGTATGGGTAACAATATTGTATCATTAATAAGAAAAATTCCGCGCAGGTTCATAAATAACAAGGTTGATAAAAATGCAAATTCTCCTATAATTGTAAAGCGTGCAAGAGTGCTTAACGAAAAAAGCCCCTTCCATGTAAAAGAAGCGTACAAGGCACTTCGTACAAACGTGGTCTTTTCCATTCCGCATGAGGGAACAAAGAAGGTTATCGTAACAAGTGCGCTTGCAGGTGAAGGTAAGAGTACAAACTGCCTTAACCTTGCTATCTCATTTGCGCAGACAGGCGCAAAGGTAGTTATTATTGACGCTGACTTGAGAAAACCCAATATTGCAAGACTTCTTGATATAGACACAACGCCGGGCCTTTCAAACGTGCTTGTTAGTATGAACTCACTTGAATCGGTTATCGTAAAATCAGGGTTTGAAAATCTTGATGTTATCCCTTCAGGTGATTTGCCGCCAAACCCGTCAGAGCTTCTTGGTTCTGAAAAAATGAAGAATATATTAGATAGCCTTTCAGAGAAATACGAATACATTTTCATAGATACGACACCTATTAACATCGTTACGGATGCCGTTGTGGTAAGTAAAATTGTAGACGGTGTTTTGATTGTCGTTCGTCAGGGAAGAACAGATAAGGAAAACGTGTCCGAGGCTGTTGAAAAGTTTGAATTTACAGGGGCAAACGTACTTGGATTTATCCTTAACGGTAGAATGACCGATACAAAATACGGTTACAAGTATAAATATAAGTATCGCAGAAATCGTCAGTATAAGTATGGAAAGTACGATTACTACGGAACAAATGAGCCTTATGGTTACGGCTATGGTTATGGTTATGGTTATGGCTACGGCTATGACAGTGCTAATAAGAAAAAGTTAAACAGTGAAACAAAAGAAGAAAAGAAATAAGTGGTGATAGATTATGCTGGATTTCCATACCCATATTCTACCAGGCATTGATGACGGCAGCCAATCTGCCGAAGAATCAATTGAAATTATAAACTGTCTTATTAAGCAAGGAATCAAAAAGATTGTATTAACGCCCCACTTTTATGCTTATAAAACGGGCATAGATGAGTTTTGCGAAAAAAGAGATGACTCGCTTGCCATTCTTAAGGCGGAAATTGAAAAAACAAATACAGATGTTGAGTTATACCTTGGTACTGAAGTTTTGTATTTTGACGAAATATGGAGGATTAAAGAGCTTTCGCAACTGAAAATAAAGGGTACTAACTACATAATGGTTGAAATGCCTTTTAAAAGGTGGACAGACAGTCAGATTGATGCCGTGATAAAAATACAAGGTCTTGGAATGACTCCGATTATCGCCCATATTGACAGACACGTAAAAGAGCAAAAGAATATGAATGTATTTTATAAGCTTGCTCAAAACGGTGTGATTTTTCAAGTGAATACAGATTTTGTTGATCACTTTTTTGTAAGAAGAAAGATTATCAAGCTTTTTAAGAAAAAGCTGATTTCTCTTATCGGAACGGACTGTCATAATATGCAATCTCGCAGGCCTGAATACACAAAAGCAATCCGTTACCTTGAAAAAAAGCTTACACTAAATGAACTTAATCGATTTAGTGCGATGCAAAGATTTATAATGAAAACGGCAGAAAAAGTCTAATTTTATGGCGAAATGTGCTTTGCACATTTCGCCTTTGTTAAAGGAAAATAAAATGAGAGAATTTAAAGAATACAACAGTTGCACGCTTTGCCCCAGAATGTGCAAGGCAAACCGAAATGCGGGAAAAACAGGATTTTGCAATCAAACATCAAAGCTTAAGATAGCTAGGGCGTCCCTTCATTTTTGGGAGGAGCCCTGCATTTCAGGAGAAAAAGGCTCGGGAGCGGTGTTTTTTTCAGGATGCTCGCTAAAATGTGTATTTTGTCAGAACTATGAAATAAGTAGTCAGAATTCCGGCAAAATTACAGACGAGGAAAGGCTTGCCGGTATCTTTACAGAGCTTTACGAAAAAGGTGCAGAAAATATAAATTTAGTAACGGGGGAGCATTTTATCCCCCATATTACGTCTGCAATCAAAAAAGCAAAAACCCGTGGGGTAAGCATCCCCTTTATTTTTAATACGAGTGGGTATATAGGGCTTGAATCCCTTAAAAAACTGGAAGGATTGATAGATGTTTATCTTCCTGATTTTAAATATATAAACCCGGAAACTGCAAAAAAATACTCACACGCCGAAAATTACCCGTATATTGTTAAATCTGCAATTGACGAGATGGTAAGGCAGTGTCCCGAGATAGTTATGGAAAAAGGACTTATTAAAAAGGGGGTAATTGTCCGTCATCTCTGTCTTCCCGGGCACACGGAGGAATCAAAGGGAATAATAAGGTATCTGTTCCAAAAATACGGCGAAAGCATTATTCTAAGTATAATGAATCAGTATACACCACTTAAAAATGTCCAAAAATATCCCGAAATTAACCGCAAGTTAACGCAAAAAGAATATGACAGCATTCTTGACTACTGTTTGCAAATTGGTATTGAAAATGCTTATATACAAGAGGATGGAACTGTAGACGAGAGCTTTATTCCTGATTTTAATGGAAAAGGTGTATAAAAAATTATAAAATTCTCTTGCATACACGAAAAAATAGTAATATAATTATTTATAATCAAAAGACATCAAAGTTAAAGGAGATGCATATATGAATTCCAATAAGAGACCGGAATCAATGGAAAGAATAACCACAATGGAGCTTGCAAAGGCATTTATTGACGAACAGGTCAGATTAGTACGCGAGCAGGTTGGAGACAAGAAGGTGCTTCTTGCTCTTTCAGGAGGTGTTGACTCATCTGTAGTTGCAGCACTTCTTATTAAGGCAATCGGCAAACAGCTTGTATGTGTTCATGTAAATCACGGGTTAATGAGAAAAGGTGAATCTGAACAGGTTGTCGAAGTTTTCGGAAAGGAACTTGATGCTAACCTTATATATATTGATGCTACAGATAGATTTCTTGACCTTCTTAAAGATGTAGCTGAACCTGAGAGAAAAAGAAAAATTATAGGTGCGGAATTTATCAATGTATTTGCGGAAGAAGCTTCAAAGCTCGAGGGAATATCATTTCTTGCTCAGGGAACAATTTATCCCGATATTCTTGAAAGTATAATGCAGGCAGAGGGTAAAAAGGCTGTAAAATCTCACCATAATGTTGGCGGACTTCCCGAGGATCTTCAGTTTGAACTTGTTGAGCCTGTTAAGCTTTTGTATAAGGATGAGGTAAGAGTTGTTGGTGAAGCGCTTGGACTTCCGCACAAAATGGTTTATCGTCAGCCGTTCCCGGGACCGGGACTTGGAGTTCGTTGTCTTGGTGCGATTACACGTGACAGACTTTCTGCGCTTCGTGAAGCTGATGCAATTTTGCGCGAAGAGTTTGATAATTGTGGCCTTGCTGAAAAAGTATGGCAATATTTTGTCGTTATCCCTGACATTAAGAGCGTGGGAGTTAAAGATGAAAGCCGTTATGAAGGATGGCCTGCGATTATAAGAGCGGTAAACACAAAGGACGCTATGTCTGCTACTATTGAAGAAATCCCTTATAGTGTTCTTCACAAGATTACTGCCCGCATAACAGATGAGGTTGAAGGTATTAACAGAGTACTCTATGATTTAACACCAAAGCCTGTTGGGACGATAGAGTGGGAATGATTTGACTGTTAAAGGGCAAAGATAGATATTCTATCCGAGGCAAAATTTAATATTCTTATAGAAACAAAAAACAGACCTTAAGATGAAAAAATCTTGAGGTCTATTTTGATGCCTGAAACCTGAAAACATAGGGAAATATAGCACATAAAATAGTGATTTTATGTGCTTTTTAATGTCTTAAAATTAAATACCGTAGAGGATGCGAGTTTTTGCCCTTTTGAGGATGAGAGGCTTTGCCCCATAACATAGTGTTTTTTGAAAATAGCGTTTTTGGGAAAATCGCATTATCTCTCGCAAACCGCATCATATAGAGGTTTGTAGCACTTTTCCATTTCCCCAAAAATCACGTTTTTGGGAAGTGAAAATATGTTTTTGGGGATTTTTCAACGTTTTTGGGAACATTTTTGGGGACTTAATTTGTTTAAAATCCTACCCTTTATATTTACTTTTGCACATTAGCATAGACCTTGTAAGAGATGATAACATATATTTACGAATATATCAATAATTATCTTAATTGAATTTTACTTATTTTGTGTTATTCGCTACTTCTATATAAAGCATAGTGTTCAGTGGGTAAGTCATACTCTTTTAGTCTATTCATATCTCTCGCTTTCGTCAAAATCTATTTTTGTTACAATATATTCGCATAGTAAATCACGTCCGTCACAATCAATAATCTGACAATCTTTATTGAGGACTAATTCACACTTTTCGCATAACAGTTCAAGAAATGCAATAACACCTTGATAACATTTTTCCATATGTGTTTTTGTAAACATATTTGCCAAAGATTCTTTAGTTGTCCCCATTGGTATTGTTGTATCTTTTGTTATGTAGTGTCCTTCTTCAACCTCGTTGTATTTAAAGTGTGTTATATCATTTCTCAGTTTAATTACAGATTGTACATTAGAGTAAGAATTGTCTCTTTTTATTTCAGAAAAATCCGTATGAAATATTGTACAAATAAGCTGCAATTTCACATTATGTGAGGTTTTTATGATATCTAATTCAGTACACTCTAAACGTCTAGTAATAATAGTATTTAGAGCTGTTTCGTACAAATTAACGATAAAGGTTGCAGCAATTGAACCGTGATAAAGATTCTTTAGGAAAACCACTTCATTAATTTCGTCTGTAGGTGCATTTTCATAATATAAGATATTATCATCATTCATATTAGCAATCGCATCTTCAATAATCTTTGTTGATAATTTTTCAAAGTTCAAAAAAATACTAAAAGCCATTATGCACACTTCCTATCGCAAAATATTCAATAAAACCACAATTATTAAAAGTGTATGTTCATTATAACATTATTTCATCTGACTTTCAACCGACGAGATAATTTAAAAGAACAAAAAAACTCCGACAATTAACATCCATGACGGATTAAGTAATAGTCGGAGTCTTTACTTTTCTTCGTTTTTTATTTTCGATTATCTTCTTTGAATTGTTCAACTATAACATTCAATGCCGATATCTGTTTGTCAGAAAGCTCAGAAACGTCTATAGTCTTGTTTTTGTTCACACCAAGTAAATACTCAATTGAAACGTTAAACTCAGCTGAGAGCTTAATTAAGACTGCAATAGAGGGGAGTCTGTCCTGGCTCTCATATGAGGCAATTGTAGAACAGGTAATTCCCAACCTTCTCCCGAGTTCAGATTGTGTAAGATGTTTCTGAATTCTTAATTTTTTTATATTCTCAGCTAATTCATATTTCATAATATTTCTCCCTATAACTTAATTACTTTCATTATACAACATTCAAATTACACTGACGGTGTAATAAATATTGACGATAGTGAAACAAAGTGGTATAATGTAGAAAAATGTGAGAGGAGAATATTTATGTTTGAAGAATTAGAAAAAGTACTTGAACCTTTATTAAAGAAAAAATTAATCTCGATAGGTTCTTATGTTCCTAACGGCGAGTTGTATTATATTAAAAAAGATACAAAAAACGAATGTATGACAGTTGAGTTCAGCTTGCTTCTTGACTCTGAATTTAATGAGCTTCTTGCTAGTGTGGAAAATTGCATTAATTCTTATAATTTTGTATATTCAAAAAAAGTTTGTAAAGTTGGAATTTATAATGCTGTTACAATTGAGATTCATAAGTAATCAGGAGGAATTAAAATGTTAATTAAGTGTAATGAATGCAGCAAAGTCTTTGACTCAGAAGAATGGAAATGTCCTCATTGTGGATGTTCGACTAGATATTGGAAATCAGTAACAATAGATAGCTCTGTTTCAGAGATTAAAAATGGATCTTTTCGTAGATGGATTGAGGTTGTCGAACCATATGGTCTCTACGGAACTTTAAAGGAAATCATAATTCCTAATTCTGTTAAGACAATTAAAGCGAATGCATTTGAGGATTGCACCGCTCTTGAGAACATAAATATCCCTAGTTCTGTTACTGAAATTGGAGAGCATGCTTTTTTTGGTTGTCGTTCTTTAAAAAGCATAACCATTCCTTCTTCTGTTAGAACCATCGGTTCGCTCGCCTTTGACGGCTGCGAATCTTTGGAAAATGTTTTTATCCCAGATTCTGTTGCTGAAATTGGGGAGCATGCTTTTTGGAATTGTAAATCTTTAAAAGCTGTTATTATCCCAGATTCTATTACTGTAATTAGAAGAGGAACTTTCTCAGGATGTTCTTCTTTAAAAAATATCATTTTACCTAATTCAATCACTTCTATTGAGCAAGATGCTTTTTTTAAATGTAAGTCATTGGAAAGTATTACTATTCCTAATTCGGTTATTAACATTGACAGTTACGAAGATTATGATGGACACAATTCTCCTTTCTATGGATGCATTTCTTTGCGAACTGTAATTGCACCAGCAAAATTCAAGAAGGAGTTTGATAAAGATGTAACATTTATAAGTTCTTTGGATAATTCCAATACACAAAATTTTAACAGTCATAGAGAAGCTCCAGATGGTTGGGGAGATTTAAATCCGTATGGTTTAGAAGGAAACGATTACGAGGCTTGGCTAGATTCTTTAGACTAAAACATATTAAGTATTGGATTTATAAGAATTTCTTAAAAATAATTTAATTGTACAAATTTGGAGGAAGTAAATAAAATGAGTTTTTATAATTATGTGATAAATATAAACAAAAACGATTTGATAAATGAGGTGGGTAGATTATATAGAAAATTCAAAGGAACTTCAACCATGATCCCTAATCTTGGCTATAATGGGTGCATATGGCTTGCAGGAGCACTTTTGCTCTATAAATATTTAGAGGATAATAAAAAGCCTGGAAGCTACAATTTTGCAATAGCGGTTATTTTACCAGCGTTTAATGGTGCCCCTGCGTTACTATTTGCAGACTTAATGAGCACCGCACTAATCGATTTGGACGTTATAGATGATTGGTATAAAATTCATCCGTATCTTGAAGAAACATCTGTAATTTATGATGGAATCAATGAATATGAATTTTCGTCATCAAGAACTGCTAAGGCAGATAATCAGTTTGCTACTATGCAACAGTTACTACAGCGTGGTTTCGATAATTTTGTTATATATTGTCGACAGCAAGGATTGTTTGTTCCCGCTTGCTAAAATCATTCATATAAATTGTTCTTTAAGTCAAATTTAGAAAAAATATATAACAAATTCAAGCCATAGAGTTAGATTTTTGTGTGCTCAATTAAAACAACGTTACTAATAAATATAGGAGTATGAATTATGGAGTTTTATACAAAAGTTGCAGGAGTTTCTTTTGACGGAAGGCAAAGATACATAAGACAGACGCGTGTAGGTGAATGCTTGTCTTTGCTTAGAGATTATAATAATCAATTTGATAGTAATGCTATTATGGTAATAAACAGTAGCGGAAATCAGATTGGATTTATATCAAAAGACCTAGCCACAACAATGGCTAGAAATATAGATTCAGGAATAAGATATACCGCTACAGTTTCTGCTATAACAGGAACAAACCCAGGTGATACAATGGGGGTTAATATCTTAATCAGACAATTATAAGGAGCATCTATCATGGAACTAACTCCACAGCAAAAAAGTGCTGTTACAAGTAATTCGCAGTTTATAGCAATTCTGGCAGGTGCTGGCAGTGGCAAAACAAAAACTTTAACAGAAAGAATATGTGATTTAATAAACAATAAAAACATTAAACCCGAAGAAATATTGGCTCTAACTTTTTCCTCAAAAGCAGCACAAGAGATGAAAAAAAGAATTCACCAAAATCTTGGTGAAGAGTCTAAAGGTATTTGGGTTAAAACTTTTCACTCGTTCGGATTAGAAATTTTGAAGTTAAATCATCAGAATTTCGAGGAAAAATCACAACGATTTGAGATTGTAGATACAGCAACAAAGAATCGTCATATTAAATCACTTATTAATCTTCACAAGCTTGAAGCATTTCCAAAAGATATTTTAAGTTTCATAAGTAAAATTAAAAACAAGATAGTAAATTGTTCTTCTGATTTTGAGGCTGTTTTTGATAAGTATAATCAGATATTAAGAGAAAACAACCTTGTTGACTTGGATGATTTGGTTTGGCTTGCTGTCGATATAATAAAAAAGAATAGCAACATACAAGCTCATCTTCATAAAAGGTTCAAACACATACTAATTGATGAATATCAGGATATTAATGATATTCAAAATGAGTTAGTGTCTTTGATATTATCTCCCTCTGCCTCTTTATGCATAGTCGGAGATGATGACCAGTGTATTTATGAGTGGCGTGGCTCGAAACCACAATACATTAAGGAATTTGCGAGTAGGAATAATGTTGAGAAAATCTTTTTGAGCGATAATTTTCGTTCTCAAGAACGTGTAGTAGAGTTAGCAAATAAGTTTATCTCCAACAATAAAGATAGATTAGAAAAAAGTATGATTCCAAGAGTTGAAGCTAGGAGCACACCACTATTTTATATGTTGGGAGGTATAGAACAGGAAGCTTCCTTTATTGCTAATACAATAAAAAAGCTGTATGAAGCAGAAATGCACAAGTATAATGACTTTGCTATATTGATTCGTTCAGGAAAACAATCTGAAGCGCTAACTTACGCACTCAACACTTCAGAAATTCCATATAGTTTTCAGAAAGAAGAATCTGGAACAGAATTTACCATGCTTTTAACTGTGCTATATTCTATAATGGACTACACTTTCAACAATAACATTTCAAGAGCGATTAACTTTCCAGACACGTCCTTAGATAATTTCACATATATGGATTTAAGAGATGATAACGGATTAAACGAATTGAGCATTCTTGACACTTTGGAACACCTTTTTAACTCCAACCTTACATGGGAAGGGTGCCAAAAATTCAGAAAACGATACGAATATATAAAGTATCTTTCTCAAAAAAACAAGTTTGAAAAAATGAAAGTTACTGATATTTTAACTGAACTATATGGATTTTATGATTCCGAAGAAGTTAAAACTACTGAATTCAAGAATCAGCTTCAAATCGTTAATTCTGTAATAAAAATTGCTCAAGAATGGGAAAAAACCACAAACGATTTATCCATCAGAGCTTTCATAGATTATCTTGTATGTGCTATTGAAAATAATGAAGAATTGGACAACTCAAATTCTGATGATGCTGTAAATATATTGACGTGTCATAGAGCAAAAGGACTTGAATTTCCCATCGTAATAATCCCAGGAGTTCACGTAGGCAGTTTTCCAAATGACTACTTCATAAAAAGCGAAAGCGATTTAGAGCAAGAAAGAAGACTTTTCTATGTTGCTATGACAAGGGCAGTTGAACGACTGATTATAACATGCTATGAACACCCATATTCAGCAAAAGGAAGTTCTATTATAAAAAATGGATTTATAGCCGAAATACCTGAAATAGTTGAATGGACAAAAAATGCAACAAGGAATGATAAAACATCAAATGATACAGTGTTTCAAAGCAATACAGTGCCTGATGATAACTACAACGAATATGATTGCTATGACGGATATGGAGATTTGAATCCATATGATTTGGATGCAGATGACTATGAGGCTTGGATGGATTCTATTGAGTGATTACTTTTACTATGTTGCTTAGTCGAATCTAAAATTAAAACGAAAAGAGGATAAATCAATATGTTAATTAAGTGTACTAAATGCGGAACTACTGTAGAATCAAAGGACGAGACATGTTCTAACTGTGGTTCTTTTATTAAAGAATTTGAAACTATAACTATAGTGGATTCTGCTAATAAAATTGAAGAAATGGCTTTTGCCAAGTTTTCCAGAATAAAGCAAGTTGAAATTCCTTATACCGTTACCTCTATTGAAAAATGTGCGTTCTTTTCTTGTTCAAGTTTATTAATTGTCAAAATCCCTAGTTCTGTTACTTCTATTGGAGAAAGGGCATTTGAAAGGTGTATTCATTTGTGGAGTATTGATATTCCATACTCAGTTGTTTCCATTGGGGACTATGCTTTTAGTTGTTGCGATATAAGTAGTATCAATTTACCAGATTCGATTACTTCTATCGGTGAAGGTGTATTTAGTTATTGTACAAACTTATTCTCCATCAACTTGCCTGATTCTATTTCTTCTATCAGTAATTCTGCTTTTTTGGGTTGTAGCAAATTAAAAGAGGGAAATAGAAATATAATCCCTAATTCTGTTACATCTATTGGAGACTATGCATTTTATGATTGCACCAGTATGACAAACATTAGAATTCCTAATTCTGTTGTTTCTATTGGAAATGGTGCATTTGAGCGTTGTAAAAATTTGTCAAGCATTACAATAGCAGATTCGGTTACTTCGATTGGTAATGCTGCTTTTGCTTTTTGTTCAAGTTTATCAAGCATTACAATTCCAGAGTCGGTAGTTTCTGTTGGCAATAATACATTTGAGAAATGTATAAATTTATCAAACATCACAATTCCCACCTCTGTTACATCTATAGGAAATTCAGCTTTTAAAAGTTGCGAAAAATTGAAAACCGCCACACTTTTAGGTTCAATTTCTTCTATTAACAACTCTTTATTTGCTTGTTGTAGTGAATTAACAAAGGTCACAATACCTGAAACTGTTACGGCTATAGGAGATGAAGCATTTTATGGTTGCAATAAAATGGCAAATATAACAATACCTAATTCTGTTATGTCTATAGGAAATAGTTCTTTTGCATTTTGTACAAATTTAACAACTATTAATATACCCAATTCAGTGGTTTCAGTAGATTCTATTGGGCAAGGTGCATTTTGTTTTTGTAAAAATTTAAAAAATATTACTGCTCCAGAAAAATTTAGGCAGTTATTTGAAGAACAATACCAATATATAAATTTTACAAGCATCTAATAGCATTGTAAAAAGCAAGCCGTATTTCTATCAAAGTATCCTTGCTGCATATCAGGTAGAAATACTGTTGTACTTTCACTCAAAAATATCCTCAACTGATAAAATATAATGATAGTAATGTAATTAAAAATATAATAAGGAGATTTAAACTATGGAATTTAAAGAATTTTGTATTATTGTTGAGAAATGGAAGAAAGAGGGAAAAAAACTTAAACTTAAAAATTTAGAAGGCACTGATATCGACAAAGTTATGACATATGAAGTTACAAAAGACCTGTCCCAAAGCGGTACGATAATATCTTTTGAAACAGAGCTTTCACATTCACATATGATATGCGAAAAAAGCGAAAACAAATTTAAGATGTTAAATGAAAATTTGTGCGAAGTGAAAACCCCTAACGAGAATTATCAAATTATCGTAATTGAAAACTGAAAGGAGGAACTGCAATGCTAATCAAATGTAATAAATGCGGAACTACTGTAGATTCAAAAGAAGAGACCTGTTGTAAATGCGGTTGTTCTATCAAAGAATTTGAAACTATAACTATAGTGGATTCTGCCTCTGAAATTGAGGAAAAGGCGTTTGCTTGGTGCGAAGAGTTAAGTAGCATCGCAATTCCTAACTCTGTTACATTTATTGGTAAGGAAGCATTTAAATGCTGCAAGAAACTTAGAAGCATCACAATTCCAGAAACTGTTACATCTATTGAGAAAGGAGCTTTTTCTTGGTGTTGCAACCTTACTAGCATCATAATTCCAGAAGCTGTTGTATCCGTTGGAGAATCCGCATTTGAGGGGTGTGAAAGGCTAATCAACATTACAATTCCAGAAACTGTTGTATCCATTGGAGAATCCGCATTTGAGGGGTGTGAAGAACTAGAAAGTATCATAATTCCGAGTTCGGTTACATCTATTGGAAAAGGAGCTTTTTCTCGGTGCCGCAACCTTACTAGCATCACAATTCCAGAATCCGTTACCTCAATTGAATCTGGTGTATTCGCTTGCTGTAGTAATCTAACTAATATCACAATTCCGAAAAACACCGTCTTCATTGGAGACTCCGCGTTTGCTTGGTGCGAAGAGTTAAGTAGCATCGCAATTCCTAACTCTGTTACATTTATTGGTAAGGAAGCATTTAAATGCTGCAAGAAACTTAGAAGTATCTCAATTCCAGACTCTGTTACTACAATTGAAGACGATACATTTGGTGGATGTTGGAAATTAAGCAGCATTACAATCCCACACTCTATTACATCTATTGGCAACCATGCCTTTGCTGCCTGTTTTGAGTTAGGCAGCATCTCAATTCCAGACTCTGTTACTTTTATTGGCGAGGGAGCATTTAATGGATGTATTAAACTGAAAAGCATTACTATTCCAGAAGCTGTTACCACTATTGAATCTGGAGTGTTTTTTAACTGTAATGAACTAACAAATGTTACAATTCCAAACTCTGTTACATCTATTGGTAATGAAGCATTTACGAACTGCAAACTAACAAGCATCACAATTCCAGAAGCTGTTGCATCTATTGGAAATTATGCTTTTTCTGGTTGCAAAGAACTAAGCTGCATCTCAATCCCACATTCTGCAAACATAGGATACAATGCTTTTGGATGGTACACAAAAGTAAATCGCTTTTAAAATGTAGTTTGACCGAGAATATTCATCAAGATTTTATTACACTGCAAAAACCAAACCGTATTTCTATCAACAGAATCCTAACTAAGTTCCCTGATAGAAATACGGTCTTTTTTCAATCCTCAAAAATACAGATTAAGCAAATCAAGACAAAGAAACCTAAAGTATATATTATAATCACCCATTTCCATCATGTGATAATCAATCAAAGAGAACAGCACAAAGATACATAATAACGATAACCCAAACAACCATTAGATTTCACCTCTTTCGTTTTCAGATTTTAATAGGGAATAGAAAGTTGATTTTTTCATGTTCAAGATTTCCAGAGCCTTTTTAGCAGTAATCTCTTTATTCTGCCATTGCCAGATAACCTCATTCCAGTTGTCGGGCTTCTCTATTTTAGGTCTGCCGAATTTAACGTTATTAGCCATCGCAGCAGCAATTCCTTGTGCTTGACGTGATTTTATATTCTCACGTTCCTTCTCAGCCACGTAGGCTAAAATTTGAAGCGTGAGGTCACAGATGAATTTCCTGTCAAGCGAGCTATTATTATCTGCCCTTGTATCAAGTAAGTCCATATCAAGGATTTTGATGTCTGCTTTTAGTTCGTGTGTGATGAATCTCCATTGCTCTTGTATCTCCGTGTAATTTCTACCCATTCTGTCAAGGCTTAAGAAAACAACCAAGTCACCTTCACGAATGTTATTTAACATGATTTGGTATTTCTCTCTTTTGAAGTCTTTACCCGACAATTTATCGATATAAATATCTCGCTCTGATATTCCAAGTTCCTTGAATGCCAATATCTGACGTAACTCGCTTTGACTTGGATCGGAAATTCGGCAGTAGGCAAATGTTCTGTTTTCCATATGTATCATTCCTTTCTGTTTATAAATGTGGTTACATTTTTTGGATATGTCTGTAAATAAAAAAGGACTTTTTCGGACACCGAAAAGTAGTTGTTTTCAACCAATTTCAAGTGTCTGAAAAAGTATACCTTTTTGGACTCAGCTTCTCTCAGCTATAAGGCGATTAAGTAAGTCCAGTATTTCTTTGGTTTCCTCATACTCATGCTCGTATGACCTTCTTGCACACGAACAATCGTAGTCCAAAGATACAAGTAATAGCTTTGACTCGTAGATTTCTTGCAGTCTAAGTAAAATAGTTAATTCATTTTTCATGTTGTGTCTCCTATCTTAATACATTTATCCAGATTGAATTTTCTTCATCGTATGATACAGGAAAGCCGTTCACATTATAAGCGACCCCTTTAATCCCTACAGCTACATCAAAATAGTAATTATACTCATAGATCTTTCCTCCTTTTCCTATGAAATGACTTCCTGCATCACACTCAATCATTTTGGACTCTGTTATTATATATCCATCATCAAGAGGGGAGAGCTTTTCATAGTCCACGTAATCATCCCATGAAAAGTTGAAAAGATACGCTCTCTCTTTGTATGATGAGTTTGAATACAGAATTCCATTGTCTTCGATGAAGTCCCCTATGGTGTAGATGTTTTCTTCGCAATCTAAAAAAGCCATCTTACTGTTATTTATTTCAGCAAGTATGGCTTTTCTTGTTTCTTGTTTTTGTAAAATCACTTGTCTCTTCCATATCGTTTGTTGAGACCTCTTCTGACATACTCCATAGTGTCCGAGAGTGCGTTTCCGATCTTGATATGTATAACTCAATTATGAACTATTGCAATGCTTGTAGAATCTGTGGGAAAGGGATTCAATTACATTAGGATATTTATCGCAGACTAATATTCCAGCCGAAACATCTTTGTTTCTCCAAAAAACATATCGCACTCAATTGTGTCTGTATTTTGTCCGTAGCTTTTCTTTTCATATACTTCATAGGGGGAACAGCTTTTCGGAAGCTTTACTATCTTTTTACCACTTGTTGATGCGTGAATTACCACATAATTTTTATTCTGGAAAAGTACATCATCACTATCTGAGTAAATATGGCATCCTGCATATTCTGCGATACTGCGGATTATCTCCGCACGGATTACTTTAGATGCACAGTGGATTATGTTATAATCATCCTGCTCCCTCAGTGTAAGTGCAGGAAATCCCGTTTCACAAAATCTGCCTAAGGTCGTTGCCTCTTTATCATCCACATAAAAGCATGGGCAAAGGTAGCTTCGCTCATAGTTTCCTATATTCCAGTCGGGAATATGGATAACGCTGTGCTTTATATGTCGCATTCGTTAGATGGATGCAGTCCTATTCTAAGTATGATAAGTGCATCGGGAACTGCTTCAAGAAGAATTTGCACCTCTTCGTCAAGCTTCTCAAAGGCATCAGGACGAATCCACTCGGTATCACATATGAGGAAGTATATTTTAATTCCGCTCTTCCCCAGATTTTTTAAATATTCTTTATCAATTATGTATTTTCCGTTGTCCACATTGCAGATTGTTGCCATCATGGGCGGATATATTTTTCCGTTGTGCTCAATAGCAGGGCTACCGTTATGATTAATTAGTT
>JAZNSQ010000007.1:0-2996 GCA_045591265.1 Clostridia bacterium | reverse complement strand
AAAGCGGAAATATATTCATTTTCAGATTTAGTCGCAGTTACTCCGATGATCATTATTACACCAAGCACAATGCATATAACACCATAATGTAATCTTTGTTTAAGTTTCTTTTTGTAATCCATTTTAATCCTCCTCAAAAATGAAAACATCTTCAATCTTCATATCAAAGTATTTTGATATTTTATGAGCCAGTTGCAATGAAGCATTATATTTCCCATTTTCCAGTGATATGATTGTCTGACGGGTTACTCCCACTGCACCTGCTAAATCATCTTGCGTTACTTTATTAACTTTTCGTAATTCTCTTATTCTGTTATTCAAACAATCACCTCCACAAATAGTAAAGTGCACTTTACATTTTTATTATATATCATACTAAATAAAATGTCAAGCACATTTTACATTTTTACAAAAACAAAAGATGTGACCGAAGCCACACCTTTGTCAAATTGGGATTTATTTATTATCTTTATCTTGTTTGGAAACCAGAATGATTGAACCGACAAGCAAAGCAACACCAAGGGTGAAAAATACACACCCTATTACAGTATTTAACTGATTAGCAAAAAAGCCAATCATTCCAGCACCACTAGCACAGCAAATTACTTGAAACACCTTTTTCATACAATTACCTCCAACAAATTCTTATTTTCCTTTCTCTAAATACATCTCTTCTAAACAGAACCATTACAAACCTGTATGATTTTGTCTGCCGCACCTTTTGCACCCGAAGAGTTTTTAAAACCATCAGCAATCTTCTTGGCGTTATGCTTGTAGGTGTCAACACTTGAAATTTTATTTATTGCGTTCAAAATCGAAGTAGCATCCGGTTTATCAAGTTTTATACCCGCACCAAGTTGAGATACTCTCTCAGCAACACCTTTTTGTTCTGAGGTCTGTGGCAGCATAACAAGCGGAACCTCAAAATACAAACTTTCACTGACGCTGTTCATTCCGCAGTGTGACACAAAGACATCTGCTTTTTCTAAAACAGCAATTTGGTCAACATGTGAATAAATTGATATATTTTCCGGTAACTCTCCAAAATCCTCGATTGACACCAAATTGCCAACTGACATAATTACCTGATAATCTGTATCCCTCAAAGCAGATATACAAGCTTTGTAAAAAGGCATCATATCATTATTGACAGTCCCCATCGATATATAAATCAGTTTATCCCTCTTTTTTTCTATTTCTTCGGTTGCAGAACGAATTGAAGGGCCGACAAATGCGTACTTTTCCGAAAAAGTTTCTGAGCAAGGCTGAAATTCGGGCGAGGTATAGACAATCGTATGGGTGTTGTCGTCACTTGCGATAATATCAAGAATATTATTTACGGGATACCCCTTATCCTTTAATCTTTTGACTTGTTTAGATGTTTTTGGCATAGCGAAAAGCATCTTTAACAAATCTCCAAGACCTTGTTTCATAATCTTTGCCGAATGCTGATTAAATGCAAAGGTTGTTGTTGAAGAAACAAAGGGAATGCCGAGCTTTAATGCAACGGCTTTTCCCCATAGAGCCATAGAATCTGCCACGATACAATCAGGCTTAAGCTCTGCCATCTCTTTGCAAACCTTGTCATCAAGAGCCAGTGTGGTATCTACAAGTATCTTTGTAGAGAATGCCAAATCTTTTCCCACACGGGTAGAGTCTTTGGCACTAAGTTTCTGCTCCGTATCATAATCATCACAGGATATAAATGTTGCTCCTGCCGACTCAATTTTTTCACGCATAATGTTATACGAATAATACCACACCTGATGTCCGCGAGAAACTAATTCCTTAACAACGCCCAAGGTGGGGTTAGTGTGTCCGTGTGCAGGGATACAAAAGAAAACAATTTTGCTCATATTACTTCACCTGATTTCATTCTTCTATATCGCTAAAAATATGTTTAACATAATCTTGTTGCTTTGCTTTAGGAAGAATTGCTATTCCTCGCTGGGTGTCGCCAAGAACTAAAATTTCATCTCCAGGTTGTAAATCAAAAAGCTCCCTTGCTTCTTTAGGAATAACAAACTGTCCCTTTTCGCCGATTTTAACCATCCATGCATATTTTCCATCATGTATATTCATATTTGCATCTCCTTTGTATGATTGGTATGAATAATCATACCATAACTTTATAGAAATGTCAATAGAAAAAGGTGTGACCGAAGTCACACCTTTGCATTCTTTCTTGTACACCAGGATTTTTCGTTACATTCAGGGCATTTAAGGTGTCTTGTAGTTAGTGTATGCATACCCAAAATATATGCCTTGAAAGTCGGTCTGAATATGTGTCCGCACTTTCTGCATTTATAAACGCCTGTTTCGTAGTCAACCTTCGCAGCATAGGAAATCGCAATCAAAACTAAAACCACCGAAACCGCTATAAGAACGATTGCAGTCGCAGGATTTATAATTTTTTCTTCCGCCAAAATTGTGCTTACAACAAGCAAAGCGATACTTAACACCACACCGATAACGGATACTATTATTTTACCTTTATTTTTCATTTACATCATCCTCCTTTATACTAACCTGAAAGATGCAATATACTGAGCATCTGTTTCAAGTTTTGGATCATTTTGTTCAAAGATAATATTCAAATTATTCTCTTTCTCCGTCAGGTCAAAGTGGCAAAGGGCGATACCCATATCAATCATTTGCATATCAAGTTTTTCGTTATAGCTAAAACCTTTACTGCGTTTTAAGTAAAAGTGAACTGTATTGTCGGTTGCTACAACTCGCCAGGGTTGCTTGTTTACTGCCGATGGGGCAAGCCTTACCATTTCTAAGGCATCCGCCCATTTACCTGCTTTTTCTTTAGATAACGGCTTATCAAATGAGCCGTCAAAGAATAACTCTTCAAAAGGAAGACGCTCATCGGCTTTAACTCCTTTTCGCATCATACTCTCACGGATGGACATCTTTTTCGCAGGATATCCCAAAGGACTTGCGCAAGGCATAATTTCGTCACTATCAAGTTCCATTGCATCTTCAAAAGC
>JAZNSQ010000006.1:0-25464 GCA_045591265.1 Clostridia bacterium | reverse complement strand
ATAATTATAGAAAGAAAGAGAAAGAGAGGTTTTCAAAATGAAACTTATCACAAAAGAAATCGAAAAGAAACTTGAAGCAGCACCGCTTTACAGCAAAGACGGTCAAGGCACAGATGCAGAAGTAGTTGTAAAGTTTTTCTACCCTTACGGTAGCGGCACATGGTTGGTTACAGAAGCAGAAAAGCAACAGAACGGCGATTGGTTGTTTTTCGGTTGGTGTGAAATTGGTTATGACTTTGAAGCAGGCTATTTTACATTATCAGAGCTTGAAAGCATTGCAAAGCATAACAGATACGGTTTAGGCGTTGAACGCGATTTACACGCACACGGCACAGTTAAAGAATTGATGTAAAGGGGGCAAAGAAAATGACAGTTTACACACGCGAACAATGGGCGGCAGATGGCACATTGAAAATGGCAGTCGGTCAAGAAATCGAAGAAAGCATTTACTATCAATTGTTAGACTGTATGCCGCCTTTAGGCTTGAAAGACAAAAAAGGTTGTGATGCAGGTTTTAGAGTAGGCGAACCGTACACGCACGATTTAAAGACAGGCAGAGCGTTATATATGGCGTTTGGCAAGAAAGACGGCAAGTATTATTATTTAGGCTTGCAATGAGCGCAAGGGGCTTTATAAGCCCCTTAATGCGCCACAACGAAACATTATAGAAAGGTATGATACAATATGTTAGTACGCAACGAAAACACAAACGAAAGCTATTTACATGTATGCGACGACAGCAGCAGATACACAAAAAAAGCACTCGCAGAGCGATTCCAAATTCATGTTCACGATTGCAGCACATTTATTATTATCGAAGATAAAAACGGCGTGAAATTTCAGCACATAAAATTTTGCCCTTATTGCGGGGTAGACATTCAATCTGAATACGACAAATTTTAAAGAGAGGTGTAAAAAATGAAGTATTACGAAATCAACGAAGCGACAGCAAGAGCTGCAAAGCACATGAACAGCTTTTCAGATTATCAAGCAGGCAGCGCGACAGCAAGCTATAAAACGGCGGTAGACGATGTTTACCGCCTTGCCGATGAAGTAGCCGCCGCACACCCTGAACGCGCAGAAAAGGCGCAAATTTTGGCCGACAGATACGCGCGAAAGCTGGCCGATTGGTTAAACAAACACTACCGAATCGAAACGATGTGTCCGTCAATTATGATTACAGGCGGCAGCAATTTCCCCGTAGCAAAGAAGAACAAACAGAACGCAGCGCGTGACAGTCACTATAAAGCACTTGATGAAGTAACGAGAATCAAAGAGCAGATAGAGCATTTACGATATATGCAAGAAACAATCAAGGCGGGCGATGCCGATGCAATAGAGCAGCTACAGGCGAAGCTCGCAGAGGCCGAAACTTTGCAGGCAGAAATGAAAGCGGCAAACGCATATTACAGAAAACACAAAACTCTCAAAGGCTACAAAAATTTCACAGACGAAAAGGGGGCAAGGCTTGACAAGGCTATTGAAGAAAGTTGGTATAAAGCACCTTATGCCCCTTATCAATTAACAAACAACAATGCAAAAATAAGAAACACGAAAGCAAGAATTGCACAGCTTGAAAGGCTCAAAAACGCCGCAGAAACGCACGAAACGGGCGGGGCGGGCAAATATGACACCGAACTGTTTAAAGTCGTAGAAAACGGCGAAATTATGCGCCTACAGCTTATCTTTGACGGTAAGCCCGATGCAGACACGCGCGCGGTATTGAAAAAGAATGGCTTTAAATGGTCGCCGACAAATGAAGCTTGGCAGCGACAATTGACAGATAATGCAAAATACGCAGTCAAGCGAATTATTGAAGAATTGTCATAATATAGCAAATGGCACAAAAGCGATAGGCAAAGTTTGGCGACTTTGCCAATTGCTTTTATGGCGCAAAAGTGGTATAATAAAGATACCAAAGAACGATAAAGAAAGAGAGAGAAAGAAAATGAAAGTTAAATTTACAGAAGAATCAAAGAAAATTTTCACGGTTGCAGAATTGCCAATAGCAAAGCAGGTGATTAAAGAAATCAACGAAATGAGCGACGACGGTTTTTCAAGCGATTTAGACATATTGAAAAACATATTTCAAGCAAGCAGAGTAATAGAAGCAACAGCGACACTTGTAAAAAACGGCAGAATATGGCAACAGTACAACAGCGAAAGCAGAGATTTTGATGTTTGGTTTACAGCGTTACTTCACGATAGTTACAATAGCATATATTATGAGGTAGGCGCATATTTGAGCGATATTTGGCAGTCAACGGGCGACAATAGAGAAGAATTAAAAAGTCACATGTTCATAAGAGAACATAGATTGGTTGAATAACGCAGAGCAGCGCGGCACAAGCCGCGTTAATGCGGGCAGGGGCAAAGCCCTTGACGGTTGCAACCCCGTGAAACACGACGGGTCTTGGCAGATGCCCCCGCTCGCCAACACCAAGAAAGGCAGAGTGATGGAATGAAAGCTATTTCAATCAGAAACCCCTATGCACATTTTATTTTGTGCGGCGAAAAAACGACAGAATGCAGGTCATGGCAGACCGACTACAGAGGCGATTTGCTTATTTGTAGCAGCGCGAACCCGAAAATCAAAGACACGATTTGCGGTCACGCCTTATGTATCGTAAGACTTGACAGCATTGAACCGTTTACCAAAGAGCATTTAGACAGCGCATGTATGGGCGATATGCCCGAATGTAAAAATTTTGCTTGGCAGCTAACCAATTTGAGAGTTATCAAGCCGTTCCCCGTAAAGGGTAAGTTGAACTTCTTTGAAGTCGATGATAGTTTGATAGAGATTATTGACAACGGCGACGACAGTTTGACAGAGGCAGAGGCAGACGAGCTTTACAGAAAGCATTTTGAGCCGCTACTTTACAAAGGCAAGTAATGAAAACAGAAGCGGCTTGCAGCACTGTGAGCCGCTATAACAGGAGGTGAAAGAATGACAAACGAAAGAGGTATTACACCCGAAATGGCAAAGAAAATCAGAGCAGACAAAGGCATTAAAGAAACAAACTTGCAGAAAGTCAGAGTTGAAGCGGGATTGTCGCAGTTGGCACTCGCTACAGAGTCAGGTGTGACAAAAAGAGCGATTGAATGTTACGAGCAGAAATACAGGAACATTGACGGCGCGAAACTTCAAACGCTATGCGATTTGGCTGCCGCGCTTGGTTGCAAGATTGAGGATATACTTGAAAGCGAAGATTTGATTGAGAAGTATAAAACGGTGAAATAAATAGTCCGCGATTGCGGGCTTTTTAGTGGGATAAAAAGTCTGAATATTCAGAAAGAAAGGAGAAAACAAAGAATGACAAAGGAACAAAAGAAAAGAATTATTCGTTTAGTACAGTTGCGAAAGAAGGCGGGGGAACGATTGATGAAATATGATGCTGAATTAACAGCAGAATTTGCAAAAATGGGTGTTGATATTGGTTTGGTCGAAGGAGGAAACAATTCCGTATATCTCATTACAGAACCGAATTATTGTGAAAAAAATGTTCTTGATGTTTTGAAAACATTGGAGAAAGACGGTGATTGAATGACATACGAAGAAGCAAAAGAAGCGATAGTAAATCCTCAAACTGTACTTATGGTGGCAGCAGTACGCCACGGAAAACGACACGCACAAGAAGTTTTCCAAAAGGTGCTTGAGGCTCTTGATAAGCAGATACCGACAGAACACCATCATACAAGGGTAAAAGATGTAATTGACAGGGCGAGGGAAAGTGTATGCCCGTCTTGTTTGGGTGTAATTATTACAGCAGAAAAAGAATATCCCCAATATTGTACTTGGTGCGGGCAAGCAATAGATTGGAAAAGAGAAAAAAGTGAAGATTATTTCACACCCGAACAAGTCCGTAAAATGTCGAGAGAGGAAGTACGAAAGAACTACGGTGCAATTCTCAAATCTATGGAGAAGTGGGGAAAGGAGCAACAATGAAATACGATAAGTTGGTACGCGATAAAATCCCCGCGATTATCGAAAAAAGCGGCAAAAAAGCCATAACGAGAACGCTTAACGACGACGAGTATAAAATCTATCTTGAAAAGAAACTTGATGAAGAAGTAGCGGAATTTCACGAAAGTAAAGATTTTAAAGAGATTGCGGACATTATAGAAGTGTTATATGCAATATGTAGTGCAAATGGTTATAGCATAGGAAGCGTAAATACAGAGCTTGCTCTAAAACGGGGTGAGCGCGGCGGCTTTTCAAAGAGGATTTTGCTATTGGAGGTGCAGGAATGAAGGTATCACAGTTAATTCATGCAATGCACAGGGAAGATGAAATTATCATTAACGATTTCGACGAGAAGATTGACAAGTGGCTGCTTTACAATGGAGCGGTAAAAGGCATTAAGCGCGATAATCCCATCAACAAAATGCACATTATGAAAATCTGTGCGGATGATGATGTGATTTGCGTATTAGTAACAAAACAAAGGAGCAAACAATGAAAATTATTGATAGAGAAATGGTCGTAAAAGAAACTATTACCGATAAAAGCAACCACGCTTTATATTGTCAAGCAAGTTTTAATTCCGATGGAAATATCACTTTGAGAAACTATAACATTAACAACAAAAATTCCGATGAAATTATCATTTTTTCAGCAGAAGAAACTCAAGCGGTTGTCAAACTGTTTTCGGAGATTAGCAGAATGACAAAAAATCATACCTTGCCATTTTGAAAGGAGCAACAGATGAAAGAGCAGATTGATAGAAATGAATATTGTAAGGATTGCGATAGAAGCATTTATGCAACGGGAGATTTGGCAAGAAGTTGTGACAACAATGTTTCTGACAACGGATATTATAATCTTTCGGGCGAAAAGTGCTATTGCAAAATTGTGAATGGAAAACGGGCTGAAAAATATCCGTGGGAATGAGCAGACAATGAGCAAATTTGTTAGGTACACTTGCAACAAGAAAAACGAACCTATAATGCGAGAGGATTGTATGAAATGCCCCGAATATAACCCCTGCGCGAAAGACGGTCAATGGTGCTTTGTCGGTGCTTTGATTATGGAGTACGAAAACGAAAAGGCTTGCGCCGATGCTTGTGCGCCGATGGTTGCGGAAATGGCTGCCCCCGTTATGCGTGATATGTCAACCGTAAAAATACCGATTGGAAACGGGCAGAGCGTTGAAGTGTTGAAGGAAAATATTGAAAGGCAGATAAGAGAAACAATGACCACGCATTTATTTTTACCGAAAGAATTTATTTGAAATGAGCAGAGAGAAACAGATTGAGGAAATACTCAAAGTATTAAAGGGTTCGCAAGCGGTAACTTATGAACCGAACGCATATCCGATTGAGTTGTTTTCCAACGGACAAAAAGCAAAATTTTATGTTTCAGACCAAGACGGACGCTTAACCATAGATTTTAGCGTATTTGCAAACGACCTTTACAACGCAGACTTTCGCAAGCAGAGTGAGGGGGAAAACATCACAGAGATGCACCCTGTTGATGAATTTATTTGTTCGGAATGCGGTCTTATAATGCGAGATTGTTGCAGATATGAAATTGATGCAGATGATGGGGATGAAATATGCTATGAATTTGCATTTAGATTTTGCCCCCGTTGCGGAGCGAAAATGAAAGGCGGTGCGGAATGACACGAATAAGAGCATTGCAAATCGCCCTTGATGCTATGTGTAATTTTCACGCAGGGAATTTGAACGAAGAAGAAATGAAAGCAGTAGATGTTATTGTAAATATGCTTGCGAATTTGCAGTTGCAAGCGAGAAAACGAAAAAGAAAAAGGAGTTGAAAGATATGGCAAAATACAGAATTGAGTGTGGTGCTTTGGTAACAAGGCTGATGAAAAGGACTTTCACAATTTACGCAAATAGTGAAGAAGAAGCTATTGCTAAAGCAGAAGAAAGATTTGACAATGCTATTGACAATTTGAAAACATACACGGAACACGGTGCTTCTCTTATGATTGACAGCGTTGAAAAGATAGATTGAAAGGAAAATGATATGTGCGACGAAAAAGTAAAAGCATATTGGCAAGGATATAACACGGCAAAGAGCGAGGTTGCGATAGATATTTTTGAGGTTATTGATAAAATCATTGAAAAGAACAAGTATAAATCTTTCATTCCAAATTCACCTTTTTGGAGTTATGAATACCGCGAACGAGAAATTATAAAAGAAATTATGGAACTCAAAAAGAAATACACGAAAGGAGCGCAAGATGTTCAAGAGAATTAAAGAATACTTTGCAAAAAGGAAAAAGAGAAAGCATTTACAGAAACTTATCAATCATGAGGTTTTGGAAGTATTGGTATCTATCTGTGTTTATTTAGATATAGAAGGCAGAAGAACACACAATTACGGTGGAAGAACTATGGAAAATCACTATTGTGCGCTGAAAGAATTTAGCGGCATATTGAGAGATGAAATAATCGCGGAGAAAAATAGAAATGACAAAAGAAAACCGAGAAACGATGAATAGAGCTTTAGGCATTTTGGAGGGAGCTTACTTTGTCGCACCCGCAAAAGTACAAGATGCTTTGCAAGCTGCTATTGATATGTTTGATAGCGTTTTGAACGATGAAGAAAACAAATAAGAAATTATTTACAATTTGTTCACCATTTTATATCTCAAATGTGATATAATGTAAATGAACAAAAAAGAAAGAAGGTGCAAAAATATGAAAAACTATTTATGTATTGAAGGCAGAAAAATCGAAATCTCGGCAGAACAGCTTGAAAAAGTAAAAGGCATCTTGCCGATTCAAAAAAAGCTGTCAGAAATGGCGGTAGGCGATACTTTCAAAATCGGCAATTATGAATTTATCGTACTTGAACACAGCAAAGAAACAACGGCTGTAATTCTTGAAGATTTGTTAGAAATTTCTAAATTCAGCGATAAAGATTGTGATTTTAAATCAAGTATTGTTAAAACAAGACTCGAAAAATTTGCAAACGAAATCGCAGCAATTATCGGTTCTGATAACATTATAGAACATACGGTTGACCTCACAGCAAATGACGGCTTAAAAGACTATGGCAAGACTAAAGCGAAAATGTCCTTGATTACAGCAGATTTGTACCGTCGTTATGTAGAAACATTAGATGAACACAAACCTAATAAATGGTGGTGGCTTGCAACGCCTTATAGCACGCCTAAACACGGCTATAATCAATATATCCTTTGCGTTGCGCCCTCGGGTGTTATCCTCAATTACGGCAGCTACTTCAGCAATGGCGGCGTGCGCCCGTTTTGTATCTTAAATTCTAATATCTTTGTATCTTGAAAGGAGAAAAACAATGAGTACAAAAGCAAAAATTTTGAGCGAAATTCCCGCAGGTGAAACATTCAAGGTTGGTGATTTTGAGTTTATCAAATTCACAGATGAAAACGGCGCGACAATTGCCGTAAGCAAGAACATTCTTTTTGATAGACAATTTGGAAAGAATAACAATTTTTCCGAAAGTTATATCCTTGAAAAACTTATCGCTGAAATTCTTCCCGAAATTGAAAGAGTTGTAGGAACTGAAAATGTAATTGAATTTGATACCGATTTGCTTTCGCTTGACGGCTCACACAAACACGGTTCGGTAAAATCCAAAATCAGCATTCCTACATTTGATTTTTACAGACAGAACAGAGCTATTTTTGAAAAATACAAAGTTAATAAATGGTGGTGGTTAGCTACCCCTGATAGTACAAGAGAGTACAATAATGACAATTGGAATGTTTGCGTTGCGCCCTCGGGTCGTATCGACTATGACTACTACTACTACTACAATTTCGGCGTGCGCCCGATTTTGACCTTTGTATCTTCTATCTCTGTATCTTTCGATGAATAAATGGCTGAAAACGATTTAAAAGTAATAATCAAAGCAAAGGAACTCGCATTACACTCCTTTAAACTAACCTCAAATATAAACAGATACCCAAAAAAATACAGGCATTCCCTCGTTGATAAAATTCAAATTAAAAGCCTTGAAATTTACGAAACATTGTTTGAAGCAAACAGGATAAATAATGTCACGAACAAATTTTTAAGGTGCGAAACGATAACAAAGGCAATTACATATTGTGATGAACTGTTATTTTTCATTGAATTGTCAATGAATTTAGGAATATTGAATAGCGGTTCTGCGGAGTATTGGAGCAAAATGGTTACGGATGTAAAGTATATGGCTATTGCTTGGAGAACGAAAGAAAGTAAATAAAATTTATAGGTTGTGCGTTGTATCTTTTTTGCGTTGCGCCCTCGGGTAATATCAACAATAACAACAACTACAACAACAATAACGGCGTGCGCCCGTATTGGTGGAATGTCAGACAGAGTAGGCAAAAGCCGAAATCAGTACGCCACATCAAAAGAACGCACAACCTTTCCGAAAAGGATAAACAAAAAGGATTATGTTGTATGACCGATTTTGAAAAAGTGATTGATTTTGAAAATATGTATAAGGCATACCGAAAGGCAAAACGCGGCAAGGGATATAAAAAGAGTGCTGCAAAGTTTAATATCATGGCTTTAGAGGGCGTTAATCTTTTGATAGAGCAGATAAGAAACAGGACTTACACAATATCAAAATACAACGAATTTAAGGTATATGAGCCTAAAGAACGCATTATACAAACAACCTCTTTTAAGGATAAGGTCGTACAACATAGTCTATGCGACAATGTAATTCTCCCAAAATTGCAGAAAGTGTTTATTTATGATAATTGCGCGGGGCAAACGGGAAAAGGAACTTTGTTCGGGCTTGATAGATTGAGCGAGCAAATGAAACTTTTTCACCGCCGTTATGGATTCGGCGGGTACATACTCAAATGTGACATATCGAAATTCTTTTATAACATATCGCACGAACAATTAAAGGATATGGTGCATTATTGGTTTTCTGATAATGATATATGTTGGCTTTGTGAATTGTTTATAGACAGCACAGAGGGCAAAGGAATACCACTTGGAAATCAAATAAATCAAGGGTTCGCGTTACTGTATCTCGACGGTATGGATAAGCTCATAAAATGCGAGCTTGGTATTGAATATTATGGGCGGTATATGGACGACTTCTATTTGATACACCCCGACAAAGATTATTTGAAATATTGCCTTGATGTTATAACGGAGTATCTAAAAACTCTTGATTTAACCTTGAACGGGAAAACGCAAATATTCCCGTTTAAGAACGGTGTAAGCTATCTTGGTTTTCATACTTATATAACCGACACAGGAAAGGTTATTAGAAAGCTGAAAAATCAAAACAAGAGAAACGCGCAAAAGAAATATTTGAAAATGGCTAAATTGGTTGCGGCAGGGAAATTGTCGCGTGATAAATTCGATGCTTCTTATGGAGCGTGGAAAAATCATATTTCGCACGGAAATTGTTATAGGTTGAGCATTGTATTTGATAGAAAAATAAAACAAACATTAGAAAGGAGCGAGGAATAATGTATAGGTGGAAACTTGTATTTACATTAGATAACGGTAAAGTCATAGAAGGAATTTACGAAGGTAAAGAATACAATTCGGGTGATGTTGCAAAAGTTGTTTTTGGAAAATGCAGCAGAGAGAACTCATATTTTGGTTTTGGCGATATGACGAGAACGCACAACATTTATGTTCATTTGGGAAATGTTGTTGTGTTAGATATATCAGAATACAAACCATAAAACGAAGGGCGAGAAATCGCCCTTTTTTATTTACATTTTGTTTACAAAAGATTGCTTTTTTGTTCAACATTTTATATCTCAAATGTGATATAATAAAGACACAAAGAAAGAGAGGTAAACACTATGAGAAACGCGGCAGATATAGCATACAGACAGAATATTAGACTCACATTGACAAATACGCTTGAAAGAATGCAGCGCGGCACACACAACGGCAGAGAAACGGCGCAGGGCTTGAAAATGGCAATAGCCTATATTGATAGCCTCAAGGTCGATATACTCACAGAGAGCCAATTATACCACGCTGTAAGGCTTGCACATTACAGAGGCAGAGAAACAGACTACAGAGCGATTATTACAGCGTGAAAGAAAGAGAGAAAGAAAATGAAATTAGGGCAGTTTTTAAGCGATTATCTCAAAGATTTTGCGCGTATCACGGTTGAAGAAAAAGACGGTATATTTTATATAGGTGATGTAATAAGTTTTCCCCGCCAAATGTTGCGCGGTCTAAAAGTTGTGAGAGTAGAAGGTCTTGGCAGCGATAACGATTTGATTATCACGGTTGAAAGAGAGGCAGGCAGAGAATGACATATAACGAAAAAGTAAAGGCGCAAGAAACGCAAATTTTGACGGCAGAGGTTGACGGCTATAAATGCGAGGTTGTAGAGATTGACGGCACAATTCTTCTTTATGCAGACGGCTATTTTATGGGCGAGCTTTACGAAGAAGAAAACGCCGCCGACTACATAGAACAGATAAAAGAAATATTGTAAAAAGAGAAAGGCAGGTCAGAGAATGAAGCGCAGAAAAATGACGATTGATGAAATCAGAGCAGAAAGCGGCTATTTTCAAGAAACGCACGATATGAGCGCGGGCGTTTGCGCGTTGGTTGATGTTGAAAATATGGGCTATTGTAAAGACGGCGTGACAAGGTGGTATCACTTCACAGATGCACAGGGCAATCCCGCCGTATATTATAAATATTAACGAAGCAAGGCGGGGCGGCAGAATGAAAAAAGAGTATGTAAGCGAAGAATGGCGGGAATTGGTTGACGAGCTGCTAAAAGAAGGTTACGCGATAGAAGAAGCAGAGCAGGTCGCAGACGAAGAATGCGGGTATATACAAAAACCCACGAATAGAATATAAAAAGCAAAAGGCGGGCAATAACGCCCGCTTTTTTTAAATCAGTAAGTCTAAAGCAAATGAATAATTATCGGATTCATCGTTGTCTATTGCACATTCTATCTCAATGTTTTTTGTTTTTAACATATTAACAGTTTTCTCATATTCAAAGCGGTTGCGTGAAATTCGGGAAGGGTTAGAAACCAATAACACATCACAAAGGTTCACATCTTCAATATTTGTAGTTGTATATAAAATTTTGTAACCTTTATCGGAAGCGTACAATCTGCAAAATATCTCTTGCATTTTTTCCTTTTTACCTCTTACATAAATTACTGCTTTCTTCATTATAATTCCCCCTATTGGCAAGGGGCATTTTAGCCCCTACCAAATTTGTATTTTTTTAATTACAATATAATAGTTTTTTTCCAAGTTTTTCGCAATAGATTCTATAAAACAAATAATCATCTGTTTTCGGGAATACAATATTTTTACTGTAAATCAACAAAGCCCCAATATCGTTCTCGGCTATTACTTTATTGATAGCCTCGTTAAAGTGCGTGCCGTCAAAGTCAAGCACCTTGCTGCTGATTGAATACCCGTATTTTTTTGCATAATTCGCGCATTTATTATACTGCTCATAAAGGGATATTTCATCTGTTTGTCGAACATATATAACAACTTGCATTATTTTTTGCTCCTTCTGCCTAAATTTAGTCGTTTTGTGTTGCGTTGGACGAAATTTTGCATTTTAAGGGGTGTTATCGTGCGGTTTGCCCCCCCGTGCATCATCTTATCCCCCCCAAGAGTAGAGAAATCCACTCTTAAAGAAATATCGAGTAAATCGGGGTAGATAGTGATTTTTTCAACAAAAGTATTGAAGATTATTTGCGCGTATTCTTCATCCGTGTGTTCTTTTAAGGATTGCTTGTATTTCTGCAAGAAATCCACAATATCACTAACATCTAAAGATTGGGAACTTTCGAGGTAGTCATTTTTTTCAATTTGGTTTTCGATATGTTTTCTTTCATCTTTCAAGGCTCTATTTTTTTCTTCTAACATATTTTTATCAAGCCCGCCGTCAATAAACAATTCCATCAATTTTTCTTGCTTTTTCTTAACCTTTTCAAGCTGCTGTTTTAACTTCTTTGTCGGTGTAAGAGGTGCTTTTCTTTCTTCTTCAAGAGTGTTTAATACTTGGACGGCTATATTATTTATGGCGTTGTCTGTCAAAATAGCATCTGTTATAGTATCAGTAACAAGTTTTTCATAATACTCTTTGTTTAGGGAAGTGTTCGTACAGCCGTTCTTATTTTTGTCTTTTCCTGCACATTTATAATAGGAAGCTGTGTACACTTCTCCGTTTTTTTGTTTCTTCTTTGCCCCTGACCCGCAATAGGTGAACCCGCAAATACCGCAGCGCAGAGTGCCTGTCATAAAATAGTTTCTTTTGCGTTGTTTTGGTTTGTTCATTGTTTTTCTTTTCTCTTGAACAACATCCCATAAATCAGCATCAATGATAGGCTCTTTTATTATTCCGTCAAGTCGGATTGTTTCAGTAGAAGTATGATTATAGACAAAATTTCCTATATACTTTTCATTTTGTAACAAGGCGTAAATTGTGCGGACATTAAACGGTCTGCCGTATTGGTTGCGGTAGCCCTCGCGGTTTAGTCGCTCAACAATTTTTAATTTTGGTACACCCATTGCAAACTCATTGAAAATTCTTTTAACAATACGGGCGTTTTCATCGGGATAATAATAACCCTCGCTGTCAACGGATAACCCTAATACTTTACCGCCGCCTGTGTGTTTTCCTTTTAGAGCATTTTCAAGCATACCCTTTTTGACCTCTAAAGAAAGGTTTTCGGAATAGTATTCGTCCATTGCTTCAATCATACTTTCCAAAATACGACCTTCGGGGCTATCGTCAATCGGTTGTGTTACGGATATAACTTTTATGCCAATATCTCTTAAACGCTTCTTATATAATGCGCTGTCGTACTTGTTACGGGCAAAACGATTGAATTTGTGGACTAATACCGCATCAATATCCGAGATTTTGCCTTTCAGTAAAGCATCAATCATAACCATAAAATCTTCTCTGTTGTCGGTTGTAGCGGATTGTGCTTCATCTGTATAGACTTCTACAAGTTGCAGTTGTTCTCTGTCGCAATAATCCCCGATTGCCCTTAATTGTGCATCAATACTTTCTTCGCGCTGATTATTGGAAGAAAATCGGGCGTATGCCACTACTCTTTTTATATATGCTTTATTCTTGTTGCGATTCCCCATCTTGACACTCCTATGCAATTTTATTCGCTCATATCGAGATACATACGCATAATCTCTTTGTAAAGCCGCGTTTTTTCTTCTTTGGAAAATGCTTGATTTGTAAACACCGCTTTTGCACGGCTCAACAATTCAAAACTTTCATCCGTTGTTTCTACTCCCCAATAGTCCATTGACACACCGAAGAAATAACACAAGGCGGTCAATTCGTCGAGGTGCGGAACTCTCCTATTACATTCATAATTGGAAATCGTTGCCCGCGACCAATTCATACGCTGCGCTAATTCTAATTGAGTAAGACCACGCCCCTTTCTTAAAGTTTTTAGCTTGTTACCTATTGTTGACATTGGAAGATAACTCGCTCCTTTCTATAGTTATTTGTTGTACCGAGGCAAGGCAACAACATAATCATAGTATCACACAATGACAACAAAGTGAAACATTATGCAATTTTAATAAAACACGATGCGAACATTTGTTGCTATTGACTATTGATTTTTAATTGTTATAGTAGTATAATGATAGTGAAAGTTAGCAAATATCTGATAAATGATAACGAGGTGTGGCATTTGAAAAATAAGCACGGGAAAACGATTCAAGAGAGATTGACCGAAGAAATCAGCTTTGCAAAAGGCACGAAGGATATTGCAAGTAAAACGATGTTAGCTACAAAGGCTCTTGGGGCTGTTGATATAGCGGTAGAGTTTGGGCTTATAACAATGAATGAATGGAACAATTACATAGAAGATATATTTCAAATGCTATAGGGGCTTGCAGCCCTTAAAAAAATAGCTGTTTTGTGTCGTTTTGTTTACACTTGTTTACTTTGTGCAACATACACAAGAAAATTTGTAAAAGTTTGTCTATTTTGCGAATTGAAATTATAACACTATTGTGATATAATAAAAGTACAAAGAAAGAGAGGTGAAAAGATGAAATACTACAAAGAATCATACACCGACGACGGCAAAGAAATCAGAGAAGAAATCAGCAAAGAGCAAGCGATTGTTGAGCTTGGCAAGTGGTACAAGAACGCCGAGGTGTGCGCCGAATTGCCGTGCTATTATCGAACGATGTTTGGCGGTATCGAAGTAACCGAAGGTTGACAAGAAACAAAACCGAGCGGGGGCGGCTTCCCCCGCAGAAAGTGAAAAAGCGTTATGAAGAAGTTTATTTCTATTATGAAGAAAATCGGCGGCATGTTCATATATATTTTGGGCTTTGATTGCGAAGAACGCAGAAAGTCAGTAGATGAAGGGCTTTGCGATTTTAGCGGTCAAGGCCGCGACAAGTACGGCAGATAAGGGGGCAGGCAAGATGAAAGAAACCGAATTGAAGCCGTGCCCGTTTTGCGGCGGTGCAGCAGAAATGATAGAAACACCGCACATACCGAGGGGAACGGATTACACCCCAAGATGCAAAAAAACTTCTTGTTGCGGGAGATTAACAAAGAAATGGGCTTATAGAGAAACAGCAGTTATTATGTGGAACAGGAGGGCAAACAATGAGCAAAGAGCAGATTGAGAAAATTGCGAATGTGCTTTATGAAAGCGACAATAAAAGAAATGTAGTGATATGTGGCGTTGAAACAGTTGCAGAAGATATTTACAACGCAGGCTACCGTGAGAAAGGCGAAGTTTTTAAACACATAAAAGAGTACCTTGAGAAAGAAATTGCCAATGAACACGACTTCGATAGGGGAATGAAAATCAAAGGCAACAGAACAAGATATTTTGAGGGCAGAGAATCCGCGTTGAAAGATATGTTAGTTTTCGTTACCGCTATTGAAAAAGACGAACACAATGTAAAAAAATGGCTTGATTCATTACGCGCATAATGCGCCGTTATGAAACATTGAAAGGAGGTGAGTAAACATGCGGATGCGAACAGAGCTTAAAAAGTTTAGAATTGGCAAGCATCTTACACAGGCGCAGTTTGCAAAGAAAATCGGCGTTAGCCGTGCAACATATTCTTTTGTAGAGCGCGGCGAGAGAAGCGGCGGCGGGTTGTTTTGGTCGTCGGTGCAATGCGTTTTTAGTGTGCCTGATGAAGAAATGTGGAAGTTGCAGAAACTTGATGAAGAAAGCGTGGATGAACAATGCGAGGCGAACGACGAAAAGTAACAGTTAAACTTATCGAAAAAGAACACATTATCAATGCAAGATTGGTAGAGTATCTTGCAAACAAATACAAAGAAAGAGGAATTACAAATGAGATTTAAAAGTATTTATTCGTTTGAGGTCATTAAGAAAATCGAAGAATTGAAAACTGTTTACATTTTGGATAGACAAAATCGTGAAATTTACAATGCAAATGATTTAACGGCGGGGGTTTTGGTTTTAATTTTGGAAAATAGCAGAACCGATAAAAACAACCGCTATGACTTTTGGATTGAAGAAGAAACGGAGAAAGAAAGAGAATGATTAAAGAAATACCTTTGTTGAAAGCAAATGACATTGAATGCAGGGTGCAGCAGGTCAAGCAAACATACGATAAAAAGTCGGTTGAAGCTGTATTGTTGCTTTACAAGGATGCACGATGCGATATGAGATACCTTGATATGCTGTACGGCGTTACAGGGTGGCAGAGAAAGCATATTTTAATTGGGGATAGATTGTATTGCACGGTTGCGATATGGGATAGCGAAAAAAGTATGTGGATTGAGAAAGAAGATGTTGGGACTGAAAGCAACACCGAGAAAGAAAAAGGGCAGGCTTCCGATGCTTTTAAAAGAGCGTGTTTTAACATTGGTATTGGCCGCGAATTGTACACCGCGCCTCTTATTAAAATTCTGTTGAATGAACGCGAGTATTATTCTGATAACGGAAAATATAAGACATACGCAACATTCACGGTAAAGGAAATTGAATACGATAGCGAACGGCAAATTTCAAAGCTTGTTATTGTTGATAGGTTTGGGAATGAAAGATATACATACCCGCAGACCAACAATACACACCCGCCGAAGCAAGACCCGCCGAAAACAGAACCTACATTGCGGGAACAGCTTTTAGCAAGACTAAAAGAAAAGAATATTGATGTGAATACATACGCTGCCGAAAAAGGCTTGAACAAAGAAACGACACCTGAAAGATTCAGAGAATTATTGAAAGAGTTGGAGGGCTAAAAAATGGAATATACCGAAATCGAAGAAACCGAAGTAAACGAACAATTTGAAATTAACGATGATAGCACGGCAGAATGGGCGTTGAAAAAGGTATTGGAAGCAAGAAAAGAGCGCGATAGACTTTTGAGCCTAATTGATGCAGAACGCGCAGAGCTTGACCGAAAGCAGGAGAAGATTGAAAAGAGATACGAGAGCGATTCTTCCTATCTTCTTTTCAAATTGAGCAGCTACCTTGACAAAGTAGATAGAAAGAAAACGAAAACACAGGAAACCTATCAGCTTTTGTCAGGTAAACTTGTACGAAAGTTTGCGAAGCAAAAACTTGTTCCTGATAAGCCCGCATTACTTGAATGGTGCAGACAAAACGCGCCTGATTGCGTAAAGCATACAGAGGAAGCGGCATGGAGCGAAGTAAAAGAAAAGTTTGTTATTGTCGGTGATACCGTTTTGTGTTCCGAAACAGGCGAATGTGTATCTTGTGTAAGAGTGGAAGAAACGCCCGCTACCTTTGATGTAAAAGGTGATTGAGCATACATGCAATGCGCCGTTATGAAACATAAATGAAGAAGGTGATAAAAAAATGTATGAGCTAACGGGCAAGGTTGCCGATTTGTCGCTTGACTTTAGGACGGGAAAAGCAAAATTAACGCTTGAACTGAACGAGAAGCAAAGTGCAATGAATTTGTATGATGAATTGCGGGAAGCGGAAAAGCTGTCTGTTAAAATATCAAAATTCCGTCAAAAGCGGTCACTTGATGCAAATGCTTATATGTGGGTATTGTGCGGCAAACTTGCCGAAAAGTTGAGCGACGAAAAAGTAAAGTACACAAAAGAAGATATTTACCGTGATGCTATAAAGGAAATTGGCGTTTGGTATGACGATGAAATAGAGCCTGAAAAGGTGAAATGGCGGTGTACGGCTTGGCAAATGCTTGGTACAGGTTGGCTTACAGAAAGAGTTGATTTCTCGCAGGACGGTAACAAAGAGATTATCCGATTTTATTATGGCAGCAGTCAATACAATACAAAGCAAATGTCAATGTTGATAGATAACATAGTGCAAGACTGTGAGGCAGAGGGAATCGAAACAATGACCCCGAATCAGCTTGCAGAGTTAAAGTCGCGTTGGGGCGAGTAAGAGAATGATATGAATTAAGAAATGGAGATTATGAAAAATGAGTTTTTATAATATGTTGAAAGGTTTTAACCCTGCTTGTGTTTATATTATGCCGATGCTCGGCAGAAAGCAGGGAGAATATCCACGATTTAGAGATTGTTTTGTAACCGAAGATGGAAACATAGCAATATACACGAGAGTAGGTGGAGGAAACAGAAATTGTGGTTATGGCGAAGAATCGTTGTATAAGGATAAGAATTTTATTAAGACTTATGACGACAATTATGACTCTACTTACGGAACATACGAATTTTCTGTGCCTGAAGAATGGAAACAGGATTTTGAAAAAATTATGGCGGGAAAGATAAGCGAGGTATCAGATAAGTATGTGGAACGAGTAAAGCAAATCTTCCCTATGTTGGCAGAGAGTGGCAAAATTGACATAATGTTTGAACGAAGCGAAAAGGCAAATAATGGCTAAAAGCATTATTCAAGAGGATAGGTCGCATTGTTTCATGTGCGGTAGACACGCAAATTCTGACTTTTTCGGGCTTGAGGAACATCATGTATTTGGCGGCTACGGCATAAGACCGATAAGCGAAAAGTACGGCTTGAAAGTTTACCTTTGCCACTATTGCCACAATGAGCCGCCGAACGGTGTTCATCAAAACAGGGAAAACAGATTAGCATTGCAAGCGAAAGTACAAAAAATAGCAATGGAGCATTACGGTTGGACTGTAGAGGACTTCCGAGCAAGATTTAGAAAAAATTATATTTAATAAAGAGAGGTTAAGAGAATGTCAAGTTTGAATTTAAACAAAGTAGTTTTGTGCGGCAGATTGACCGCAGATGTGGAATTGAAGCAGACACCGAGCGGCGTTTCTGTAGTCAGCTTTACCCTTGCGGTTAATCGCCGTTATCAGGCAGAAGGACAACAGCAGGCAGACTTTATCAGCGTTGTAGCATGGCGGCAGACAGCAGAATTTATCAGCAAGTATTTTCAAAAGGGTTCTTCCCTTTGTATTACGGGTTCTATTCAGGTAAGAAGTTGGCAGGATAACAACGGAAACAAGCGATATGCTACAGAGGTTGTTGCAGATGAAGCTATGTTCGTTGACAGCAAATCGGAAAGCACACAGCAGTCCTATCAACCGCAATACGGGCAGCAGGCGCAGCCGAAGTATGAGGAATTGAAAACGGACGATGATTTACCTTTTTGATAAGTGAGGTGCTATTATGGCGAATTTACAAACTATAGAAAATGTTGTTTTAGAGGTATTGGAAACATACCCGAATGCGCGAAAAGACGATTATGTTTTGATGTACTTTGTATGCCGAAAAATGTGCAAAAATGTCACTTCTTATTCTTTCGGTAGTGTATTGCTCGACCATAAGGAATTGAAAGTGCCGAATTGGAAAAGCATTGAAAGAGCGCGGCGCAAAATTCAAGCAAACCGCCCCGACCTTGTTAATGCAGAAACGGCAGCAATCAGGTATGAGGAAGAAAAAGATTACATAGATTATGCTCTTATGTGAGGTTAAGATATGAAATGCAATTTGCCGAAATCGTGGTATCAACTTCCGCAATCTGAAAAAGATTTGATAAACAAAGCAATGACCGAAAATGCGTATGAAATCGCAGACCGTCAAAGTGCGGAGGTTCAAGAGATTTGGATAAAACTTGCTTGTATTCTTCTCCACAATAACCACAGATTCACCGAGGAAGAAATGCTGCAATTTATAGCAGGGTGGAAACGGATTTACAGAAGAAACGAGCGCATTGAAACCAAAGAGGAACAAACCGCTTGGCTCGATGCTGAAATGAAAAAGTGCTTTCCTACCTGCGGTTTTCCGCAAATACGGATTGACGAGCTAAAAAACAAAGGTGAGCAAAAATGACAGGCGAAGAAGCAAAGCAATGTTTACTTTCACGGCAAAAGGTGATATGCAACGGCATAACTTATGAAAGAGTTAAGAATATCATTTACTGGACTGATGAAAAGAACAATATAATTGTTTCAATGACCTTGCTTGATAAGTCGGGGAACAGCTCTACAATAGCGCGGATGAAAGATGTAAGCATTGCGCCGTAACGAAACATTTTAAAATAAAGTGAAAAAGTATATTGACATTTTCAGAAAATTATGTTAGAATAATATTGTTGATGCGGTATTAGCGGTATCGGTCAGCGATAGACATAATATCTGCATTAACAACATAGCGTATTGATTGGAAGTGCCGCTAACACTTTCAATCGGTGCGCTTTTTGTTTAGAAAGCAGGTGCGAGGATGCCTCAAATAAAATGGATAAAATTAACAACAGAAATATTCGATGATGAAAAAATGCTCTTTATTGACAAACTGCCCGAACGCGACGAAATTATAGTAATTTGGCTCAAATTATTATGTTGGTCGAAATTGAAAAACAGGCAAGGCAATAAAGAGTGGAAAATATCAGACAATAAAAAAATAGAAATAACCGACAATGTTTTGAAAACTGTTTTTCGCAGAGAAGATACCCCCAAAATGTTAAAAATTCTTGAAGAACAGGGATTTATAAAGCGAAACAAATTCAATATTGAAATAATACCTTTTTGGCAAGACCGACACGATAGAAGCTCAACAAGATACAGAGATTGGAGGGAGGCTGTCTTTGCGCGGGATGGCTATACTTGTCAAGGTTGCGGAACGCAAAAAAATATACAAGCGCATCATATAGTGCATTGGGAAGATTGCAAAGGAGATAAGGCTGAATTGCGATATTCTGTTGAAAATGGAATAACACTTTGTAGAGCTTGTCACCTTGAAGCGCATGGAGGTAGTTGGCGTGGCTGAAAGTAAAGTGAAAGACGGAAATTTTATATCAATTCAAAGTTTTATGGTTAGGGACTTACAGTTAAAAGGTAACGAGCTTTTAATTTACGCTATCATATACGGGTTTTCACAGGCTGAAAATCAAATATTTAGTGGTAGTTTGCAATATTTGGCAGATTGGACTAATAGCACAAAGCAAGGTGTTTTAAGATGCCTAAAGACTTTGTTAGAAAAGGATTATATACAAAAAAACGAAAAGATATTAAATGGGGTAAAATTTTGTGAATACTATGCAACGGATTTGAGTATGGTATTAAACAAAGTTGAATACCCCGATAAACAAAGTTTAACGGAGGGTATTAAAGAAAGTTTACCTAATAATATAGATTCTGATAATACAGAAGATACTATAGCTAAAAAGAAAATAGAGAAAGCCCCGCAGGAAAACACACACACACTTTTTGATAGACTCTATCCTAATTATAATTTTTCAGAAGCTCTTATAGCAAAAATGCGAGAGTGGATAACATACAAGGTTGAAAGAAAAGAAGATTATAAAGAGCAGGGTATGAAATCGCTGTTAAAGCAGGTTGAAAAGAAATGTTCTGAATTTGGCGATAATGCTATATGCGATTTGATTGATGATTGCATGGCGAATAATTGGAAAGGTATTATTTTTGACAGATTGAAGCCTCAAGATGCAAAAAATACGGGGAGTTCAGGCGGCTCGCTCGGAAATTCCTTTGATACTGACGACTTTTTTGAAGCTGCATTGCGAAGAAGCGCGCGCGGTTTTGATTCCGAGGAAAAGAAAGAGCTGAAAACGGCGGGGAATGATGAAACCGTGCGAAGAAAAGCGGAAGATTTGCAAAAGCGGCTTGGTAACGCATAATTTTAATGCGCCGTTACGAAACATTTTAGAAGGGATTGATATTTATTAACACCTTTACAATCAAAGCAAAATTGCCGTCTTTGAATGATGTTATAGCAAAGAACAGAGCAAATAGGTATTTGGGCGCGAATTTCAAAAAAGATATTGAAACAGTAATCGGATGGGCGATAAAGCAAGCCCTTGTAATGCGAACTTTGAAGCCTGTTAAAAAGCCGTGTGTGATTGAAATTGATTGGCACGAAGCAACGAAGAAAAGGGATGCCGACAATGTACAGAGCAGCCAAAAATTCGTGTTAGATGCAATGGTTCAAAACGGAATATTGCAGAATGACAGCAGGCGTTATGTAAAGCAAATTTACCATCAGATAATAGACGACAGCGTGGATTATGTTGTCGTAAGAATAAGAGAAATATGAGGTATCAAAAATGAGTAATTGCGTTAAGTGTGGTACATACTTGCCCGAAGGTATGGGAATGGTTTGCCCGAATTGCGGCGAGAATACCGAAACGAACAATCAAAGGCTTACAATCAAAATCAAATATCACGATGCAGAAATACCGAAAGTGGTAAAGCTCGGTGATTGGATTGATTTAAGAGCTGCCGAATCGGTGAAAATCAGAAAGGGAGAATACAAACTATTATCTTTGGGAGTATCAATGCAACTTCCAAAAGGTTACGAAGCGCATATTGCGCCCCGTTCTTCAACATTTAAGAATTTCGGTATTATCTGTGCAAATTCTTTCGGAATTATTGACGAAGCATATTGCGGTGATAACGATGTGTGGAGATTTCCCGCTATTGCAATGAGAAAAACAATAATACTTAAAGGCGACAGAATTTGTCAGTTTCGCATTGTGAAGAAAATGCCCGATGTGGAATTTGTTGAGGTTGAAACTCTCGGTAATCCAAGTCGCGGCGGGATAGGGTCAACGGGTACAAGATAAAGGTTAAAGAGAAAGGAAAAGAACAAAATGTATATTAGTGAATTTTGGTGTGGAGTAATTATTACATTGGCTGCAGAATTTTTATCTCTCCTTATATACGGAGTTGTTAAGTCAAGAAAAAACAAGTAAAAAGTAGGGGGCTGCTTGTGTGACAATATTTGATGAAATTGCATATGCTCGCGATAAAATAATAAAAACGAATGATAGAATTAAGTATTTGACAATGGTTGCGGACTCGCCGCCATCATGCTCGTTTAGTGATATGCCAAAAGGTAGTAGAAATGTAAGCAACCCCATTGAACGGTATTGTATCAAAAAAGAGGAATTGGAAGAAAAGCTCGATTCATTAGAGGAAAAGCTTTTACGATTGTGGCAAAAAGCGGCGCATCAAATGAATGTAGCGGGAATTGATAAGCAGGCACAAAAAATGATGTACTTTCGGTTTGTCTGCGGTATGCAATGGGAAAAATGCTCAAAGGAGCTTGGCAAAAAATACCCTGACAGCAAATGGAATGTAAACAAATGCTTTCGGGTATATAGAAAGGTATTATATAAAATGCCTAAAAAAATTAAATAAGTTTGTTAATTTTGTCAATAGACAAAAAAAGCTGAATATGTTATAATTATTATACTGAAATAATTGTAATTATTAGCCATACTGATAATTGTACACAACTGTGTGCGCTTGTCACGCGAGGGGATGCCGAAATGGTGTCCCTTCTTTTTATGGACTTGTGGGAAAAGCACAATACAAATGTTTATTGCCGAGGGGTGGGTGGCAGTATTGTGCGCGAAATTGAATAAAATTATTGCAAACGACATTCTTTTTAGGGTGTCGTTTATTTGTGTTCATAAGGAAGTGATAACTATGGTATGCAAAGTTAGAAAGGTTCAATTTCTCACATTGTAAATAGTTTGTGAAGGGGGGTGAAACGGTATGGCAACAGTAAAGCAGGTAATCGGAAGAAATACAGGCGCAGCGAGCAGAGCTACACAGTTCAAGAAGTCCGCGAAGGTATCTGCAAGAGCGTTTGCACAGTCGGGAATGCTCGGCGCGGCTGCAAAGCGCAGAAAGTCGCTTGGCGGCAAGGGAGGTTAATAAGAGTGAGTAATTTACTCTATGACCCCATTCAATAGTTAGCAAGGATGGTTTCTATCATTTTTGCTAACTATTGATAATTTTTTGTAATTTTCAGAAAAAACTATTGACAAATGGGAATTATTGTGATATAATGTTATTGTTGAATGAGTACGAGGCAGGCAACAATAATTTAATATGCTTAATTCCGCATTGGGAAAGTATGCTCGTACCATACAAGTACCTATGCGGTTTTTTTATGAAAACAATATGAAAGTCAATAATTTGGTAGGAAGAAGATTTACAAGATTAGAAGTATTGGAGCGCGCAGGTAGCGACAAAAAAGGAAATGCAAAATGGTTGTGCAAGTGTGAGTGCGGAAATATTATTACCGTTTTGGGAAATAACCTTAAAAGGGGAACTACTCAAAGTTGCGGTTGTTTGCATATTGAGAGAGCAAAAGAAGCTAACACAATTCACGGACATTATTACGAACGCCTTTATGGTGTTTGGCGCGATATTAAAGACCGTTGCTATAATGAAAATAATAAGGAGTTTTTCGGTTATGGCGGGCGCGGGATAACGGTTTGTGATGAATGGGTAAAAGACTTTCAAGCCTTTTATGATTGGTCTATGGCAAATGGATATAAAGAGGGCTTAACAATAGACCGCATAAACAACGACAAAGGATATTCCCCCGATAATTGCCGTTGGGCGAATATGAAAACGCAGAGCAACAACCGAAGAAGCAACCATTTAATTACATACAACGGAAAAACGCAGACTATAGCGCAATGGGCTGATGAAATGGAAATTAGTTATGATGCTTTAGTAGCGCGAATAACGAAATACCATTGGACGATAGAAAGAGCATTAACAGAACCAACGAAAAGGCGGTGAAACTATTAGCAATTTACTATATGACCCGATAAAGACAATGAGCAAAGTAACGGATAGTGTTATTGTAGGCTTTAGTGGCGGTAAAGATAGCATTGTTACTCTTGACTTGTGTTTTAAGTATTTTAAGAGGGTTGTGCCGTTCTTCATGTACCTTGTTCCGAATTTGGAATTTCAAGAAAAGATGTTGAGGCGGTACGAAGAAAGATATAATACCGAAATAATCAGGATTCCGCATTTTGAAGTGTCGGAGTTTTTGAAATATGGCAGCTTCACACAAATGGATTGGAGTATTGATGTTGTCGGTATCAATGATACATACGAATACTTGAGGCAGAGAACGGGCATTCATTGGATTGCTGCAGGTGAGAGGTGCGCCGATAGTATTGTGCGAAATGCAATGATTAAAAAGTCGGGCAGCATTGATTATCAGCGCGGAAGATTTTACCCGCTCGCGTATTGGAAGAAAAACGAAGTCTTGGAGTATATCAAATACAGAAAATTGTATTTGTCGCCCGAACAAAAGCAGATAGGATTTTCTTTTAGAAGTTTGGCGGGCTGTGAGCTTGCGATTATCAAGCAGATGTTTCCTGCGGACTATGAAAAGATTTTGAGAGTTTACCCGTTTGCGGGTGCTGCTGTAGAGAGGTATGAAAAGTATGGCAAATAGTAAATATCAAAAATTCAAAGTCGAAACCATCCATAGGTCACAGATTAAGAACGCAGAGTATAACCCGCGCATTATGGATAAAGAGGCGAAAAAGCGACTCAAGAAGAACCTGCAAGAAAACGGCCTTGTATCTGCCCTTACTTGGAACAAGCGCACGGGCAACCTTTGCGGCGGCCATCAGCGTTTGGAGCAGCTTGACTCTTTGGAGCGGAACAGAGATTATTCGCTTGATGTTTGTGTCGTCGATGTTGACGAGAGAACCGAGGCGAAAATCAATGTGCTTCTGAATAACCCTTCTATGCAAGGCGATTGGGATTTAGACCTTTTGGCCGATATGACAGAGCATTTCGGTTTGAGCTTTGATGATATGGGATTTACAAAACTTGATGTGGATTTCATGTTTGACGGTGACGAGCGTTTTTCAGAAATGTTTGAAACGCCCGAAGCGCAAGAAGTCAAAAAGGGTCTTGAAGAAGTAAAGGCCGCGCGGCAGGCGGGCAAAGAGCGTATGCAGGAAAAGAACAACATTAACTTTTATTCTGTTATCGTCTTTGAAGATGAAAAGCAGAAAGAAGAATTTTACCGAAAAATCAGCGTGCCGATTTCGGAGGAATATTTGACGGTTGATAAAATCTTGAGGCTTGAAAAATAATAGGCGGCTTATTCAGCCGCCTTTTCTTTGAAACCGAGATTATATAAGAGAATGTGCAAATTGTCTAATTGCTGTTTGTTTAATACGACAAAATCAGCAGCGAGGAAATTTTTTGCGTTTGTAACGGTTTTTTCGTCTGTGTCAATTTCGATAGCGTGAAACTTAAAATTTTTTGTTGTCGGTGTTTTTACAATAACTTTCATA
>JAZNSQ010000005.1:0-207693 GCA_045591265.1 Clostridia bacterium | reverse complement strand
CTTATGTCAACACTTTTTTTAAGTTTTTTTAAACTTTTTTGTTGTTTCCATATTGCCTTTCTGTTCGGCACAACGCTGTTTATATTAACACATCCGCTTTCCCTTGTCAACACCTTTTTTTATTTTTTTTAATTTTCTTTTTTAGGCGGCAAAATTCCCATTATAAAAAGGTATCCAAGTGCGGCTAAAAGTATATAATCATCGCATCCTTCTAAAATCAAAGTAATGATTATTCCAGCAAGGATATAATCATCCTTTTCAAATTTTGAAAGGAGGGAATTTAAGTCAATCCCCTTATTATTATAAGAAGGAACTATCTGGGGAGCATGATTCCCGCGGGCAGGAGGAGCTTCTTTTTTGGGGGATGTTGGAAACTGTGTAACGCGCATAAAACCCTCCTTAAAATAAATTAAAGTCTTTTCCGAGCTTTCCCATTTTAAGAAAACCGAGTATCGTCACCGCCGTATCCATATATGGCGCACGCTTTTCACTTAAAAACGGTTTTAATGCAAGAAGCAGACGCGTTCTGTCGTCAGGCGGAAATTTGGGGATTGAAAGCTTTGGCGTAGACTCGTTATTTTCTTCCTTGTCTTCTTCGCCCGAAAGGGATGAGAGTATACTTCCCACCTTATTCATAATTTCAGGGTCTTGCAGGGCTTTAGATAATTCTTTTTCCAAATCCATAACGTCACTCTTTTCCGCCGAGAAGTTCTGCTATCTTTTTTGCTACTTCGGGATTTTTACTTATTTCGGAAATGATTTTGTTTTGCTCGTCGCGATTTACGGGAATGCCTTCTATATTTTCGCCACGCTTAAGCTTTTCAACTAAGTTTTTCCCCTCGGGGGTATTTGCAAACTCCTTTGCCTTGTTTACAGCTTCACTGATTTGTTTTTTATCCATCTGACCAAGCATCTTTAAAATTTCTTTCACAACATACCAACTCCTTTACTTATTACAGTATATGTCGTGTTGACAAATTTTGCGCTTTATTATAAAATGTAGGCACTATAAATAATAGAAGAAAGTGATTTAAATGGACACAAAAGAAATTTACAAAGGTACGGCACTGCTACCTAAAAATCCGCGCCAGACGATGCTTTTGATTTTACTTATTCTAACGGTTTCCGCTCTTTTGTTTTATTTGGTAAGATTTTTCTTCGCGTCATGGCTTTTTGAAATAGCCATAATTGTTTTTGATGCAATTTACTTAAACAAAATACTTAAGCAGGGAACTTTTGTAAAAACCTACGTTCTTTATGAAGACTGCCTTCTGGAAATCACCCGTTATGGCCTTATTGAAAAAGAAACGGGCAGATTTATGCTTAATGGTGCCTCAATTTCAGAAAACGAAATAATTTACGAAAATAAGAGCCACCCCTTTTATCCTGACGAAACGCTGAAAAAACTTCTTAATCCGTAATTTTCGGCATAGTATTTACGGGGTGATATATCGTGAATGCTCTTTTTACAATGCTGGGCGGGCTGCTTGCCCTTATCTTTTTTCTTAATATAAAACCTGCAGCAGAAGTTTTATGCAGAATTACATGCGGATTTTTGCTGTTGGTGTGTTATAACGCTGTGGCGTATCCCTTGCTTCTTTCGCCCATCGGCGTTAATCTTATTTCCTCGCTTATCGTGGGGGTATTCGGGCTTCCGGGCGGGTTAATGCTTTACGCGGCAGCAATTTTTCTATAAAATCAAAGGAGAAAACTAATGAATTTATCAAGTGCAGAATGCAAAAAAAAATACCTTGTGCGCTCAATAAACACAAGCGAAGATATAGAAAGAAGGCTTGAATCCCTTGGTCTTACGGAAAATTCGGGGATTGAGCTTGTAACTAAAAAAAGAGGCGGGGCGTGCATTGCAAAAATCAGGGGCACGCGCTTTGCCCTCGGCAAAGAAATTTGTGATAAAATAGAGCTGTGGGGTGAAAACTAATGAATACTGAGCTTAATGTCGGCTTTGTCGGCAATCCTAACTGCGGAAAAACCACCCTTTTTAATGCTTACACGGGCGCAAAATTAAAGGTGGCAAACTGGCCCGGCGTCACGGTTGAGAAAAAAGAAGGGCTTTATAATTATCATAATCACGACTATAAGCTTGTTGACCTTCCCGGAATATACAGTCTTACAAGCTATACTCTTGAAGAAAAGCTTTCAAGAAAATACATAATGCACGGTGATGTTGACGTTTTGGTAAACGTTGTTGATGCAAGCTGTCTTGAAAGAAATCTCTTTCTTACGCTTCAGCTTATCGAAATGGGCAAACCTGTTGTTCTCGCCTTAAATATGATGGACATTGTCGAGGAGCGCGGAATGGAAATTGACCTTCACCGCCTTCCCGAAATGCTTGGAATTCCCGTTGTCCCCGTGAGTGCAAGGAAAAGAAGGGGACTAAATGTCCTTATGCATGCAGTTTCGCATCACAAGGACAAGCCAATCGGCGTGCTTGAGCATGAGCATGAGAGCAAAAGTGCGCATATCCACGACCATCACGAGGATATTCCTGTCGTTTACAGTGATTTAATTGAAGATAAAATTGACGCGGTTATTGACAGAATAAAGCTTCATGCCCCCACCACCCCCAATCACCGCTGGCATGCTATAAAAGTGCTTGAGCATGATGAGGAGGTAACTCGCGAACTCGGGATTGATTTTTCAGATATCGTTCCGAAAAGTCTTGAAAAGGAAATCATAAATCAGAAATACGATTTTATAGAAGAAGTCATAAAAGAGGTTTTGGTAAATAAAAGCCAAAAAGAAAGGAAAACTGATAAGGCAGACAAACTCCTGACGCATCCCATTTTGGGCATCCCCGTGTTTTTATGCATAATGGCGCTCGTTTTCTTTTTAACCTTTACGGTGGGTGACTTTCTGGCAGAGTGGGTAAGCGCGGGGATTGACAAAGTCAGTGATTTTTCCCGCCTGATGCTCTCTTACCTTCGCGTTTCTCCGTGGATAGAATCGCTTGTTGTTGACGGAATTATCGCAGGCGTGGGCGGAATACTTACCTTTCTTCCCAATATATTTATTTTGTTTTTATGCCTTGCCATACTTGAAGACAGCGGTTATATGAGCCGTGTTGCCTACGTAATGGATTCAGTTATGGGCAGGCTCGGCTTAAGCGGAAGGGCGTTTATCCCGATGCTTCTCGGCTTTGGTTGCACAGTGCCGGCACTAATGGCATCGCGCACGCTTGAAGATAAAAATGACCGTCTTCGCACAATCCTTGTAACACCTTTTATGTCCTGCAGCGCAAGACTTCCTATTTATGTTTTATTCTCACATATATTTTTTGGCGACTATGCAATTTTAGCTGCATTTTCTATGTATGCTTTTGGCGTTTTAGCGATGATTCTTTCATCACTTGTCATAAAGTTTCTTTCAAGAAAACAAAAAAAGCCCGCACTTTTAATCGAGCTTCCTGAATATAAAACGCCTAACTTGCGCAGTATTTCAATTTACGTGTGGGGCAAAATAAAAGATTATCTTACAAAAGCAGGCACTACAATATTTGTTGCTTCAATAATTTTGTGGATACTCTTAAACTTTAATCAAAATGGTCTTTCATCAATGGAAAACAGCTTTGCATCATACATCGGGAAAGCGCTTGTCCCTGTTATGAAGCCTGCAGGTCTTGGCTACTGGCAGATTATCGTTGCACTGATTGGCGGAATTGCCGCGAAAGAGGTTGTGGTTTCAAGCTGCAGCGTGCTTTTCGGCATAGCGTCAGTTAATTCTCAGATGGGTCTTAGCGCGTTTAAAAGCGCACTTTTATCTATCGGCTTTGGGCCTGTCAATGCATTTTCGCTTATGCTTTTCTGCCTTCTCTACTCCCCTTGCGCTGCAGCGATTGCAACGCTCTGGCGTGAAACAAAAAGCCTTAAATGGACAGTCGTTTCAGTAATTTATCAGACTATGTTTGCATGGCTTAGTGCTTTCATTGTTTTTTCGATTTTTTAATTTGCTCTTTTATATGGCGAAAGGTTTCCCTTTCGCCTTTTTCTTTTAACATTAAAAGCCATTCTTCTAAAATATCACTTGTTTCGGGATGAATAAATCTGTTTGCCTTTCCTCTCATAAAATACTCAATGGGGTGGGCTTCACTATAATTTTCCCCCTGATAAATTTTACTTGCCGCTACCCTGTCGCAAAACATTTCAGCAACGTAGCGGATAGGCATTTTAACAGGCATCACCTTTTTGTGAATTGGACTATAGTCATTCCAATATTCAAAGTGATGCTTGTTTCTTCCCTTATGATGTAGCCACGCGGGGCTGTACCCTAATTTTTCTCTTTCCATTTCGTTGGGGCTTCTGTCACCGCAATAGTTTTCTACCCCACCCAAAAATTCATCCGGCGTATATTTTGAAAGGTCGTGCCTAAGCCCCTGCCACAAAATCCCCGCCTTAAAGCAATGCTTTATCACCGCATGGCGATGGCGCGTAATTGTGGAAAAATGACCTGTGAAATTTTTAAACAATTTTTTCAAATCTTTCGCCTCTTTATAGTTTTTACATATGGTACGCCTGATGCGATTCGAACGCACGACCTTCAGAGTCGGAGTTCCTCTTTGCGGTTTTAGTATCTTTTTACTATCTTTCGCAAACCGCTGTATCGTGGCATTTGTCGGTTTTCTCTTTTTGTAAACTGTTGTATTTTTTATTATTTTTTAATGAATTAGTTGAACTTTTGTTGAACTTTTCTTTTTAAACAGGAATGTTTCTGAGAGCACTACCCCTTATATCAGAATCAAAGCACACACGAAGAATTCCCCTACTATTAAAGGATTACTCAAAGGTAGCTCTTTGCTCTATTTTACAAGCTCTTCTTGCAAGTAACCATGCAAAGGAAATCTTATCAATTCCCTGGCTCCCGATTCCATACCATCTACGCACTGATTCAGTAGATATACCATAAGCTTCTGCTATTTCTTTCTGTCTTAGATGTTGCTTTCCCGGAAAAATCACTTCAAGTCTTTCAACCTGCTCCGCTATCAAATCACGGATTCCGTCATATTCTCTAGGCATTGCTATTCATCCTTTCCAACTTCCACGAGTTTACTACGCTTTCTCCACGCATCTACTTCATTAGTGCACATCTGAAGCACAGTTTTTATTTCTTCGACCGCAAAATCCTTTGCAATCATAAACGCCAAAATGGAATCTCTTGCATTTAAAAGTTTATTGTCCTTGTTTCTGTTTATTTCGTTCATAATAAAGCCTTGTCATTTAATTTAAAATATAGTGCTTGTGTACTTAATATACTATTCTACCCACACAAGTAAGAAGCTAAACTCCCTACAGGTATCTTGTTATCAACTAATTTTATACGACCTTTAGCAATCTCCTTACGCAAATTTTGCTAACAGATACCAAGCATTTTGCTCGCTTGTTGTCGCGTGGACATTAGAGGGCAACCTTGTTCTACAAGAAACTGCAACATTTCTCTATAATGGCTCTTTTCCATATCGTTATCCCCCTATAAGCTATTTAATAGTTGTGTTTATCAAAAATTATTATAGCTTGCTTTCATAACTCTTATGACAGTAAGCCAAATACATTGTATTTTTATAATCCCATTTGAGCAGTATCACATTATCACCTGCAACCCATCTACAATTCATAGTTACATATCCGTATTTAAACGCTTGGTTAAATTTTTCTTCATCATTCTTATACGTTTCATCTGTCCACACTACAGTATCAGTCAATGGTTCACCATATCTCTCAATTACTGCATTTTTCATTTCATTATATTTTTCTAAAAAATTGTAATCACCAGAATACTCGATGAAGTATGTTTTTAACTTTTCGTTTTCAAATATGTATACGTAATCAAAGTTATAATTAAAATAGTCTGTGTTAACAGGCTCAACAGCGTAATACTTTACATTGCCAGAACCCAATTCTCTTTTCTCCGCACGTATTTCTGTATCTTTTAATTCGTTTATGTCCATATCCCATCTTGCCCATTCAGGTAAATAGATATTGTCATAATTGGTCTCAATTTGCACTGGTTCAGGATCTTCTGAAAGTGTTGAGTCATCTGATGCAGTCGAATCGGCAGCAGGTAATTTTTTAGATATGTCTGTATCAAGATTTGTATTTCCCGAACAACCTATAATAATACCAAGTAAACCAATCACACTAATTAATGATAGAAACTTTCTCACTAAAAACATCTCCTTTGTAAAATTCATCTAAACGCTCTATTAATTTGATAATATCATAGACAGAAATGTTTTACAATAGTTTTTGTGTAAGGAAATTACAACATTAGTTTTTTCTGTGTTTTTTTATTTCCCATAAGCTCCCTATTCTTTTTTCAGCTTCATAATTTCGCAAACTATACTTTGTATTTTTCCCTGCAGTTTTCAATATTCCTCTGTAAATACCCGTGTTTCTCAGCAATTAACCACACTTTTTCATAGAATAACAGGGGTTTATCCCTTGTTTTCTGCCCTGCTTTTGCCACCATTTTGCCATACTTTTTTTACTTGCTCACAACACACCATACACAGCACAGCTTTTCAATACATCCCATAACGCAGCGGTTTTCTTTACTTGTTTGTAAGTTGACACACTCGCTCTGATGCAGACCGTCAACGTGCAAAAAAATATTTCGGGAGTGCGTAGAGGGGGAAAAGGTTCCCCTATCTCGGTATCCCATACCCTCTCTTAATCTTTCGAGGGAGGGGGGTACGCTTTTGATTTTTACCCTCTTATCGGTGTAAATCTCTTTACATTCTGCCTTAATTCCCATGTACCCCCTTTATGCGTGTATATCGTGCGTAAAATTTGAGGTACCCCTCTCGGTACCCTTACGAACACCCCCCCACGTTATTTTACGGGGGGAGTATGCACATAACACATTACCACACGCACACTTTTAGGCTCTGCCGTGTTTTTATTCTTTTCGGGTGTGGTTTCTTCCCTTGCACATCTTAAAATCGTTTCTGTGCCGTTCTGTGCATTTCTCTTTGTTCCCTCATTGTTAATTTGTTAAAAGGTTTTATATTTCTCGCCGCTTCAAGACTATACCATTTTATAAAAGTTCTGGAGCTTCCTTCGAGCTTAAACGTTTTAAATTTTCTCTCGCTTCGCTCTTGCTTCGTTTGTTATTTATCCACACAAATACAAAGACGGTAGCACCTAAATACTACCGCCTATGCATACACTCCTTAACGTTATTTAATTGTTCGGTGCTACCAACACCGTTATCGGGTATAAGCTCACTCATCGGGAAGCTCTGCCTTACATTCGTCTATCATTTTTTGCAGAGTTTCATCTGCTTTTATTACCGCCCACTCAACAGAAGATGTATGCGTGTTCTTAAAGGCATTAAAACCACCCTTGTTATAGCTTGAACATATAATATCCTCATAAAGAGAATGTAAATACTTTGACTTGCTCGATTTCCGTAGTTCCCTCAAGGCCTTTTCTTTCTGCTGCCGTATAGCGTTATCACTTAAACCGTATGACTTTGCAAGGTCTCTTTGAGATATATTGTCATGATACATAGAATAGATAACCTCATATTGTCGAGGCTCTTTTGCCAATATCCTTTTTACCTCTGGGAACACTTCACTATATGCAAGGCGGTCTATCAGAGTATCAGCCTTTTCTGCTGCATCGGTGTCCTCTACAGTATCGGCAAACGTTAAGCCGTCTGTACCCTCTATAGGCGCATCAAGACTCTTACAGTAGTTAAGTGGTTCTTTCCGCTGGCGTTCTGTCCGTGTCCCTGCCATCTGCTGAAAGTGTTGCAGTGTAGCATATTTCAGATAGCTTGTAAACTTATATTCTCGCTTTCCCTTTGCGTATGACTTAGCAGCGGTATATACTGCAAAATAACATTCATTCAGCATATCATCAAGCGTAACCCCTGCAGATGTACAACGCTCAGAATGAAGTACATAAAACCTATGTGCGTGCTTATACAATAAGCCTTTGTTTCGTTGGTAGAGTTCGCCTATTAAACCTCTGTTACCCTCTGCAATATGTATAGCAAGCTCTTCATTTGTCAATGTTATTACCCCCCTCTTGAAAGAATACAGTAGTTCCCCCATAACGATTGACTTCTGCACTCTTTTACGCTATAATAAAGCTTGACAAGGGGTAACAGCCTTTATACCTTAAAGCAGCCTTTCCATTCTCAACGTAAGGCTGTTTTTCTTTTTCCATATTTTTGCATTTCCTTTCTTCGGGAAAATTTTTTTGTCAGTGGCAGGGGAAGGGAGGACGGCGGCTCAGCTTACAGCCGCCTTCCTTTCCCCCTGACTTGTAAGGGACTGGGACATAATATATATATATATAATATATATATATTCATTTCCCTCATTTTTTCCCTGGAACTCACCATAATTTCAAGGTCAGTTCCACCCCTCAATTTTACTCTGTTTTGGGGTTAAAATAATCTATGCCAATCCATAATTTTAAATCATTGTCATACTTAATAAAACCTGTGTGCGTTATGTAATTATATAAATACTTTTGTATGTCTGGCTGGTTTATTATCCACTGCATCAATGGACTTTTACTGAAATCAAATTCCACATCGTTCTTATATCCGTCATAAACAAGGCGTAGCGGTGGCATTTTCCTCGCGCAATTCACATACTTACTGTAATTTCGTGATTTTCTTTTTCTTCGTCCCATATAGGGCGTACCTCCTTAGTTCTCTTTTTCCCTGTTCTCTGATAACACATTACAGAGCTATACAAAGACATAACACAAGCTATTATAATAACCGCTGCATATATACCGGGAAGAATACCCCTGTAACAGAAATCAGAAGCAGCACAGCCAGAGAGAATCAGCAAAGCAACCTGTACACCGAAATAGATTTCTTTAAGCATGGGCGGTCACCTCGGTTTTTTCGGTTGTTTCTAAGTCTATCGTTATACAAGGCTTTGCTTCCCCGTACTTCTGCCGAAAATATGCACGCCTTTTTCCTTCGTGCAAATAATACTCTGTCTTTGCGTGAGAGTTCCACGCATCTACAAGCATAAGAATAGCCCTGCCGATACAATCCGCTGTTTTAAATGTGCCGAAAGAGTTTTCACAAGAAAAATACTCCGTAGGGATATACCCTTTAAGAGAATGTCCGCACCTCTCGCATTGAAACATTACTGTTTCAGGCTCATAAGTAGGGAAAGTCATTACAAGCTTTATCTTATCGCCACACACAGGGCATTGCCTTACGTTTAAATGCTCATTTCTCCGCTTTCCAAACTCTGCTCTGTCAACTGTTTTTACTATATTTTCCATATGTACACACTCCTATTCTGCTGTTTTTACTGTGCAATCTCCAGTATTGAGATAGTTTATAAGGCTATCAAGATTCACATAGCTCTTGCATCCCGATTTTACAAAAATGATTTTCTTTTCTTTTACCAATTTACGAACAAGAAACACCGCTATACCAACTTCTTCCGCTGCTTTTGGTATTGTCCGCATCCTCGGTAATGGTTTTCGTGATTCTGTCTGCACTGTGTTTAACCTTCCTTTCTTTTCTGTTGCGTTTCGCGTAACTTTTTAAGCAAAAAAAATGTCCTCTGGTTTTTCTTCCAAGCATGCGGAAATAGATTCCATTTCTGCACGACTAAAATCGACTTTTCCATTCATACGCGCTGAAAGACTTTCCCGTGTCATTCCAATAGCTTTTGCAAGCGTTGTAATATTATATCCACCATTTACAACGTGCGACATTATTTTTCGTTTTTGCGAATCCGACAAATATTTTCCCATTTGTACCCCTCCTTTCGTTGCTCTTCACGTAACTTTATTATATTGCTTTTGGCGTAACTTGTCAATGCTTTTTGTTAAAAAAGTTTCTCAAAACGCATTGACAAAACAATAAAATGCGTTTATAATACAAGCATAGATAAAGTATTGAGGTGTTAAGAATGAATATAGGACAAAGAATAAAATCTTTAAGGGAAAGCAACGGGCTCACCCAAGAGGAATTAGGAAAGGCCATAGGCGTGAATAAAGCAACAGTAAATAGATATGAAACAGGAGTTATAGACATAAAAAGAACTGTCGCTATTAAATTAGCGGAAGCTCTCAATACATCTCCTGCATATCTTATGGGGTGGGAAGAAGCTGTTAAAGAACTACATCCCGAAGACTTATTCAAAGGCGACCCCGCGAGCGAAGCGTGGTGGGAAACGGTTGAGAACAAACCCGAAGTTATAAAGGGGGTTTCGCAAATGATGCAAATTTATAACCAGCTCAGTAGTAATGGTAAAGAAAAAGTGATTGATTACACGACCCTTATTTACAATTCGGAAAAAGCAACAGAGCAATAACACCGAATACAAATATAATAGCAGCAAAGGAGTTTTGTACGCATGAAAAAATTGATTGCATTTCTTTTTATAATATGCCTGTGTGGTTGTACTTCTAATCAAAACACTACCAACATACAAAATACAACCAACTCAAACATAGATGCCGAATCATCTAATGTAGGTTCGACTTACTCTGAAATATTTGGCGAAGAGCATGATGAAAAAAGAAAAAACGGACTGAAAGAAGCCCAGACAATAGAAACTCCCGTGGGTCAATATTTAGAGAACTGTCCATTAGATGCTTATTCTGTTTTTAGTGAAGATGGCAGCAAGCATTTAGGCATGAAATGTTTATTTTTTGTGAATAAAGAAAGGTTTAAGGGCGTTTCCTATAACGAATACTCTAATTTTATTGATTCAAAAAAATCCACCGAAGATATATCGGATTTAGCATTTTCAACAATTATATTTGGAGATGGTACTGGCATTAAATTTGACAATCAAGAGGCAGGATATGGTTCGTATGGAGTTCTTAATAGCAATGATGATGTAAAAACAGTAATAATTAGGGTTTTTACTGAAAGCGATTATAACAATTTATTAAAACTCATTGAACAAAATCCTGAGGAAGCTGTTAAACAACAATTATCCAAAGAGCAAGAACGAAACAACGTTGTCTATGTAGGTCTCTCTGGCAATAAATATCATGATAAAAATTGCGCAACATTAAAAGGAAATGGCAGAGAAACTTCTTACGAAGAGGCCATAAGGCAAGGCTACACAGCATGTAAAGTATGTCGTTGAAAGCATTTGCTTTTCATTCTTCCATTAGCGCCAACAATATGGCGCTGCATAAAAACCGCTGCACATTCACAGCGAAATAAATAAAGTTTAAGTTGATTATAATAAAAGTAAAGGAGCTGAATCAGATGTTGACTATACCTCAAATCGCACAGGCTGTTAAGACAGTAGCAGAAGAATTTAATATAAAGCGTGTTTCTCTCTTTGGTTCTTATGCAGAAGAACGAAACACCCCCCAAAGTGATGTTGATTTGCTTGTAGAGTTCTTTCTTCCCTCAGTGTCACTTTTTACCCTTGTAGATATTAAAAACCGATTAGAAGAACTTCTAAGCGTTGACGTTGATATAATTCACGCACCGCTGCCGAAAAACTCTTTAATAAATCCCGAAAAGGTGGTTGAAATTTATGCAGCATAGAGATAAAACAATTTTGATTAAGATAATTGACGAGCTTGATATAGCACTTGAAATGATAGCCGGTAAAGACTTTGATACTTTTGACAGTGACGAAATATTAAAACGCGCGATGTGTATGACGGTTATAAACATCGGGGAGCTTGTAAAAGCGCTCTCTGATGATTTCCGCATAGGACATAAGCATATACCATGGAAAAGTATTGCCGGCTTTCGTGATATAGCAGCTCACAAATATCAGACACTGCACATGCAAGACGTTTATCACACCGTTACTAATGACTTTGCAGAACTGAAGAACAACATCAAGCAAATTCTTGAATAAAAAACGGCTACCCCCTCACCGATGGGCGAGCAAGTAACCGCTTGAAATATAATCAGACAAATAAAAAGCTGTCAAGGTACGGGAATACCTCAACAGCTTAGGGTGTGTACGGTACAATATACAACGCACACAGAATCACAAAAAAATTGTACCATATACGCCTTTATTTGTCAAACTTTAATTGATAATAAGAGGTGTATTTTTTATGGCCAATATTACCCCAAGAAGAAATAAAGACGGAGAAATTATATCCTACGGCATAAAGGTGTACCGGGGGCGTAGCTCGAACGGCAAGCAATTAAAGCCCTATACTGCCACCTACAAAGTAGACCAAGACAAAACAGAAAAGCAAAATCAAAAGGCACTTGCTAAATTCGTGTTTGAGTTTGAAGAACGCTGTAAAATAGGTGTTGTCGGTGATAATCGGCAGACCTTTGAAGAATACGCTAAGTATGTTATAGAGCTAAAAAAGGCAAGCGGAAAGAAAATCAGCACCATAGAATGGTACAACGACATTCTTCAAATCGTTTCCCCTCATATCGGGCATATGAAGATTACGGAAATCAGACCCCAACACTTAAACAAGCTATATATAGAGTTTGCAAAGCCACAGTACAAGCGTGAAAAATCTTCTGCAGTTTTAAAAAAAGACCTTGCGGAATTGCTCCGTAAGAAGAAATTATCCTTTAAGGAGCTTGCACGTCGCAGCGGAGTAGGAGCTACAACAGTTTCCGCTGTCGTACACGGTGACTCTGTTAGGCTCGATACTGCAGAAAAGGTTTCCGCTGCCCTCGGGGTCTCAGTAAAGGCATATTTCAAAGTGACTGAATGTACACAAGCACTCTCAAACACAACAATAAACGGTTATCACAGTTTTATATCCGCTGTTCTTTCACAAGCTGACAAAGAGTCGCTTATACTCTTTAACCCTGCAAGTAAAGCAACGGCTCCACCGCCGGACAATAAGCCTGCAAACTATTTTCAGATTGAAGAAGTACAGAGAATACTGTCTGCACTTGATACTCTCCCCATAAAGTGGAAAACCATTATACATCTGCTGCTTATCAGTGGAGCTCGCAGAGGTGAAATTGTAGGGTTAAAATGGAATTGTATTGATTGGAAAAATAGCGGAATACACCTTAAAAGTAATATTCTTTACGACCCGAAACACGGCACGTATGAAGATACCACAAAGACAGAAAGCTCTACGCACTTTATAAAATTACCTTCTGAAACAATGGAACTTTTAAAGCAATATCGCAGTTGGTATCTTTCGCAACGTCTGATGTACGGTGATTTATGGAACGATACAGGCTTCTTATTCTTCCAAGAGAAGAAAACATCAAACATTGGTAAGCCTATGAATCCCGACACAATAACAAGCTACTGTGCAGACTTTTCAAAAAAATATAATCTTCCTCACATTAATCCTCACGCATTCCGTCACACTATGGCAAGCATACTCTTCTTTAATGGAGCTGACAGCGTAAGCATAAGCAAACGATTAGGACACAGCAAAGTATCAACCACCACAGACATATACAGCCACATTATACAAAAAGCTGATGAACGCTCTGCAGAATGTATCGCAGATGTTATTCTTCGCCCCGATAAAATAAAACAAGCTTGATTTACACCCTTGCACAATCAACCGTGCGAGGGTTTTTCTTTGCAAAAAACAATGCAGCAAAACTATATTTTTATAAAGAGTTGAACTATTGTTGAACTTTCGCCCATTTTTAAGCATAAAAATAAAGCCACCTGAACACTTACAAATGGCTTTATAAATGGTGGTACGCCTGATGCGATTCGAACGCACGACCTTCAGAGTCGGAGTCTGACGCTCTATCCAACTGAGCTACAGGCGCATATAAAGGATGCCGCGGCATCCTTATTTTGTTACAAGAACCGTTGTCCCCAGCGGAATATAGCCTGCAAGCCAGTTTATTCCCTCGGGCCTTATGCGAACACAGCCGTGGGATATTTTTTGCCCAACGCGGTTATCGTGCGGCTTTCCATTATATCTTATTAAGGTTGAGTGAAGAGCGTAGCCCTTATAAAACCTCATAACAGGTCCGCAGTAATACTCTGGGTATGTCCACTTTGGCTGATACTGGTGATACTCAAATATACCTTCAACAGTCGGCGTCTTCGGCGCACCTATTGCGCATTCGAGCGCCTTTACAAAGCGCCATTTTCTGTTTTCGCCCTTATATACATAAACCTTATATTCCGATTTTGAAATCCAGATAAGAAAGTCCGTCTTGCTCTCTATATCCCGCTTATTTACATAGTGAATATTTTTTCCCTCTTTTGAATATGCCGAGGGCGAAAGAAAAACAGTCACTGCATACTCATTTACTTCTTTTAACTCATAATCGCACGCAAAGTAAACTGCCACCTCATAAAGAGGAATAAACACCTTGTCATTTTCTAAAAACGGCGCAGAATTGAGAGTGTACTCGCCGCTTCCAAAGTGCGCCTTTGTGCTTCCTAAAAAAAGTCTTGCACTGTAGGCACCGATTTGAGAGGAAAGCTTTATTTCGCCATCTTGAAGAGAATACTTTATTCCGAGAGCGCCGAGCAAATCCTCTGTTACAAAAACCTCATCCCCTATAAGGCGCGTGTCAAATTTTTTAGAATTATCCATACAAAAATAAATAACCGCATCGCGCTCCCACGCGGGGATTACCTCCATACTAAATTCGTTTATAATCTTTCCTGAATTATCAGTTTTAATCTCAATTTCGTGGGTTTTATTTTCTGTGCCATTATAAATAAGGGAGCTTGCCCCGCTTCCGAGCGTTACGTAGAATTTATCTCCCTCTTTGTATTCTCCCACATTAAAGGAAATATCAAAGGCAGGCTTTTCGCGCCTTACATCACCCACCTTAGATTCAATAATGTTCCCGCTATCATCCATAATTCCGAGAACACACCCTCCCTGAATCATCGTGGGAATATCTTTTGTATTAAAATGAACAGTCAGCGTTTTTTCTTCATAAGCATTAACGCCTGCTTGGGCAAATACTCCACCCAAAAAAACAAAAACAAAAATTATAAATAAACGAAAACTGCGCACCTTACGCCCTCCCCTTTAACTAAAACTATTATACATTTTTCTCACCTTCAAGTCAACATTTGTTTAGTTGACGAAACTTAAATCCTGTGGTATAATTATACAGATTATAAATGCTTGTTATTTTCTATATAAACGGAGGAAATTGCGATGAATGAGGAAAAGATATCCTTATCTTTAGAGGGTATAACCGAAACGCTTGAAAAAAACTATATGCCCTATGCAATGTCGGTTATTATATCCCGTGCCATTCCTGAAATTGACGGGTTTAAGCCGTCACACAGAAAGCTTCTTTATACGATGTATAAAATGGGGCTTCTTTCAGGTTCGAGAACAAAAAGCGCAAATGTTGTCGGTAGTACAATGAAGCTTAATCCCCACGGTGATATGGCAATTTACGAAACCATGGTCCGTCTTACCGAGGGTAATATGGCACTTCTTCACCCGTTTGTTGATTCAAAGGGTAACTTTGGTAAGCAGTACAGTCGCGATATGGCTTTTGCCGCATCACGATATACCGAGGTTAAGCTTTCACCAATCTGTGGTGAAATTTTTGGTGATATCGATAAAAACACAGTCGAATTTACAGATAACTATGACGGCACTCTTAAAGAGCCTGTACTTCTCCCCACCGCATTTCCAAATATTTTAGTTAATCCCAATCAGGGTATCGCAGTTGGTATGGCAAGTAATATCGCAAGCTTTAATCTTCGCGAAATTTGTAATGCCACCATTGCATTTATGAAAGATAAAAACGTAAATCTTGCAGAATTTATAAACGGTCCCGATTTTTCAACGGGCGGGTATCTTCTTCGTGATGACGAGGCACTCTCTAAAATATATGAAACAGGACGCGGCAGCATTCGCATCCGTTCAAAATACACATACGACAAAAAGCAAAATATAATTGAAATTACCGAAATCCCCTACAGCACAACCATAGAAGCAATAATTGATAAAATGGCGGAGCTTATAAAATCCGGAAAACTCCGCGATATAAATGATGTCAGGGACGAAACGGATAAAGAGGGCCTTAAAATCACGCTTGAGCTTAAGCGCGGAACCGACCCTGAAAAGCTGATGGCAAAGCTCTTTAAGCAGACACCTCTTGAGGATTCGTTCAGCTGTAACTTCAACGTCCTTATAAATTCCGAGCCTCTCGTTTTAGGCGTGCGTGAAATTCTTTCTCACTGGATTAATTTCAGAATGGATTGTATAAGGCGAAGGATTACCTTTGATATAGAAAAGAAGGAGGCGCGCCTCCACCTTTTAAGAGGTCTTGAGAGAATTCTTCTTGATATTGACAAGGCTATCTATATTGTAAGAAACACCCCCGAGGATGCAATGGTCGTTCCAAATCTTATGGAAGGCTTTTCAATCACAAAAGAGCAGGCGGAATTTGTTGCGGAAATCAAGCTTCGTAATTTAAATAAGGAATATATCTTAAAAAGAACGTCTGAAATTGAAAATCTTATAAAGGAACTTGATGAGCTTAATAAGACCCTTGCAAGCGATGCACGTATTAAAAAGCTCATTTCAAAACAGCTTGAGGAAATCTCAAAAAAATACGGCGCAGACAGGCGCACCGTGGTGCTTGATAACTTTGAAGACAGTGAAAATGTCGAGGTAAATACTATCGAGGACTACCCTGTGCGTGTATTTATGTCGCGTGAAAATTACTTCAAGAAAATCACCCCTGCAAGTCTTCGCGCAGCAGACAAGCAGAAGTTTAAAGAGGGTGACTCTCTTTTGTGCGAAGCGGACGCTTCAAACAAAATGGATATGCTCTTCTTCTCTGACAGGCAAAATGTCTATAAAATGCGCTTAAATGATATAAACGACACAAAGGCAAGTGCTCTTGGTGATTATATCCCCAATATCGTTGATATGGAACAGGGCGAAAAGGTTCTTTATGCTACTCCCTCCTATGATTACACGGGCTTTATGCTCTTTGCATTTAGAAGCGGCAAAGTGGCAAAGGTAGATATGAAGAGCTACGAAACAAAAACAAACCGTAAGCGCCTTACAGGTGCGTACGGCAAGGGTGAAATTGTGGATATCCTTTATATCCCTGAGGAAAGAAAGGTTGCGCTCTTTAGCAGTATCGACAAATGCGTTGTATTTAACACTAAAGACCTTGTAACTAAGACAAGCCGCAGCACGCAGGGTGTTTCTGTTATGACAATGCGCAGAAAATCTGTGCTTTCCCGCATGGCACTTCCTGAAAATTCGCTTTCCGATATTTCAGGGTATGAGGCAAGGGCTATCCCGTCTGCAGGCTACTACTTAAAGGATGAGGACAGCTCCGCGCCACAGCTTTCAATGTTTGAAAAGGATGATAATAATTGATATACTTTGATAACTCTGCCTCAACTCCTCTTGCAAACGAGGTTATAGATGCAGTTACTTCTTATATGAAAACAAGCTTTGCAAATCCTTCAAGTCGGCATACCCTCGGGCTTGAAGCTGAAAGGATAGTTGAAAACGCGAGAATAAGCGTTTCAAAAGCTCTCGGGGCAGATAGCGGTGAAATCTATTTTACCTCGGGCGGAACGGAAAGTGATAATATAGCGCTTTTCGGCTCTGCAAACCTAAAAAAAGGCAAAAGGATTGTTACAACCGCCATCGAGCATCCCGCCGTACTTTCAGCCGTAGACTTTCTTTTTCAAAACGGGTTTGAAGTAATAAAGGTAAATCCCGATAAGCAAGGAAATATTTCCGAAGAGGACATTTTAAAGCACGTAAATAACGAAACGTGCCTTGTAACTGTAATGCACGTAAATAACGAAACGGGCGCCGTGCTTCCGATTGACAAAATCGGCTCAGCAATTAAAAGAATTTCCCCCCGCGCACTTTTCCACGTTGACGCGGTGCAGTCCTTTGGTCATATTCCCTTTAAGCCAAAGGCGTGGGGAATTGACCTTGCAAGCATAAGCTCGCACAAAATTCACGGTCCTAAGGGCGTGGGCGCACTTTTTGTAAAGCGCGGAATCACACTTAAGCCTCACATTTTTGGCGGCGGTCAGGAAAAAAACATTCGCAGCGGCACCCAAAACGTCAGCGCAATACACGGCTTTGGGGCAGCGTGTAATCTTATTAATCTGGAAGATGCAAAAAAAGTGCAGGAAATAAAAGATTATCTTAAAAATGAACTTTTAAAAATCCCGGGCACAATTTTAAACGGAAGCGAAAATTCAAGCCCCTATATTTTAAATATTTCCTTTGGGGATATCCGTTCAGAAATTATGCTTAATGCTCTTTCAAACGAAAAAATCTATGTATCAAGTGCGTCTGCCTGCGCAGGGGGACGCAAAAGCTATGTTCTTTCCGCTATGAACGCGCCAAAGCCTGACAGTGCTATTCGCTTCAGCCTTTCAAGGTATAATACAATGGACGAGGCGCACACCGTGGCAGAAAAAATCAAAAGTATAGAAAAGGATTTGAGAAGATGAAGGAAGTTATCCTTATAAAATATGGTGAGATAATTCTCAAAGGTCTTAACAGAAACCGCTTTGAGGATATGCTTATTTCAAATATAAAAAACACTCTCGGCAAAAAAAATATTGCCGAAATAAAAAAGAGTCAGGCGGTTATAAATATCACCCCCACAGATGCGGGAGATATTGATGAGATGCTTTCAAAGCTTAAAAAGGTTTTTGGAATTGTCTTTATCTCACGCGCCGGCGTATTTGAAAAGAATATGGACTCAATTTTAACAGACGGCGCAAAGTATATTAAAAGCTCTCTTTTCGGCGCTACAACATTTAAGGTAGAGGCAAAGCGTAGCGATAAGGCTTTCCCCTTAAAATCACCCGAAATTTCTCGCGAAATGGGTGGTGCCATTTTAAGCCTTATGCCTCATTTAAAGGTTGACGTAATAAACCCCGACGTAACTGTTCGCGTGGAAATCCGCGACAGTGTAGCATATATCTATGCTGACAGCGCGCGTGAAAAGGGAATGGGCGGAATGCCAATCGGAAGCAGCGGAAAAGCTACAGTTCTTCTTTCAGGCGGGATTGACAGTCCCGTTTCTGCCTGGATGATTGCAAAGCGCGGTGTTAAAATTGATGCGGTGCACTTTTTTAGCCCACCCTATACGAGTGAGCGCGCAAAAGAAAAGGTTATAAAGCTTGCTCGTATTGTAAGCGCCTATACGGGCAGATTTAATCTTTATATTGTTCCATTTACCGAGCAACAGCTTGCAATCCGCGATAATTGTCCCGAGGAGCATCTTACCCTCATTATGCGCAGGATGATGATGCAGGTGGCAGAAAAAATTGCGCTTAAAAACGACTCAAATGCTCTCGTTACAGGCGAAAGTCTTGGTCAGGTTGCATCTCAGACCATTCACGCACTCGGTGTTACGAATGAATCCGTAAAAACACTTCCCGTTTTTCGTCCCCTTATCGGTATGGATAAAAACGAAATTGTGGAAATTGCACGTAAAATAGATACCTTTGAAACTTCAATTCTTCCTTATGAGGATTGCTGTACCGTCTTTGTTCCAAAGCACCCCACAACAAAGCCAAGGCTTGAAAAAATTATGGAGAGCGAAAAAAAGCTTGATATGGACGCGTGGATACAAAAGGCAATAGAAGAAACTGAAGTCGTCTACATTACTCCCGAGGATTGATTTTATGAATAAAAAGGTTATTTTAAAGCTTATCGAAAAAAACATAACCATCTCTACTGCCGAAAGCTGCACGGGCGGAATGCTCGCAAAGGAGATAACTTCAGTTTCGGGCGCAAGCAGTGTTTTCGGTTACGGCTTTGTCACATACTCAAATGAAGCGAAAATGAATTTAATCGGCGTAGAAGAGTCTTCACTTTTAAAGTATGGTGCAGTAAGCCGTGAGGTTGCGCTGCAGATGGCAAAAGGGGCAAGGCGCGTCAGCAAGGCAGACATCGCAGTAAGTATGACGGGGATTGCAGGGCCGACGGGTGGAACAAAAGAAAAACCCGTAGGGCTTGTGTGGATTGCCCTTTCATCAAAAAATGGCGAAATTGCCCAAAAGCTGAGCCTTAAAGGCAGTCGAACAAGCATACGCAAGCAAACCTGCAAAAAAGTTTTTGAACTGATAAACAAAGAATTTCTTGAAAAGTATTGACATTTGAAATATTAGGCTTTATAATAAGAACAGATGTTCGCACACGGAGGTATTATTATGTCAGAGGAAAAAAGAGAAGCCCTCGCCATGGCGATGGCACAAATTGAAAAGCAGTACGGCAAAGGCTCTGTTATGAAGCTTGGCGAAAACGCCCACTATAATGTTGAGGCTATTCCCACAGGTTCACTCAGTCTTGACGTTGCGCTTGGTATCGGCGGTGTTCCGCGCGGAAGAATTATAGAAATCTACGGGCCTGAATCAAGCGGTAAGACAACTATCGCCCTTCACATTATTGCAGAAGCACAAAAGCTTGGCGGTGAGGCGGCATTTGTCGATGCAGAGCACGCGCTTGACCCCACTTATGCACAAAATCTCGGGGTCGATGTTGATTCTCTCATCGTATCACAGCCCGACACTGGTGAGCAGGCACTCGAAATTGCAGAGGCTCTTGTTCGCAGCGGTGCGCTTGACGTTATTGTTATCGACTCCGTTGCGGCACTCGTTCCCAAGGCTGAAATTGATGGCGAGATGGGCGACTCCCACGTTGGTCTTCAGGCAAGACTTATGAGTCAGGCACTTCGCAAACTTGCAGGCGTTGTAAATAAAAGCAACACAATCTGCATCTTTATCAATCAGCTCCGTGAAAAAATCGGCGTTATGTACGGAAATCCCGAAACAACCGCAGGTGGTCGTGCGCTTAAATTCTACGCTTCTGTAAGAATGGATGTAAGGCGCGTTGAAACCCTTAAAAACGGTGCCGAATTTATAGGTAACAGAACCCGCGTTAAAATTGTTAAAAATAAAGTTGCCCCGCCGTTTAAAGAGGCTGAATTTGATATGTTATACGGAAAAGGTATATCAAAGGAAAGCAACCTTCTTGACGTTGCTGTAAACCTCGGAATTATCCAAAAGGGCGGTTCGTGGTTTAGCTACGGCGAAGAAAGACTCGGTCAGGGCAGAGAAAATGTTAAGCAGTATATGATTGAAAATCCCGAATTTGCAAAGGATATTGAAAGACAAATCCGCGAAAAACTCGGTATGCCCCCTGCGCCAAATCCCGAAAACTAAAAAAAGGGAATGTTAAAATACTTCAGAACACAAAAGGTGATGTGAAAAAGTTTTCACATCACCTTTTAATTTTGCCATTCCTAGGGAATAGGGAAAATGCTTCAGAACGCAAAAGGCACTGTTCTATATAGCTTGGTTTGGTGCAAACATTTTCCTATTCCCAAACAAAAAAGGTGTGATACGAAAGTATCACACCTTTTTAATTATGCATTTTGCATTTTTAGCAAACGCCGTATGCAAGCATTGCCTCTGCAACCTTCTTAAAGCCTGCAATATTTGCACCTGCAATAAGGTCATAGCCAAGGCCATATTCCTCTGCAGCTTCAACGCTGACCTTGTGGATATTTACCATAATGCCCTTGAGCTTTTCATCAACCTCTTCTTCTGTCCAGCTGTAGCGCTCGGAGTTCTGTGACATTTCAAGTGCTGAAACTGCAACACCGCCGGCATTTACCGCCTTTGAAGGTCCGATAATAAGGCCATTATCCTTAAGAAGAGCAACTGCCTCGTTTGTAGTCGGCATATTTGCAACCTCTATATAATACTTTGTACCATTTGCGATAATCTTGTTTGCCTCATCAATATTGATTTCGTTTTGTGTTGCGCAAGGCATACAAATATCAACCTTAACGCCCCAGGGCTTCTGATTAGCAAAGAACTCGCAACCAAACTTGTCAGCGTAATCTTTCGCTTTGTCTCTGCCTGATGAGCGCATCTCAAGTAAGTAATCAATCTTTTCTTCTGTCACAACGCCTTCAGGGTCATAAACATAACCGTCAGGACCTGAAATTGTTACAACCTTACCGCCAAGCTCTGCAACCTTTTTGCAAACGCCCCATGCAACGTTACCAAAGCCTGAAACTGCAACTGTTTTTCCAACAATTGACTCGCCAAAGCGTTTAAGTACCTCGCATGCGTAATATGTAGCACCAAAGCCTGTAGCTTCAGGACGGATTAAAGAACCGCCGTACTGAAGGCCCTTACCTGTAAGAACGCCGTTTTCCCATACGCCCTTAATTCTCTTATACTGACCGTAAAGGTAACCGATTTCTCTTGCACCAACACCGATGTCACCTGCAGGAACGTCTGTGTCAGGACCGATATGACGATAAAGCTCTGTCATAAAGCTCTGGCAGAATCTCATAATTTCACCGTTTGACTTTCCTCTGGGGTCAAAGTCACTACCACCCTTACCGCCGCCGATGGGAAGACCTGTAAGGCTGTTTTTAAATGTCTGCTCAAAGCCGAGGAATTTTATAATACTTAAGTTTACTGAAGGATGGAAACGAAGACCGCCCTTGAACGGACCGATTGCGCCGTTAAACTGAACTCTAAAGCCTCTGTTTACCTGAACCTTTCCCTCATCATCAACCCACGGAACGCGGAAGATAATCTGTCTTTCAGGCTCTACCATTCTTTCAAAGATACCTGCTTCTTCAAGCTCAGGTCTCTGGTCCACAACACATTCAAGGCTTTCAAGTACCTCTGTAACCGTCTGTATAAATTCAGGCTCTGTAGAATTCTTCTTTTTAACATCCTCAAGAACTCTGTTAAGATACTGATTTTTCATAATAAGACTCCCCTCTGCAAACTGTAGTTTGCGCCAAAATTTGATAAAATTTATTATAGCACTCACAAAAAAATTTGTCAATAAAATTTCTTTTTTCCCATAAAATACAATAATTTTTTTCTTCCTTCGGGATTTTTGGCTGTACTCACTCCGCTTTTTGGGTAATTTCCCCTTAATTTTTAAGGGTAACAACCGTCACACCCGCTTCGCCCTCGCCAAAGCGCCCGGCACGAAAGCTCTTTGCGTGAGGATGGTGGCGAAGCATCTCGCTGATTGCACTTCTCAGTGCCCCCGTTCCCTTTCCGTGAATAATGCTGACCGTCTCAAAATGCGCGCGCACCGCGTCATCGAGGTATTTGTCAACTGCTAAAACTGCATCGTCAACCATCATTCCGCGAAGGTCAATTTCAGGCTTGATATCCTTAAAATCCTGCCCCGCAGAGTGAACATAGCTTATATCCCCTGATTTTTTCTTCTGTTTTTTTGCAGGCGCAAGCGCAGAAACCTTTGTCTTAATTCTGAAGCTTCCCACCATAACAAAAAGCTCACCCTTTTTGTCAGGGAGTGACATTACCTCGCCAATCTGACCCATAGTGGAAACCTCAACCGCCTGCCCAAGCTTAATATCTTCTGCCTTAAGCCTCTTTTGTGTTTTATTTTTAAACACATCACCACTTATTTTCCCCGCCATATCCTCGGTAATATTTTTAAGGCTTCGTCTTCCTTCCTCAATTTTTCTCTTATTATCACTTGCAGATTCATCTAAAAGCTTTTGCATCTCGCGGACAATTCTGTCTGCCTCTTCTTTTGCGCTTTCATATATTTTCTTTGCATCGCGCCTTGCATCCGTAAGAATTTTCTCGCGTTTGCTTTCGATAAGACGTCTTTCGTTTTCAGAAGCTTCCTTATGCTTAACGCTTTCCTGCCTTAATTCGCTTGCGCGCGTAAGCTCTTCTTCCGCTTTGATACGGCTGCTTTCAAGGGAAGAAATAACATCCTCAAAGCGCGTATTTTCGCCATCTATGAGAGTCTGCGCATAGTCTATTATGTCCCCTTCAAGGCCAAGCCTTTTTGATATTGCAAACGCGTTACTTTTTCCGGGCACGCCAATAAGCAGGCGGTATGTGGGCTTTAGGCTCTCAACATCAAACTCACAAGCCCCGTTTTCCACTCTGTCTGTAGAAAGTGCGTAAAGCTTAATTTCGCTGTAGTGAGTTGTTGCGCACACCTTCGCACCTAAAGAACGTGCGCGCTCTAAAATAGAAACCGCAAGAGCTGCACCCTCTACTGGGTCAGTTCCCGAGCAAAGCTCATCAAAAAGCACCAGTGACTTGTAATCTGCCTTTTTAAGTATATCAATAATATTTATCATATGAGAAGAAAACGTACTTAGTGACTGCTCGATAGATTGTTCGTCACCAATGTCTGCAAAAATCTTTTCAAAAACCGCAATTTCGCTTCCCTCTCCCGCGGGAATACAAAGGCCCGATTGTGCCATTGCGGTAAAAAGCCCGATAGTCTTAAGCGAAACCGTCTTTCCGCCGGTGTTAGGGCCGGTAATTACAAGTGTGTCAAAATCTTTTCCGAGATAAATATTTGTCGGCACAACCTTGTTTTTGTCAATAAGCGGATGCCTCGCATTTTTTAAATTAATTATCCCGTCATTATTAAGGCGCGGCATAGTTGCTTCCATATTGAGCGAAAGTCTTCCCTTTGCGAATATAAAGTCAAGCTCTAAAAGTGCGTTGTAGTTTCCAAGGATTTCATCGGCACATTTCCCGACCTTTTCGGAAAGCTCTCTTAAGATGCGCTCTATCTCGTCCTTTTCCTCACCGACAAGCGAGCGGATTTTGTTATTTATTTCAACTGCCGCCATCGGCTCTATAAAAAGCGTTTGTCCGCTTGCGGAGCTGTCGTGAACAACACCGGGTACCTTCGCTTTCTGCTCACTTTTAACCGGAATAACGTAGCGGTCATTTCGCATAGTGACCACCTTTTCCTGAAGCGCAGTGCTGTATTGATTTGAATGCACCATATCGTTAAGCACGTCACGGATTTTTATGTGAAGCGTGCGCATTTTTCTCCTTATTGAAAGAAGCTCGCCTGACGCATCATCCGCCATTTCTTCTGCACTTATAATTGCGGAGAAAATCGCCTGCTCAAGCTTTTTATTTTCTGCTACGCCCTCAAGCACTCCTCTTAAACTCGGAAAGCTGTCCATATCTTCTTCCTTAAAATATGCCAAAAAGCCTCTTGCCATGCGAAGTATATGCGCAACGCCAAGAAGCTCACCCATAGACAAATTTCCGCCCGACTGCGCCCTTTTTGCAAAAAGTGCTGCATTTTTCACAGGACTAATGGAAGGTGCACCCTTTTTGATTATAAGGGTTTCTGCCTCGCGCGTTTCCAAAAGAAGCTTTTTAGCGGTGTAAATATCAGTCACCGGGAAAATCTTTTGCGCGCGAAGCTTTGTTTCCTCAATTACTGCACAGTCAGAAAGCATTTGTCTTATATTATTAAATTCAAGTACCTTCAGCGTACGCTGATTCATTAATTACCAATCCTTTTTAATATGCTCACAAAGTCCGCCCACCATCATCTGCGAAACCTCGCCCATAATAAGCGGTCTTGCATACTTAATAAACTTATCTGTCACTCCGTCACCGTTTTCATTTATCATATCTCGGGGAACATGCTTTACAAGATTTGCAATATTTCTTACGTCTTCAGTCTCTGTTACCACTTCATACGGCTCATTTGAAACTCTCTTAATAAGAGCCATCTTTCCGCTTTCTCCGTTTGCAGCAGCATATACTCCGGCGCTTCCTACCTCGAACGCCTCATTCACATCTGTGAGCGAAGCTATGTGCGAGCCACAGCGCTGAATTGTTGAAAGCTCTACCGCACGCGTTTTAATGCCGAGGTCTTTTTTAAGACGGCTTGCCACAACCTGTGCTGCAGCACTTAACTGAACGTGTCCGAACACGTCCTTTTGCACGGAGTCCCCGTCCTCGCAAACATATTTTCCCTCTGGGGTTTTAACTCCCTCCGACATTGTTATAACGAGTGATTTTTTTGTTTTTATAAGCTCTGAAACCCTATTTTTTACATATTCGTAGTCAAACGGAACCTCGGGCAAAAACACAAGCGCAGGCCCTTCGCAATCCTCTCCCTTTGAAAGAGCCGAGCAAGCCGTAAGCCAACCTGCGTCACGCCCCATAATTTCAACAACGGTCACGCTTTCCATATCGTATACAAGGCTGTCTTGCACAAGCTCTTTCGTGATTGTTGCAACGTATTTTCCGGCACTTCCAAATCCCGGTGTATGGTCTGTTACTGCAAGGTCGTTATCAATAGTTTTGGGAATGCCTATAAAACGCACAGTGCTATTATTAAACTTTGCATATTCTGAAAGCTTTTTCACTGTATCCATAGAGTCGTTTCCTCCAATATAGAAGAAATAGCTTATGTTATATTTTTCAAAAAGTGAAAATAACTTTTCGTAAACTTCATTTCCTAAAACAGGCTCGGGAAGCTTGAATCTGCAGGAGCCAAGGTATGATGAAGGCGTTCTCTTTAAAAGCTCAACATCTCTATCTGTCTTGATATATTCCTTCATATCAATCATTTTTTCTGACAAAAAGCCCTGAATTCCGTTTTTCATACCAAAAATTTTTTGTGCGCCAAGCTCCTTTGATGCACAAAAAACTCCTGCGAGTGATGAATTTATAACTGCAGTAGGCCCCCCTGATTGTCCTACAACAACGTTTCCCTGTATTTTCACATTTATCACCTTTTATAAGTATATTTTGCCCTTTTATTCTATTATATTTCCTCTGATATGTCAATAAACCGCCTTACATTTTGTTCCAGGATTTCGGCACATACAAATTATTATATGTATATATGGCAAATCTGTCACTCATTCCGGCAATATAGTCGCAAACCGCGTGCTCCGTGCCCTCTTTTTCTAAAGTCTCGCGCATATTTTCGGGCATCTTGTCAGGATTATTCATAAAGTAGGAGAAAATCCCCTCCATAATTCCATTTACTTTTCCTTCTTCTTCCTTGGCGCTGGAGCCTACATACACATTTTCAAACATAAATGTACGGAGCTTTTGCATTTTTTCCTCAACCTCACGCGTCATATGTATATCGTCTTTTCCCATAGAGGATTCTATAATATCTCTCACAAGCGTATTTATTCTCTCCGCGTGGGTTTTTCCAAGAATCTGTGTTATATCCTTTGGTATGTCATCTTCTTTTATGATTTTAGCTCTCACCGCGTCATCTATGTCATGATTTATATATGCAATTTGATCTGCATATTTTATAAGTCTTCCTTCAATTGTGTGGGCGCTTCCGTCCCCCGTATGATGAAGCACACCGTCAAGCACTTCATATGTAAGATTAAGCTTTTCAATTTTTTCTGCTACTCTTATAGAATGTTCATTATGTTTAAAGCCAAAGCTTGAAAGCTCATCAAGTGCTTTTTCTCCTGCATGCCCAAACGGAGTATGCCCTAAATCATGGGCTAAAGAAGAGGCTTCTGCTAAATCCTCGTTTAGCCTAAGTGCCCTCGCAATCGTTCTTGCAATCTGCGCAACCTCAAGAGTATGGGTAAGGCGCGTTCTGTAGTGGTCACCCTCGGGCGTTATAAAAACCTGTGTTTTATGTTTAAGCCTTCTGAACGCTTTTGAGTGAATTATTTTATCACGGTCACGCTGAAATTCAGTTCTTATTTCACAAAGCGGCGCATCTATCGTGCGCCCTTTTGTATTTTCCGAAAGCGTTGCAAAGCGTGACAGCGTTTCTCTTTCAATCTTTTGGGTTTCTTCACGAATACTCATTTTTCATCCTCCAAAATACATAAACAGGGTTGCCCGCTAAGCGCAGCAACCCTTATTTTTAGTCACCAAAGCAAATGCCCTGCGCCTTTGCCATTCTAACAAGTTCACTGTTTGGATCGACCATCTTATTTTCTTTTCCTACAACGTCCTCAAGAGCAGCATACTCAATCTTATCCCCCTTAAGAACTACCATGTTACCAAATTTTCCTTCCATTGCAAGCTCGACTGCAGCATAACCGTAACGGCTTGAGAGAATTCTGTCGTGACCTGCTGCCACACCACCACGCTGTGTGTGACCAAAGGTCGTAGCTCTCGCCTCTCTCTTACAAAGCTCCTCAAGCTTATCTGCAACAACCGTTGCAATTCCGCCAAATCTAATTGGGTCGGGACTGTCTTCACGGATTTTTAAAATTACTTCCTCTCCGCCTATCGGTTTAGCACCCTCTGCACAGGCAACAATAAAGTATTCCTTCCCGCGCTCTACGTCCTTTTTAATTTTTTCGGCAACCTTTTCAATGTCAAACGGAATTTCAGGAATGAGGATAACGTCTGCCGCGCCTGCAATACCGCCGTAAAGCGTAAGCCAGCCTGCACCGCGGCCCATAATTTCAGCAACCATGATTCTGCCGTGGCTTCTTGCAGTCGTTCTTATTCTGTCAAGGGATTCCGTAACAACACCTACAGCTGTATCAAATCCAAAGGTGTAATCTGTGCAGTTAAGGTCATTATCAATAGTTTTGGGAATACCTATAACGTTTACGCCAAGGCGCGCAAAGTCACGCCCGCTTGTAAGCGTTCCGTCACCGCCGAGAATGAAAAGTGCATCAATGCCTTCATCCTTAAGATTTTGAACGGCAACACCTGACACATCCTCATAAACAATTTTACCATCTTTTTTTACAAGATTTCCGTCTTTGTCACGCACTGGATATTTAAAAAGATTGTCTTTGTTTGAGCTTTTAAGAATTGTTCCGCCCTCACCGATAATTTCGTAAACACTGTCAATATCAAGCTTTACAAAATCCTTATTATAAAGCCCGTGGTAGCCTTTTTTAATACCAACAACTTCCAAATTATATTTTGAAATCGCCGTTGTAACAACAGCGCGTATAACAGCATTAAGACCGGGGCAGTCACCACCGCCTGTAAGTATTCCTATTTTCTTAATCTTTGTCATTTTGCAAACTCCTCCATACACATATTGCAACCAATTTTACCATATTTTTCTGTCGTTTTCAAGTGTATTTTGAATTTATATAGTTTTTTTCTTACAATTTTTCTACTTCGTTTATCCAAAGCTCTGCACTTGCGTCTGACGGCATCAAAAGAGAATTTCTCGGAGATAACCCAACACTATCCACCTTTACGCCATCAGGCAGGCAGCTCCTTTTAAACTGCTGCGAGAAAAATCTTTTGTAAAAGCTCTTAAGCCATTTTAAAATTTCCTCATCCGTGTACTTGCTAAAAGCAAGCTTTGTAAGAATAAATATTTTAGATGGAGAAAATCCATACTCAAGCATATGGTATAAGAAAAAGTCGCAAAGCTCATACGGGCCTACAGCATCTTGAGTTTTCTGCGAAATTTCCCCCTCGGAAAGGGGCAGAAGCTCGGGGCTTATCGGAGTAAGGCAGATGTCTTTAAGTATATCCTCTGCCTCTTTAAAATATTCTCTTTCCCATACGCTTTCTATTATATGTGGGATCATTGTTTTTGTAACTCCCGCATTTACGCCGTACATACTCATATGATCTCCGTTATAGGTGCACCATCCAAGCGCAAGCTCACTCATATCGCCCGTTCCTACAACGAGTGCGCCGATTTTTCCGGCGTAATCCATAAGGACCTGCGTTCTTTCTCTCGCCTGCACATTTTCATAAGTCAGGTCGTGGCTTTCTATATTGTGTCCGATATCCTCAAAATGCTTTATGCACGCCTCTTTTATATTTATTTCGTGCATTTGTATTCCCAGCTTTTCCATAAGCGCAACCGAGTTTTCGTACGTTCTTTTAGATGTGCCAAAGCACGGCATTGTAATTCCTACGATATCTGTCAGAGGTCTTCCCATATTCTTCATAGCTTCTACACACACCAAAAGCGCAAGCGCACTGTCAAGTCCTCCCGAAACGCCTATAACCACCTTGCTCCCCGTAACCTTAAGGCGTTTTTCCAGTCCTTTTGACTGCATATCAAATATTTTTTCACAATATTCTTTTTTATTTTCTTCTGGCAAAAATGGATTTTTTCTCACATTATAATATGTGCCGTCTGCCTCATTTTCTTTTTTTAATGCCTTTACAACCGTTTTGTTTTCAGAGTCAAAAAGCTTTTTTGCATCCTGAAAAACAGTATTTCTTCTTCTTAAAAAGCGCACCTTGTCAATATCTAATTCACTTATAAGAAGATAGTCCGCTATTTTTGTGCTTTCTTCTAATATAACGCCATTTTCCGCAACAATTGATTTTCCGGAATAAACAACGTCCGTTGTCGATTCCAAAGCTCCCGCAGAAACATATACATAGCCTGCCATAAGCTTTTCGCTTTGAATTTTCACGATTTCTTTTCTTGCGATTTCTTTTTTGGGCGCACTGCTCATTGCATCTATATTTACAATTAAGTCTGCCCCCATCATCGAAAGATATGCACTCGGTGAAATGGGCGCAGTTAAATCTTCACCAATTTCTATTCCTACTTTTACTCCGCAAACATCAAAAATAAGGTTGCTTCCCACAAAAATTGGGTAATACTTTTCAAACCCTAATTCACGGGAAGAAATTTCTTTTGACGCCAGATCGCTTGCCGATGCAAAATATCTTTTCTCAAAAATCCCCTCACTTTCCGAGAGGAATGTTTTTGGAACAATACCGCAAACTTTTCCGTCTGATATAACTACCGCGCAATTATAAAGCGTGCCTGATATTTCAATCGGCGCACCAACTACGATAGTAATTGGATAAATTTCACTTTCTCTGCACAGGCGCGCTAAAGAAGAGTAAGTAGCTTTAAGGAGAGTATCCTGCAAAAACAAATCCCCACAACTGTATGCAGTAACACATAGCTCGGGAAACACAACCAGAGATGCCTTTTTTCCATAAGCATCCCTTATTTTTTTTATAATTTCAAGTGTGTTTTTTTCTGCATCTGCCACAAAAACACTTGGCACTGCGCATGCAAGTCTGAAAAAACCGTTCATTTAAATCAACTTCTTTTCTTTTTTATAATGGGTATAAGGTTTAAAACAACTTTTCGAAGGCTTCCCCTTGAGGGGAAGCTGTCACGAAGTGACTGATGAGGTGTAGATTGCGTAGCAATCATTATAGTTTAATTATATATTATTGACAGATTAAGTCAAGACAAAAATAAAGGGCATCTTTAGTATGGATGCCCTTTTTAAAAATCATCAGTCTTTTTTCACTTTAATTACAATCTCGCCGTTTTCCGCGCTTACGATTACGTTATCTCCCACTTTTACCTTTCCGTCAAGCATCTCTCCTGCAAAAAGGTCCTCAACCTTTGACACGATTGCGCGCCTTAGCGGTCTTGCCCCGTAGATTGGGTCAAACCCTTCTTTTGCAAGAAGCGCTTTTACCTCCTCATCAAACTCGGCATTTATACCATTTGCCTTAAGGCGTGACTCAAGAGAAGACAGCATAATCCCCGCAATATCTTTAATCTCGTCTTCTGTAAGGCGTGAAAATACAATTATTTCATCTACTCTGTTTAAAAATTCAGGACGAAACATCTTTTTAAGCTCATCCATCACGCCCGACTTCATATTGTTATTTATAACCTTTTCATCGCCCGATGTAAAGCCAAGGGATTTTGGCTCTGTAATATTTCTTGCGCCAACATTACTTGTCATTATAATAACGCAGTTTTTAAAATCAACAAGCCTTCCCTGACTGTCAGTAAGCTGACCGTCATCGAGTATCTGCAAAAGAATGTTAAACACATCAGGGTGCGCTTTTTCTATTTCGTCAAACAAAACCACGCTGTATGGCTTGCGCCTTACCTTTTCAGTAAGCTGTCCGCCCTCGTCAAAGCCGACATATCCCGGAGGTGAGCCGACAAGCTTTGAAACAGAGTGCTTTTCCATATACTCACTCATATCAACCCTTATCATTGCATCTTCATCTGCAAAAAGGCTCTCTGCAAGTGCCTTTGAAAGCTCTGTTTTGCCGACACCCGTAGGTCCCAAAAAGATAAACGAACCAATCGGTCTTTTCGGGTCTTTAAGACCTACCCTTCCTCTTCTGATTGCACGCGCAACGGCAGAAACCGCCTCGTGCTGACCTACTACTCTTTTGTGAAGGATTTCCTCTAGCATCTGAAGTCTTTTTCCTTCTTCGTCTGCAAGCTTTTTAACAGGAACACCCGTCCAGCCTGAAACAACCTCCGCAATATCGTCTTCTGTTATTTCGCCTGTCGTCTTGCTGGTGTTTTCCTGCCACTCGGTCTTATTTTTTTCAAGATTTTCTTTTAGCTCTTTTTCCTTATCACGCAAAATTGCAGCCTTTTCGAAATCCTGATTGCTTATAGCCTCTCTTTTCTCATTTTCTATGCCTTCAATTTCTTTTTCAAGGTCACGTATTTCATTTGGAAGAGTAAGTGTTCCCAGTCTTACACGGCTGCACGCCTCATCCACCAAATCTATCGCCTTGTCGGGCAAAAAGCGGTCAGTGATATAACGACTGCTCATTTTTGCTGCTGCCACAACTGCCTCATCCGTAATTTTTACGCCATGGTGTGCCTCATATTTCGGGCGTATTCCCTTGATTATTTCAATAGTTTCCTCAACAGAGGGTTCATTTACCGTAACGGGCTGAAATCTTCTTTCAAGTGCGGCATCCTTTTCTACGTATTTTCTATATTCGTCAAGCGTTGTCGCACCGATTAACTGAAGCTCGCCTCTTGCAAGTGACGGCTTAAGAATGTTTGCGGCATCTATCGCACCCTCTGCCGCACCTGCCCCGATTATTGTGTGCATTTCGTCAACAAAGAGGATGACATTTCCCGATGCAATCACCTCGTCAATCGCTTTTTTAAGTCTTTCTTCAAATTCACCGCGATATTTTGCACCCGCAATCACACTTGAAAGGTCAAGTGAAAACACGCGCTTGTCCTTAAGAAGTTCTGGTACGTTTCCTGATGCAATCTCCTGCGCTAAGCCCTCTGCAACCGCAGTTTTTCCCACACCCGGCTCACCTAAAAGCACTGGGTTATTTTTTGTTCGTCTTGAAAGAATTTGTATAACTCTTTCAATTTCCTTTTCTCTTCCTATAACGGGGTCAAATTTACCAAGTCTTGCAAATTCCGTCAAATCTCTGCCAAACTGATTAAGTGTTGGCGTTTTAGGATTGTTTTTGCTTTTTTCTCCCTGATACGGAGTATTTTTATTGATGATTTCCATTAGCTCTTGGTAAAGATTTTGAGAAAGACCAAAGCTTTCTAATATTCTGAAGGCGACACTGTCTAACTCACGCGCAAGTGCAAGGAGAATATGCTCTGTGCCGATATATTCACTTTTCAGGTTATGTGCCTCTTCAACGCTTCTTTGAAGGCATCTGCTTGTTCTCGGCGTAAAGCCTGAAAACTGACCTCCCGCTTGGAGCGTACTATTATATTTTTGTATTTTTTCAAGAAGCTCTTTTTCATTTATTCCCGCGCCCGAAAGAAATTTTGATGCAAAACCGCTTCCCTCTGCTAAAAGACCATATAAAAGATGCTCTGTTCCTATATAATTACAACCCGTCTTTGTTGCACATTCCTGGGCGATTGTAATTGCTTTTTGTGCTTTTTGTGTAAATCTGTTTTCCAAACTCATAATTATTCCTCCCCGAGTGCCGTCTGAAGCCTTTGTGCGCGTAAAACATCGCGCGACTCGGCATCTTCCGAATTTTGTGAAACGCTTAATGTTGCGGGCATCGTGCTAAACATTGCGCGTCTTAAAGCTAATATATCTATATTTTTTATTATGCCTGTATTTTTTCCCATACAAACATCAGAAACCAAAGAAAGTGCCTCATTGCTTGAAATCATATATCCGTATTTAAGAAGTCCCAGACTTCGAAGACACTTATCCTTTATAGCAGATGGATTTTTTTCAAAAAGCTCTGCACAAATGCGCCTTTCTTCACTTATAAGCGAGCATGCCGCCGCGGTAAATCTTGAAATTATCTCTTTTTCGGAGCTTCCGAGTGTTATCTGATTGGAAAGCTGGAAAAGTGCACCGCTTGCCTTTGAGCCTTCGCCGTAAAGCCCGCGCACCGTCATTCCAAGGTTTGCCGCCCACTTTATAAGCGGGTTTACGCTTTTTGTGATGCTTATAGCAGGGAGATGAAGCATTACCGATGCACGAAGTCCCGTTCCCGCATTTGTCGGGCAGCTCGTAAGGTAGCCAAACTCCTCATCGCAGTCAAAGTCAAGACTCTCACTTATAAGCCTTTCAATCTCCTTTGCGTAACCATATGCCCCTTCAGCATCAAGCCCCGCGTATATTACTTGAAGACGTACGTGGTCCTCCTCATTTACCATAATCGAAATTCTTTCATCCTCGCTTATAATTACTGCCGAGGGGACGCGTGAATTTACAAGCTCCTTACTTATAAGGTGCTTTTCAACAAGTGACTGCTTTTGCACGCTATTGAGGTTTTCCATCTCATAAAGCTTTAAATCCTTACCGATTGCGCCTTTTTTAACCGCCTCGTAAACGCGGTCAATCATTTTTTTTACCTCATCCTTACTCATCCTTGCAGGGTATGGGACTGTGCGCACATTTCTTGCAAGGCGCACCCTTGTTGTTATGGCAATATCGTTTTCATTTCCGATTATATTACTCAAGCCTCTTTCCCCTCTCTTTCTATTTCACGGATTTTATCGCGGAGGCGCGCTGCCTCTTCAAAATTTTCTGTTTCTATCGCTTCTCCTAATTTTTCGCGAAGAAGCTCAATCTCACTTTTCTCTTTCTTAATTTCCTTTTCTTCTTCCGCCTGATGCACGCTTGTTCCATGGATTTTCTTTAAAATATCCTTTGCATTTTCACGGAATGTGCTATAGCACTCACCGCAACCCATGCGCCCCGTTCTTTTAAATTCTTCAAGTGTCATACGGCAGTTAGGACAACTGATAAGAGAATTCCCCTTCGGGCCTGCAAAGCTTAAAAGTGAGCCGAAGTTTTCAAAAATGGATTCCTTTGCCGCACATTCAGAGCAAATGTTTACCGACTCCTTATGCCCGTTTATTATCTGTGTATATATAACTGTAGCGGGTCTTTTATTACATCTTTCACAAAGCATAATCTCAACCTCCAAATAAGCTTGTTATCATATTTTTAAATACCCTTGCGCGAACTTTATCGCGGATTTCAGGCGTAAACGGAAGCGACTTATTGTTTATCGCCCCGAGTAAAAGATGCGCCTCTCTTTTAGTAATGCACTCATAATCAAGCAAATTCCCGATAAATACCTGCGCCGTTCTTTCAGAGATTGACTCTCCCACGGAATTTACAATATGCATCGGATAGTGCGTATCAGTGGGGACTACCCACTTTATCTTAACGCCTCCACCGCCGCCGCGTCTGCTTTCAACAACGTATCCCCTCTCGGGAGTAAAGCGTGTTTGAATAACATAATTTATCTGGCTTGGCACACATTTTAGCTCCCCCGCCAGTATATTGCGCTGAATTTCAAGGCTTCCGCCTGCCTCACGAAGCATATCTATAAGCAATTTTTCTATAGCATCTGACATATTCATACCAATTCTCTCCTTTTTCGTCAGTTTGACTTTGACTTTCTTTGACTTTAATATAGCACACCCTTTTTCTTTTGTCAACATTTTTTCAAAAAAAAAATTAAGGGAGAAAATCTCCCTTAATAAATATTTCTGAAAAAGTACGTCGCGTTTTCGCCATCAAGATTAAACGACAGATACTTTATTCCCTTTATTGCGCTTTTAACGCCCGTGTAGTCCTCTGCCCCCGCAAGGGTTATAAATCTTACCCCGCGGCTTATTTTTACATTGTTTTCTGTTCCCGCCGAAACTACAAAAACATTTTTGTTTTTTGCTAAATCCGCCAAAACATCCCCAAAAACTCTTCCTTCAAGCTCATCCTTTAAGTAAAGCTCCTCATTAAGAAGAATAAAAATGTTCTTTTCCTTTGCATTTTTAAGCGCAGAAGTCAGCTTTTGCCACTGCGAGTTTGTTCTGAGCGTATTTGAAGATTTAAGCGCAAGTGTTATCACGCGTCCGTTTTTTATTGGAAATTCTCCAAATTTTCCGCCCGTTATTACCTTTACCCCCTCAGGTGTAAAAACAGAAATCTCCTCACCTAAAACCGATACACTTCCCGCATTCTTAAAGCTATCCATCGCACGCGCGTAAGATAGGCGGGTAAAGAAAGTCTTTTTCGGCGCATTTGCCACTATGTTAAAGCTAAAGCTTCCCTTTTCGTCTTTTTTAAGAGCATCAAGCGTTTGTGCCTCCTCAAAATCCACTCCAAAGCCTTCGCAGATAAATCTTGCACTTTTTCTCGCTCCCCCGCAAGAGAGAGTAAGGTTTCCCGCGCCTTCCTTAAGCACCTTTATTTCAGTATCATTTACGGCTAAAAAGCTCTTGTCATATTCGGGGGATAAAAGACCTAATTTTTTCACATCGGCAAAATTCCCGTTTCTGTCAAATACCCTTGCAAAAGTGCTTGATTTAACAGTCTGCCCTTTTTTTACTAAATATACGGGGTTAATATCTATCCCCGCAATATCGTTTTTGCTAAACACATTAAATGTGCAACTTGACTGCCACACATTCCCGTAGTAAAGCTCCAGCACTGCCTCACCTGTGCTTTCGGGGTAAAAAACATTATCTATAACCTTTCCGCTTCCTTTTACAACCTTCCACACAAGCTTTTTGGGAATGCTTTGTGCCTTGTTTTTATTTTCATCGAGTGCATTTACAAAAATCTTTACACTGTCACCTGCAAGCACACACGTATTTTCTACTTTTACGTCAAAGCTTACGGCTTCTCCCGGCTCCGCACTTGTTTTAATTCCAATCGCATTTATAACTTTTCTGTTTTCGGACGGAGAATTAATGGTGTGAAGCTCGCCGTTATCCGTAGTTTTTCCCACAAGCGCGGTTGACCCGCCACCGTCCATATTAATCGCATTTTTAATTCCAAGCTCAATGCACAAATTCTGCAGAGCATCAAGGCTTACCCCACGGCTTATTGTTTGCCTTCCGTCAACAGTCATCATATATAAAACAGTTCCGTCACCATTCGTTCCGATTACAGTTCTGGGGTTGTTTCCGCTTACATTATGGGTAATGGGTGTCTTTTGCCCGTCTTTTACAAGAAGCGTACCTCCGCCGAAAGCAGTTTCTATGTTTTCTATCGAGGGGGTAGCCTCAACCTTAAGTTCTACCCTGTCCCCGATATTTAAATTCATATCAAGCATCGGCGTCATATTATCGTCAATCACGAGAATATACCCGTTTTCAGGAATCGGAATAGTCCCGCCAAGGCTTATTCCCTTTGCACTGACAACTCCGTTCTCCACCGTAACAGCACTAATTCCCACCGGCAAAAACGGAGACGTTTTCCCGTTAAAATCGGGAGTATACATTAAAAGCGCACCGTAATAATCCGTTGGCTTATTGATGTGTGTTATCTTAAGCGTACTTCCGTTTTCGCATTTTACAGAAGCATCCATCGTTATATACGAAAGCGAAAGCAACTTATCTTTTACAAGCCCTGCCGCCATATCGCTATTTATGTGCGACTGAAGCATTTCACCATCCTTAATTTCTATCCCAAGGCTGAAATTCTGGTCACCCTTGTATTTTGAAAAGAAGTCACCGTTTACTGCTGCAACAACGCCCTCTTCACCCTTTGCGAGATTGAGCGTGGTGTCTGTTTTATCCACACCCTTACCGCTTTTTAAAAGCTCCAAAGAAAGAAACTTGTTTTTTAAATCCGCCGTGACAAGATTTATATTTAAAGAGTAATCACTATAAAACCTCTGGATATTTTTCACCGTCACGCCGTCAGTCATAATTTTTTGGGTGGTGTAAGAATATATTTCATTTGCCGATGCCGATAAAGAGAAGAAAACCATTATCAGAACAAGAAAAGCTATGCATTTTTTCATATCGGCAACACCTCACTTTTATAATTTTTTTGCACGCTGAATTTTATATACAACCCTTGCACTTATCCAATCGGGAACAAATTTTGACAAAATGGTTGTAAGCCTTATGGGAAGCGTCGGCACAGCACATTCTTTTCCTTTCATCATCGCGTTTATCCCTGCTTCTGCCGCCTTTTTGGATGATATTGAGCCTATCTGGAATTTCACCCCTGCAACGTGATTGAATTCCGTCCTCACAGGGCCGGGGCAAAGAGTAGTTATCGTTACATTTACCTTTTCGCGCCTTAATTCTTCTTTTACTGCTCTTCCAAGTCTTAAAACATAAGCCTTTGATGCATAATAAGAAGAAAACATCGGTCCCGGGAAAAATGCGGCAGTCGATGCCACGTTTAAGATTTTCCCGCTGTTTTTTTCTTTAAATCGCGTAAGATAAAACTTCATCATATAATGAAGCGCAACTATATTTACATTTATCATTTCTCTTTCGCGTTCAAAGTCGGTACTTGTAAATTCCCCGAATACGCCAAATCCCGCATTGTTTATAAGATAGTCAATATCAGGGTTTTCGAGGCACACCTTTTTTACAGCATCAATATCAGAAAGGTCTGCCTTTACTATTTTGCATGGAACGCCAAGCTCCTCACTTAAAAGCTCAAGCCTGTCATCTCTTCTTGCAACGAGAATAAGTGAAACCCCTTTTTTTGCAAGAATTCTTGCCATATCCATCCCGATTCCCGAGCTTGCGCCCGTTATAAGTGCAGTTTTCATCTTTTCCTCCATCAATACCCAAGATACTCGTTAACCAAAACAACGCTTATTCTTCCGCGCGTTCTCTGATACGCGTTTACAACATAGCTTGAGCATATTCTTCCGTCACTTTTGCAGCCCTCACAGGGATTTTCGCCTATGCACTTTCCGATTTTAGTGCAGGGCGTATCTTTTGAAAGCCTTAAGCAGTTTGCAGGCGCAGCAACTTCCTTGACGCGTCTGTGCGCCTCGCTTAAATCTTTTACAATCTTATTTTTTCCGACTACCATTATAATTCTTGACGGGCCGTAGCAGATTGCCGCCACACGGTTACCGTTTCCGTCAACGTTAAAAAGCTCACCGTCTTCGGTTACGGCATTTGAAGATGAAAGGTACGCATCAGCGCTAAAGCACTCTCTGTAAAGAGCTGTCACGTCGGTGCAGTTTGCCCTGTCTAAAAATAGGTACTTTCCGCTTCGAAGCTCTTCCATCACACCGCATTCTTCAAGCGTCATAGATCCCCCGCACGAAACCTTTTCTCCCTCATTTAAAAGAGATTTTACAACTTCTAAGGCTTCCGCTTTATTCCCCGCAATATAGGTATTTATGTTATTTTTCTCAAGTGCATCTTTTGTGCGATTGAGCCTGATTAAATCAATTTTATTTGAATTAGCATCCATTTTTATCAGTCCTTGTTCACATTTTTAAACATATTTTCAGGAAGTATTGTTATCGAAACATTAAGCTCTTCCCCAACCTTTTCAAGCTCTTTTGTAAGAGCATCAAAATCAAGATTACTCTTTTCAAGGTCTACAAGTGAAATCATTGTAAAAAGATTTTGCATAAGCTTCTGCGAGATATCCAAAATATTAATATTCTTCTCGTAGAAAAGCCCACTCACTCTTGCTATAATTCCTGTTTTGTCCTTACCAACAACTGTTACTACTGCACGCATAATTAATTCCTCCCATTTCTTTGTCTTGATGCTTCATATAAGAAAAGTGATGCCGCAACCGAAGCGTTTAGAGAATTTACATTTCCCATCATGGGAATTTTTACTTTAAAATCACATTTTTCAAGTACAAGGTGGCTTATTCCCTCTCCCTCGGAGCCTATTACAATTCCAATCGCACCGCCGAGGTCTGCCTCATACAGATCCCTGTCCCCTTTGCCGTCTGCACCTGTTATCCATATATTTTTCTTTTTCAAATCATCAATCGTTTTACTTAAATTGTTTACTCTTGCCACAGGCGTGTGGAAGATTGCCCCTGCCGAAGCCTTGGCGCACACCGCCGTAACGGATGCCGAATCATGCTTTGAAATAATAACCCCGTGCACCCCCATACAGTTTGCACTTCTTATTATCGAGCCAAGATTTCTTGGATCTGCAATTCTGTCAAGAATAAGCAAAAACGGCGCTTCTCCCTTATCGTAGGCAATTTTTAAAATGTCGTCAACCGATTTATACTCCGTCTGTGGGCAAAGCGCAATAACTCCCTGATGCGCGCCCGTCTCACTCATTTCGTCAAGCTGCGCGCCGGAAACCTCAATTATGGGAATTCTTTTTTCACGCGCAATAGAAATTATCGGGATAATGCTTCCGTGCTTTTCACCTTTTTTTACATATAGCTTATCTATCGGAAGCTTGCTTTTAAGCGCTTCTGCCACTGGATTTCTTCCTTCAATTTTATCCATTGTTAAATCTCCTTTAAATATAGGATAGTTTAAGTATAGCATACTTTTATTAAAATTGCACTGTAATTATTTATCTTTTAATAAAAAATTTTCATCTCTCTTTAAGATTTTTGCGTTTATGTCAGGAAAAACCATTTCCTCCTGCCCCTTTATTGTCAGTGGAAGAGCTACTATATCCGCATAAATTTCTTTTGAAAATTCCTTTGCCTTTTCTAATTTCATACCTTCCAGACTGACAAATGATTTATCTTTATATTCTATGCACACCGCACCCTCACCTACATACTTTTCGTTAAATGAGAGATATTTTAAGGTAACCCCGCAAGGCAAAATATGCTTTTCGTCCATTTTTATAAACACAGTATTAATTCCTTTTTCCTTTGCAAGATTTTCAATTCTCGTCTGTCCCTTTCCAACGGCATCCTCGCATAGAATAACATTTTTTACTTTTCCTGACTCCATAAGCTTTAAGACATCTGTGGAGTACTGGTTATTTATAATCAGGCTATCAATATACCCACCTGCTTTTCTGTCTGCAATTTCTATTCCCTCGTAGTAATTTGCACATCCGATTAAAACTGCGCAATCATCCTTTAAAATGACACTGCTCATTTTCTCCGAGTCGTCAATAATTTCTATTCTTACTCCCTTGGAAAAATAATTTATTCCCACACAAAAAATACAAACCGCCAGAAGAAGTGCGCCAATTCTTATAAGTAAATTTTTCTTTTGAGGATAAAAAGAAAGTGCACAGAGCATAAAAATCCATAAACATATAAAGAAAGCATCTGTCCCTTTAATTGTAAGATTTGCACCTGGAATTTTATTTACCGCTTCACTTACAGCTAAAATAACAAAGGATGCACCGTTTATCAGCAAACGAAAAAGACCACATATTAGCGGAATTTTACTTATAAGAGGATAAAACATCCCCAAACTCACAAAAATATCCGCAACAACAGATATCAATACATTTGAAAAAAGTGAATACGGCGTAAAAGATAAAAATGCATACATTATGTAAGGAACAACCGTCAGTTGTGCGCATATTGAAAGCGACAGAATGCCGGCTAAAAAATCAGGCAGAAATTTCTTTAATATGCCCAGAATTCTTTTTGAAAAAACAATTATTCCAAATGTAGCAAGAAAAGACAAAACAAACCCTGTATTATAAATTATATAGGGATTTACAACCGCCATTACAAACGCTGCAATAAAAAGTGAATTTAAGGGGTCGTTTTCTCTGTAGATAATGCGCGCCGTCTCGAAAAGCACACACATTATGCACGCGCGGACAACTGACGCCCCGCCCCCGCACATAAGCGTTATAAAAATTGCCGCCAGCACACAAAGAAATGCGGTTATGCGCCTTTTTCCCAAAAGAAAATTTAAAAGCATTGATATAATAGAAATCATTATTGAAAGGTGCATCCCCGACACAACTGCTATGTGGCTTATGCCCGCACCGCGAAGCTTATTTATGACTTCTGGCGACAAAAGTGAGGAATCTCCTATCACCATTGCCTGATAAAGTCCCAGCGTGTCTCCCCGAAACGCGCCTTCCGCCGATTTTCTGAACGCTCTTCTTATTTTGTAAAACTTCCCGCTTATTCCTGAAAAATCAGTACCTGTTTTTTCTATGTTTCCTGCACTGGCACGAATAAACAATCCTTGCGAATAAAGGTAGTTTGCGTATTCCTTTTTACTTTGTCTGCAATCGTTCAGCGTTACATAGGTTTCAAACGTATCCCCGGGTAAAAGACGGGGAATATCCTCGCAGGTAAGATATACCTTTATTTTTTTACCCTCATTTTCTGTAATTGCAACAACGCTTTTTTCATCGGAAAAATCAGTTGCCTTAAACTCTGCCCGAAAGCTTTTTAAGTCAAGGTTATCCGAAAGCGTGCCAACCCTTAATTCCATTCCCTTTGCAAAGAAAAACCCTGCAAGAAGTACAATAAAAGCAAAAAGCAGGGGCTTTAGCGCACCTTTATTATAGAAAAAAGAAAAAATGTTCAAAAAAAGCACTGCAATAGGAATAAATATAAAATCTATTTCCTGCAGTGCCAGCCATATCCCCAATATAAACGCTGTCACAAGAAAAACACCCGGGCGCCTCGGCATAAAAAACTCCTTTTAATTTATTTCAACATCATCAACACAATTTTCAAGAAGAATATTTATAAGCTCATTTCTCGAACGGTTGCTTTTAGCGGATAACTCATCAATCTTGCTAAGTGTACCCTCTTTAATTCTGACAGATATTATTCTATACCCGTCTTCACCTTTTTTGTTGATTTTTATTATATTTTTCATCACATAAATCACCTCATAATACAAGTGTATTATAGGACAATATCTGTTTGTATATTAAAAATATATTCACTTTATATTAAAAGGGACGCTCGTTCCGTGCCACTCCGACACTTCTCATATGATTTTGTCAAGTTAGGGACAAAAAATTTGTTTTCTCAAAGGCTTCCCCTTGAGGGGAAGCTGTCACGAAGTGACTGATGAGGTGTTAATATGATTCAGTATATCTTGACATACACTTTCAAATCTTTGATTAACATCTAAATTGGAATATCTTAATACTTTAATTCCTAAATTATTTAGAAATTCATCTCTTTTTGTATCATTTTCTATACCACTATCTTCATAATGTTGTGAACCATCAAGTTCAATAACAAGTTTTGCGGTGGCAATATAGAAGTCAACAATGTAGTTACCTATAACCTTTTGTCTGTTTACAGTTATAGGTAAGGTTTTTAAGAAATCATACCAAAGATGTCTTTCTTCTTTGGTCATATTCTTTCTTAATGATTTTGCATTACCTGTTAATTTCGAATTGTTTGTATTATTCATCATCTTTTGATATGTTTTCGATCAAATCAACTACAACTTGATTTAATTCACTTGCATTTTTTGATGTGATTACCGGTTTGCCTGTATCTGCTTCAATTTCCTTTCGTGCATTACCTGCATACTTTCCGCCTCTTTTTGCAATCTCACGATTTTCTTCAAAAGTTTGAGGATTATGAGCTTTTGATAATTCTGTCGTTGTCGCTTCTGCAAGCATATTAAGTACAATTTCAAGGTCACTCATATTATCACGCAGATTTTCTTTTGTCAATCTTTTTAAATTCTTATATTTTCGTGTCGTCATTCCCGACCATGCTTTTGTAATCTCATCTGTAAGAATAGCATATTCCACGCCTTTTTGAACTCCGTGTCTATCCCATTCATCAGTCAAGGCATTGCGCACTCTGATAGATAAAATCCTTTGATGTATCCATTCTTCACTGTAGCCTTTCTTTTGATAAGTTTCTATCGCTCTGTCTATAGCAAGTTCTGGATCGATGGTTTCTTCAATTCTTTCTCTGCCCACTTGTGCCAACCACAATTTAAATGGCTCCGCTTTGGGTGATGGTATAGACTGAATAATTCGCAAAAGTTGTTCTGTATCGGCAACATCTGTCAACCGCTTCTTTCCATCAGTAGCAGTCATCTTCAAACTGTGACAATTTGTCACGGTTTCATTTCCCTCGGCCTTTAATCTCTGTTTTAACTTTCTCCAATATGCTGTTGGATCTTTACTATCCGTTAAAACTCCAACTACATCAACAACAGAAAAATACCATTCTTCAGTTTCTTCATTCCAAGCTGTTCTTATTCTTTTATCTTCAAATATTTGTATTTTATTATCCATATATACCCTCCGTAAAGAGTTTTATCACAATTTGTTTTTTCACTTTATATCAAACTTTATAAGGAATAGAAGGTTTAGATGCAAACTATTTCACATCAAAATTGACTGCCATACTTAATGCTTCCCATGTTTCTTCCAGCATTTCTTTCGTATATGTTTGTGGTCTGCTAAATACCGCCTGTCCAAGTGTATTCAATTTATCATATAATTCTTTATTCATATCAATGTCATACCAAGCATCACACCCGGATGCTTGATCCAATAACATTATAATATCATTAAATATCCCATCTTTTAAATGTGAATTATGCGGATATAGTTCGATTAAGCGATAGCCATACTTTGTGTTTTCAACATCATATTTATGTGCTGCGATTTCTTCTGTTTGTATACTCTTATTAAGCATGCCGATTATCAGGTTCCCATAATCGCTGGCAAAGTTTGTGTCAATATCTGCTTGGATGCGGTCATCCTTTAAATAGTCAACATAGAACATTGTCGAAATAACTAAAACCAAAACAACAAGAAGATATATATATTTTTTTCGATTCAAGATTTTATTTTCTCCTCTTCTAAATATTTAGCACCCTTACTAAAATCAGTGCAAGTTCTAAAGGCCAATATTTTTTGCTATAATTTCATCGAAGATAAATTTATTATATCATAAACAAGGCTCTCTTGCAACAAAAAAGGGTGGTTTAAAACCACCCTTTTTGTTAGTCTGCAAGATTAAATTTATCGTGAATAGCTTTAACTGCCTTTTCAGCATCACTTGAGTTTATAAGAACAGTTACTCTGATTTCACTTGTTGAAATCATCTGAATATTTATTCCTGCGTCATAAAGCGCTTCAAACATTGTTGCCGCAACGCCGGGGTTAGATGTCATTCCTGCCCCTACAATGCTTACCTTTGATACGTTTTCATCATGAACTACCTTTTCTGCACCAAAGATTGCGTTGTTTTCTTCTATTGTCTGAAGTGTTGCTTCAAGGTCATCTTTACTTACAGTAAAGCTTATGTCCTTACTTCCGTCACGGCCTATTGACTGAAGTATAACGTCAACATTAATTTTCTTTTTCGCCAGAATTGAGAATATCTGGAAAGCCTTGCCAGGTGTATCCTTAATATTTACTAATGCAACTCTTGCAACGTCATTATCACGTGCAATGCCTCTGATTAACATTTTTTCCACTGTTGTTTCCTCCTTAACTATTGTTCCCGGCTCTCTTTCAAGGCTCGAGAGAACTTCCATATTTACATTGAATTTTTTAGCAAGCTCCACACTTCTGTTATGAAGTACATTTGCGCCTGATGCTGCAAGCTCAAGCATTTCGTCATATGTAATTTCTGAAAGCTTTTTCGCTTCGGGCACAATTCTGGGGTCTGTTGTATAAACGCCCTTAACATCGGTAAATATCTGGCACAAATCTGCACCGAGTGCTGCCGCAATCGCAACTGCCGAGGTGTCACTTCCTCCGCGTCCGAGTGTTGTTATATCCTCATACTTGTTTATTCCCTGAAATCCTGCAACGATAACAATTTTTCTTTTGTCAAGCTCAATCTGAATTCTTTCACCGACAACTCTTTTAATTCTTGCCTTTGAGTAGTTAATATCAGTATTCATGCCTGCCTGCCAGCCTGTAAGTGAAATTACGGGTCTGCCAAGCTTTTCAATTGCCATTGCAAGAAGTGACATAGACATCTGCTCACCTGCGGAAAGCAAAACATCCATCTCTCTTTTTGATGCTCTGGGGTTAATTTCAGCCGCTTTTTCAAGCAAATCGTCAGTTGTGTCACCCTGCGCTGAAACAACAACCACCACATCATTTCCTTCGTCATATGTTTCTATTACTCGGCGTGCAACGTTAAACACTCTTTCAGCATCTCTTACACTGCTTCCGCCAAATTTCTGAACTACAAGTCCCACAAAAAAACCTCCCTTTATTTATAAAGCCTTAAAATCTTTACGGCTCCTCCAATTTTTTTCGTACGTTCATTTACTTCTTTTACCGTCATAGCCTCGGTTAAAAATCCAATATCATTTGCTCCGCGAATTATGTCAATACCGCAAAATTCCTTAAGAACCGCGTCTTTTTGCTCATTTTTTACGCGGACAAAGAATTTCGCACGGACATCCTCATACGGAATAACCTTAAACTCCCCACCTTTTTTCCATGAGTAGGCGTGGTTATAATTTCCGCTTTTTACTATATCGCACACGTCTGCCACAACTGCACTTGCAGTGGGAAGCTTTCCCGCACCTCTTCCGTAGAAGAGAAGCCTGTCAACCATATTTCCCCTTACTGTCACCGCGTTAAATACGTCAACTACGCCTGAAAGAAGCTTTTCGTTTGAAACAAGCATCGGCTCAACGGATGCGTTTACGCCGTCATTTTCTTTATATCCGTAGCCAACAAGCTTTATAGTGCAACCGAGTGCCGCTGCATAAGTTACGTCTTCCTCGGTTATTTGTCTTATTCCAACAGTATGCACGTTCTCGCATTCAATCTTCTGCCCCGTTACAAGTGACATAAGTATCGAGATTTTTCTGCAGGCATCGTGCCCGTCTACGTCAGCTGTCGGGTCCTTTTCTGCATATCCAAGCTCCTGCGCCGTCTTAAGCGCATTTTCAAAGCTGTCATTTTCACTAAACATCTTTGTAAGAATGTAGTTTGTTGTGCCATTTAAAATTCCCGCAACCTCAAGTACATCATTTGCCGCCATATCGGTAGCAAGCGGTCTTATAATCGGAATTCCTCCGCCAACTGATGCCTCATACATATAGCGGACATTTTTTTCTTTTGCTATCTTAAAAAACTCATCACCGCAGGAAGCCACAAGCTCTTTATTACTTGTAACAACGCTTTTCCCCGCCGCAAGCGAAGCCTTTGTGTAATCATAGGCGTATTTTATCCCGCCCATTGTTTCAACAACGATTTCAATTTCAGGGTCATTTAAAATATCATTAAAATCCTTTGTGAAAAGATGGCTTTCCTCGTGCGAGGAAAAGTCACGGATATCAAGAATTCTTTTAACATCAAGCTCCTCCTGGGTGTTTTTTGTTAAAATGTCCTTATTTTTACGGATTATTTCGTAAACTCCGCTTCCCACAACGCCGAATCCGATAATTGCAATTTTTTTCATCGACTCATCCTCCGTTTACTGCTTTGCAAGAACAGTTATTTTTCTTACACCCTTTATTTCTTCAATAGATTCAATAAGGGCGTCTGTGCTGACTGTCATATTTTCTGTCTGTAGCGTCACAGTTATATTTGCCACACCGTTTACGGGGACATTCTGATTAATCGTAAGAATGTTACACCCCGCGTCACTTGCCTTTGTAATAATATCACCAAGCACGCCTTTAACGTCTAAAACAACTGCAAGGAGCGTTAGTATCCCCTGCATCTGATTAAAAGGAAAAACATAATCCTTATATTTATAATACGCACTTCTTGATACGTTTGCCATTTCCACAGCTTCATTTATTGTTTCCGCTTTTCCTGAGTCTAACAACTCTTTTGCAAGCAAAACCTTATGATAAACAGGAGGCAATACCGATAAGTCAGCAATAACTAACTTTTGCTTTTCCATAATGTCCCTCCACTGCGCACATTTGTATTTGACCAGAAAATATTATCACTATTGTGTCCTTTTGTCAAGCCTTACGGTAATATTTTTTATATTTTGTACTTATTGTATATATCTCGGCGCGAAACGCCCCTGTCTTTAGCTACATTGCGCAAAGCTTCCTTCTCGTCAAATCCCTTGTCTATATACATTTTTACGTGCTCCTCTATAGATAGCTTTACCCATTCGTCTGTTTTTTCTTTTTTTAAGTCTTCGGGGTTTTTCCCCTCAACCACAAGCACATATTCTCCCCTTGGTGCATTTTCTTCATAATAGGAAATCGCACTCTCAAGCGTTAGCCTTAAAACCTCTTCGTGAATTTTTGTAAGCTCACGGCAAATGGCTATTTTTCTGTCTCCAAAAGCCTTATACATATCAGAAAGCGTACTCTTAAGCTTATGCGGTGCCTCGTAAAAAATCATGGTTCTGTCTTCATTTTTAAGAATTTCGAGACTTTCTGCCCTTTTCTTTTTATTTATTGTCAAAAAGCCTTCAAACGCAAATCTCCCGGTAGGAAGTCCGCTTATTATAAGTGCATTTATCCCTGCAACCGCCCCCGGAATGGGCACAACGTCTATACCTTTCTCTGCGCAAAGCATAACAAGGTCTTCTCCGGGGTCACTTATAGCACACGTTCCCGCATCGCTTACAAGCGCAATGTTTTTCCCTTTTTTCATTTCATTTATAAGATACTCGCCCTTTTCCTTTTTATTATGCTCAAAGTAGCTTGTCATTGGCTTTTCAATCCCCAGGTGGTTTAAAAGCCCCAGGGTATGCCTTGTGTCCTCCGCAGCAATAAGGTCAACACTTTTAAGAGTTTCCACGCATCTGTACGTAATATCGCCAAGGTTTCCGATAGGCGTAGCACAAAGATATAATTTCCCCTGCATATAATCACCTCAAAGACTGAATATAGTTTCCGTCATCATCATACATAAAAAGCGGTTTTTCCACCTTCAGCTGTGCCTTCCCGCCCTCTGCGCCTTCAACAAGCACTAAAGATGCCGGCGCACTGCTTGAAGGGTACACCACCCTGAGCCTTTTTGGCTCAATTCTATACTTTCTGAATGTATCAATAACATCGCAAAGCCTGTCCGCGCGATGCACCATAAAAAGCTTTCCGCACGGCTTTAAAAGCGCCTTGCTAACCCGCACCACATCATCAAGCGTGCAGCAGATTTCGTGGCGCGCTATTGCAAGCTTTTCCTTTGGATTTACAAGTCCCCCGCCTGCATTCATATAAGGAGGGTTTACAGTAATTACGTCAAAAGACCGCTTCCCGTAAATTGCGGGCGCATCCTTTAAGTCCCCGCAAGTCACCTTTATTTTATCGGAAAGTAAATTTAGCTCCATCGTCCTTTTTGCCATATCAGCAACAGACGGAATAATTTCAATCGCACAGATTTCCGAAAGCTCATACATTCCCCACATCAAAACGGGAATAATCCCCGTGCCCGTGCATAAATCAAGCACCCTTGCACCCTTTTTAGGATTTACAAAGCGCGAGAGTAGCACCGCATCACTTCCAAAGCAAAACCCATCTTTATTTTGTATCACTTTATAGCCTTTTACGCCAAGGTCTTCTATATTTTCATTTTCATAAACCATAATTATCACCAATAACAAAACCGACCAAATTGGTCGGCCTTGCTTTCTTTATTTCAGATTTTTACGCCTGAACGGGAGCGCCAACAGGGCAAACGCCTGCGCATGCACCGCACTCAAGGCATGCATCTGCATCGATTTCGTATTTTGCATCGCCTTCTTTAATGCATTCAACAGGACATTCAGAAGCGCATGCACCGCAGCTGATGCAATCATCATTGATAATGTAAGCCATTTGTAGACACCTCTTTCCTTAAATATATATTCATTGTAGCATAAATTTATCAAATTTCAATAGTTTTTTTCTTTTTCTTTCAAATTTACTTGATATGCGACCTCTTTTTATATATAATGAAACTAATTTTACAAGGGGGTATTCTTATGAAAAAACTCAAACAAGCTATGCACAAACTTTTTATTGACGGATTAAGCGGAATGGCACTTGGTCTTTTTTCCACACTTATCGTGGGCACAATCCTCACGCAGATTGGCTCTTTTATTCCAAATGAAAAGATTAGCTTCCTTTTAATATCTTTTGGAAAATGCGCATCACTCCTTACAGGCGCAGGTATAGGATGCGGCGTTGCATATAAATTTAAGGAATCCCCGCTTGTTCTCATAAGCGCTGCAACAAATGGCTTGGTTGGCGCATATGCAGGAAAAATTGCCTCTGGCGCTCTTATTACAGACGGCGTATTTCAAATCACCCCTCCGGGCGAACCGCTCGGCGCGTTTATCGGCGCATATGTTGGCATTTTAGTAGGCCGCCTTGTAAGCGGTAAAACAAAAATTGATATCCTTTTAACTCCGCTTGCAAGCGTAATTGCAGGAAGTCTCGCAGGCATATTTATAGGTCCTCCGATTTCTTCATTTATGACATATCTCGGCTCGCTTGTCAACTGGGGTACACAGCAACAGCCTTTTGTTATGGGCATTGTTGTAAGCGTTTTGATGGGAATATTTCTTACTCTCCCCATCAGCTCGGCAGCTATTGGTATAGTGCTTGGTCTTAACGGGCTTGCAGCAGGCGCGGCAACGGTTGGGTGTTGCGCAAATATGATTGGCTTTGCAGTCGCAAGCTACCGCGAAAATAAATTCGGCGGACTTTTGGCGCAGGGACTTGGCACAAGTATGCTCCAGATTCCAAATATCGTGCGCCGTCCTCTTATATGGCTTCCCGCAATACTTACAAGTGCAATTTTAGGTCCAATCTCCACAATGGTCTTTAAAATGGAAAGTAACGCCACCGGCTCTGGTATGGGAACAGCGGGACTTGTCGGCCCCATAATGTCATTTCAGACAATGATTGAAAAGACATCTCCCCAGATGGCACTTCTTTTAAATATTTTAATGTACTTTATCCTTCCTGGAGTTTTAGCTTTTATCATTTCAGAATTTATGCGAAAGAAAAAGCTCATCTCACATGGGGATATGCTTCTTGACTTATAATGAAAATTAAAGATATTACACTTAAAAACAATATATTTCTTGCCCCAATGGCAGGCGTTACCGATCTTGCCTTCCGCAAAATTTGTGACCGCTTTGGCGCGGGCCTTTCTTATACGGAGATGGTCAGTGCAAAAGCTCTTACGTACGAAAGCCGAAAAACCCGTACTCTTATGCAAACGGAGAATCTTCCCACGGCGGTTCAGATTTTCGGGAGTGAGGCGGAAAACTTCACCAAAGTTATTCCCGAGGTGGAGTCAGAAGGCCTCTTTATCGATATAAATATGGGTTGCCCCGCACCAAAAATCGTAAACAACGGCGAAGGCAGTGCCCTTATGAAAAATCTTTCCAAGGCGGAAGCTATAATTGATGCCTCCGTACGCGCATCAACAAAGCCTGTCACGGTCAAAATGCGCGCCGGCTGGGACGAAAATTCAATAAACGCGGTTGAGCTTGCCCGAATTGCCGAAAGGTGCGGTGCTTCTGCCGTAACGGTGCACGGACGCACGAGGGAGCAGTTTTACAGCGGGAAAGCAGACCGCAGTATCATCAAAAAAGTAGCCGAGTGCGTTTCCATCCCCGTAATTGCAAACGGCGACATATTTGCCGCAGAGGACGCCGCCTCAATTTTATACGAAACTGGGGCAGCAGCCGTTATGATTGGCAGAGGGGCAGAGGGAAACCCCTGGATTTTCACGCAGATTAGTGAGCTTTTTGAGTGCGGGCGCGTCACCACCTTCCCCTCACCAAACGAAAAAATCGATGTCGCGCTTGAGCATATCAGGCTTCTGTGCGACCTCAAGGGCGAGCACACAGGTATTCGCGAAGCGCGAAAGCACGCCTCATGGTATGTAAAAGGAATGCGTGGCGCAGGCGCCTTAAGAAATGACATTTTTTCCGCCACAAGCTATGCGCAAATGGAAACCATACTAAAAAAACTAAAGGACTGATTTTATGCGATTTACAATAAAAGTGGGGACCTCCACCCTTGCACACGAAACGGGTTGTATTAATATTCGCCACGTTGAAGAGCTTTGCAAGGTGATAAGTGACCTTAAAAATGCGGGGCACGAGATAATTCTTGTTTCCTCAGGCGCAATCGGTATGGGCGTTGGCAAGCTCTCTCTTAAAAAAAGGCCTACCGATATGCCCACAAAGCAGGCAGCTGCAGCAGTCGGCCAGTGTGAGCTTATGTATGTGTATGATAAGCTTTTTTCTGAATATAATCATACCGTGGCACAGCTTCTTATAACTTCGCCTGATATGGAGGATGAAAATCGCTACCAAAACTTCCACAATACTATAAACAGACTTCTTGAGCTTGGCGTTCTTCCTATTATAAATGAAAATGACACCGTTGCAACAGAAGAAATTTCAGTCGGCGACAACGATACCTTAAGCGCCATCGTAGCGCGAAGCTGTGATTCCTCCCTTCTCGTCTTATTAAGTGATATTGAAGGGCTTTACACAAGCGACCCTCACAAGGATAAAAATGCTACCTTAATTTCAGAGGTAAAAGAGATTACCCCCGAAATACTTTCCCTTGCGGGCGAAAAAGGGTCGGAGCTTGGCACAGGCGGAATGGCAACAAAGCTTCGCGCTGCACAGATTTGCACGGATTCGGGCATTGATATGGTAATTGCCAACGGCTCAAACCCCTCTCTTCTTTATGATATTTTAGCGGGAGAGAGCGTGGGCACAAAATTTTTTGGAAGGAAAAATTAAAATGACAACATTTGAAATCCTGAAAAAAGCAAAGGATGCTAAAGTTTTCGCTGTAAACCTCACTACAGAAGAAAAAAACACCGCCCTTTTAAATATGGCGAGCGAGCTTGTGCGCCAAACGGATAAAATTCTTGAGGCAAATAAAATTGACATATCTAATGCCCAGGGAAAAATTTCTCCCGTTATGATAGATAGGCTCACACTTACTAAAGAAAGAATAGAGACAATGGCAAAAGGAATTCGCGATGTCACCCTTCTTCCTGACCCCGTGGGGAGAGTTCTTGAAACCGTCACCCGCCCCAATGGACTTATAATTGAAAAAACAAGCGTGCCCGTTGGCGTGGTTGCAATAATTTTTGAGAGCCGTCCCAACGTAACAAGTGACGCCTGCGCACTTGCGCTTAAAAGCGGAAACGTGTGCGTGCTTCGCGGCGGGAAAGAGGCGATAGAGAGTAATACCGCCATTATAAAGGCTTTAAAAGAAGGACTTGTTTCTTCCTCTCTTTCTCCTGACCTTATAAATCTTATTACGGATACCTCCCGCCAGAGCGCAACTGATTTGATGCAGGCGGTGGGATATGTTGATTTGCTTATTCCTCGTGGCGGGGCAGGGCTTATTTCTGCTTGCTATGAAAACGCCCGCGTCCCTTGCATACATACAGGTACGGGAATTTGTCATATTTTTGTAGATAACACAGCCGATTTTCCTAAAGCGCTTGATATTATAGAAAACGCCAAAACAAGCCGTCCGTCTGTTTGTAACGCGGCGGAGGTTTGCCTTTGTCATAAAGATATCGCAAAGGAATTTTTACCTCTCCTTAAAAAAAGGCTTTGCGATGAGCAGTTAAATAAAGGAAAAACACCGGTTGAGCTTCGTCTTGACAAAAAAGCCTTACAAATAATTTCAGGAAAAGAAGCAGGAAATGAAGACTTTGACACGGAATTTCTTGATTATACTATGGCAATAAAGGTCGTAGAGGATGTACGTGATGCAATAAATCACATAAACACACACTCTACAGGCCACAGTGAATGTATACTTACAGAGTCCCCCGAAAATGCCACCCTTTTTACAAAGCTTATTGACAGTTCCTCCGTTTATGTAAACGCGTCAACACGATTTACGGATGGTGGAGAATTCGGCCTTGGGTGCGAAATCGGAATTTCTACGCAAAAGCTTCATGCCCGTGGACCAATGGGACTTTCGGAGCTTAATGTTTACAAATATATAATAAAAGGAACAGGTCAGATAAGGGAGTGATTTTGTGAAAACCGTTGGCTTTATAGGTTGCGGAAATATGGGCGGTGCCTTAGCTGAAGCGATAATTAAAAAAATCGGGGCAGAAAATGTCTACGTGTCAGATTTTGACACTGGAAAATCAGCTCGCTTTTGTGAAAAAACAGGTGCAAAAGCGGTAGATAACGAATATATCTGCCTGAACTGTGACTATATCTATCTTGCAGTTAAACCACAGCATTTTGAAAGTGTCCTTTCTCCGCTTAAAGATATTTTTAAAACCCGTAAAAATAGATTTATTCTTGTCACAATGGCAGCAGGACTTTCTAAAAAGGGTGTTCTTAATATGGCGGGCGGAGATTATCCTATAATAAGAATTATGCCAAACACCCCTTGCGCAATAGGAACGGGCGTGGTTTTGTATTCAGCGGGCGAAACAGTAGCAGAGGAAGAAATTTCTTTCTTTATAAATATGCTCTCTTATGCAGGACTTGTTGATTCTATCTCGGAGGATATAATAGACGCTGCAGCGGCGCTTTCCGGTTGTGGCCCCGCATTTTCCTATATGTTTATAGATGCCCTCGCACGTGGGGCAGAGGAATGCGGTGTGCCTTACGATAAAGCACTTTTATACGCGGCAAGGACAGTCAGCGGTGCGTGCGGCATGGTGCTTGACTCCCATCTTACTCCCGAGGAGCTTACAAAAAACGTCTGCAGTCCCGGCGGAACAACAATTGAGGGAGTTAACTCTCTTTTAGAAAATAACTTCCCCGAAATATCAAAAAACAGTGTAATTTCTGCCTTCAACAAGACGAAACTTCTCAAAAAATGATTTTTTATGTATTTTTATGCACTTAATTTTTCCCAATATTACGGGGTTTTTCCGACTTTTTAAAAAAAATTTGTGTATATTTAAAAAAATGCTTGCATTTTTATACATTTGTGTTATAATAAGCACATACAAAAAATTTTTGGAGGTATTTATTATGAAAAAACTACTCACACTCGTACTCGCAATCGTAATGCTCACAGCAGTATTTGCAGGTTGCGCAGGAAAGAAAAATGAAAACGTTATCACAGTAGCAACAAATGCAGAGTTCCCTCCCTTTGAATATTTCGAAGGCGAAGAAATCGTAGGTGCTGACATTGATATGCTCTATGCTATCGCAGAAAAGCTCGGCAAAGAAGTTGAAATCACACATATCGACTTTGACGCTGCTTTAACAGGTGCTGCTACAGGTAAGTACGACATTGCACTTTCAGGCATCACAGCTTCTGAAGAGAGAAAGAAAAACATGGCATTTACAGATGCTTACTACAAGGCATCACAGGCTATCATCGTTATGGCTGACAGTGAAATCAAAGCTGCAGCTGACCTTGAAGGAAAAACAGTTTCTTGTCAGGAAGGTACAACTGGCGAGCTTTATCTCCTCGATAACGGCTACAATGTTCAGTCCTTCAAGACTGGTGCAGAAGCAATTAGTGCTCTTACAGCAGGTAAGGTTGATGCAGTTGTAATCGACGATGCAGTTGCAAAGGCACTTTCAGAAAAGCAGGAAGGCAAGACAATCGTTCTTGACGAAGCTCTTACTCAGGAAGAATACGCTATTGCTACAAAGCTCGGCAACGATGCACTTATCGAAGAATTTAACGGTGCTATCGCAGAGCTTAAGGAAGAAGGCAAGCTTGCTGAAATCTTCTCAAAATATGACCTTGCATTCGATGCAGAATAATTGGCGCTAAAATTTTAAAATAAAAAGCGGCGAGTGCTCGCCGCTTTTTTAAAGGAATGATATTTTTGAATTGGTTTGATAAATGGCTAGATACCCTGTATAACACTTTTATTGTAAGCGACAGGTATATGACTATTATAGAGGGTTTTGAAAAGACAATTATTATAACAATCGGGGCTTTAATCCTCGGCGTTATAATCGGTACTATCGTTGCCACCGTTAAGGTCTTTTCAGCAGATAACAAAGCTCTTAAGCCTCTTGATATGCTTTGCAACTTCTATCTTACAGTAATCAGAGGAACACCCGTAGTTGTTCAGCTTCTTATTTTCTTTTTTATAATATTTGTAAATGCAAAGGACGGCACCTGGGTTGCAATCATTACCTTTGGCGTAAATTCAGGCGCATACGTGGCGGAGGTTATCCGTTCAGGCATAATGTCAATTGACAAAGGCCAGATGGAAGCTGGCAGAAGTCTTGGCTTTTCAAAGCTTCACACAATGTGGTACATAATACTTCCGCAGGCGTTTAAAAACATACTCCCTGCAATCGGCAACGAAATGATTGCTCTTCTTAAGGAAACATCTGTTGCGGGCTACGTTGCAGTAGTTGATTTAACAAAAGCGGGAAATCAGATAAAAAATACTACATATGACCAGATTAACCCCATACTTCTTGTGGCTCTTATCTATTTAACTATTGTAGTTGTTCTTACAAAGCTTCTCGGCATACTTGAAAGGAGGCTTCAAAAAAATGAACGATAGTCTGATTAAAACAAGTGACTTGCGCGTTTATTACAAAAACGGAAAAATCAAAGCCTTAAACGGCGTTACTTCCGAGATTAAAAAGGGCGAAGTTGTTGTTATCATTGGGCCGTCAGGCTCGGGAAAATCAACATTTCTCCGTTCTCTTAATCTCCTTGAAAAACCAACAGGCGGTCAGATAATCTTTGACGGGGTAGATATCACAAACCCCAAAACAGATATCAATCTTCACCGTCAGAAAATGGGTATGGTTTTCCAGCAGTTTAACCTTTTCCCGCATATGACAGTGCTTAAAAATCTTACAATTGCACCTGTTAAACTCCTTAAAATGAATAAGGGAGAGGCGGAAAAGAAAGCCCTGTCTCTTTTAGAGCGTGTCGGCCTTTCCGACAGGGCAGAAAGCTACCCATCACAGCTTTCAGGCGGACAAAAGCAAAGGGTTGCCATTGTTCGTGCCCTTATGATGAGTCCCGACGTTATGCTTTTTGATGAGCCAACGAGTGCGCTTGACCCCGAAATGGTCGGCGAAGTGCTTGACGTTATGAAAGAACTTGCAAAAGAAGGTATGACAATGGTTGTCGTTACTCACGAAATGGGCTTTGCGCGCGAGGTAAGCGACAGAGTAATCTTTGTTGACGAGGGCGTAATTGTTGAAGAAGGCACTCCCGAAGAAATCTTCGGGAATCCTAAAAATCCAAGAACTATCGACTTCTTAAACAAAGTACTATAATAGGGAATGATAAAAGCACATTACTTTTTAGTAATGTGCTTTTTATTTCTATTTTATAGCAATTACCTTTTAAACTGCCATAAGCAAATACTACTATCTTAAAGAGAAAAATATTCTTCTACTGTATTCTACACTTAACTAACCTTAAGCACATTCCTTGGGTTTATAAATTTATTTTTTTGACTTGGGCAAAAATTGCCCATATCATTTTCCTTTGCAGATGGGCAATTTTTAGTCGTGTATGTCAATGAGTTTGACATTGAAAACGGCGCAACAAAAGAAAAGTGAATTTATAAACAAAGCTCCCTTTTGTAATTAAGAAAGTAAGAGTCATTTCTTTAGCCCTGCTAGGCCGTTTGGGGTCCGGGGAATCGGAACCCCGCGTTTTTGGTCCTTTTGACACCAAAAGGACATATATTAGCGCATTTATAAATGCAAAGCGATATAAATTCTTTTGTTTAGAAACTAAATATGTATTTTTTGCATCAAAAAAGCACCGAAAGTTTAAGGTCGAGGTTAATAAGGAAGTATTGTCCTAAAAATCATCTTTTTTACGAATTTCTGCGTTTAAAATGGCTCATATCCGTCAGGATTATGAGCCGTTTTTGCCTTGAACTTCATTAAAAAATTTTGATTTTAGGATGCGTAGCAGTTTTGAATATCTGATTTTTAGAATTAGGCAAGTAATAAAATTCTCGTAATACTGACGTATTTCGGGAATTTTTTACGTAGCATAAACGGAAAATCAGGCTTCAAAACCATTACTTCCTTATTACTCTCGACCTTATACTTTCGGTGCTTTTGTTTTATTGTGGGATGCGATAAAACGCTATTGCATTTTTAGTGGTGGTTTCCACAACCTCGTCAATCGAAATGCCCTTGATTTCGGCAATTTTTTGTGCCACAAGGGGAAGATACAGGCTACAGTTTCGTTCCCCGCGATGTGGAACAGGTGCAAGATAGGGGCAATCCGTTTCAAGCATTATCCTATCGAGTGGAATGTATCTTACAGCTTCAACCGTGCGGACATTATTTTTAAATGTAAGTGTTCCGCCAACGGACACGTAAAAGCCCATATTAAGAATGATTTTAGCCGTTTCAACGCTTTCACTAAAGCAGTGCATAACTGCGCCATTTGTTGGCGTTTGTGCTTTCAGGATGTCAAGCGTGTCACGTGTTGCCTCACGACAATGAATAACTGTGGGAAGAAGAAGCGCATTTGCCAAATCAATCTGACGGGAAAAGAGGTGTTTTTGCTTTTCTTTATCCCCGCCATAGTGGTAGTCAAGCCCGATTTCGCCAACTGCAAGCACCTTTTCATGAAGTGCAAGGGTTGAAATTTCCTTTAAATCGTCCTCCGTTACATTTTCGGCATACTCGGGGTGAAGACCTGCAGTCGCATAGCAAAAGTCATAATTTTCTGCCATTTTGATGCATTCTTTGGTGTTTTTAACTGTGCAGCCTGAATTTATGATATAGCCAATCCCCTCGGCGTGCATTTGGGGGAAAAGCAACTCCCTATCCTCATCAAAGCGCGAGTCATAGTAGTGCGCGTGTGTGTCAATAAGCATCAGCAAACTTCACTTCCAAGTTCGATATCGTCTGCAGGTGTTACAATACAAAGCTTATCATCATTTGATGCGCAGAGAATCATTCCATTGCTTTCTTCTCCGCAAAGGGTGACAGGCTTAAGATTTGTTACAACAATAACGCGTTTTCCGATTAAGTCCTGTGGCTCATAGTGAAGCGCAATTCCGCTTACTACCTGACGCTTTTCATAGCCAAGGTCAAGCTGAAGCTTGAGAAGTTTTTTAGCTTTCTTTATTTTTTCACATTCAATAACGCGAGCAACGCGAAGTTCAGACTTAAAGAAATCGTCAATTGTGATTTCTTCTTTATGCTCCGGCTCGGGAATAGCGGGGGCTTTGTTTTGTGCCTGCTCTTTTTCGAGCGCCTCAAGCTCCGCCAAAACATCAATTCTTGGGAAGAGGACTTCACCCTTTTTAACGGTAAAGCCTGCCTGTTTGCCCCACTCTTTTGCAGTGTTCCAGCCTATGCCTTCTGCACCGATTTGCTCTAAAATCTTTGGTGAAGTGCGAGTCATAACGGGGGCAATAAGCTCCGCAGAAATACGAATTGATTCGCAAAGGTTATACATAACTGTTTCAAGGCGCGCTTTTTTGCTTTCGTCTTTAGCAAGTGCCCAGGGCATTGTTTCATCAATATATTTGTTTGTACGGCTGATAAGCTTCCAGATTTCCGCAAGTGCATTTGAGAACTGGTATGCATCCATAAGCTTTTCAACAGTTTCGGGGAGAGAGGTTGCAAGCCCTATAAGCTCATCATCCACGCTTTCCTTTACATTTGCATTTTTAACTGTGCCGCCAAAGTATTTTTCAACCATACTTACGGTTCTGCTTACGAGGTTTCCGAGGTCATTTGCAAGGTCTGAATTTATGCGGTTTATAAGCGCCTCATTATTAAACACGCCGTCTGCGCCAAAGGGCATTTCGCGCATCAAGAAATAACGGATTGCATCAACGCCGTATTTGTTGATAAGGGTTACGGGGTCAACGACGTTACCTTTAGATTTACTCATCTTACCGCCGTCTAAAAGAAGCCAGCCGTGACCATAAACCTGCTTTGGAAGAGGAAGGTCAAGCGCCATAAGCATTGCGGGCCATATAATAGAGTGAAAGCGCACGATTTCCTTGCCCACAAGGTGAAGGTCTGCAGGCCAGAAGCGCTTAAAGTCTTCATCATTATCACTAAATGCGCCAAGGGCGGTGATGTAGTTTGTGAGCGCGTCAAGCCACACGTAGACAACGTGCTTGGGGTCAAAGCTTACGGGGATGCCCCAGTCAAAGCTTGTTCTTGAAACGCACAAATCCTCAAGCCCGGGAATGAGGAAGTTATTAAGCATCTCATTCTGGCGGATTGACGGCTGAAGAAACTCGGGGCTATTTTTAATGAGTTCTATTAGTCTGTCCTGATATTTTGAAAGGCGGAAAAAGTAGCTTTCCTCCTTGGTTTTTTCAACATCACGACCACAGTCGGGGCATTTGCCGTCCTTGAGCTGATGCTCTGTCCAGAAGGATTCACACGGGGTGCAATACCAACCCTCGTACTCGCTTTTATAGATATCGCCCTTTTCATAGAGGATGTCAAAAATCTTCTGAACGGTTTTTGTATGAATTTCGTCCGTTGTACGAATGAATTTGTCATTAGTAATGTCAAGTGACTTCCAAAGCTCTTTAATGCCGACTACGATGTTATCAACGTAGCTCTGGGGAGTTACACCCTTTTCTTCAGCTATACGCTGAATTTTCTGGCCATGCTCATCAGTTCCCGTAAGAAACATTACGTCATAGCCCTGTGCACGCTTGTAGCGCGCGATAGTATCCGCCGCAACGGTGCAGTAGCTATGCCCGATATGGAGCTTATCACTCGGGTAATATATTGGGGTGGTGATATAAAATTTTTCCTTTGCCATAATTCTACCTCCAGATTAAGAGTACTTTTCTCTGATTTTAGTTAGTGTATTATTAAAATCCGCAGGAAGCGGGGCAGAGAAAGACACGCTTTCCCCGCTTGTGGGATGAATAAACCCAATCTCGCCGGCATGAAGAAGCTGACCTGTAAGGTTAAATTCCTCTTTCTTTACGCCGTATGCCTTATCCCCTAAAATGGGGTGGCCGATATGCTTCATATGCACCCTTATCTGATGCGTGCGCCCCGTTTTGAGCTTACATTTAACAAGGGTGTATTTTCCAAAGCGCTCAAGCACGGTAAGGTGAGTTTCCGCCTCGCGCCCCGTTTTTGAGATTGCCATTTTCTTTCTGTCGGATGTGCTACGGGCAAGGGGGGCATTTATTATTAATTCGTCTTCCTTAATATTTCCATGCACTATCGCAAAATAAGTGCGCGAAAGCGTACGGGCCCCAAGCTGGTCGGCAAGTGAAAGATGCGAATCGTTATTTTTTGCAACGGCTAAAAGCCCCGTTGTGTCCTTATCTATTCTATGCACAATACCCGGGCGCAAGACACCGTTAATTGCCGAGAGATTGCCTTTGCAGTGGTGCATTACGGCATTTACAAGCGTGCCGGACTCATTCCCAAAGGCGGGATGCACGACCATGCCACGCGGCTTGTTAATAATAAGCACGTCACTGTCTTCAAAGACTATGTCAAGTGCTATATCTTCCGCCTCGGCAGTGGGGAGAGTGAGGGTGGGGAGAGTAATTAAAATCTCGTCCCCTTCTTTTAGTTTAAGTGAAGGCTTAGCGCATTTCCCGTTTACTAAGACGTGCCCGTCCGTGCAAAGCTTTGAGGCAAAGCTTCGGGAGATGCCTTCTGCATTTAATGCTATATACGCGTCACAGCGTGCATTACTGCACGCTGTCAATTTAACTTTTGTTTCCATTTAATTTCCCCTCAAAAAGTATACATATAACATAAAGCGCTGTGCCAATGCAGACAAAACAGTCTGCAATATTAAAGACGGGAAAGTCGATAAAGTCAGCAGATATAAAATCACGGACATATCCTAAAAAAATTCTATCAATAAAGTTTCCGATTGCACCGCCAGAAATAAAGGCGATAGAGAGACGCTCTAAGTTGTTTTGCATAGGGTTTTTCTTAAAATACCATATACCAAGCGCGAAAATTAAAACTGTTGCAATTATAAAAAATACACGTGCACCGGAAAGGATGCCAAACGCTGCACCTTTGTTTTCGACATATACGAAGCTTAAAACCCCGTCAATTATAGTTTTACCCTCGCCCGTAGTAAAGGCGCGGGTAATTAAAATTTTCCCAATCTGGTCAAAAAGAATAACCCCGAGAAAAATTAAAACGTAAATAAACATATAAAAATCCTTTTAAGAGTACTTATTTAAGGTTATAAAAATTCTGTCCTTACGGCTTGTGCCTTCTACTGTGAGATTGGCGCGACCTACACCGCGTACGGTTATAACAGAGCCGTCAGAAACGTGTTTATCAGGCTTTTCTACCGTTATTCCGTCAACAAAGACGCGCCCTTGCTTTATGTAATCAGTCGCGCCTGCGCGCCCTGAACCAATAAAGAGTGTAATTACGCTGTCAAGCCGAAGGGACTTTACGGTTCCTTTAATGGTGGTAAAGCTCTTTTGGGGAATCGGCACGCATTCAGCCGAAACGATAGAGGTACTTACCCCTTCACGCCCGACAGTTAAAAGCGAAGACTCCACAAACCGCGCAATATCCTTTCCCATAAAGGCGTGGGCAGTGTTTTCCTGAATAATAATATCGCCGCATTTTTCCCTTTTTATACCAAGAGCCATAACCCCGCCAAGGTAGTCGCGGTGAGAAAGCTTAGCGCCCTTTCTAGCCACAATTTTAACTGCGCAAATCGGGAAATCCTCCTCTTCAAAAGAGGGAATAAAGGCAAGCATTTTCCTTTCCGCATCCTCAAAGCCACCAAAAAGCGTGGGAGACGTGGGAAGAAGGTGTGCCCTCTCGGTAAGAATAGATTGCTCCTCCATACTTAAAAAGTCACCATAAACGGGGGAGGAGTACTTTTCAGCCTGCAAGCTTAAATCATAAATATGCGCAAAGATGAGCGTTTTTTCACTATCAAGCGCACCGAGAAAGCGAAGCTTATCCTCTTTTATTCCCATGGGAAGATATCGTTACTTGTAAGCTCATCACGAACATCTGCCATTATATCAACGTTATAAGGCGCAATAAGGAAGATGCCGTTGGCAATTTTCTGAATGTTACTGCCGAGAGCATACACGCTGCCACTTAAGAAGTCAAGCACACGGCGTGCAGTTTCCTTTTCAAGCTTTTCAAGGTTTATTACAACTGCTTTCTTATTGCGAAGATGGTCGGTAATTTCGCGAACCTCATCAAACTGTTCAATCTGAACAACAACAACCTTCATCTGTGTTGTTGCGGCGATATTTACCACCTTTGACCTTTTTGAAGAAAATTTGGGAATATCCTCTTCAATGCCTGAAGGATCCGCCATATTTTCAAATTCTACTTCATCATCCTCTTCGGGACCAAAAACCAGTTCTGTAAATTTTTTCATTACTGACATTTTTCTTTCCTCCGTTTATCTTTTAAATATTGAGCTGCCCACTCTTATATGAGTGGCACCCGCTTTGATTGCCGCTTCAAAGTCGCCCGACATACCCATTGAAAGAATGGTTGCGCCCTCATTTTTGTATTTTTCAAAAAGCTTGCGCGCTTTTCCGAAAATATCGGAAAGCTCACTCTCCGTGGCATTTATGGGCGCCATTGTCATAAATCCGCAAAAAGCGACATTCTCTGTGCTTTTTATACTATTAATTATAGATGGAATTTCCTCTGTTGTCAAACCATATTTACTTTCTTCGCCTGAAATGTTTACCTCAAGCAAAATGCTTTGGATAATGCCCTTCTTTTTGGCTTCTTCGTTAATTGCATTAAGAAGCCTTAGGCTATCAACAGAGTGGATAAGCTTGGCTTTTCCGACAACGGTTTTTACCTTGTTTGTCTGAAGATGACCGATAAGGTGCCAGGTGGCGCTCAAAAGGTGCGGATACTTCTCGCAAAGCTCCTGAGGCCTGTTTTCGCCAAAGATGTTCTGGCCGAGTTTGTGACATTCCTTTATAGTTTCAATATCAACCGTTTTTGAAACTGCGACAAGTGTTATTTCGCCCGGATCCCTGCCACATTCACGGCAGGCGTTTTCTATGCGCCCCTTTATATTCGATAGGTTTTCTGATAAATTAATCATCCACAACACCCCTTACTTTTTCGGGATTGATAAGAATATTGTCATGCACCTTAAGTGCCTTGTATTTTGAGTCAAGCGGGGGAATAAATTTATTCTGAACTATATAGTAATCATCATAATTCTTAATTATATTTACCGCGCGGAAGCTGACGGTTCTGTTCTGGTTTATAATATACACGCCCGCGGTGTTATCTAAAACGCGCAGAGACTCGGACGGGATACATATTCCGCTTACCTCTTCTTTTTTTATTTCAAATTTAACTGTGCGCTTTTCAGTTATACCCTTTGCATCAATCGTGCTTTTTACGATAAGGGCAACCTCCCCCTCGCCTTCGTTAAGAGAAAGAATGGTAGCCTTTATAAAGGGCTGTTCATCAACCGATATCAAAATGTTTTGATTGGGCGAAAGCCCCTCGGCATCTTCCTTTGAAATGCAGGATGCCAAATACCAAGAATAGGTATCACAAATTTTTGCAACGTCCTCTGAAGGCTTTTTATAATTTTTTAAGCTTTCCGAAAAGGAATTGATATCCCCCGGGGTGAGAGATTTAATTTCATCATCTTTTGCAATTGTTCTTTCAAGCCCGTCAAGATGAGTGTAAAAAATACCTGCGGCAGGGGAGGAAACCTCAAAACGAATACCGCCGAGCTGTTTTTCAAGAGAATACTTTTCCTCCTCCAAAGAGACAAGAAGCTTGTCACGGGCAGAAGCGTCCTTTTCGGCGCTTTTCTCAATAATTGTGTTTAGCCTGTCTGCAAATTCCTTTGCTTTTATGTAATTTTCAGTGTCAGCATTTGTGCGGATGCCGCCTGCCATTTCCTTGACAACGGAATAAATCCTTAAATCGTCTGACGAGTAGACATTTGAAAAGCCCTGAGTATTTTGTATTTCTTCAATTCTGGCTTTAACCTTTTCAAGCCTTTCTGCAAGCTTGTTATCTAAATTCCCGCTTATGATTGTGCCGACAGTTCCGCCCTTTGAAACGCGCACGCCTTCTTTTACGAGAGGCTCAAAAACGCCTTGCGAGTCGCGGGAAACAATCGTTTCGTTTCGAAGGATAAAGCCGTTGCCGGCAATCGTTGTGCTTATGGTTTTTAGTTCTGCAGGTTCGGTGTCATAGGGGGCGCTGCAGTAGCTTATTGTACTTACAATGAAAAGAAATGCCACAATAAGCAAAATTATTTTTAGCTTTTTGTTCACCTTAATACCCTCTTTTATTTTAATCCTGAAGTTCCTTTTCGTTTTCTATGGAAACAAAGTTAATGGGATTTTGCGGAATAATTGTAGAGATGGCATGCTTATAGACAAGCTCCTGCTTTCCTTCACAGTTAAGAACAACTGTGTAATTATCAAAGCCTGTCACAAGCCCCTTTATCTGAAAACCGCTTAAAAGAAAGATAGTAATAGGGGTTTTATCCTTCCTTACCTGGTTTAAAAATACGTCCTGAAGATTTACCTGTGCTTTCATTTTAAATTCCTCTTTTCTATTAATTGTTTTGCCTCATAAAATGCCAAATTAAAATTCAGCCAGTTTATGTTTTTATTTGCCGAAAACCACGTTTGCTGACGCTTGGCGTATCGGCGGGTGTTTCTTTTTAGGAGATTTACCATTTCGCCGTATGTGCATAGCCCGTCGAGATAGGCGAGTGCCTCACGGTAGCCTATAGCTGAAATTGATGTGGAATCCGTGTTTTTTAATGGGTAGACGTGCTTTTTTGTTTCTTCTAAAAGACCGTCCTTGAGCATTTTGTCTACACGCATATTTATTCTTTCATAAAGATAGGGTCTTTCTATGTTTATACCAAGCCAGAGGCAGTCATATTTGCTTTGTGCCTCACGGCTTTCTTTATTTATATCACTTCTTGTTTTTCCTGTTGTTCTTACAGTTTCAATAGCGCGGATTACGCGCTTCGTATCATTCGGGTGAATTTTTTGGGCGGCGGAAAAGTCTTCCTTTAAAAGAATTTCGTAGAGAGCGTCATTTCCGTTTTTTTTCGAAAATTCCAAAAGCTCATCCGTGAGTCTTTCATCGCGCGCGGGCGCAAGAAAGCTTGTGTTCATAACTGTATTATCTATATAAAGCCCTGTTCCGCCAACTAAAATGGGGGTTTTCCCGCGCAAGTAGATATCTTCTATAACCTCGTGCGCCATAGCACAAAAGCGCTGAACGCTAAAGACTTCGCACGGCTCCGCCACATCTATCATATGGTGGGGAATGCCATCCATTTCACTTTGAGTGGGTTTTGCAGTTGCAATATCAAGATTTTTATAAATCTGCATTGAGTCGCACGAGACAACCTCGCCATTTGTATATTTGGCAAGCTCTATCCCAAGCGCAGTTTTGCCTGACGCCGTTGGCCCGACTACTGCAATTATCGGAATTTTTTTATTATTAATCATACTATCCTTCCGAACATTTTTTCTATTTGATATTTACTGAATTTTATGCTGATTGGTCTTCCGTGCGGGCAGGTGGATATTCCCTCTAAAGACGATGCCTTTTTGTAAAGCGCTTCAAGCTCGGACAGGGAATAGTTTTTATTTGCCTTTATTGCGCCCTTGCACGCAACGGTATAGATTGCTTTGTCACGCTTTTTAAGCGCATCCCCGCCATTTTCTCCCATAAAGATAGAAAGAAGCTCAACAAAAAGTGCGCCACCTTCTTCATAAGGACAGTCCGCGGGAAGTGACCGAAGGATTGCACTTGTGCCTCCAAAATCCTCAACCTCAAAGCCCATATCGAGAAGGAAATCACCATTTTTTGAGGCGGTCTCTTTTTCCGCAGGGGTCAGATTGACGTTTATAGGCATAAGAAGAATCTGCGTTTGCGCTTTGTCTCCGCGCGATTTTATTTCTTCATACCTTATGCGCTCATGCGCGGCGTGTTGGTCAAGAAGTATAAAGTCATCACCTTTTTCGATGAGGACATACGTTGAAAAAAGCTGACCGAGTATTTTAAAGTCATAGATTTCTTTTGTGTTTTCTTTTGGGGGTGCGGGTATAAACTCTTTTTTTAGAGCCTCGGCGTTTTCTATCCCTTCAATTTTTTTTGGAGGTAGAGTGCCGAAATCTGCTAAATCCTCCCTAATCTGATTTTCTGTGCGAATGGGGGGAGCAGTTTTTATTGTTTGCGGAGTGTATGGCTTAAAAGAGCTTTTTTTCTCTACGGTAAAGTTAATCTGTGTGGGAGCCTTTATTTCAAAAGGAAGCTTATAGCTTGCATTTGGATTTTCAAACGCATCTCTGGGGGAGGAAGCAGCCATAAGCGAATTTTTTACGCCCCAGTATACCGATTCGTAAACTGAGCTTTCGTTTGCAAACTTAACCTCTGTTTTAGTAGGATGCACGTTTACATCAACATTTGAAGGATCAAGCTCTATATTTAAAAAGCAAATAGGAAAGCGCGAAACCATTAATTCATTCTTATACGCCTCGGAAAGAGCATTGTAAAGCGTTTTGTTTGAAACGTATCGGTTATTTACGAAAAATATCTGCATAAGCCTGTTTGGACGCGACAGATTATTTTTCCCAGCAACACCAAAAACGCGCACGCCGTCTTTTTCGTAATTTACCTCAATTACATTTGAAGAAATATCTTTTCCAAAAATGGAATGGACAGCATTTTTTAAGATATTATCACCGGGGGTAAAAAGGACATCCTTTCCGTCACGAATAAACCTTATGGACACTTCAGGGTGGCTGAGCGCCTGCTTCTGACAGACGTCCATTATATAGGAGCCTTCTGTTTTATCTGATTTTAAGAACTTCATTCTTGCAGGGGTGTTATAAAAAAGGTTTTTTACAACAATGGTTGTCCCATCAGGGCAACCTGCGCTTTCCGAGGAAAGTATTTCGCCCCCTTCTATTAAAACGTGCGTGCCTTCGCTTTGTGCGCGCTTTGTAAAAAGCTCTGTGCGACTTACCGCGGCAATACTGCAAAGCGCCTCACCGCGAAAGCCGAGGGTGGATATCTTTTCAAGGTCCTTATCGGTACGAATTTTACTTGTGGCATGCCTGAGAAAAGCGGTCTTTGCATCGTCAGGCTCCATCCCCGAGCCATTATCTGTAACGCGCATATATGTAGTGCCACCGTTTTTTATTTCAACGGTAATGGTTGTAGCGCCCGCGTCAATAGAATTTTCCACAAGCTCCTTAATAACGCTTGAAGGTCTTTCAACAACCTCACCCGCGGCAATTTTTTCAGCTGTGAATTTATCCAGGACACGTATTTTCCCCATGCATATCACCTCTTTTTACAAAAGTTGTTGAAGCTTGTAAAGCTCATTAAGCGCCTCAATAGGCGTAAGTGTAGTAACGTCAAGCCCTTTAAGTGCATCAATAAGTGCCTGATTTGAAAACGAGGCAAAATCAGTTTGCACCAAAGCCTCGTCAGGCTCGGCGTAAGAATTTGGGTCAATCTCTCCAGGGGATTTATCGCCCTCAACATTTTTTAAAACCTGCTTTGCCCTTTTTATGACGCCTTCGGGCACGCCTGCAAGCTTTGCAACCTCAATACCAAAGCTGTCATCGGTGCCTCCGCGCACAATTTTGCGAAGGAACGTAATGTCATCCCCGCGCTTTTTGCAGGCGGTGTTATAGTTGATAACTCCGGGAATGGATTTTTCAAGCACCGTAAGCTCATGATAATGCGTTGCAAAAAGTGTTTTTGCACCAATTTTTTGTGCGATATATTCAATAACTGCCCAGGCAATGGAAAGCCCGTCAAACGTGCTTGTTCCACGCCCGATTTCGTCAAGTATACAAAGACTCTTTTTCGTTGCATTTTTAAGAATATGGCTGACCTCATTCATTTCAAGCATAAAGGTGCTTTGCCCAGAGGCCAAATCGTCAGACGCACCGATACGCGTAAATATCTTGTCAACAATTCCGCACTCACAGCTTTTTGCAGGGACAAATGAACCCATTTGCGCCATAAGAGTAATTATTGCAGTCTGCCTCATAAAAGTAGATTTACCTGCCATATTGGGGCCTGTAATAATCGCGGTGTTGTTTTCTTTGCAGTCAAGCAAGGTGTCATTCGGGACAAAAAGACTGCCAGAAAGCACCTTCTCAACAACGGGATGACGCCCGTCTTTAATTATCAGTGAATCGGAAAGATTTACTACAGGCTTTGTGTAATTATTCTTTACTGCCGCCACCGCAAGTGAGTACAAAACGTCCGTAACAGAAATTGCATGTGCAGTTTTTGTTATTCTTTCCATCTGGCTGCAAAGAGTATTGCGCACAGAGACAAACACGTCATATTCAAGACCTACAAGTCTTTCAGACGCGCCAAGGACACGCCCTTCAATCTCCTTAAGCTCCGCAGTTATGTATCTTTCACCATTTGTAATGGTCTGCTTTCTTATGTAATCTTCAGGAACTTTAGAGAGGTGGGAGCTGGATACCTCAATAAAATAGCCAAAGACCTTGTTATATTTGATTTTAAGGTTTTTAATTCCTGTTTTTTCACGTTCTCTTGCTTCTATTTCAGTGATGTAACCCCTGCCGTTTACGGTAATGGCGCGAAGAGAGTCAATCTCTTCATTAAAGCCTTCTTTAATTAAATCACCATCGCGAAGCGAAATCGGCGGTTCATCGACAATGGATCTTTCGAGCAGGTCATACAAATCCTCAAGCGTGTCAAGGTTTGCTGACTGAATGCCAAGAATTGTGCTTTTTGCACTGCGTAAAAGAGAGGAAATTGCGGGAAGCTTTGAGAGAGATGTGCGAAGCGCAACTAAATCACGTGCGTTAGCAGTGCCCATCGAAATCTTACTCATAAGCCTTTCAAGGTCATAAACACCGCTGAGTGCATCTCCTAAATCTTCACGCCACGAAAGGTCATTTACTATTTCTTCAACTCCGCAAAGACGGTTGTTTATCGCAGGGGCGCTGACAAGCGGACGCAAAATCCACTGCTTAAGCATTCTTGAACCCATTGCCGTTTTACTGTGGTCAAGCACCCAGAAAAGACTGTGGCGCTTTTCCTTATCGCGCATCGTTTCAACAAGCTCAAGATTTCTTTGGGTGGAGGAGTCAAGCTCCACAAATTCGCCCGAGGTGTATATATTTATCTCATTTAAGTGAACGAGATGGATTTTTTGTGTTTCGATAAGGTAATTTATAAGTGCCGAGGTCGAAATTTTTAAAAGCCTGTCGACTATAGCGTGGCTGTTTTTAAGCTGACCCGATAAGGTGTCTGGGGCAGTTTTTTCGGCTTCCTTAAAGTCGTATGTAAAGGTAAGTGCGCGTGTGCGTGCTCTTAAATACTCGTCAAGCTTTTTGTGACCGATTGCATCCCCGCCAAGTGCAATTTCAACAGGAGAAAACCTTGAAAGCTCCGATAAAAGCTTTTCAGAGGAGGAGTCGTCAAAAATCGTTGTACCCAAAATTTCCCCGGTGGAGACATCCGCAAAGGTTACGCCCCAGTCGTTTTTTTCGCAAAAGATGGACGCCATATAGTTTGTTGTGCGCGAATTAAGAAGTCCGTCATCTAAAATTGTGCCGGGGGTGACAATTCTTATAACGTCACGCTTTACTATGCCTTTTGCAGTTTTTGGGTCTTCAACCTGCTCGCAGATTGCGACCTTATGCCCTTTTGAAACAAGGCGTGCAATATACGAGTCCGCCGCGTGGAAAGGCACGCCGCACATCGGCGCGCGCTCACTCTTTCCGCAGTCACGCCCTGTAAGGGTGATTTCAAGCTCCTTTGAGGCTACAAGCGCATCCTCAAAAAACATTTCATAAAAGTCACCGAGGCGATACATTAGAATTGCATCGGAATATTCTTTTTTTACAGCAAGATACTGCTTCATCATAGGAGTAAATTCTTCCAAACCTATACTCCTCCTTGTTTATAATCTAAATTAAATCAGTGACAGCTTGAACAACTTGAACAATCACCGCTGCAGCCGTTGTTTAGCTTTCCTGTTATGTGGAAAGACAAAATGTTATTCATCTGGTCGATAACCGCCTGAAATGTTCTTTGTGCGTTGATGTAAGCGGTAATGTGGTCATTTGTTGTAAGGGCACTGTATGCCTCCTCAAGCTCGTTTCTGATTTCGGTCATACGCTCTTCGCTTACGGAGTTATCCTGAATTTCTTTTGCAAGAGTCTGGCGAAGTTCACTGTATTTTTTAAGAAGCTCAAGCGCCTCTTTGTCATTTTCCTGCTCAAGCTCTGCTTTTTTTAGCTCCTTATACTCGTTGCTTTCGATGATAGCTTCACCGAGTTCACGTGCTTTTTCAAAAATTGTTGCCATTTTTAATTCTCCTTTTCTTCTATTAGCTCACCAAAAAGCACCCAGGTTTGTGCTTTTGTAATTTTTACTTTTACGTATTTTCCTGCAAGGGACTTGTCCCCTTTAAAATTAACTACCTTGTTTGCATAGTTTCGGGCGGAAAGAATATCGGGGTCAGACTTACTTGCGCCTTCGACTAAAACTTCCTGAATTTGCCCTACGTGTTTCTGGCTTTCAAGAAAGCTTATTTCGTTTTGGACCTGGAGCAGTTTTTTAAATCTTAAGTCCGCCTCTTCCTTTGTAAAGACACTTTCCATTTCGGCGGCGCGGGTGCCTTTACGCCTTGAGTAGATAAATGAGAAAATGCTTTCAAACCGAGCCTCTCTTAAAACGTCAAGAGTGTCATTAAAGTCGTCATCCGTTTCTGTAGGAAATCCCACGATAATGTCTGTGGTAAATGAGATGTCGGGCATAAGACTTCTCGCAAGGTTTATAATTTCAAGATATTTTTCGCGGGTATATCGCCTGTTCATATCACTAAGCACCTTATTACTTCCCGACTGAAGCGGAAGGTGGAGCTGATTGGGAATTTTTTCTTCTTTTGCCATTGTAGAAAGTAAATTGGGGGAAATGTCTTTTGGGTGGCTTGACATAAATCTTACGCGTGAAATACCTTCGATTTTGCAAACCTTTTGAAGAAGATTGGCAAAGGCTTCTTCTTCACCACGGTCTTTCCCATAGGAATTGACATTTTGCCCAAGAAGCATAATTTCCGTAACACCTTCTTTTGAAAGTGCGCGGATTTCAGAAAGGATATCTTCCTCATCCCTGCTTCTTTCACGCCCACGGACATATGGGACAACACAGTAAGAGCAAAAGTTATTACACCCATACATTATGGAAACGAATGCGCGTGCGCCACCTTCATAAAAAGTGGGGATGCCTTCAGCAATAGAGTCTTTCCCCGAAAGGTCAAAAACTTTTTCCCGATGCTCAAGTGTGCGCATAAGTAGTGACGGAAAGCGCCACAGAGCTTTTGTTCCAAACACCAAATCAACATGGCGGTATTTTGCGCGGATGGTATCTGCTATATGCTCTTGCTGAACCATACATCCGCACACGCAGATTATAAGGTCAGGTCGCGTCTTTTTAAGCTTTTTCAGTGCGCCAAGGTTTCCGTAAACTCTGTCCTCCGCGTTTTCACGGACGGCGCAGGTGTTAAAGATGATAATATCTGCAATTTCACGATCTTCTGTGATAGTATAACCCATTTCAATAAGCATACCCAGAAGCTTCTGAGAGTCATTGACATTTTGCTGACACCCAAATGTTTCGACAAGTGCATATTTTGTGCCGTGAATAAAGCTGGTTTTTATATTTGAAATTATATCTTTTTGCAGGCGGATTTCTTCCGCACTGACATGGATTCTTTCTCTCTCCAAGCGATTTTCTCCCAACATATCTTTATAAAGAACATTATACAATAAATAAAGAAAAAAGTCAAAGAGTTTTCAGCGTTTTTTTGCGAATTAAAAGAGGGGAAAAAGGTGCGAAAAATGAGAAATTTTTTCTAATTATGGATAAATTGTTAAAATGTGAAAATAATACTTGACAAAAGAATTGGCGAGTGGTAAATTATTGTTAGCACTCAAAAGGCGCGAGTGCTAACAAAAGAAAAACGGAGGTGAGTTTATGGAGCTTTCGGAAAGAAAAAGACTTATACTTCAAGCAATAGTTGAAGACTATATTCAAACTGCGGAGCCTGTAGGCTCACGAAACATTGCAAAAAATCATGACCTTGGCCTCTCTGCCGCAACAATAAGAAATGAGATGGCAGATCTTGAAGATATGGGGTATCTTGATAAGCCCCATACATCTGCAGGACGAATCCCGTCAGAGATGGGGTACAGATTTTATGTGGATTCACTAATGAGTAAGTACTCTCTTACGCTGGAGGAGATTAACAGTCTTCAGCGCAGTATGGAAGGAAAGTACAATCAGCTTGAAAATGTTATTTCCACAATTTCTGATATCATAACAAAAACAACGAACTACCCCGCAATAGTTGAGTTGCCTTCAGCTACAAAAAGCAGGCTTCAAAGCGTAAAGCTTATGCTTATTGAAAAAGGTACGGCGCTTGTGGTTGTGGTGACTGATACGGGTGCTGTTAAAAATAAAAAGCTAAAGGTTTCGGGAAATATTGACTACGATGTGATTGATTCAATTTCAACATTTTTGTCAGGACAGCTGACGGGCCTTTGCGCAGAGGATTTTACCCCTGCACGCCTTATGCTTATTTATGAAGTGATGGCGCAGTACGGCGATATATTAAAAAGCGTGATTGAATTTGTGCTTGAGTGCCTTGAAACACCACAAAGCAGTGTATATATAGGTGGGGCATCAAATATACTTAACAATCCCGAATTTGAAAATATTGACCGAGTAAAAAAATTCCTTACGTTTATAGACAGTAAGGAAAACGTTACGAAAATGCTTGGCGGAATGATAAACGAGGAAGGCGAAATCAGCATCAAAATCGGCAGTGAAAACGGTGTTGAGGAGATGAATGATACAAGTCTTGTCGTTGCAAATTACCGCGTGGGAGATAAGCTTTCAGGTAAAATCGGAATTATCGGGCCAAAGCGAATGAACTATGCAAGAGTTGTCTCTTCGCTTGAGCTGATAAATGATAAGCTTACAGAGATACTTAATCAGATGCTTTAAAAGAGGTGATATAAATGACAAAGAAAAAAGAAGAAAACATTGAAGAAATAGTCGAAGAAACTATAGAGGAACCCTCGCCCGAGGAAAATAAAGAGTTTTCGGATATGAAGGAAAAATATATGCGCGTGCTTGCTGAATATGATAATTTCCGCAAGCGTGCAATAAAAGAAAAGGAAAGCATTTATCCTGAGGCAAAGGCGTTTGTGGTGGAAAAGTTTCTCCCCGTTATTGATAACTTTGACCGCGCACTTGAATCGGCAGAGGAAAAGAACGCTTTTTATGAAGGCGTTTTAATGGTAAAAAAACAGCTTGATGAGGTTTTTGTGAGTTTAGGTGTTGAAGAAATCAAAGCAGTGGGTGAGGTGTTTGACCCCAATTTCCACAACGCTGTTATGCACTGCGAGGACGATTCTTTAGGAGAAAACACAATTTGTGAAGAATTCCAAAAGGGATATAAAATAGGTGACAGAGTAATTCGCCACAGTATGGTGAAGGTCGCAAACTAAAAAATTATTATTGGAGGTATAGATTATGTCTAAAATTATTGGTATTGACTTAGGAACAACAAACTCCTGCGTTGCAGTTATGGAAGGCGGAGAGCCGACTGTTATCGCAAACGCAGAGGGTGCAAGAACAACCCCTTCGGTTGTTGCATTTACAAAAACAGGTGAAAGACTTGTAGGTCAGGTTGCGAAGCGTCAGGCAGTTACAAACCCTGACAGAACAATCATTTCAATCAAAAGAGAAATGGGTACAAATTATAAGGTGAATATTGACGACAAGAGTTATACTCCGCCTGAAATCAGTTCAATGGTGCTTTCAAAACTTAAGATGGACGCAGAAAGCTACCTTGGTGAAAAGGTAAGCCAGGCAGTAATTACCGTTCCTGCTTACTTTAGCGATGCACAGCGTCAGGCAACAAAGGATGCAGGTAAAATTGCAGGTCTTGAGGTTCTTCGTATTATAAACGAGCCTACCGCTGCAGCATTTGCATATGGTATGGATAAAGAAAAAGACCAGAAGGTTATGGTTTATGACCTTGGCGGCGGTACATTCGATGTGTCAATTCTTGATATCGGTGACGGCGTTTTTGAGGTTTTGGCAACAAACGGTGACACAAGACTTGGCGGTGACGATTTTGACGATAAGATTATAGCTTACCTTGTAAGTGAATTCAAAAAAGAAAGCGGAATTGACCTTTCGGGAGATTCTATGGCTATGCAGCGCCTTAAGGAAGCTGCTGAAAAAGCAAAAATTGAGCTTTCAGGCGTTATGACAAGTAACATCAATCTTCCGTTCATCACTGCAGACGCGTCAGGCCCGAAGCATCTTGACGTAACTCTTACAAGAGCTAAATTTAATGAGCTTACAGCTGACCTTGTTGAAAGAAGTATTATTCCTACAAAGAAGGCACTCTCTGACGCAGGACTTAACGCAAGCGAAATCGATAAAGTTTTGATGGTAGGCGGGTCAAGCCGTATTCCTGCGGTAAATGACGCTGTAAAGGCACTTATCGGTAAAGAACCCCACAAGGGAATAAACCCCGATGAATGCGTAGCACTCGGTGCGGCTATTCAGGCAGGTGTACTTGGCGGAGATGTTAAGGATATCGTGCTTTTGGACGTTACACCCCTTTCACTCGGTATCGAAACAATGGGTGGTATCTGCACAAAGCTTATCGAAAGAAATACAACAATCCCCACAAAGAAGAGCCAGATTTTCTCAACTGCGGCTGACAATCAGACAAGTGTTGACATCCACGTTCTTCAGGGTGAAAGAGAAATGGCAAAGGACAATAAAACACTTGGAAACTTTATGCTTTCAGGTATTGCACCTGCTCCGCGCGGAGTTCCGCAGATTGAAGTTACCTTTGATATTGACGCAAACGGTATTGTAAACGTAAGCGCAAAAGACCTTGGCACAGGTCAGGAGCAGAAAATTACAATTACTGCATCTTCAAACTTAAGTGATGAGGATATTGAAAAGGCAGTAAAGGAAGCCGAGCAGTACGCTGAAGAGGACAAAAAGCGTAAAGAGGCGATTGATGTAAGAAATAACGCTGACCAGCTTGTATATCAGAGTGAAAAGGCACTTAGTGACCTTGGTGACAAGATTGACGCAAATGAAAAAACACAGATTGAAGAAGAAATAAATAAGGTTAAGGAAGCGCTTAAGAGTGACGACACAGACCTTATTAAAAATGCGACTGAAGAGCTTCAGAAAAAGTTTTATGAAATAAGCGCGAAGCTCTATCAGCAGGCAAATCCCGAAGGCGCACAGCCACAGCAAAATGCAGGGGACGAAAATGTGTATGACGCGGACTTTACCGATAACACAGATAAATAATTGACTATCAGGGGAGGGGCTACCTCCCCTGATTTTGAGGTGTAATATATGGCAAATAAAAGAGATTATTATGAGGTTCTGGGCGTAAATAAGGGCGCAAGCGATGACGAAATAAAAAAGGCATACAGAAAGCTTGCAAAGCAGTATCACCCCGACTTAAATAAAGATAATCCCGAAGCGGCAGATAAATTTAAAGAAGCTGCTGAAGCTTACGAGGTTTTAAGTGACAGTGAAAAACGCAGCCGTTACGACCAGTTCGGCCATGCGGGCGTTGACCAGGGCGCAGGTTTTGGCGGCGGCGGTTTTGGCGGATTTGACGGCTTTGATATGGGTGACCTTGGTGACATTTTCGGAAGCTTTTTCGGAGGACGCGGGGGCTTTAATTCCTCACGCAGAAACGGGCCTGTACGGGGAAGAGATATCCAGCAGGCTATAGAGCTTACCTTTGAAGAGGCGGCATTTGGCTGCAAGAAAGAGGTTACAATTATCCGTATGGAAAACTGCCCTGATTGCGCGGGAAGCGGTGCAAAGAAGGGAACAACTCCACAGACATGCAGTCAGTGTAATGGTACGGGACAGATGCGTACTGTTCAAAATACTCCATTTGGGCAGTTTGCTTCAACCACAACGTGTAATGCGTGCGGTGGACGCGGTACTATTATAAAAGAGCCTTGCGAAAAATGCAGTGGTTCGGGCAAAGTAAGAAAAACGCGTAAGCTTGAGATAAATATTCCGCAGGGAATTGACCACGGGCAGAGTGTATCTGTTCGCGGTCAGGGTGAGGCAGGTTCAAAAGGCGGACCCGCAGGTGACCTTCTCATAACTGTATACATCAAGAAAAACTCCGTATTTATGCGTGACGGCAGTACAGTTTATGTAGACGTGCCGATTACATTTGTTCAGGCATCGCTCGGCTGTGAAATAGAAATACCCACCATTGACGGAAACGTTACCCAGCGCTTTCCCGAAGGGACACAGCATGGCACAAAATTCCGACTTAAAGGGCGCGGAATTCCGCATCCGCGTGGCGGGGCGAGAGGTGACCAGATTGTGCGCGTAATTGTTGAAGTGCCCAGAAGCCTAAGCGCACGTCAACGCGAGATTTTAGAAGAATTTGCTAAAGAAAGCAACGAAAAAAACTATAATCAGCGAAAGAAATTTACCGATAAAATTAAGGACTATTTTAAATAAAGGGTGGAAAATATGCAGTGGCTTGAGGTCAGTATTTATACAACCAGAGAGGGAATTGACATTCTCTGCTCGCGCCTTATGGAGCTTGGGATAAACGGCTTTGAAATTGAGGATAATGAAGACTTTTTGGATTTTCTTGAAAATAACAAGGACTACTGGGACTATGTAGATGAAGATTTGCGCGAAAAAATGGCGGGCGAGACAAGGGTTAAAATCTACGTTTCGGATGATGAGGAGGGAAGAGGACTCCTCTCACTTGTTAAAAACGACCTTGCAAGCTTTAAAAGTCTTGATAAGGAAAACCGCTACGGCTCACTTAATGTAAAGTTTGAGTCACTTTCCGAGGAAGACTGGGAAAACAACTGGAAGCAGTTTTTTAAGCCGATAAAGATAAGCGACAGACTAATTATAAAGCCCGAATGGGAAGAAGCTGAGGATACCGAGGGGAAAATTATCTTTAACATAGACCCGGGAATGACATTTGGAAGCGGGCAGCACGAAACCACGCGTCTTTGCACACAGAGTCTTGATAAGCTTGTAAAAAAGGGAATGAGGGTGCTTGACCTTGGTTGCGGAAGCGGAATTTTATCAATAATTTCGCTGATGCTTGGTGCAAAAGAGGCGCTTGGACTTGATATTGACCCCAACTGCGAAAAAATTGCAATGCAAAATGCATCCTTAAATGGCATAGGAAAAGATACATACACCGTTTTATCGGGAAATATTTTAACTGACGAAAATCTTAAAAAACAGGTGGATGATTTCGGCAAAAGTGATATCGTGGTTGCAAACATTGTGGCTGACGTAATTATCCCTCTTTCAGCTGAGGTAAGGCGCTATATGAAAGAGGACGGACTTTTTATAGCAAGTGGGATTATAGAATTTCGGATAGACGAAGTTAAAGAGGCTCTTATTAAAAACGGATTTGAAATTCTGGATGTTCAAAGAGATAACGACTGGTATTTAATAATATCGAGGTAGAGTATGGCTAATTTTTATATTACAAAAGAAATGATAAACGGCTCTTTCGCCACCATAACGGGTGAAGAAGCAAAGCATATCGGAAAGGTCCTTCGAATGAAAAAGGGCGATTGTGTAACGCTTTGCGACGGTGAGGGCAATTTTTATGATGCACGCCTTACGTCATTTGATGAAAAAAGTGTGACGGCAGAGCTTCTTTCGTCAAGACGCGCAGAAACAGAGCCGGAGATTGAAATTACGATTTATCAGGGAATCCCCAAAAACCCAAAGCTTGAAACAATAGTTCAAAAGGCAACCGAAGTGGGAGTAGTAAAAATTGTGCCGGTGGACACAAATCGCGCGGTAGCAAAAATTGATAAAAAAGAAAAATTGGAAAGACTTCGTAAAATTACGCTTGAAGCGTCAAAACAAAGTAAGCGGGGAATTGTGCCCGTGGTAGGGAGCGTGCTTTCCTTTAAAGAAGCGGTAAAAGAAGCGAGTGAGGCGCATCTTTCCTTAATTCCATACGAAGAGGAAAAGGAAAATTCTATAAAAAAAGTGATTTCGGGCACAAATGCAAAAACAATTTCCGTTATGATAGGGCCTGAAGGCGGGTTTGACAAAGAGGAGATTGAATACGCAAAATCCATGGGCGTAACCCCTGTTACACTCGGGAAAAGAATTTTAAGAACTGAAACGGCGGGACTTGTTGTGTCCTCCGTAATTCTATATGAGCTTGGAGAAATGGAGTGATATTATGGCACTTTTAAATAAGGCAAATATACTTTTACCAAAGGTTAAAGACCTTACAAAATGGGGTGTTGTTGCTTGCGACCAGTACACATCGGAGCCTAAATACTGGGAAAGAGTGGCAAACTTTGTAGGGGATAGCGAAAGTACGCTAAATTTGGTTTACCCCGAGGCATTTTTGTCTGAAGGCGACAAAAGAATTGAAAAAATTAACGCTACAATGAAAAAATATCTCGAAGAAGGTGTTTTTGAAGAATATAAGGATGCACTTATATACATTGAGCGCACTCTTTCAGGCGGTAGAGTAAGAAAAGGTATAATCGGTGCGATAGACCTTGAAGAATATGATTTTCACAAGGGCGTTAAAAGTAAGATAAGGGCAACCGAGGGCACTGTTTTAGAAAGAATCCCCCCGCGCGTAAAGATAAGGGAAAATGCCCCGCTTGAGCTTCCGCACGTAATGCTTTTAATAGATGACAAGGAAAGAAAGCTTATTGAAAATGCGAAAAAGGGTAAAAAGCTCTACGACTTTTCTCTTATGGAAAATGGCGGAAATCTTGCGGGTTACCTGCTTGACGATGCAGACGAATTCTTAAAGGAATTTGAAAAGTTTTCTAAAAATGCCACAGACTCTTTAGTTTTTGCGGTAGGTGACGGAAATCACTCGCTTGCAACGGCAAAGCAGTGCTGGGATAACCTTAAGGGAAAGCTTTCGGAAAAAGAAAGAGAAAAACACCCCGCGCGCTTCTGCCTTGTTGAAATTGAAAACATCCACGATGATGTGCTTGAGTTTGAGCCTATACACAGAATTGTTTTCGGAGTGGATGAAAAGGAATTTTCAAAAAAGGTAAAAGAGGCACTTGATTGCAAGGACACAGGCAGTCAGCATATTGTTATGGTGACAAAAGAGGGAAGAGAAGACCTTTACATAAACAATATAACAAGCCCGATTGAGGTTGGCACACTTCAGAAGTTTCTTGATACGTTAGATTATGAAATTGACTACATTCACGGAGAAGACGTTGTAGAAAATTTAGTAAATGAAAACGATGCGGTAGGATTTTTACTTCCAAAGCCTGATAAGGGTGACTTATTTGCCTCGGTAATCGAAGACGGCGCACTTCCCAGAAAAACCTTTTCAATGGGAGAGGCAAACGAAAAACGCTTCTATATGGAGGCAAAGAGAATATAATTGACAAAGCATTGTTTATTTGATAGAATATGTGAGTAAATTTATGCTGGAATGAAGGTAATTTTAATGAGCGATAATAAAAAATTAGTTGAAGAAATTACTCCTATGGACGAGGATTTTGCCCGTTGGTATACCGATATCGTAAAAAAGGCTGACCTTATAGAGTACACAAGTATTAAGGGTTGTTGTGTTTTCCGCCCGTATGCATATGCGCTTTGGGAAAATATTCAGCATACGCTTGACTCTATGTTTAAGGCGCTTGGCCACGAAAACGTTTATATGCCCATGTTTATTCCCGAGGGGCTACTTCAAAAGGAAAAGGACCACGTTGAAGGCTTTGCTCCCGAGGTTGCCTGGGTAACTCATGGCGGTGGGGAAAAGCTTTCCGAGAGAATGTGCGTGCGCCCCACAAGTGAAACGCTTTTTTGCGAGCATTATAAAAATATTATCCACTCTTACAGAGATTTGCCAAAGCTTTATAATCAGTGGTGCAGTGTTGTAAGATGGGAAAAAACAACGAGGCCGTTTCTTCGCAGTATGGAATTCTTGTGGCAGGAGGGGCATACTGCTCATGCTACAAAAGAGGAAGCGCAGAAAGAAACTATCCAGATGCTTAATGTATACGCAGAATTTTGCGAAAAGTATCTTGCAATTCCCGTTGTAAAGGGTAAGAAAACTGATAAAGAAAAATTTGCAGGTGCAGAAGAAACCTATACAATAGAAAGCCTGATGCATGACGGAAAGGCACTTCAGTCAGGAACAAGCCATAACTTTGGTGACGGATTTGCAAAGGCGTTTGGCATTCAGTATTCAGATAAGGATAACAAGCTTCAGCATGTCTTCCAGACATCATGGGGAGTTACAACACGTCTTATCGGTGCAATTATTATGGTGCATGGCGACAATAACGGACTTGTTCTTCCGCCCAGAATTGCGCCCAAGCAGGTTATGATTGTTCCGATTGCAATGCATAAGGAAGGCGTAAGCGAAAAGGCACAGGAGCTTTGTGACCGCCTTAAAAAATCCTTCCGTGCGGATATTGACCTTTCAGATAAGACGCCCGGCTGGAAATTTGCCGAGTATGAGATGAAGGGCGTTCCCGTTCGTCTTGAAATTGGACCGAGAGATATTGAAAGCGGAAACTGCGTTTTAGTAAGACGCGATACTAATGAAAAGATGGTTGCTTCACTCGATAACATTGAAGAAACGGTAGAAAAGCTTTTGGAAGACATTCAGAATTCGCTTTTTGAAAAGGCACTTAAGCACAGAGAAGAAAACACCCACGTCGCGACAGATTATGACGAATTTAAGTCAATCGCAGAAGAAAAGGGTGGCTTTATAAAAGCTATGTGGTGCGGTGACGAAGAGTGTGAAAAGAAGGTTAAGGAAGATACGGGTGCTTCTTCAAGATGTATGCCGTTTGAGGGTGAAGCAGTGGCAGACAGGTGCGTTTGCTGCGGGAAAGAGGCAAAGCATTTGGTATACTGGGGCAAAGCATACTAAATAGGAATGTTAAAAATGCCCAGAACGCAAAAGGCGACGATATATAGTGGCGCAGTTTGGTGTAAAAATTCAGAAATTGTTTTTGTTGAAAAATCTCATTTAATTATGAGATTTTTCTTTTTTATAAGCCTTTTGCTACGAACAAACTTCGCCTCTCGCTGTATACACATACAGCTTCGGGTACCCCTCGGCTTACGCCTCGGCTCAGTTTGTCCGTTCTGAACATTTTTTTCTATTCCTATACAAAAAGGGATGTAAAACCATAGTTTTACATCCCTTCATTTCAAATTTCGAACTTTAAATTGTATTTTATTCGAGGAAGTCTTTGAGCTTCTTACTCCTGCTCGGGTGACGAAGCTTGCGAAGTGCTTTCGCTTCTATCTGGCGTATTCTTTCACGGGTTACCTTGAATTCTCCGCCAACCTCTTCAAGTGTTCTTGCGCGCCCATCTTCAAGACCAAAGCGAAGTCTTAAAACCTTTTCCTCACGGGGAGTAAGGGTATTAAGCACGTCCATAAGCTGTTCTTTAAGGAGCATAAAGCTTGCCGCCTCACTCGGTGCGGGAGAGTCCTCGTCAGGAATGAAGTCACCAAGGTGGCTGTCTTCCTCCTCACCGATAGGTGTTTCAAGAGAAACAGGCTCCTGCGCAATTTTCATAATTTCACGCGCTTTTTCTATGCTCATACCCATTTCTTTTGCAATTTCCTCGGTGGTTGGTTCTCTGCCAAGCTCCTGAAGGAGCTGACGTGATACTCTTATGAGTTTGTTTATTGTTTCAACCATATGAACGGGAATTCTGATTGTACGTGCCTGGTCTGCGATAGCACGTGTGATAGCTTGTCTTATCCACCACGTTGCATAGGTACTGAATTTATAACCCTTGGTGTAGTCAAATTTTTCAACGGCTTTGATAAGACCGAGGTTACCCTCCTGAATAAGGTCAAGGAAAAGCATTCCGCGTCCAACATAGCGCTTTGCAATACTTACAACAAGACGAAGGTTTGCTTCTGTAAGCTTTTGCTTTGCCTCTTCATCGCCGTTTGACATACGCTCTGCATAACTTAACTCCTCCTCGGGGCTTAAAAGCGGAACCTTACCGATTTCCTTAAGATACATTCTTACGTGGTCATCGACATTAATGCCCTCGGGAACAGAAAGGTTTTCAAGGTCCTCTTCTTCCTCCTCGGTCTCCATCTTCTTGATTTCCTGGTCAATGTCGCCTGTGCCGCCAACGACATCTATTCCAAGCTCTTCAAGATTGTCGTGGATTTTTTCTATCTGTTCAGGCTCAAGCTCGATTTCAGCTAAAGCGTCTTCAATCTCGCTTTCTGTCAAAACGCCTTTTTGCTTGCCCTTTTCAATAAGCTCTTTTATTATGTTTTTCTTGTTTACTGCGTCACCCATTGTATTTACCACCTTTTTGTTTTTTCTCTTTCAAAAGCTCGGAAATAAGCGCCACGTTTCCTTCTTTTTGCGCTTTTTCAAGCTTATCGTTAAAAATTTCTCCAGAAAGCGCCTTGGCATAATCGTCTGCGGCAAGGGCGCAGTTTGAAACGTTTTCGCCAAGCATTATCACCTTTGACAATTCCTTTTCCTGCCCCTGCATTTTACTCATTAAGTATGAATCGCACGTGGAAGAGCCACCCTCTTTGTAATATGTACAGATGTTTTTAAAGATTTCCTTGTGCGTTTCAAGAGCAAAGCTTTCTTCACTAAAGACAGAAAAGTATTTTTCGTATACCTTCCGGCTTCGCAAAAGCATTGACAAAAAGCCTGCCTCCGCGCGAATTCGCCTCGAGCTTGCGACTTGCGTGCCACGATTTTGGATTTCTCCGTTAACAGCGCGCCGAAGCTCCGTTGAAACCTCTTTCCGCACGTTTTTACCATTTATTTTGCGGATTTCTGCGTTTATTGAGTCAACACTTACACCACTTTTTATAGAAAGCTGTTTTATATAAACCTCGCGCTCTACGGCATTGGGGATTGATGAAAATATTACGGATGCCTTTCGCACAACCTCAATTTTTTGCGCGGCGTCCGAGAGGTCTGCCCCCGAAAGCAGTGTATCTATTCTATGCTCCGTCACCGTTTTGGCTTTCTTTATAAGCTCTTCAAATTTATTTACGCCGTATTTGTTTATAAATTCATCGGCGTCCTTCGCGCTTCCCATTTCAATTACGCGCAAGCGCGTGTCAAACTTCGAAAAAATTTCCGCCGCGCGTTCGCACGCTTTTTGCCCCGCCTCATCACTGTCGTAGCAAAGGTATACGGGGCTTTTCGAGATAAGCCTTGCCTGCGCCTCGGTAAGCGCTGTGCCGCATCCTGCAACGGCGGCATCTATGCCCGATTGATGGAGGGAAATAACATCCATATACCCCTCAACTAATATATAATACCCACGTTTGCTTTTTTTAGCAAGATTGAGGGCAAATAAGTTTTTTCCTTTATCATAAACGATGCTTTCGGGTGAGTTTATATATTTTGCGCCGTCACCCGACATTATTCGTCCGCCAAAGCCAATTATGTTCTGGCGCACGTCAATTATGGGATACATTACCCTTCCACGGAAACGGTCATACACATGACCTTTTTCATTCTTAATGCAAAGGCCTGCTTCGACAATAAGGTCTCTTTTATAGCCCTTTGAGAGAAGGTGCTTTAAAAGTCCGTCCCAACCGGAAGGCGCAAATCCAAGTCCAAACGCTGCAATAGTTTTTCCGCTAAGTCCGCGCTTTGTAAGATAGCTCCTTGCTTCCTCACCATCTTTTCCTAACAGGCATTCTCTGAAAAACCTTGCCGCGTCACGATTCATATCATATATCGTTTGCTTTTTTTGCGTAGCGCCCGAGGTGACATTTGTATTTTCAGGAAGCGTTATTCCTGCGCGGTCAGCCAAAAAACGAAGTGCATCAGGAAAATCAAGCCCCTCAATATTCATAATAAACTGTATAACGCCCCCGCCTGCACCACAGCCGAAGCAGTGATAAAGCTGCTTGTCCGCACTTATGTGGAAGGACGGCGTTTTTTCCTTGTGAAAGGGGCAACACCCCATAAAATTACTTCCGGACCTTTTAAGGCGCACATATCCGGAAACAATATCCACAATGTCATTTGCAGCGCAAACGTCAGACACAATATCTTCCGAATAGAAGTTTGCCATATAAAAGCTCCTTTCAAATATTCTTATTACTATATTTTACAAAAAAGCGCAAAATCCTTTTTTTTGACGAAAATTTATAAAAAAATTTTTAAAAAAGCCTTTACAAAGGGATTTTTCTGTGTTATACTGTCAGTGTTATGCGGGAGTGGCTCAGTGGTAGAGCGTCACCTTGCCAAGGTGAACGTCGCGAGTTCGAATCTCGTCTTCCGCTCCAAAAAAACCCTTATTGCATTTGCAATAAGGGTTTTTTTACGCTTTTTATTTTAGAAGCATTGCGCTGTTGTAAAGTGAGGCAGAGTAGCAAAAAAGTGCGTCCTGCCCCTTTTTAAATTCCACAAATTCTGAAAGAAGACTTGACGGAATATATCTTAAATCTACAAGGGTTATTTTTTTATATGCACCTGTAAAGAGAGGCGCAAGGCTTGAAGAATATGAATCGCGGAAAATTATAAGCTCTCTTTGTGTGCGAGGGTTTTGTGACTCTATCACAACGAGGGGTTGAGCGCCCGAAAGAAAGATATCATAAGAATCTAAACCATCAAATTTGTCAAGGGCATAGACGGCTTTTGTAAGAGTATCCTTAACACCGAAGGTGTTTTGAAGGATTTCTTTCGAAATTCCGTAAACCTTTGCGTTTTCGGTGTCAGGACTTGTAAGGTAGGTAAGCGTATCAGGCTCTTTCGTAAGTGCTGCCTGTCCCCAGTAAACGCCGTAAAACGGAGAGAGGGTGTTTTTCTTGTACTCATTTTCGGGAGTAAGATATTTTTCCATTCCCATTTCTTTAGCAAGCTTTTTTGTTGTATCAAAAATCTTATCCTGTGACCAGTGGGTATCGGTCTTGTAGTAGTCTGAAATCTTAAGAGTATCAAAAATGTCAATATACTCCATTCCCTCAAGATTTTCAGAAAGGGTGGACTCGAGGCGAGAGTAGTCAAGATTTTTGCTTTCTAAAAAATAGTTTTTATCAGGAATAATGCTATAGTAAACATTCATATCGGAAAGATACGTTTCTTTAATTTTATTTATAAGATTTATTCCGTAAGACAGCTGATTCTCATTAAGGGGTTCATCCTTTTTAAAGATGCTTCCGTTCTCAAGCCAAAGCCCGTTTACATCCTTTTGCTTAAAAAGAGAGTATCTTACTTTGGAGTTTATGCTCATAAAAGAATTCCTGAAGGGAAACTGGTCAAGAAGGTAGCTTTCAAGTCCGCCTGAAAATTCGTGAGAAAAAATGCTTTTATCAAAAACAGAGGAAAATGAGGCAAGCCTTCTTCTTTCAGAAAAAGACACCTCTCTGTCAGGCGATATCAAAGAAAAGATGCTTACTGTGAATATGATTACCCCAAATAATAAAATTGTTAGTAAATCTTTTATCTTTTTCATAATTAAAACCTAAAATATAAAAATGGATTAAACGAGCCGTTTATAATAAACGCCGTTGAGATTATAAGAATAATTGCGCAGAAAATGGGTTCAAGGAAGCCTTGGGTGTGTTTCGTGATTTTGCCCCACACTTTTTTGGGAAGAGGTGTGCAGGCAAAAAGTGAAACTGCAAAAATTAAGCCGTAGCTTTGCAGATTGTAGACAAAGCTTTCACTTAAAAGCGGAAGCTTTGCCCCGCCAAACATTGCGCGAAAATCATCCCAAACGCCCAAAAGTCCGTTTGCATTAAATATCGCAAAGCTTATAATTATTATAATAAGTGTATAGGTATGCTTTAAAAATGTGGGTAACTTATTAAGCTCTTTCCCAAGCCACAGTTTTTCAAGCGCAAGGACAATGCCAAAAAATATGCCCCACAAAACAAAATTCCACTGTGCGCCGTGCCATATGCCCGTAAGCGCCCAGACAACGAGTATGTTTCTTATCCATTTAATCCCGTTTACGCGGTTTCCGCCAAGCGGAATATAGACGTAATCACGAAACCATCCGCCCAGTGTCATATGCCAGCGCCTCCAGAATTCTGACGCAGAACGGGAAATAAACGGGTAGTCAAAGTTTTCGGGGAAATTAAAGCCAAGCATTTTGCCAAGACCTATTGCCATATCGCTGTAGCCCGAAAAGTCAAAGTATATCTGGAGTGCAAAGAAAATAGTATTAAACCAGTAAAAAAGTACGCTTTTTTCGTCTGAAGCCGTAAAGGAAGCACAAAATTCGCCTAAAACATTGGCAATAAGCACTTTTTTACCGAGACCTACACAAAATCTTCTTATGCCGTCCGAAACGGAAGAAAGGGTTGATTTTCTTTCCTCAAGCTCGCGACTAACGTCTGTATAGCGCACAATCGGCCCTGCGATAAGCTGGGGGAAGAGGCACACGTATGTTGCAAATGTGGAGAGATTTTTTTGTGCGTGGGCCTTCCCACGGTATACGTCTATGGTATAGCTCATAGTCTGAAAGGTAAAAAAGCTTATGCCAATCGGAAGACGAATATTTAAAAGCGGAATACTAGAGCCCAAAACGAAGTTTAAGGTTTGAATAAAAAAGTCTGTATACTTAAATACGCCCAGCATCAAAAGATTTATGATAATTGCACTGATGAGTGCTATTCGTGCGCTTTTTTCACCGCGGTGCTTTTCAATGTAAAGCGCGTGAAGATAGTCTGACACCGATGAAAAAATTAGGAGGAGCGTATAAATCGGCTCCCCCGAAAAGTAAAAGAAAAGACTAACCAAAAGCAAAAACAGATTTTTCCATTTTTTAGGAATTATAAAATATAGTGCCGTAAACGGCAAAAAGTAGTATAAAAACGTAATGCCTGAAAAGAGCATATTAACTATCCTTTTTTAATTATTTTAAAAAGCTAGAAGTAATTTTATCTGCATTTTCGGAAGATGACATAACCAAAAGTACAAGGTTTCCCTTTGTGCTTACGGTTACTTTTTCAGCCTCCACACAAATCCATTTGCGCGGGTCGGCATTCTGTTTAACCTTTGAAGCAAAAGCGTTTACATCGGCGCCATCGGGAAGGCGTACCAAAACAACGCTGTGTGCAAATGAACCCATAAGAGGCTCACTTACTAAACCTTCTGCACCTGAAATGTAGTCAGCAAAGGTGTAGAAACTAAAGTTTTCCTCGTCAAGCGCAATTTCGCCAAGTGCGGGCATTTCGCCAAGTCCTGAAGTAATTGATGCCATAATAGCAGATAGAGGACGAGTGTCGCCCTGAGGCTTTGCAGGTTTTTCCTCAGGCTTTTGCTGGGGAACTTCCTCGGGCTTTTGTGCAGGTTTTTCTGCGGGTTTTTCAGCAGGCTTTTCTTCTTCTGCCCCGTTTTCTTCTTCCTTAATGTCTTCTTCAGGGGTTTTGATATCTTCTTCTTTTTCTACAGAAATATCTGTGTTTGGAAGTTTTTCGGTGGTTGCCGTCTTTTTTCCGCAAGCAGAAAGCGCAAGCGCAAAAACCAAAAGCAAAGCGAGGGTTATATTTCTTTTCATATTATTAGCTCTCCTTTATGTTTATTATTCGTGCATAGTATATCAAAAGTTAAAAAGTTAGTCAACACGCAATATTTTACATTTCTATTTAACGGCTTTATATATAAGAGGCAGAAGTGTGGGCTTTACATTTGACAGAGTAACCGCATCCTTAAAAATCTCTGTCGAGATTGGGAGAAGAGATTTGTTATTTGTATAAAGCGTAGCGATTTTTTCGCCGCGACCTACAAAATCTCCCGCCTTTTTGTGAAGAATAATCCCTGCGGTAAAATCAACAGAGTCGTCTTTAACTTTTCTGCCTGCACCAAGGTTTAAAGAGGAGAGGCCAAGCTTTTCAGTGTCGAGCTCTGATATGTAACCTGCGGAGTCTGAAAGTATATCTTCACTGTATTTAGCTTTCGGGAAAAGGGATGGGTTATCTATCCATTCGCCGCTTCCACCTTGCGCCACTATCCACTCGCGGAATTTATAAAACGCTCTTTTACTTTCAAGATGGGCAATTATTTCTTTTTCGGCTTGTTCATAGGGAATATTAAGCGCCATGGAAGAAAGATTAGATGCAAGGCTAATACAAAGCGCACGAAGGGACACATCCCCTTTATTATTTAAAATCTCAATAGCCTCAATCACCTCAAGGGAGTTACCGATGTTTTTTCCTAACGGCTCATTCATATTTGTTATCAGTGCGCGGGTGTTTCGTTTTGCCATCTTGCCGATATTTACCATGCACTCTGCCAAGGAAAGCGCAGCCTCGGGAGTTTTCATAAATGCACCGCTTCCGTATTTAACATCAAGCACAATATTCTTTGCGCCTGCTGCAAGCTTTTTACTCATAATACTTGATGCAATAAGGGGGATATTATCAACCGTTGCCGTAACATCGCGAAGGGCATAGAGCTTTTTATCGGCAGGGGCGAGGTTTTTGCTTTGACCGATAACACACACGCCGACCTTTTTTGTCTGCTCTATAAAGGAGGCGGGGTCAAGCGCACTTTTGTACCCTTTAATAGACTCAAGCTTATCGACTGTTCCGCCTGTGTGACCAAGTCCGCGCCCGCTCATTTTCGCAACCTTTAGCCCCATACAAGCTAAAAGAGGGGCAACAATTAATGTGGTTTTATCTCCGACACCGCCTGTGCTATGCTTGTCTGCTGAAAGGTCGCCAAGCTCCGAAAGGTCAAGAGTATCGCCTGAATGCGCCATTTCGTGAGTAAGTGCGCTTGTTTCTTTTTCATCCATACCTTGAAAGCATATCGCCATAAGAAGTGCCGACATTTGATAATCGGGAATACTGCCGAGCGTGTAACCCTCAACAACTCTTTTAATTTCAGCATCGGTGAGCGCCTCACCTCTTTTTTTCTTTAAAATGATTTCATACATACTATTCCTCCAGCTTAAAAGAGTGTGGGAAAAGATTTTCAAAGGAGTATTCCTTTATGTTATCTTCATCTTTAAGATATATTTTAAAATCTTTTTTGCAAAATTCCGACATAAATTGCCTGCAACTACCGCAGGGGAAGCATGGGTTTTTATATTTAGATACAATTGCGATTGCCTTAAACTCCCTTTCGCCTTCTGAAATTGCCGAGGTAAAGGCAACACGCTCGGCACAGATTGTTTCGCCAAACGAGGCATTTTCAATATTACACCCCGTGTATATTTTGCCACTTTCTGAAAGGAGTGCCGCGCCAACACAAAAAGAGGAGTATGGCGCGTAGGAATTATTAGTTTGTTCCATAGCTAAATCAATTAGTTTCTGTTTCATATTAACCTCCTAAATCTGAAAGAAAGCTTATTCCCTCTTTAGTGGGGCTTACGCCAAGATAGTCACAAATTGTTCTGCCGATATCTGAAAAGGTGTCTCTTGTTTTAAGATTTACTGCCTTTAACTTTCTGCCGTAAACGAGGAGAGGCACATATTCTCTTGTGTGGTCGGTGCCTGCGTATGACGGGTCACATCCGTGGTCTGCAGTGATGATAAGTAGGTCGTCTTCCTTTAAATTATCGGTGATTTCCTTAAGGTGCATATCAAAAGAAGATATTGCCTTTGCATAGCCGTCAGTATCATTTCGGTGACCGTAAAGCATATCAAAGTCAACGAGATTAACAAAGCAAAGTCCCTCAAAATCTCTCTTTTGAATTTCTTTAAGCGCGCGTATACCCTCATCATTATTTTTTGTGGGGATAGCTTTCGTAATTCCCTGCATAGCAAAGATATCTCCTATTTTGCCGATTGCAATTACGCTTTTTTTCGCGTTTTTTATATTGTCATTCATTGTTATATCGTGTGGAGGAACGGAAAAGTCGTGCCTTCCGTCAGTGCGGTAGAAGCTACCTTCCTTCCCCAGAAACGGGCGGGCAATAACGCGCCCGACAGCAAAGTCGCCTGTAAGTAGCTTTCGCGCGATGGTGCAATATTCATAAAGCTTTTCGCGGGGGATTACGTCTTCATGCGCGGCAATCTGAAAAACGCTATCTGCCGAGGTGTAGACAATCGGCTTTTTGCTTAAAAGATGCTTCCAGCCAAAATCCTCTATAACCTTTGTTCCTGAATATGGCTTGTTACAAAGAATGCCCCGCCCTATTTTTTCGCAAAACGGTTTTATAATTTCATCGGGAAAGCCATTTGGAAAAGTGGGAAAGGGTTTTTCCATAGAAAGCCCTGCAATTTCCCAGTGGCCTGTGGTGGTATCCTTTCCCGCTGATTTTTCAGCGCATCTGCCATAGGAGAAGGTGGGGTTTTCTACGCCTTTTAAATAGTCTACGCCATCAATATTAAAAAGCCCTGCACGCGTAAGATTGGGGGCGCTAAAATACTTCGAAGAAGATATAGCGCGGAGGGTGTTTGCGCCCTCGTCCCCATATTTATAAGCATCGGGAAGATAGCCTATACCGAAGCTGTCCAAAACAATAAGAAAAGCTCTTTTCATATTACCACCTCTAAAATTATTATATTTAATTATGCACGAAAATACAAGAGTATTATCAAAATACCTATTTTAGAAAAAAAGATTGAAAAAGACCTCATTTATGGTATAATTATATTAAATAAGTGAGGGGTACGAAGTATGAATTATGAAGAGCTTTCTGCCGAACTAAAAGAGGGGAAAATAAGGCCGTTTTACCTTTTTTACGGGGCGGAAGAATTTTTAATCGAACACTGTATAAATGAGATAAAGAAAAAGCTTGTTGAACCCTGGGCAGAAATGATGAATTTTAAAAGCTATAACGAGGTGCCTGATATCAATGAGGCAACCGATTTTATGCAAACACTGCCTGTTATGAGCGAAAGAAAGCTTGCGGTTTTCAGAAAATGCGGAATCTTTGGAAACATCAAAAACAAGGCGCAGTGGGAAGAGGCTTTTTCGTCAGAAAATGAGTTTAACTGCATAATAATCTGGGAAGACGCGCCAGAAAAAGGAAAAGCGCTTTCGGGCTTACGAAAAACCGTTTCACAAAAAGCGTGCGTGGTGGAGTTTGCACTTCGTACAGAGGCAAAGCTTAAGCCGTGGCTCGTAAAGCTTTGCCAAAGAGACGGAAAAGTGATTGATGAAAAAAATGCAGTGTATCTCATTTCCTCCCTCGGAAGAAAAATGGGGCCGATAAAAACGGAGCTTGCAAAGATAATCGCATATTCAAAGGGCGAGCAAATCACGCGAGAGGATATTGATTCTGTGATTATAAAGCCGAGCGTCAGCAGTGTTTTTAATCTCATTGATGCTATTTTTGAGGGAAAGAGAAAGGTCTGCTATGACATTCTCTATAAGCTTCGCCAAAATAAGGGCGAGCCTGTAGCATTACTTTCTACCCTTTCAGGTCAACTGATAAATATTTACAAGGCGAAGGCACTGCTTTCTGACGGGCTTTCGAGCACACAGGTGGCGAGAGAAATCGGGTTCGGATATGTTGGCGAAAACAGCGTAAGAAAAGCGCAAAAGCTAAAGGTTGAAAACATAGCATCTCTTATCTTTTTATGTCGTGAGGGTGACGCGAATATCAAAAAAGGACTTATGGACGGATGGAGTGTGCTTGACTCTATCGTAGCGGAATATAAATTTTATTAAGCCTAAGGGTATAAGACCGTAAGACTTAAGGACTATTAAGGAGAAATAAAATGAAATACGAACTTTTAAACGGATGGAAAAAATTTGACGATAAGGAATCGGTTTATTCTTATGCCGAGGGGTATAAGGCGTTTTTAAATGCCGCAAAAACGGAACGTGAAAGCATCAGCGAGGCGATAGCACTTGCCGAGAAAGCGGGGTTTCGTGAGATAGGCACTTTTAAAGAACTTAAAAAGGGCGACAAGGTTTATATAATAAATAAAAATAAGGCGGCAGTTTTTGCAATCATCGGAGAAGAGCCGTTTAGCGAGGGAATAAACATTGTAGGCTCACACGTGGATGCTCCGCGCCTTGATTTAAAGCAAAATCCGCTTTTTGAAGAGGGCGAGATGGCATTTTTAAAAACTCATTACTACGGCGGAATTAAAAAGTATCAGTGGACTGCAGTTCCGCTTGCTCTTCACGGAGTGGTTGTAAAGGAAAACGGGGAGAAGGTAAACGTTTCTATTGGTGACGAACATGACGACATTACATTTGTGATAACTGACCTTCTTCCGCATCTTGCGCGTGAGCAGATGAAAAAATCACCTTCTGAAATAGTGGAGGGCGAAGACCTTAATTTGCTTATCGGTTCAATCCCGCTTAAGGATTCTGAAAAAGACGGCGTTAAGGAAAATATTTTAAAGCTTTTGTTTGAAAAGTATAATATATGTGAGGAAGATTTTTTAAGTGCCGAGCTTGAAGCAGTGCCTGCGGCAAACGCAAAGGATGTGGGATTTGACCGTTCGCTTGTTGGGGCTTACGCTCATGATGACAGAGTTTGTGCATACGCAAACCTCAAGGCGCTTTTAGACACTAAAACTGTAAAGAAAACGGCAGTCTGTCTTCTGACTGACAAGGAAGAGGTTGGAAGCATGGGTAACACCGGTGCAAAGAGCAGCTTCTTTTCACTTGCTGTTATGGAAATAATGGAAAAGGCGCAAAAGAGTGCAAATTCACTTAATCTTCTCCGCACATTCAATAACAGCGTTTGCTTAAGTGCAGATGTAAACGCGGGGTTTGACCCGAAATATGCAAGCGTATTTGAAAAAAATAATATGGCGCGCCTTAATTACGGAATAACAATGTGTAAGTACACAGGCGGAAGAGGAAAGAGCGACGCGAGCGATGCATCTGCAGAGCTTGTGGCAAAGGTAAGGGGCTTGTTTAACAAAAATAATGTGCTCTGGCACAGTGCCGAGCTTGGAAAAATAGATATCGGCGGTGGCGGAACGATTGCGCAGTATATGGCAAATTTAGGAATAGATACGATAGACTGCGGGGTGCCCGTTCTTAGCATGCACGCGCCGTACGAGGTTATTTCAAAGCTTGATGCTTATATGACATACAAGGCATTTTATGCATTCTTTAATAATTGAGGTAAAGTATGAGAATAGACAAATTTTTAAAGGTATCGCGCATAATTAAAAGAAGAACTGTCGCAAATGAGGCTTGTGACGCGGGAAGAGTCAGCATAAACGGAAAAGTCTCAAAAGCGGGTAGCGAAGTAAAATGCGGAGATATCATCGAGATAAAATTCGGGGAAAGACATATAAAGGTAAGAGTTGAGGACATTCGCGAGCATACACTTAAAAATGATGCCTCGTCACTTTACTCCGTAATAGAAAATAACTGATTGAGGTAGGAAAATGGAAATTTTAAAAAAAATATGCAGTGAGTTTAATGTGAGCGAAAAGCATACTCAAAACGTAATCAGCCTTCTTGACGAGGGAAACACCATTCCATTTATCGCAAGGTACAGAAAAGAGCTTACGGGGAATATGGATGACCAGCTTATCCGTGATATTTCAAACAGACTTGAGGCGCTTCGTGCAATTGCAGAAAGGCGCGAAAAGGTGATAAGCCTTATAGAAGAACAAGGTAAGCTTACTGACGAGCTTGTAGAGGCGATAAATAGTGCGCAGACACTTACGGAGATTGATGACATTTATCGCCCTTTCCGCCCGAAAAGAAAAACAAGGGCATCTGTTGCACGCGAAAAGGGACTTGAGCCTTTGGCAAAGATTATCTTTTCAGGAGAGTTTGCAGGGGATATCTATAAGGAAGCGGAAAAGTATATCAGTGAAGAAAAAGGCGTTTTAACCATAGAGGACGCAATTTCGGGCGCAAAAGATATTATTGCCGAAGATATAAGCGATAACGCGGATTTCAGAAAAGCGATAAGAAGAATTACGTATTCGGGTGGCACAATCCAGAGCCGTGAGGGGAAAAAGCCAAACGATGTTTACAAAATGTACTTTGAGTTTTCTGAACCGGTAAAGCATACGGCAGATCACCGAATACTTGCAATGGACAGAGGGGAAAAGGAAGAAGCACTTCTGGTTAAAATCGATATTGATTCAAAGGAAATTCTTGATTTCTTAGAAAAGCAGGTAATAAAAGGGGAAAATCATCAGCTTAATGATATACTTCGCGAAAGCATTGAAGACTCCTACAAGCGCCTTATCGCGCCGTCTATCGAAACGGAGATAAGAAATGTACTTACCGAGCGTGCGCAAAACAGCGCAATAGGACTTTTTAGTGTAAATTTAAAAAATCTTTTACTTGTTCCGCCCGTTAAGGGACATATTGTGCTTGGCGTTGACCCGGGATACAGAACAGGGTGCAAGCTTGCAGTTGTAGATGCTACAGGCAAGGTGCTTGACACGGGAGTTGGATATTTTACACTTCCCAATCACGACATAGAAAAAGCAAAAAAACAAGTCAAAGCTATGATTGAGAAAAACGGCGTCACGCTTGTTTCAATCGGAAACGGTACTGCAACGGGAGAGAGTGAAAAGTTTATTTCAGAGCTTTTGCCCGAGCTTTCTTCCCCTGTTAAATATATGGTGGTAAGTGAGGCGGGGGCATCGGTTTACAGTGCAAGTAAGCTTGGTGCAGAGGAGTTTCCTGACTTTGACGTTTCGCTTCGAAGCGCAGTATCAATCGCGCGAAGGCTGCAAGACCCTCTTGCAGAGCTTGTTAAGATTGACCCGCGCTCAATCGGTGTAGGTCAGTATCAGCATGACTGTAATCAAACCAAGATGGCAAACGCTCTTGGCGGTGTGGTTGAAAGTTGCGTAAACAGTGTGGGTGTTGACTTAAATACTGCATCGGCATCGCTTCTTTCTTATATTGCGGGAATCAGTGCTCCCGTTGCAAAAAACATAGTTTTATATCGAGAGGAAAACGGAAGCTTTACGTCAAGAAAACAACTTCTTCGGGTAAATAAGCTTGGAAATAAGGCTTTTGAGCAGTGTGCAGGATTTATGAGAATTCCCGGGGCGGAGGATATTTTAGATAATACGAGTGTTCACCCCGAAAGCTATGACGCGGCAAGAAAGATAATTTCTCTTTGCGGGTATAGTGAAAAGGAAATAAAGGAAGGCGCGTTTTCTGACATTAAATCAAGACTTACGAAAGATACTGCCGACAGTGTATGCAAGGAGTTTGAAATTGGTGAGTATACGATAGGTGATATCTGTGACACGCTTTCAAAACCAGGGAGAGACATGCGTGATGAGCTTCCAAAACCCCAGCTTCGAAGCGGGTGTATGTCCCTTGAAGAGTTAACAAACGGTATGATTTTAGAGGGGACTGTGAGAAACGTTATCGATTTTGGTGCATTTGTTGATATCGGGGTTCACCAAGACGGTCTTGTGCATATTTCCCAGATTTCCGATAAATTTATTAAGCACCCGACAGATGTCTTAAGTATTGGTGATATTGTAAAGGTTAAGATATTGGACGTTGACAAAGAGAAAAAACGGATTTCTTTGACAATGAAATTATAAAAAAGGTGGATGTAATTTTTACATCCACCTTTTTATTTTGATATCAGTGCATCCGAGAGACGGCAAAAATCCTCGATTGAAAGCTTTTCACCGCGAATGTTTGTGTCGAGGTTCAGGCTTTCTAAAACCTTTATAATTTCTTCCTTTGAGCCAAATGCCCCTGAAGAAGAAAGTGCATTCACAAGCGTCTTACGTCTTTGTGAAAATGCCGCCTTGATGGTTTTGAAAAAGTGCGCCTCACTTATTGGTGTGACGGAAGGCTTTTCTAAAATTTCAAGGTTAATTACGGCGCTGTCGACCTTGGGTGCGGGAATAAAGGAGTCCTTGGGCACATGCATTATAATTTCAGGCTTTGAAAAGTACTTTGTAGCAACGGTTATTGCACCATATTCCTTTCCGCCTTCTTTTGCGCAAAGGCGCTCGGCAACCTCTTTCTGAATCATAACAACAATTCTTTTAAAGGGAATTTTGCTCTCTAAAAGTGACATAATGACGGGGGTTGTTATATAGTAAGGAAGATTTGCGGCAACGCTTACGTTTTTATCCTTAAATTCCTCCATAACAAGCTTTTTAAGGTCGACCTTCAGGCAGTCCTCCCAGATAAAAGAAATGTTATCAAAGCCAGAAAGTGTTTCGTTTAAAACCTTTTCAAGTCTTCTGTCAAGCTCTATCGAAACCACTTTTTCGCAGTTATTTGCAAGTGCTGCAGTAAGTGGACCGAAGCCGGGACCGATTTCAATTACACCTTCTGCGCCATTTGTTGCGGTGCGAGCCATAAGAGAGGGAACCGAGGCGTCAGTTATAAAATTCTGACCCATATTTTTTGAAAAGGCAAAGCCGTATTTTGAGCAAAGGTATTTAATTATTTTAGGGTCTGTCAAGTCGTACATCAAACCGCCCCTTTCCATAAAGTATTATATAGATTAATGGGGACTATGTCAAGGAAAAGGGTATTACGGGAAGATGAGATTTATAAGAAAACACAGCGAAAATCCAATAAGGGTTGGTAAAAGAAACGACACCAAGGTCCAGCGGACGCTCCCCGTTTCTTTTTTTATCGTAATTAAGGTTGTGGAGCATGGCCAGTGCATAAGAAAAAATATAATTGTGCAAAGGGCGGTTTTTATGCTCCAGCCGTTTTGAATTAAAACTGTTTTTATTTCGGATATGTCCACGGAGGAAAGGACCCCGTTTGAGGTATACGCCATAATCATTATGGGGATGACTATTTCATTTGCGGGAAAGCCAAGAATAAAGGCGGTTAAAATTATTCCGTCAAGCCCGATAAGGCCGGCAAACGGGTCAAGGAAATTACTTATGTGAAGAAGAAGGCTTTTGTCGCCTAAAAAGGTATTTGCTAAAAGCCAGATCAAAATTCCCGCAGGCGCTGCAACCTTTATAGCGCGGAGAAGAACGAAGAAGGTTCTGTCAAGAAAAGAACGCGCAATAACCCTTATGTATTGAGGGCGCCTGTAAGGAGGAAGCTCCAATACAAAGGAGGAGGGAGTTCCGCGAAGAAGCGTTTTTGAAAGAAGCTTTGTAGAAAGAAAGGTTAAAAGCACACCCAAAAGGACAAAGCCTGTTAAAAAGAATGCGCTTTTAATTGACCCCAAAAATCCGCCTGCGCCTACAAAAAATATAGTGATAAGTGCTATAAGTGACGGAAAACGACCATTGCAGGGGACAAAATTATTCGTTATAATTGCAAGAAGTCTTTCTCTGGGGGAGTCTATTATTCTTGCACCCACAACCCCTGCCGCGTTACAACCAAATCCCATACACATCGTAAGCGCCTGTTTTCCGCAGGCACTGCATTTTTTAAAGGGTTTATCAAGATTGTAGGCAATTCGGGGGAGGTATCCTGAATCTTCAAGAAGCGTAAAAAGCGGGAAAAATATTGCCATTGGAGGAAGCATTACTGCTACAACCCAGGAAAGCACCCTATACATCCCTTCGATAAGTATGCCTGAAAGCCAACGGGGCGCGTGAAGAAAATTAAACAGATTAAAAAGCAAACTCTCACCTTTATTAAAAAGGTGACTTAGCCACCCTGACGGGTAATTTGCGCCTTCGAGCGTGATGTAGAAGGTAAAAAGGAGCAAAAGCACCATAATAGGATAGCCGAATTTTTTGCTTGTGAGAATTTTATCAAGCCTTTCATCGCGATGAGTGTATTTTTCCTTTGTGCTTTTTGTAGCCTTTCTTGCTATCTCTTCGGCATCTTTAAAAATGGAGGAAACGATAGAGTCACGAAGTCTGTCTTTATCATATCCCTTTTCTTCAAGGTAGCTAATAGCTTCATTTATGGAATTTAAAAGGGACTCGTTTTCGTAGATATCTGTTCCTAAATATTTATATAGCTCCTCTTTTAAAGAATCGTCCATATCGAGAAGTTTAACGGAAAGCCACCTTGCGTCAAGCTTATTATCAGAAACTTCTTTTGCATAAGGCAGAATTCTGCTTATGGCATACTCAATATCTTCATTATATTTAACTTTATAAGAGTTGTTTGTTTCTAAAAAGCTGTTATCAATTGCCTGCAAAAGATACTTCAGGCTTTTTTTGTTGTGCGCAACTGTGCCTACAACCTTTATACCAAGCCTTTCGGAAAGAATATCCCCGTCAATTTTTATGCCCTTTCGCTTTGCCTCATCCAAAAGGTTAAGGCAAAGAATGGCGCGTTTATTTGTTTCTAATATCTGGAGCACGAGGTTAAGGTTTCTTTCAAGGCAGGTCGCATCGCAAACGATAATTACGGCATCACAATCACCAAAACATATAAAGCTTCTTGCAATTTCTTCTTCGGCAGAGTGAGCCATTAAAGAATATGTACCGGGGATATCCACAAGCACATATGAATTTTTTTGTGTGCGTGAATACCCTTGGGCATTGGCAACCGTTTTGCCGGGCCAATTTCCCGTGTGCTGATTTAGACCTGTAAGCGCGTTAAAGACTGTGCTTTTCCCAACATTAGGGTTTCCTGCCAGAGCGACAACCTTATCAGAATTCTCCCTCTTTTTTATAATAAGGCCCGTGTCTATGGCTTTTTCTCCTGTTGAGCTTTTTGTCAGCCCCATATTTTACCCCCTTACGGAATCTATAAAGATGTTTTCAGAGTCCTCGCTACGAAGTGCGATAACACCGCCGCGAATGAGAAATGCCTTGGGATCGCCCATTGGGCTTACTCCCACACATTCTAAAACAGTTCCGGGAATTATGCCTATATCAAGAAGCCTTCTGCGAATATCGCCATCGTTTTTAAGATGCGTAACAACCGCTCTTTTTCCAACGGAAAGCGAATTAAGGCATTTTTTGTTTAGCATTTTCATTACCTCTTTTAAACATTCCTCACTTTATATTATTCGTAAGCAGGGCTTTGTGCCCCAATAAACACAAAAAAAGAACTGCTAAAACAAATAAATTTGCTTTAAACAGTTCTTTTTCTTTTTCTTTGTTATTATTTAACAAGATTCTTAAGAGCCTGACCAACCTTGAATGCAGGAACCTTAGAAGCGGGAACCTGGATTTTAGCTTTAGTCTGAGGATTAAGGCATGTGCGAGCAGCTCTTTCTCTAACTTCGAAAGTACCGAAGCCAACAAGCTGAACCTTGTCACCTGCTTTAAGAGCACCTTCAACTGCGCCCATAAAAGCGTTGAGAGCCTTTTCTGCATCCTTCTTTGAAAGTGATGCATTTTCTGCAATTGCTGCGATGAGTTCTGTCTTATTCATTTATTTTTCCTCCTTTTTTATATATAATTATGATGTCTAACATCTACTAACAATATTTATAATAACATATAAAATTCCCATAATCAAGCATTTTCTTCAATATTTTTAATATTTTTACCAATTTTTTTCAAAAATTTGGCAAGTGCAGCCTCGCTGTCAACTCCAAGCGAGTGTGAGAGGAGGCAAATTTCATATATTTTTTTGCCAATCATAAGCTCATCATCCGAAATATCTATGTTTTTGTAATCTTCGGGAAAATCCTTTTTGCTGATTTTACTGATCGTTTTATCGCAACGCATAAGTGCGGGAAGAGACGGAGTGATAGACTCAACAGATTCATATACGCTTTTTTGCCCGCGCTCTTTTTGCTTTATTTTTTCCCAGTTGTCAAGCACTTTTTCGCTTGTTTCTGCCACGACTTCTCCAAAAACGTGGGGGTGGCGCGTAATCATCTTTTGGGAGATGGCATCAGTTACATCATCAATCGTAAAGGTGCCGTTTTCCCGCCCTATTTCAGCGTGCATAACAATTTGAAGTAAAACATCTCCAAGCTCGTCCGCCATTTTTTCGTAATCACCCTCGCGTATTGCATCGACAGCCTCGTAACATTCCTCGATAAGATGCTTACAAAGGCTTTCGTGCGTTTGCTCTCTATCCCAGGGGCATCCCTTGGGAGAACGGAGAATATGAATTATTTCGCAAAGACGGTTAAAGTCGTTTTTCATTTAATTTCCCCCTCTTTTTTTAAAAATGCCTTTATGTCAGAGTACTTTATGCTTCCCGAAAGGAAAAGGAAGATTATATAAAGCACTGCGGCAAGACAAACTGAAACTATAAACATTTTAAATCCGCCCGTAATAGAGTAGACAATTCTTGAAAGAAGGCAGCATAAAAATCCGCATAAGAGTATTTTTGCGATTTCTCCGAATTTAAAGCCAGCGGGCGAAAGCCTTTTAATGAGTATTGTATTAAACACAAGGTAAGGTAAAAAGGATATAACAGTTGAAATTAAGGCGCCGTATATCCCAAATTTTGATATGAATACAAAGTTTAAAAGCACCTTTAATAAAAGCGAGCCAATCCCAACCCATATAGGCTGCCACACATAGCCTGTCACCTGAAGTATGGCGGTGGTTGTCTGAATGTAAGGAAGAATAAGAACAAGCGCGCCTGTAAGAGCTAAAAGGAAAGAGGCGCTGCCGTTTAAAAATAAAAGCATAAAAATTTCTGATGAAAAGAACATCAGTCCGAAAGCGCATGGACTTGCCACGTAAAATATGGTTTTTATGGCGCCCGCCAGATTTTCTCCTAAAAGAGCGCTTTCTTTTTTAGATGCGTGCAAAGCAACAATCGGAACAATGCTTGCGGTAATTGCGCTTATTATCGCGGCAGGAAGATTGTAAACCGTGTTTGCTCTTGTAAGATATCCAAACATTTGAATGCGCGCATCTTCACTTACTCCAACGAGTGAAAGTATATTTGTAACTGTAAATGAGTCAATTAAAAGGGTAGCAGTGTAGCTAAACGTTCCAAGCGTGACAGGAAGAGAAAGAGAAAAAACCAAAAGTGCTTTTTTGATAGAAAAATGCCCTTTTGCCTTTTTGTCCTTTCTGTAAAACAGATAAAGGATAAGACAAGAAACGCCCGCACTTAATGACACGCCTAAAATTGCACCCATGGCACCGTATTTTATGCCATTATCGATAAAAAGCCAGCATAAAAAGAGACCAAAGCCTACCTTTACAATGCTTTCAAAAAGTTGACTTATTGCAGAAGGGAACATATTTGAATTTCCCTGAAAATACCCGCGGGCAGAGCTTGTTATTCCCAAAAACAAAAGTGCAGGGGAAATTGCGCGAAGAGAAAAGAAGGCAAGCGGGCTTCCCCCGCCTGATAAAAATATTGAAATTGGTTTTGCAAATATAAAAAGAGCAAGGGATGCTAAAAAGCATAAAAACGTGACCGAAACCGATGTTGATTTAAAAAGGTCGGCACTTTCCTTTTCGTCTGACTTTGAAACAAGGCCTGAAAGCGCAAGTGGAATTCCGGTTATGCAAATAGACAGAAAAACATTGTAGATTGAATAAACACTTTGATAAATTGCAATTCCGCCCTCGTGAAGAAAAAAACGGTCGAGAGGAATTTTAAAAATCGCGCTCATTATCTTACAAAGAATACTTGCCACGCTCATTATTGCCGCGCCCGTAATAAAGCTTTGCTTTTTCATTGGTATTTCTCCCTTATTCTTTGGTTTCGCTTGCCTCAACTGATGGCTTTGTCAAAAGCTCAAAAATTACGTTTTTGGTCATAAATGCCTTTGTAAAAGCCAAAAGAGGAAGATACAGCGCAATAAGCACTGCAAAGCCAAGCGGTGAAGAAATCGTAAAGGTCATAACTGCATATATTATAATTGCACAAACTAAAAACGAAAATACATTCCACCAAAGGCGTGCCATTACAAGTAAAAATGCGTTTCTGTAGATGTCTTTTATCTTTAATTTAAAGGAAATCATAATGGGGTAGATATACATATGCATCATGGAAAAAATGACTGCAAATATGACAATCAGGGTTCTGAATATAATTCCTGCAGTTCCACCCGACAGGGTATAGAATAAATATGCAAATCCACCGATAATGAGTACAAGCATATCTATAACAAAAACAATGGTTGCCTGAATAAAGTTACTTTTAAAGCTGTCAAAAAAATCACTAAACACAAAGGCGTGCGTATCATTTACAAAGCTTTTTGTAACAGAGTGAAGCCCCGCGCTGGAAGCCCCCCCGCCCAAAATGCCTAAAATAATCATAGTAAGAAGCATATATATTGCGTTAAGCGCTTCCGCGCGCAAAAACACGTCAAGACCGATATTCTGGGCAAAAAGTGTTATAAAAAAGCTTGATATAATACCGATTATTATTATAGACGGAATGGAAAAAATAAGATAGATTAAATCAAGCTTTAAAAAGTTCCAGAATTTTCTTATAAAAAGGTCAAAATAAAGAGACGGTCCGCTTTTTTGCGTTTCTTCTTTGCTTATGCCTCTTTTATTATTTCTTCCAAAGCCAAAAAGTCCAGCCATATTATCCTCTCCTTACAAGAGATATCATCTCGTCATTAAGTATATCTATGCGGTGAAACTCACACTCTCCGCTTTCGTATGCGGGAATGTGGCGGTTCATGGCGCTAATTACCACGTCCGGCTTAAGGTTAGCACGGCTCCCCGCACAAAGGAGCATCAAAAGAGCACCGTCCGTGATTTTAAGCGATTTTATATCGGGTAAAATATCTGTTTCCCGAATTCCGCTTTTTGTTTTTTTATCAATTAGAATTTCTTTCATATTTAAAAAGTCGGTCACATCTTCGGGAAGATTTTGTGCCTTTACTGTGTAGAGCGCATAGGAAAGCTTTTTAAGACCGCTTTTTCCCTCGCGCGTTTCTTTTATTCTTACACCTAAAGGTAAAACTTTGTTTAAAGCGTCAGTTATTTTTTCACATGCCATATCCTCTTTAAGAGTGATTTCGAGAATTTCGCACTCGCTTGTGTGCCCGACAGGAAGTGGCAGTGCAAAGGTCAAAAGTGCATGGGGGTTAAAGCCCTCTGAAAATGCGATGGGGATTTGCGCCCTTCTTATAGCACGACCGAACATTCTTACAAAGTCAAGATGTGAAACGTATTTAACACGTGCATCCCTTTCATAAATGACAAAGTAATTACTCAAAGCAAACACATCCTTCCTTTGTGGTGCAAAGCGCGCTTGCACCGCACGCTGAACATTTTTCACGGCAGTTTGCGGTGGGCAGGGCTTTTTTTGCCTTTTCATTTTCGTTTATCATAAATTTTTTGCTTACGCCGATATCGACAATATCCCAGGGAAGAATTTCATCATAGCTTCTCTCCCTTGTGTAGAAAGCCATATCGATACCGCAGTCGGAAAATGCCTGCTTCCATAGGTCCATATTAAAGCATTCGTTCCAGCTGTCAAGCTTACATCCAAGCTCATGCGCACGGAGTAAAACTGCGCCAAGCCTTCTGTCGCCACGGGCAAAAATCCCCTCTAAAACACTTACATCGCTTTCGTGATAGCTGTATTTGATGTGGCGGTTATGAATTTGGGACTTAAGATAAATTTGTTTTTCTGAAAGCTCCTCCACTGTGTTTTGCTTTGCCCACTGAAACGGAGTAAAGGGCTTTGGAACAAAGCTTGAAACACTGATATTTACGGAAGGAGCACGACGTTTATTTGTTTTTTCGCTTTGATAAAAGCACTCTACAACCTTTTCTGAAAGGTCGGCAATTCCTTTTATATCGTCATAATTTTCGTAGGGAAGACCTATCATAAAATAGAGCTTTACGTTATGCCACCCGCCCTCGAAGGCGAGAGTGGCTGAATTTATAAGGTCAGACTCACAGACGTTTTTGTTTATTATATCGCGAAGACGCTGACTGCCCGCCTCAGGCGCAAAGGTAAGACCGCTTTTTCGTACTTTCTGCACCTTTTGCATAAGGTCAATGCTGAAATTATCAACGCGAAGTGACGGAAGCGAAAGGCTTACCTTTTTATCCTCTGTAATACGCAAAAGCTTGTCCATAAGGGAGGGGAGATGAGTGTAATCACTTGTAGAAAGGCTTGAAAGACCTATTTCCTCATAGCCCGTTGAGTCTATAAGATTTACAGCATCACAAGTAAGAGTGGAGGGACTTTTTTCGCGCACAGGTCTGTAAATCATACCTGCCTGACAAAACCTGCAACCGCGAATGCATCCGCGGAAAACCTCAATATTTGCCCTGTCATGAACAATGCTTGAAAAGGGGACAATGAATTTATCGGGATATAAAACCTTGTCAATGTCCGAAATAATGCGCTTTTTGATGCGGGGCTTTGCCTCGTGAGTGTTGGGAGTAACGCTTTTAATTGTACTATCGTCATTGTACTCCACATCATAGAAGGACGGAACGTAAATCCCCTCTATCTTTGCAATACGGCGAAGGTAATCCTTGCGCGTTCCACCGCTTTTTTTCCACTCTATATATTCATCCATAAGCTCATTTATTACTTCTTCTCCCTCGCCCATGGTGAAAAAGTCAAAAATATCGGCAAGGGGTTCAGGATTATAAGCACAGGGACCGCCACCGTTTACAAACGGGTCATCTTCGCCACGATCACAGCTTTTAAGAGGGATATTTGCAAGGGACAGCATATTTAAAATGGTGGTGTAGCACATTTCGTACTGAAGCGTAACGCCAAGGAAATCAAACTTTTTTACCTCTGTATGCGTTTCGTTTGTGAAAAGGGGCACGCCCTCTTTACGCATTTGTTCCTCCATATCAATCCACGGCGAAAAAACGCGTTCGCAATAAGTATCCTCGCGCGCGTTTAACACGTTATAAAGAATTTTTATGCCGAGATGACTCATCCCGACCTCATAAACATCAGGAAAGGCAAAGGCGTATCTTATCGAAACCTTTTCGGGGTCTTTTATAACGCTGTTTAGCTCCCCGCCTGTATAGTGAGTTGCCTTTTGCACTCTTTTTAAAATTTTATCAAGATTGTTAATCAAAGTAAACGTCCCTTCAAAATGGCAAAATCTCTTTTATAAATGCGCCGAGATGCGCTGTCACCTTTGATATATCAATGCTTTCAAGAAATACATTCCTCACTTTTCCCCAAAGAGGTGGAGAAAAGTGTTTGAAGATAAATAAAACTCCAAAAATGCATACACATACAATCAAACGATATAAAAAAGACATTGCCGATTTTTTAAATTTTTCTTTTAATATAGGTTTATTCACCACGCTCACCTCAATAAAGGATATGCGCGAAATTATTTAAAATACTGATATAAATTACACTTTAACATTCCGTTGTAGAGTTTTCTTTTTTTGTCGGCGTCACGCCCGTAAAACTTTTCAAACTCCTCATGGCTTGTAAGAATGTATTTGCCGATATTTTCATAAGGCGAAAATTTTTCGCCCATTTTTTTATAAAGCTTCTCACATTCCTTACGGTCAAGAAGCCTCTCACCATAAGGGGGATTGGTGACTAAGACGCCCTTTTCCGAAAAGAGAGGGGCATCACTTACATCACAGCAAGAAAATTCAATATAGTCGAGAACCCCTGCTTTTTTAGCATTTGCGCGTGCAATTTTGACTGCCTCGGGGTCAATGTCTGAAGCATAAATGCGGGGAATAAGGTCAGAATTTACGTTTTCGCGCGCTTCCTCACGAGCGTCCGAAAAATACCCCTCTTTCATAATGCGCCAGGATTCCGAGGCAAAACGGCGGTTTATTCCCGGGGCAATATTTTTTGCATAAAGAGCTGCTTCAATAGGAATTGTGCCGCTTCCGCAAAACGGGTCGATAAAAGGCCTGTCACCACGCCATCTTGTAATATCAATCATACAAAAGGCAAGCGTTTCACGCATTGGCGCAACAACGCCTTTTTCGCGGTACCCCCTTTTATAAAGAGGGTCGCCCGTTGTGTCGAGGTAGATGGTTGCAATGTCGCGAAGAAGGGAAAACTGAATTCTCATCATCGGACCCGTTTCTTCAAAGTGTTCTATGCCATACTTTGAAGAAAGCTTTTTTACAACGGCGCGTTTTACAATGCTTGTGCAGGCAGGAACGCTTGAAAGTGTGCTTTTAAGCGAGTTTCCCTTAACGGGGAAGGCACAGTCGCTTTGCACAAAATCCTGCCAGTCTATAGCATAAACACCCTCAAAAAGCTCCTCAAAGGTGGTTGCTTTAAACTCCGCAAGCTTTATAAGAACACGCTCACCCGCGCGCAAGAATACATTAGATAGGCTAATCGCCTCCAAATCACCTTCAAAGGTAACCTTGCCGTCGCTAACCTCCGCCACCTCATAGCCAAGTGTACGGATGCCGTGCGCGACAATAGATTCAGTCCCAAAAAATGTAGGAACAGTAAGTAAAAGAGTGTTCATTTTCTTTTCCTTTCAACTACATACTACGTTTATTATATAATAAAAGGGGGCATTTTACAAGAGAATTATTTTGACATTTGGGCGCTGTTTATGTATACTTATCTGTAGGAGGCGAGCAGTTTGTATTTAGAGCATAACTCAAGGAAAACTATATATAGAAATCCATACGGGGCGGTTACGGTAAATACAAGGATATGCCTTCGCGTGCTTGTTGGCTCAATATCTATCCCCCAAAGGGTGGAGTGCATTGTGGGTGAGACTTTGGTAAAGATGGATTACCGCGAGGAAATAAATGGTCAAAGGCTCTATGAATGCACTATAGAGGCGCCCGAAAAATCAGGGGTTATTTTTTATTGTTTTAAAGTAACGGCTGACGGAATGGTTTTGTACTGCGGAAATAACAAAAGGCAACTTGGCGGACAGAGTGAGACCTACGACTATACGCCTGAAAACCGTTTTCAAATAACCGTTTATGAAAAGGAATTTAAAACGCCCGAGTGGATGAAGGATGCCGTTATATATCAGATTTTTCCAGACAGGTTTTTCCGTAGCGGAGATACCCCTTTCCATGGAATAAAGCGTGAGTGGGGGAGTACACCGTTTTATAAGAAAGAACAGTTTGGCGGGGAGTATCTTTCAAACGACTTTTTCGGAGGGACGCTTTGCGGGATAGAAGAAAAGCTTGATTACATTAAAGACCTTGGTGTTACGGCGATATACTTAAATCCTATTTTTAAGGCGTTTTCAAACCATAGATATGATACTTCTGACTACGAAAATGTTGACGAAACACTTGGCACAAATGAGGATTTTGAAAGGCTTTGCAAAAAAGCACACAAAATGGGAATACGCGTGATTTTAGACGGGGTTTTTAGTCATACGGGTGCTGACAGTAAGTATTTTAATAAGTTTGGAAATTTTAACTCACTTGGCGCATATCAGTCAAAGGAGTCACCATATTTTTCGTGGTACAGCTTTGGGAGTTACCCAGAAAAATACGATTCGTGGTGGGGATTTGACACGCTTCCGAATGTGCGTGAGCTTGACGAAAATTATATTGACTATATTATAGAAAATAAAAACTCCATTATAAAAAAGTGGATAAGGCTTGGTGCTGACGGATGGCGCCTTGACGTGGCGGATGAGCTTCCCGATGAATTTATTGAAAGATTACGAAAAGCACTTAAGGAAGAAAAAGAAGACGCCCTTTTAATCGGAGAGGTATGGGAAGATGCAAGTAATAAAATAAGCTACTCCGAAAGAAGAAAATTTTTCTACGGGCGCGAGCTTGATGGCGTTATGAATTATGTAACAAGGCGCGCGATACTTGAATTTTTAACAGGCGGTGATGCTGTGCTATTTAATGAACGGCTTGGCTCGCTTATGGAAAATTATCCAAAAGAGGCACTTTTTGCCTCAATGAACCTTATTTCATCGCATGACGAGGCGCGCGCAATGACTGTGCTTTCAGGTGCGCCTGATTTTAGGGGGATGACAAGGGAAGAGCAAAATAGTTATGTTATTTCACCTGAAAACCTTTCTCTTGCAAAAAGAAGAATGCGCCTTGCGATAGCTTTGCAGATGACACTTCCCGGGGCGCCAATGATTTATTACGGAGATGAAATAGGGATGACCGGCTTTGCCGACCCCTTTAACAGAGCTGCTTTTAACTGGGAAGGCACGGAAAATGAACTAAAAGACCATACTGCGTTTTTTGCACATTTGAGAAGTGATAATCCATCGTTAAGACGTGGTGAGTTTACACCGATTTGCTATTATGAGGGAGTTTTTGGATACTTAAGAAGTATTGAAAACGGGAAAGATATATTTGGAAATGACTGTAGTGACGGCAGTGTAATGGTTATAGTTAATTCTTCAGATAAACATGAAAGCATAAGGCTTTGCCTTGACCGTTTTGGCGCAGTAAGTGCTACAGATGTGGAAACAGGGCAAAAAATTATGCATAACGATAGCTTTGAATTCGAGATGGCGCCGATTTCCTACCGAGTGCTTTCTCTTGAAAGGAACAGTAATAAATGTACAAAAATACAACTCACACAGTGAGTATAACCGCGTTTTCCTCCGAGGGAAACGGCATTGCTAAAATTGATGGATATACGGTTTTTGTGCCGGGTGCAGTTGTGGGGGATACGGCAGAAATTCTGATTGTTAAGGAAAACAAGAATTTTGGATACGGAAAGCTTTTACGCGTTATCGAGCCATCTTCCCTAAGAGGAGAGGAGAAATGCCCGCTCTCTTCAAAATGCGGGGGATGTGACCTTCAGCATATAAAGTATGACGCGCAGATTGAGTTTAAAAGAAAAAAGGTCGAGGATGCACTCAGGCGCATAGGTGGGTTTGAAGAATTTAAGGTTAGCGATGTTGTGGAAAGTGACCCAAATTTTCACTACAGAAATAAGGCAATTTACCCCGTTTGTGAGGAAAACGGGAAAATTGTGGCAGGATTCTATGCGCCGCGTTCTCACAGAGTAATCCCGACAAGAGATTGCCGTCTGGCAGACAGCCGCACAACCGAGGCTGTGAATTTTATAACGGATTGGGCAAATGAAAACAGGGTTTTAGCTTTTGATGAAGTAAGCGCAAGGGGAACACTTCGTAAAATCTGCATGCGCGCAGGAAAAGATGAGGCAGTGGTGGTTTTGGTATGCGCAAAGCCGATTAAAGGGATTGATGGGCTTGCCAAGGCGCTTTGCGACAGATTTCCTTTTATAAAGGGCGTTGTTGAAAATTATAATGATATAATAACAAATACAATCTACGGTGAAAAAGATAAGACTGTTTTGGGGAGAGATTACATCTACGACAGTGTAGGGGATGTTAAGTATAAAGTGCATTACAAAAGCTTTTATCAGGTAAATCCTTACACTACAAAGCTTCTTTATGATAAGGTACTCTCTTACTGCAAGGGTAAAAAGGAAAAGGTTGTGTTTGACCTTTATTGCGGCAGCGGAACGATAGGACTTTATCTTGCAAAATATGTAAAAGAAGTTGTTGGAATAGAGGTTGTGCCCGAGGCGATAGAAGGTGCAAAGGAAAATGCAAGACTTAACAATATGGAGAATACGGAGTTTTTCTGCGGGAAAAGTGAAGACGTTATGCCAAGGCTTTTAAGGGAGGGGAAAAAGCCCGACATTGTGGTTTTAGACCCGCCGAGAAAAGGCTGTGAAGCTTCGCTTTTAGATGCAGTTATAAAAGCAAAGCCGGAAAGCATAATTTACGTTTCGTGCGACTCGGCAACCATGGCGCGTGACTTAAAAATTCTTTGCAAGGATTCCTATAAAATAGAAGAAGTGACGGTTTTTGACCAGTTTCCGCAGACCTGCCATACAGAAAGTTGCGCGAAGCTTTCGAGAGTGTAAACGAATTTAGTAATTTTAATCTTGACGAAGAAAAATATGTGTGCTATAATTTAGCTAATAGCAATGAAGGAAAGAGTAACCTTAATGCGGGTATAAGAGAGAGGGGCGCATTTGCTGGAAGCGACCTGTACAGCGTTTTGGTGAAGACCATTCCGGAGCTGCGCGGCAGAAATAACAGTAAGCCGTGCCGTGAGCCTGCGTTAACGGAAAAGGGATTAGCCCCTAAAGTTAAAATTAAGGTGGAACCGTGCAAAAATTTGCACCCTTAATGCGTTTTTACGTTGTTAAGGGTGTTTTTATTTTATATAAAAGGAATGATTAAGGTGAAAGTTATTTACAATGACGGCATTGTGCGTGAGTGTGAAGCTTCAGAAGAGCTTCATATTATACGACATACGGCTGCACACATTATGGCGCAGGCAATAAAGCGCCTTTATCCGCATGCAGACTTTGCGTTTGGTCCTGCGACAGAAAACGGATTTTTCTATGACGTTGATTTGGGCGACACAAAGCTTACGGATGAAGACCTTGAAAAAATTGAGGCAGAAATGAAAAAGATTACGAAGGAAAATCTGCCGATTAAGACATTTACACTTCCCAGAGAAGAAGCAAAAAAGCTTATGGAAGAAAGACGCGAAATGTATAAACTTGAGCATATTGATGACCTTCCCGAGGATGCTACGATAAGCTTTTATCAGCAGGGAGACTACATTGATATGTGCGTTGGCCCGCATCTTACTTACACAAAGGCGCTCAAGGCATTTAAGGTGACACAGCAGTCAGGTGCATACTGGAAGGGCGAAAAGAGCAACAAAATGCTCACAAGAATTAACGGTATTGCCTTTGCGACAAAAGAAGAGCTTGACGAACACCTTAAGCTCCTTGAAGAAGCTGCAAAGCGTGACCACAGAAAGATAGGCAAGGAAATGAACCTCTTTATGATGTGCGAAGAAGGCCCAGGATTTCCGTTCTTTATGCCTAACGGCATGGCAATCAAAAATGCCCTTATCGATTACTGGCGTGACATTCACTATAGAAGTAACTATGTTGAGGTTTCAACCCCGCTTATTATGAATAAGCACCTTTGGGAAACAAGCGGTCACTGGGACCACTATAAAGACAATATGTACAGAACTGTAATTGATGACGAGGATTACTGCATAAAGCCGATGAACTGCCCCGGTGGAGTTATGGTTTATAAGAGCGTTCCTCATAGCTACCGTGAACTTCCGCTGCGTGTTGGCGAGCTTGGTCTTGTTCACCGCCATGAGCTTCGCGGTGCGCTTCACGGACTTTTCAGAGTTCGTTGCTTTACGCAGGATGATGCGCACATCTTTATGAGGAAAGACCAGATTACAGACGAAATAATGGGTGTTGTGCATCTTATAAATGAGGTTTACGAAAAATTCGGGTTTGAGTATTTTGTGGAGCTTTCAACACGCCCTGACGACAGTATGGGAAGTGACGAAGACTGGGAAGCAGCTACAAATGGCCTTAAGAGTGCGCTCGAACAGCTTGGCCTTGACTATATTTTAAACGAGGGTGACGGCGCGTTCTACGGCCCGAAGATTGACTTCCACCTTCGCGACAGTATCGGAAGAACATGGCAGTGCGGAACAATTCAGCTTGACTTCCAGATGCCCCTTAACTTTGATCTTGAGTATATTGATGAAAATGGTAAGAAGCAACGCCCGATTATGATTCACCGCGTGGCATTCGGCTCAATCGAAAGATTTATTGGTATTATTACAGAGCATTATGCAGGTAAATTCCCCGCATGGCTTGCGCCTGTTCAGGTTAAGGTGCTTCCCGTTTCTGAAAAAACGGCGGATTACTCACAAGAAGTGTATGAGGCAATAAGAAGCGCCAAAATACGCGCACAGATTGATACAAGAAATGAAAAAATCGGATACAAAATCCGTCAGGCACAGCAGGAGGAAAGAATCCCGTATATGCTTATTTTAGGCGCTAACGAAGCGGAAAAAGGCACTGTTTCAGTCCGTAACCGTGACACGGGTGAAACAACAGAAATGTCGCTTTCAGAATTTATTGAAAAAATCCAGAAGGAAACAAAAGAAAGAGTATCAAAGTAAATGCAAAATGCAGAATTAAAAAAGGTGATGCGAACTAACTGTTCGCATCACCTTTTTGTTTTTAATATCCTAATTGATCTGACAGGCTGTCGTCATTATCTATCCATTCTGACTCAACATCTATTACCTTATATTCATCATCACCTAAACGGACAACCACTTTTTCTATGCCTGCATTTATTATGTGGCGCTTGCACATAGCGCAGCTTGTGGCGTTGGGAACGTACTCATTTGTCTTGGCATCTTTCCCCGCAAGATAAAGCGTTGCGCCTATCATATCGCGCCTCGGAGCGCTTATGATGGCGTTCGCCTCGCTATGCACACTTCTGCAAAGCTCATAGCGTTCCCCTCTTGGTACCTGCAGCTTTTCACGCCTGCAAAAGCCAAGGTCAAGACAGTTTTTCCTTCCGCGCGGGGCGCCTGTGTAGCCCGTAGAAATAATTTCATCATTTTTTACTATGATAGACCCGTAATTTCGCCTTAAACAGGTCCCTCTTTCAAGGACTGTTGAGGCAATATCAAGGTAGTAGTTATGTTTATCGCGTCTTTGCATTTTAATCACTCCCGAGCTTAATTTTATAGCAATTTCCCATATTTGTCAAGAAGCACAAAAAAACACCAAAATCACGGAGAAAATGTGCGCAAAATGCTTGACTTTTTTTCTGAATTATGATAGGATTAACACGAAAGTACCCCTTTTATCGCCACTCGTCTTTTTGTAATGGAAAATCAAGGGAAAAAATGGATGATACTGGGAGAAAACCTTTTTTTACATAAAAGACATAATGAGTGGAGAATTAGGAAAAACGAGTACAATTTTACTAATTTTAAGAGAAAAGTTTTACTATCTTTAAAATGTGAAAAAGAATATTGTATTTAGAGGGGTAAAGTAAAGTATTTTAATTAAAATTTCAAAATAGATGAAAGGAAGGAAAATTATGAAAAAAGCCAGAATATTGTCGATGCTCATTTCTCTGGTAATGGTGGTAAGCATTCTTCCCGGAACGCTTAATGTTGTTAAAGCAGCCGAGGAAGAGCAGTTTGCATACATTGCGCCTGACAGTGCTTACGTTACTTTTTACGGGGATTTAGTGAGCAGAGATGCATCCTTCATTGACGGTGTTTCGCTTGGGATAACTGATACGAATGACCCGAATTACAATGAGCATGTTATTCTTGACGGATTAGCTGCAAGAAAGCAGTACAGACCAAACACAACTTACATAACTATCAACAAGCCTTTTTATGAAGAGGGCGACAATGAGTTCATGTTCACTTTGGTTTACTACTCTTTCGGTCCTGATGAGGGTCCGCTTAAGATTGAGTATGTAAAGGAAAACGGTGAAATTTTCCTTGTAGACCTTATAAAGCCCGCAGGTGCAGCGCACTGGGCTGCAAAAACTGTGTTTGCGTATGACGTTAAGGTTGGCGGATATGAAAACGGCGCAACGTTCAGAATTGTAAACGGTGCATATAATGCCTTCAGAAAGGTTGAGATTGCCAATCTTTCAAAGCACAGACGCGAAGGTACAGTGCCCCAGTTAAGATCTCTTCATGTTGAAAGGATACGTGAGCTTAAGAGATATAAGATAGTTACTGACGCTGACAGCATATTCACTTCAGCAAACTTCTATAAGCCTGCAACCAAATATGATATATTGACATGGGCAGTTAAGTATGGACTGAAAAACACGGTTCCTCCCCAGGAAACAAAAAACCAGACCATGACGCAAGGAGAACTTCTGAAGCTCTTTTTCGACATGGCGGAGACCAGGTATGACGGTGTGGAAAACATTGTGGACTTTGCACTTTCGATTGGGCTTATAAATGACCAGAGTTATTTTATGAATGACGGTGCAGTTGCTACATACTATAATCTTTGCTCTCTTTTGTATAGCATACTTGATTTCGACATTTCTCCCAACAACCCCTACATTTTAAAAATGTATAACAGCGGATGCTTTGGAGACAGACAAGTTGGTGAGATAGGACATGATTACCTGTCTGCAGTTTACTATGTTAATGAAAACTACTTGCCGTATGAAGTTATTACCGATAATTTAACAGGCAGAACATTTAAATATATAAACTTCTTCGGAGCAATGATGTATCGCCCGTATCTTACAGAGCAACAATGGCTTCCTGACGGAAAGAGCTTTCTTTGCGGAACAGAGAAAGGTTACATATATGTTTACAATACTGAAACCCAGATGCTTAGATATATCGCAAAGGGTGAAGCTTCAACAAATGCGCTTGATGGCGTAGTAGGAAGAGACGGGTATATATACTACATCGGGACTATGGGAAAATATAAGACGCTGAATAAGATTGACCCAAAGGACCCAGAGTATAAGAGTAAGGTTGTATACACCTTCCCTGAAGGAATTACGCTTGCAAACTATACTGTCTCAAATGATGGTAAATGGATGACAGGTAACTTCGGTGACAAATACAATGTACTTGGCAACCCTAATCCTGCAAAGAATTATTCTGACGGACTCTACACGGTTGTTACCTTCTTTATAGAGGAAGGAAATGTGCCGGGTGTTCCCGACCATAACTATTGGGTAAATTACTATAGATTCCCCGAACCGATAAAGGGAGGTATCGGACACTTCCAGCCAAACCCCGTTTATCCTGAACTTATTTTCTTCTGTCATGAGGCAAATACTACAGGCGGATATGCATATACACAAATCTTCGACCGTTTAAACATATTCAATCTTAAAACAGGTGAAAATATCCACTTTATTACAGGACAAAAAGGTGATAAAACCATAAACGGTGCAACACACGAAAACTGGTCCGCGAACGGCGAGTATATGTATTTTGTATCCAGCGGTGAGACGGGTAATGGCATAATGCGTTTAAATAAGGACGGGTCGCATCGCCAGCAGTTTGAGTATACAAATTACCCGAAGGCATCCTTCATTAATATTAACCATTGTTTCCCGAAGGATGACGATGTGTGGGCTGCATCAGACGGCAACTGGATTTCACTTTTTAACCTTAAAACGCATCAGTTATTCAATATAACAAGGTGTCAGGATTTAAGGAGCCATCCGTATCACGCGCATGCACAGGTATCTTACGGAGAAGGAAACAACATGCTCAGCTGGGGATATGTCCGCAAGGGAGTGCTTGGTGTTGCGTGGTATGACTTTACTGAAATTGTTAAAAATGAGGTAGCCAAAGGCGGAAGATATAAGGTTAACGAATATGTTGAACGCGTAAGCTTTGAAACGCTCGAGTGCGAGTCCGAAGCAGTTAATTACAAGGGAGTTAACGCACTTAGCGCAAAAGGAGGAAAGGAAATTTTCCTTTCTGTTAATCCTGAAATTGCAGATACAACAAATGACAGGGTAAGAGTTACCTTTGATTATTTCGACAATGGAAAAGAATCGATTATATTCAATTATACACTGGGTGTAACCCACGAAAACGAATTGCACCTGAGGTATAATGGAACAGAGAGTATCAGAAGAAGAGGCACAAATAAGTGGAAAACAATGACGCTCGAAATTGATGGGAATATGGAAAGCGTTGGCAAATTTGAAAGTGATATCAAATTTGTCAGCGGGGCAAGTAGAATATATATCGCGAACATAAAGGTAGAAAAGGTGGAAAAGTAATATGAAAAAGGTAATTAGAAGTATTATTTGCTGTCTTTTATGCATTGCACTGTCAGGCGTAATTGCTTTTGCAGACGGAGAGACAGCTACAATGAATATGAGCTGGCGTGCTGATTACACAAACAATCAGCTTGTTATAGGTTTTAAATCTCCTGCCGATTACAATCAGGTGGTTTCTGTGGTAATGTACCCCGCAAGTGTTGTGGGCACACCCTCCTTTAGTGACTATGTGAGAATTTGGGAGGATACGATGGCTCCCGGTAAAGAAGGGGAGGTTAAGTTTGCCATTACAGAAACTCTTGGTGAAGCTGACGGCAGATACGTTATCAGAATTCAGGGCAGCGGATACAGGTCAGATATCTGCAATGAAGAGCAGACTGTTACAATCAAAAAGCCTTCCGTTGCCGGAAATCTTCTTTCAAGAATAAACGCCGCAACCACATGGAGTGAGGCAGGCACACTTCTTACAGAAGGTAAGGATACCCTTCAGATTTCGATTACAGATAATCCTGCACTTTTGGAAAAGCTTATGACTGCGTTCTTATCAGTTCGTGATGCAGACTACGAAGGTGCATTTGCAAATCTTGACGAAGTAAGAGATGCATACAAAAAGTCGGACGTTGTCGTTTATCTTCACGAAACTGATTCAACAAAGGCAGGCCTTATAGAAAAGGTTGAAGCAAACGCTGACGTAATCGGCTTTGATGTTACAGATGCAGATTACGAGTTATATAAAGACTATATCTACACTCAGATTTTAGCAAATAAGGATAACTACAACGGCGTAAAAATTGAGAATACAGAGCTTGTTAAAAATGCGCTTATCGAATACCGCGTTATGGCAGTTATAAATAACTCAGACCAGGAAACCCTTTTGTCAAAAATACCTGTATATTATGATGACTTTGGTTCAGTTTCTTCCTATTTAATATATAAGGATTTTTCACCTGCAAATATGGAAAAGGTTGTTCGTCAGCTTTACGACAAGGGGTTTGTTTCAGCCCAGAAAATAAAGGAAGCGTTTGACGCTGCAGTTGAAGTTGTAAGCGGAAGCATCGGTCAGGACCCAGGCCCCGGACCAGGCCCGGGACCGGGACCTTCAGCCCCGCTTGACCCCGGAACTTTAGGTGGAGAAACAGTAGTTACTCCGATGCCGGCAGGCACATTTAAAGACTGCGATAATAGCCACTGGGCTTATGCATATATCAATGAGCTCAGCCTTGCAGGAATTATAGACGGATATACGGACGGAACCTTCCTTCCTGAAAAGAAAGTAAACAGAGAAGAATTTGTTAAAATGATAATTGCAGGAACCGGACTTTACAGTGAAGCTGCAGAGGTTGATTTTAAAGACGTTTCAAAAACAGATTGGTTTTATAAATATGTGGCATCAGCAAAGAAGGAAGGTCTTGTTAACGGCGTTACAGAAAGCGCCTTTGGAAAAGGAACAAGCATTTCGCGTGAGGATGTTGCAGTTATTGCTTCAAGAGTGCTTAAGAGATTTAATGTATCAATCCCCGATACATCAAATGTTTTAAAGTTTTATGACGATGCTTCTATGAGTGATTATGCAAGGGAAAGTATTGATGAGCTTGTTACTCTTAACATCTTAAACGGATTTGAAGGCGGAAACTTTAAACCCAAGGATGCACTTACCCGTGCGCAGGCAGCAAAAATAATTTTCTTGATAAGAGAACTTATCTGATAATGAAAAGGAGAGATATAATATGAAAATAAGTAAAAAAATATTAGCATTATTCTTGTCATTATCAGTTATCCTTTCAGGATTTAGTATAATGGCGCAGGCAAATACTGAAACAACTAAAGTTTCAGTTCCCCTCTCATCAGAAGAATTTAATGCACTTAAGGCTTTTGGTTTTATCGGAGAGGATATAGCGATTTTAAACAACGATAGCAAAATTACAAGGGCACAGTTTGTCGGCAATCTTTTTAAGGTTGCAGGCTTTAGTGAGGCAGAGTATAGCCCCGAAGAGATTTACTTTAATGATGTAACGGCAGAAAATTTATACAAAGATGAAATTCAGTATTTCTATGAGGCAGGACTTATAAATGGAACTTCTGCTAAAACATTTTCGCCCGAAGCATATATCACATACAAGCAGGCAGTTAAGATTATACTTGACATCTTGGGTTACAGAGAATATGTAGTCCATAAGTATGGAAATGGGATGGATGGATACATTGCATTGGCCCAGAAGCTTGAGCTTTGTGAGGGCATCCAGATCGGGAATGTAGATGCTCCGCTTACTGCAGAGAAGGCTGTAAAACTTCTTTACAACGCAGGTATCACAAAGATGTTTGAACCGGCATTTTATGAGACAGACGGTGATGTTGTGTATGCCAGCTCAAGTGCAAAAACTCTTTTTGAGGCTAATCACAACCTCTACTATGGCGAGGGAATTTTGCAGAGCAATGGTATTGTTTCGATTATCAGTTATGAAGCTCCTGACAAGGCAGCTGTTATAAATGGTAAGGAATATATTTTGTCAGGATGCGACTTGACAGGTCTTGTAGGACTTCAGGTTCAGTTTTTCTATGAAAAGGAAAACGGAAATGATATACTTATGTGGGCTTGTGCATCAAGCAAAAACAATATGATAGATATTAAGGCTTCAATGCTTGACCGCGATAACGCCAAATATGATATTGATACAGTTGTTTACAAGAGTGGAAAAAAGGCAGTTGAGCTTGAGATTTCTGCCTATGCAAGCGTTATTTACAACAATACCCTTGTTAACAGCTATACTATAGATGACATTAAACCCGAGATGGGTAATATCCGCCTTGTTGAAAATACTAATGACAAAAAGTATGACCTTGTTATTGTTGAAGAACACAAAAACGCGTTTATTACAGACGCTTCAATTATCGGACCTCACGTTGCAAATAAATACAACGAGGATATTAATCTCCCCGAATACGATAATGTTTTGATTATTGATGGTGGAAAAGAGATAACAGTTTCTGAAATTGGCAAGGATACACTTATTACATACATTGCTGACAGAAGCAAGAAAAACATTGTTATCTATGTAAATAGAGAGTCAGGAAGAGAAAAGCTTGTTGGGGCAAGTGTGAAGGACGGCAAGACAACTCTTAAGTTTGAAAGTGGCTCATATCAGTATGCGCCAAACTATGAAAACCTTGACACAACAAAGTATAAGAAAATAGACCCCAGAATAGGAAAAATGTATTTCTATTATCTTGACAGGGAAGGTAACATTGCAGAGATTCAGGAGCAGGGTGACGGAATCCTTGAATACGCTTATGTTATAAAGGCAGCACCCAATACAGATACATTTGCTGAAGATGGAAGCGCATACTTTAGGGTTTTGCTTACAAATGGAAACTTTATAACTGCGAAATCCAAAAAGAAGATTAAGCTTCTTGAAAATGATACAAGCAGAAATGCTACAGGTATGGAAGTATACAATGATACCCGTCTTTGGAAGGATGGATTAGTAGGAGGAACAGTTTTACCGCAGGTTATTCGCATAACGCTTAATTCAGACGGTGAAATTGCGGAATGGGAATTCCCTTACGATAATACAAGTAACGAGTGGGGACACCACATGGGAAGATTCTCACTTGACTACATTTCTACCAGTAACACCTCAAGCCCCACTGACGGTGTTTACCCGATTGACCAGCGCTATATGATAGACGGAACAACTGTCTGCTTTGTAACATTAAAGGGTATGGATATGGAAGAACCCTACGAAATAATGTCTCATACTCAGTTGAAGCTCAACGGTGCACGCATTAATGTTTATGATTCGAATGAGGCACATGTTCCTGCGGTTATCTCGCTTGAACAGACAGTTGAGTTTTCAACACTCTCTGTACAAAATGCCTTTATGGTTGATTCTATTCAATACAAAAAGATTGATGGAGAATTTGTAAAACATGTATGCGGATATCTGGCCGGTACTTGGACAGAATATGCCGAATATGAAGAAGGCATAATCCCCGATGATCTTAAAAAAGGCGATATAGTAAAATTTGTATTCCGTGGAAATAAGATTAACGAAGTTAAGAGAGACTATAATATAAATGTTTTAGAAACAACCAGTCCAGTAATATCCGGAACAGTAAACTCTCTGGATAATATGGTTTTCTCATATATTTACTCTGTAGGTGAGACTTCTATATCTGTTCTTACTCCTGATGAGCTTGTGAGTACCTACGGAAAGGTTTACCCAACAGGATTCTCTACACTTACTGTTATTCCAGTAATTGTATATGATGCACGTACAGAGGAGATTACAAAGCTTCATCCTGTAGACATTGCGCCCAATCAGGCACCGGAGACCGATGGTACATTTATTCCGCAGTCAGATGATATGATGATTCTTATAAATCGTAAGAGAAATCAGGCAAATGACATTATGATAATATTAAGATAATAGATGAGGGTATAAGGTGAGAAATATGAAAAAAATAAAAAATATATTTATAAAAGCACTATTATCATCACTGATACTCGCATTATGTGTCGGGATGGTTGTTGGTGCAGAAGCAGACTCCTGGCGTAATGTATATACGCAGGATTTTACAACGCCTATAAGTGACAGTGTTCTTGAAGGTTATATTAAAGAGCCTTTTTATCAGTTCGGTGCAACTGTGGAGGATGAGGCACTTTCCGTTAAGTCAGACAGTTTCAATAATCAGACTTTTACTGATATATCTTCCAGGAATGTGATAAACGGAAGTAAAAACAGTCACGGCATAAGCTTTTTGTATACTAACAATAAAATTAGTACAATGACACCTGTAATGGCAGGCGGATATCCATTTGCTTATACAGGTGATAGTGGTGATACTTCTACAGGATTTTTTAATCATGAAGGTAAAAACGCAACCATGATAGGTACATTCCTTATCCGTACAGGTTCCGGAGCAAATAGTTGGGCGACAAGAACAAACTCATGCTTTTTCCTTGTGGATAAAAACCTTTACGCTAGTAATGAAAATAATTTTAGGATTGAGATTGATTATTATCTTACAGAGCCTGCTGCGGGTTGTGCAAAGGGTATAGCAGCTTCATATACAACAACAACTGGCGCAACAGTCGGCGTAAATATGCCTTCAAATGACCTTGTTACAGGCAGATGGGCAACATGGACGCTTAATGTAAACAATGCAGACTTTAGTAAGACCAAAGAAATAAACCAGGGCTATCCCTTCAACCTCCAGATTCGACTTTCTTCGGGTGGAGTTGGCGCAGTTACAAAAGCAGTTTTGGATGCAGAGGAAAACTATTTTGCAAACAGAAACCTTGATCCTTCGTTAAAACTTTATGTAAGCAGCGTAAGAGTTACAAATCTTGACGAAAGAGAACCTAAATTTGATACAGACAGAAAGGCTATGTATTTCCCCTTTAATGCAGAACTTTTTGGTGATGCAAGACTTACTTTTGATATGACAATTCCCACAGAGTACCCCGTTGGTTCAACAGAATACAACAGTGAAGAGGGCGCAGTGAGAGTTGGTATTGCAGACGCAGATAAAAATGATGTTGCAACTGTGGAAATAGAAAATACAGGGTCAGGAACAGTCATTTACGCTATAAGCGAAAATGAAAGCGGTGTAGAAACAAAAACCCAGATTCATTCAGGCAATATCTTAGATGATAATTTAACCTACACATTTACACTTGACTGGCGCGACAAGACATACACAGTTAAAATTATGAATGGAGCAGAGGAAGTTGTTGCAGAATCGCAGAGTTTCAGAATTAATAACTACAGTGAAGTTACCGGAAACTGTGTAGCAACATATCTTGTTGTAAGACATTCAACCACAGGTAAGGAAACATTTAATACTATAGATAATATTAAGCTTGATGTAATTGATGACCCTGCCTATGCTATGGGAGAGGAAGACATTCTTGCAATAGACGAAGAGCAGCTTATAAGCGGAATCGTTACAGAAGATTTTGAAGTTCCCGCAGAAGGCTCAATAAATCAGTCTGCTATCTCATGGACAAGTAGCGACAACTCAATACTTGAAGTAGCACAAACAATAGACGGAGTTAGCATCATTCCTCACCGCGGTGAAGAGGATGAAGAAGTTACACTTACTGCAGAGGCAGTGCTTGAAGGCGTTCACTACACACATGTGTATAATCTTACAGTTAAAGAGCATGATGATCATAAAAAAGCAGTTGAAGCAAAAGAGGCTCTTGTAATTGATGTTCCTTCAACATATATGGTTGAGGAGGACTTTACCCTTCCGCTAATCGGTCTTCACGATGCCCAGATTTCCTGGCAGACAGACAACGTTGGTGCAATGGCGGTAAATAACCAGACAGGTTATGTAACTGTAGTGCGCAGTGAGGATGACGTTGACGTTTTACTTACTGCAAGCATAACTGTAGGGGAGTTTACTAAAGAAAGAGAGTACAGCATTATTGTAACAGGCCTTTCAAGTGTTAAGTCCGAGATAGGGGAAATCACAGAAACTCCTGCAGGTGAAGGTAAGATAAATGCATCTGTTACCGTAGAGACTCCGATTTTAGGAGAGCTTACATTTGGTGCAGTTGCAGTTAATTCAAATGGCGAGATTATTGCAAGGGGAACAGACACCATTACTGTAACTTCGCGTATGACTCCGGTCACATTTAACATTACAAATCTTGACAAGCCCGAGGGAACAAAGGTTAAGTATTTCCTTTGGGATGCTAACGGTGTTTCACTTGTAAATACTGCTCCGACAGACATTACAGACTTTAGTGCAGCAAACAGGGTTAGAGGTATAAGACTTAACTGGTCAGACTCGAAGGATGATAATAACGCTATTAAGTACTATGCCGTTTACAGAGATAATGGAGCGGAACCCCTTGCTATAGTTACAGAAGCAACCTACCTTGATACAACAGCAGAGCGTAATGTAACCTACGAATATAAGGTTGTTCCCGTTGATGCAAACCACCTTGAAAGTAAGAGTAATACAAGCAGTGCATTTACTAATATTGATATGTATTATATTGATTTTGAAAATGGCACTAAAAATGGTATTAGCTCACTTTCAGTTCCCGGCTCATCTTTTATTAAGGGTGTAGAGGCAGAGTATCAAGGTGTAAACTGTGCTACAACACCTAATGGAGGATATTTTGGACTTAAGGTTGATTTTTCAAAAATCAGCAGTGAAGACAGAAATATTACCTTAAAGATTACCTACTGGGATAATAACGACTATATTGGAATTTTCTGTAACAAAGAACTTCCTCCAGGCACTCCTGACAGTAGTTCTTATGCAGCGAGCGGAATGTCGCTTAACCAGACAACAGGCAAGGGTACAAATACCTGGCAGACAGTGGTTGTTAACCTTACAGGCGTACAATTCAGAGACCAGGCATATTCTCACGCACACTTTGGAGTGACGGGTTCTTCTAACAGAAGCTGTTATGTAAAGAAAATTGAAATGATTCAGACAGAATTGTATGAATAATAAAAAAGAATGATGGGGAGTCCTTCCCCATCATTCTTTTTATTTTAGTTTAAAGAGAGCATCCCCGGCTTTTACATTTATGTTATCAGAAAGCTCAATTCCCTTATAATCATTACTGTTACAGATAATTACGGGGGACTGGGTGGAAAGTCCTGCCTTTTTGATTTCTTCAATATCAAAGCTTATAAGAAGATCACCCTTTTTTACCTTTTGCCCGTTTTTAACGTGCGCGGAGAAGCCCTTTCCTTTAAGGCTTACTGTATCAATCCCTATATGGCAGAGAATCTGTGCACCGCCGCCGGACGTAATATTTACAGCGTGAAGAGTGTCTGAAACAGAGTCGATAGTGCCATCGCAAGGAGAGTAAAGCTTGCCTTCTTGGGGGATTATGGCGCACCCGTCACCAAGTATTTTTTGAGAAAAGACGTCATCAGAAACCCGAGAAAGCGAAATTACTTTGCCGTTAAGAGGAGAGTAGATGGTTTCTTCGGAAAGAGGAATGTCAAGGGGAATATTTTCCACTGCATTCGAAACAGCGCCACTTTGCGAGGAAAGAGGATTGTCAAGAAATTCATCAAGGCGCGATTTTATAACTGAAACCTGCGGGCCATAGACAATCTGCACGCCGTCACCTTTTTTAATTACGCCACTGGCACCGCTTTCGCGAAGGGCTTTTTCTGTAACAAGAGAGGAATCTTTAACTGTGACGCGAAGTCTTGTTGCACAGCAGTCAAGATCGCGGATGTTTTCTTTTCCGCCAAGACCTTTAACAATAAGGGGACTGACGGAGTCAGAAAGCGATTTCTTTTTAAGGTAGTCTGCCTTTGTATAAAGCTGGGTTTCGCCATCTGTATCCTCGCGCCCCGGAGTTTTTAAATCAAGCTTTGTAATCATTGTATAAAAAACTGCGTAATAGAGGATTGCATATACTGCGCCCACAATAACAATGTATATCCAGTTCGTTTTGTCATTTCCCTGAAGTATACCAAAAAGGGTAAGGTCAATAATTCCGCCAGAGAACGTCATTCCCACGCCGACACGGAGTATATGCATAAGCATATAGGAAAGCCCCGCTAAAACGCAGTGGACGGCGTACATTATTGGCGCAACAAATAAAAAGGTAAACTCAATCGGCTCCGTAATACCTGTGAGCATTGAGGTGAGAGATGCAGAAAGAAGTAGTCCGCCGACTGCTTTTTTCTTTTCATCATGCGCGCATTTATACATAGCAAAGGCTGCTGCAGGAAGACCGAATATCATAAATGGGAATTTGCCTGACATAAAGCGTGTTGCAGATACTGAAAAGACCTCGGTGGATTTTGAGGCAAGCTCTGCAAAAAAGATGTTCTGCGCGCCAGAAACAAGCGTGCCGTCAATAAGTGCCTCGCCGCCAAGCTGTGTTTGCCAGAACGGCATATAAAAAACGTGGTGAAGGCCAAAGGGGATAAGTGCACGTTCTATAATTCCATATATCCACGTTCCGATATAGCCTGAATTAAGGACAAGTGCGCCAAGCTTTGAAATTCCACCTTGAACTATGGGCCAGAGGAAGAACATTGCTACGCCCACCAAGAGATAGACTATACTTGTAATTATAGGTACAAACCTTGTCCCGCCAAAAAACGAAAGACTTGTGGGAAGCTTAATAGTGTAGAATTTGTTATGAAGTGCACCAACGCCAAGACCGACTATAATACCACCGAAAACACCCATCTGAAGTGTGGTTATTCCAAGAGAAGTTGTAATTGTGTTTTCGCCAAAGGCCTCAATTCCGCCTTTAGCGGCGATAAGGGTGCTGATTGCCGCATTCATAACAAGGTAGCCAATAGCGCCTGAAAGGGCGGCAACCTCCTTTTCTTTTTTTGCCATGCCGATACTTACGCCAACGGCAAAGAGCAGCGGTAGGTTATCAAAGACGACACTGCCCGTTTTTGCCATTATATCAAGGATGGTGTAGAGAAATCCGCCCTCACGGATTATGTTTGTAAGGTTATACGCTTCAAGCGTGGTTGGGTTTGTAAAAGAGCTTCCGATACCAAGGAGTAGTCCTGCTACGGGTAAAAGTGCAATCGGAAGCATAAATGAACGCCCGACACGTTGAAGAACGCCGAAAACTTTTTCTTTCATAAGAAACCTCCCCAAAATAGATATAATTCTATTATGGGGAGGTTTTTAACATTTAATACATTATTTTGAAATTTAGTTACAAAATACGTGTCTGCCGATTGTGCAGATAATTTCTCTTGTGCGAATCCACTGGTTTGTGGCGGTTTTGGGATTGTAGTAGTAGATTGCACCACCGGTAGGATCCCAACCGTTTAGTGCATCACGTGCGGCACGGTGACTGCTTGCATACATTTCGGCATTAATCTGGCCGTCATCAACAGCAGTGAAGGCGCCCTTTTGATATACAACGCCCGAAATGGAATTGGGAAAAGACGGGTGGTCAACCCTGTTTAAAACGACTGCGCCGACTGCGACCTGCCCTTCGTAAGGCTCTCCGCGTGCCTCGCCGTTTATAACGCGTGCAAGAAGATTGATGCTGGCTTCATTAGGAGAGGATGAGGAGGAAGAAAAAATCCCCATAGCGTTAAGTGTGCGCTCCCCCGCAACTCCGTCTACAGTTAGTCCATTCTTTTTCTGAAAGCTTTTGACGGCATTTTGCGTTTGCCATCCGTACACGCCGTCAACACTTCCTGTGTAGTAGCCCCAGTTACGAAGCTTGGTTTGAATTTTTTTTACTTCCTCACCGCGTGAGCCTACCTTTGATAATGCAAAAACAGGGGAAGTTGAAGTAATAAATATCGCCAGTGAAAAAACAAAGGCAAATATACGTTTTGCACTCATAAATCCCACTCCTTGTAAAATACTGTCATTATTATTGGCGTATTTTTTCGTTTTATGCATAAAAAAGGTAGACAATAATTTTGTTGTGTGGTAATATATAATAGTATGGAAATGTCCATACAGCCCAAAAATTAGGAAATTATATCGAAAGGATTGATATAAATTGAAAAATATTGAAAAGACCTACAATCCTAAAGAAATAGAGGACAAACTCTATAAAAAATGGATTGACGGCGGATATTTTCATGCAGAGCCTGATTCAAAGAAGGAGCCTTACACAATTGTAATTCCGCCTCCGAATGTAACAGGTCAGCTTCATATGGGACACGCCCTTGACGATACGCTTCAGGATATACTTATCCGTTACAGACGTATGCAGGGCTACAGCGCACTCTGGGTTCCGGGAACTGACCACGCAGGAATTGCAACACAGATTAAGGTTGAAGAAAACTTACGCGTAAACGAAAATCTTACGCGTTATGACCTTGGACGTGAAAAGTTTCTTGAGAGAGTATGGGACTGGAAAAAGCAGTACGGTGACAGAATTATAAATCAGCTTAAAAAGCTTGGTTGCTCATGCGACTGGGACAGAGAACGCTTTACTATGGATGAGGGTTGCTCAAAGGCTGTTCGTGAGGTTTTTGTAAATCTCTACGAAAAGGGACTTATTTATAAAGGAAACAAAATTATAAACTGGTGCCCAAGCTGTTTGACTGCGCTTTCAGATGCAGAAGTTGAGTATGAGGATCAGCCGGGGCATTTCTGGCATATCCGTTATAAGATTAAGGACGCTGACGGATATATTGAAATTGCAACTACAAGACCTGAAACGCTCCTTGGCGATACTGCGATCGCAGTTCATCCTGAGGATGAAAAATATAAAGACCTTGTAGGTAAAATGTGTATTCTTCCCCTTGTTGGAAGAGAAATCCCGATTGTTGCAGATGAATATGTTGAAAAGGACTTCGGAACAGGTGCAGTTAAGATTACTCCTGCACATGACCCGAATGACTTTGAGGTTGGTCAGCGTCATAACCTTCCGATTATAAATGTTATGAATGATGACGCGACCATAAATAAAAACGGCGGAAAGTATGAGGGAATGGATCGCTATGAGGCGAGAAAGCAAATCGTAAAAGACCTCGAAGAATGTGGTGCGCTCATTAAGATTGAGGACTATGGCCATAATGTAGGTACTTGCTACCGTTGTAAGACAACTGTAGAGCCTCTTTTAAGCGATCAGTGGTTCGTAAAGATGAAGCCTCTTGCCGAGGAAGCGATCAGAGTTGTTCGTGACGGTGAGGTAAAATTTGTTCCCGAAAGATTTACAAAGACATACCTTAACTGGATGGAAAATGTGCATGACTGGTGCATCAGCCGTCAGTTATGGTGGGGACACAGAATTCCTGCATTTTACTGCGATGCCTGTGGCGAAATGGTAGTAAGCAAGGAAGACGTTACAGTTTGCCCGAAGTGTGGACAGAAGATGCGTCAGGAGGAGGACGTGCTTGATACGTGGTTCTCTTCTGCACTCTGGCCGTTTTCAACACTTGGCTGGCCCGATAAAACGCCCGAGCTTGACTATTACTATCCGACAAGTACGCTTGTTACAGGTTATGACATAATATTCTTCTGGGTTGCACGTATGATTTTCAGCGCGTGTGAGCATACGAAAAAGCCACCGTTTGAGCATGTGTTCATTCATGGTATAGTGCGCGACAGTCAGGGAAGAAAGATGTCAAAATCGCTTGGAAATGGTATTGACCCGCTCGAAGTAATAGATAAATACGGCGCTGATGCCCTGAGATTTACTCTTGCAACAGGTAACTCCCCGGGAAACGATATGCGTTTTTACTGGGAAAGGGTTGAATCCAGCAGAAACTTTGCAAATAAGATTTGGAATGCGGCACGCTTTGTGCTTATGAATCTTGAAATTGAGGATTGTGAACTTCCCAAAAATCCTGCACTTGAGGATAAGTGGATTCTTTCACGCTTTAACAGCGTTGTAAAATCGGTTACAGAAAATCTTGATGGCTTTGAGCTTGGAATTGCACTCGGCAATCTCTATGACTTTATCTGGGACGAATTCTGCGACTGGTATATTGAGCTTGTTAAACCGCGTCTTTACGGTGAAAATGAGGAAAGCAAGCTTGACGCACAGCGTACGCTTTGCTACGTGCTTGTTGGCATCTTAAAGCTTATGCATCCGTTTATGCCATTTATCACTGAAGAAATATTTATGGCGCTTCCGACAGGTGAGGAAACGATAGTTACATCCAAATGGCCTGAGTTTACCGACAAGCTTTGCTTTGAGGACGAAGAAAAGAAGATGAAGGTTATTTGCGAAGCTATTAAGAGCGTTCGTAATGTTCGTGCAGAGATGAATGTTGGCTTATCTAAAAAGGCAAGTATGATAATTGTAACTGACCAGAAAGAGCTTTTTGAAAGCGGAATTGCCTTTTATGAAAAGCTTGCAGGTGCAAAGGATGTTTTAGTTGCAGCTGACGAAAGCTCTGTTCCCGAGGGTGCAGTAAGCATAGTTGTTGAAGGCGCAAAAATCTTTATTCCTATGAAAGAGCTTATAGATATTGACAAGGAAAGAGAGCGTCTCGAAAAAGAAAAAGCACGCCTTCAGTCTGAAATAGACCTTGTAAATAACAAGCTTTCAAATAAGGGCTTTGTGGATAAAGCACCCCAGGCGCTTGTTGAAAAGGAAAAAGAAAAACGCGTTAAATATGAAGAAATGTACGCAAAAGTGGTAGAAAGTCTTTCAAAGTTAGGATAAGATTGTTATGTTTTTTGTAAAAAAACTCAAGGAAACGGATTGCTGCAGATATTGTAAGCACTTAAAAAAAGAAGATGAAAAGTTTATCTGCAAATATAAAGGGGAGGTAAAGGAAAGCGGTGTTTGCAGAAAATACACCTTTAACCCCTTTGCGCACCGCACTCCGAGACCGAGAGGACTCGATACTACAATGTTTGACCCATTAGATTTCAAATTATAGGGAATGGTTAAATTCTCCAGAACGCAAAAAGGTACAGAAATAACCGGTGTAGTACACCGGTTATTTTTTTTAGGGAATAGGGAAAATTTTTCAGAACGGGCAATCTGAGCCAAAGCGTAAGCTTTGGGTTACCCGAAGCTGTATGTGTATACAGCGAGAGGCGAAGTTTGCCCGTAGCAAAAAGACAGAAAAAAATCGAACAAAGTGAGATTTTTAACAAAAAACTTATAATCTGAACATAAATAAAAATACACCCCGCACACTAAAGTACGGGGTATATATTAAATGTAATTGTCTTTTTGCGTTCTGGAGAATTTAACCATTTCCTAATCTATTTCATACCATTATAAGATACATCTGCCGCATCCGGATTCATATTGCATTTAAGCCTGTAAAATGGAACTGATTTTAAGAGCTTATCCGTAAGGGTAAGCATTTTTTCCATTTCAGATAAATCGTTTGTGCGAAGCGTCTGAACAAGCATTGTGGAAATCGCCTCGGCAGGCGGGATTTTTTTGATTTCATTTTCTTTTCCGCGCTCAAGCACGCAGATTGCTTTAATGGGAATCATTATGTTTTCGCCAAAATCCTCTTTCCCGCGCCAGGGAGTTCCGCAGGCGTAAAATCTTCCATCAATCATTCTTATAAGCGGTTTATCTCCGTTAATAATTGTCATCTCATCCCCGAATTTCTTTTCCCAAAGAGAGATGTGAGTTGTTTTCCCTGTTCCGCTTACTGCGGTGAACAAAAACGCCTCATTATTAACGCTTACCGCAGCACTGTGCATAAGCATTGCATCGTAGTCAAGCGCCTTTCGGCATATTATTCTGTAAATTTCAAGGCTTTCTATGTAATCATCAGGATAGTCGGGGTTTTCTGAAACTGCTTTTTTTAAAACCTCGTCACTTACTTCTACCGAAAAATCAGCTTTCTTGCCCTCGACTTCATATCCTTTGCAAAATTCACGAAAGTAGGGGTAACGATTTTTTACATCAATAACAAGACCTGCAATCGATATCAACATAATGAATTTCCTCTCATATATCGTTTTTTATAATATCATCAAAGGTTTCGCGTTTTACCGCTATTCTGGATTTTTTGTCTTTTATAATAACAATCGGCGGACGGGGAATTCTGTTATAATTTGATGCCATAGAATAGTTATATGCGCCAGTTACAAGCACTGCTAAAATATCGCCACACTCGGGAGCTGAAAGAAGCATATCCTCGCCTATAAGGTCACCGCTTTCACAACATTTGCCGGCAATGGTGCATTTAAAATTGGCCTCTTTATCTGCCTTGTTTGCAATAAGCGCTGTGTATTTTGAGCCATAGAGTGCATAGCGGGGGTTATCTGCCATTCCTCCGTCTATTGAGACATAGCTTTTATAACCTTTAATCGTTTTGACGTTTCCAACTGTATAAAGCGTAATTCCGGCATCTGCAACAATACTTCTTCCCGGCTCCATAAAAATCTGTGGCATGGGGATAGAATATTCTTTGCAGAGATTTTTTAAGTGACTCCCCACAAGACTGATGCTTTCTTCGATATCCAAATAGGGGTCGCCTTCAACATATCTTACTCCGTAGCCACCGCCAAGGTTAAGAACCTTTGCCAAAAAGCCCGTTTCCTTTTTAACATCAGAGATGAATTTTACCATTATATCTGCACTGTCACAAAATGACTTTTCGTCAAAAACCTGCGAGCCAACGTGACAGTGAAATCCCTCAAGGGTAAGATTTGAAAGTGATAGAGCTTCTTTTACAAGCTCCATCGCCTGACCTGTTTCAATCGGGATACCAAACTTTGAATCAACCTGACCTGTGCGCACCGCTTCGTAGGTATGAGTGTCAATCCCAGGGGTTATTCTCATAACAATTTTTTGGACAATACCACGCTTTTTTGATGCCTCATTAAGATAGCGCAGCTCATCGATATTGTCTGTCATAAAAGTACCTACGCCAAGGTCGAGGGCAAGTTCGATTTCGTCATGTGACTTATTGTTTCCGTGAAAGTGCACATTTTCCATAGGAAAGCCTGCACGAAAAGCCGTGTAAAGCTCCCCGCCTGACACAACGTCAACTGCCATATTTTCCTCATTTACTATGCGGTAGATTTCCTTAAAGCTTAGCGCCTTGCTCGCAAAAACAGGCTTTGAATTTTCGCCAAAGTGCTTTTTCATAGCTGTAACATAGGTTTTGCATTTTTCACGAATGCGCGCTTCATCTATCACATAGAGAGGGGTTTTGTATTCTTTTGCAAGGCTTACAGTGTCAACGCCTGCAAAAGAAAGGTGCCCCTTTTCGTTTACTGACAAATTTGTGTGTAACATAGCTTTCCTCCAAGGTTGTGTATATAAATACTAGTTTATAACATTTTTTTGCTTTTCGCAATACCTATTTCAAATTATCTTCAAAAAATGACAGTTGACAACAAAATATTTGCTATAGTATAATATATTAAAATGGGGTTTTATCCATAATAATACGATTTGAGAGGTGTTTTACAGTTGAAAAAGAATGCAATAATAGAGCTTAAAAATGTGTCTAAAATTTTTGAGCAGACATATGCTGTAGATAGCTTTGACCTCAGCATCAAAAAGGGTGAATTTGTAACCTTCCTCGGCCCGAGCGGTTGCGGAAAAACGACAACACTTCGTATGATTGCGGGGTTCGAACTTCCCGATAACGGAAGCATTTATCTTGACGGAAAGGATATTACGCTCCTCCCTCCGTATAAGAGACCTGTAAACACTGTCTTTCAGAAATATGCACTTTTTCCTCATATGGACGTATATGAAAATGTTGCTTTTGGCCTTAAGCTTAAAAGAATTGAGGACGGTGGAAAAATGCGCCGTCTTACAGAAAAGGAAATAGACGAAAAGGTGAGAGTGGCACTTAAGATAGTTGACCTTGAGGAGTATCAGGCACGTGATATCGGTACGCTTTCCGGCGGGCAGCAACAGCGTATTGCAATTGCGCGCGCGATAGTTAATGAGCCTGAAATACTGCTTCTTGATGAGCCGCTTGGGGCACTTGACCTTAAGATGAGAAAGGACATGCAGCTTGAGCTTAAGGAAATGCACAAAAAACTCGGCATAACCTTTATTTATGTTACACATGACCAGGAGGAAGCGCTTACGCTTTCTGACCGTGTTGTTGTAATGAAGGACGGGATGATTCAGCAGATTGGCACACCAGAAGAGATTTATAATGAGCCTCAAAATGCCTTTGTCGCAAACTTTATTGGGGAAAGTAACATCTACAGCGCAACTGTGACAGGTGACAAAAAGGTAAGATTCATAAACCACGTGTTTGATTGCGTTGACGAATTTCCGAAAAATGAAAAGGTTGACGTTGTTGTGCGCCCTGAAGATGTAAAAATTGTTGGCAAAGAAGAAGAGTGTATGGCAACAGGTAAAATCGTGAGCAAGATTTTTAAGGGTATTCATTACGAATATATTATGATGATTGCAAGAAATGAGCTTGTGATAGTGGACACCAGAAACCTTGAGGTTGGAAAGACTTATGGAATAAATATTGAGCCTGACGGAATACATATAATGAAAAAAGAGCTTCATTCCAATATCTATAATGATGCTTATATTGACAAAAACAACAGGGTTGTAATTTCTGAAACGCCCTTTGAATGCGATATCACACAGCTTGTCAAGGGAAGCTATGTTGACGAGGAAGGCTATGTTGTTTCGCCTGACGGCACAAAATATGACTTTACAGATGCCGATGTTTTGGCAGAAATCGGGCTTAAGGATATTGAAATTCTTGATAATGACGAAGAAGGAACTGTAAGTGGGGAAATCGTTTCAATTATCTATAAGGGTGACCACTATCAGCTTACTATAAGAACTCCGCAGGATGAGGATTTTGTATTGGATACAGAATATACATATGACGAAAACGACCTTGTCGGACTCCGCGTAAAACCTGAGGACATTACTCTTAAATTAAAGGCGGAGGCGAAGAAATATGAAAAGAAATAAGGTTTTTTCAAGAAAATTTCTCGCAATTCCGTACGCCGTTTTTATGGTGCTTTTCGTTGTAATTCCGCTTTTTCTTATAATTTTTTATGCTTTTACAGATTCCTCGGGGCATCTGACAATTTCAAACTTTAATTCGTTTTTTAAGAGCACGCATAATATTAACACTCTTTTGGTAAGTGTTTTTATCGGAATGATAAACACTTTTATTTGCTTGCTTCTTGGCTTTCCTGCGGCATACTTTTTAAGTAAAAAGGAGCTTGGATTTGGCAGGGCGATTGTGCTTTTATTTGTTATGCCTATGTGGATTAACTTTGTGCTTCGTACGGCTGCGACAAGAGACCTTCTTTATGCAATCGGAATAAACGGGGGAAGTCATCCGATGATTTCAACTATGATTGGTATGGTTTACAACTATCTTCCGTTTGTAATACTTCCGCTTTACACAACCATATCAAAGCTTGACAAGAGCCTTATTGAAGCGTCATACGACCTTGGCGCAAATAAGGTAGAGACTTTTGTAAAAACAATAATTCCGATGTCTATGCCCGGGATTGTTTCTGCATCTACAATGGTGTTTATGCCGACAATGAGTTCTTTTGTTATAAGCGACGTTATGGGTGAAAGAAAGATTTCTCTCATCGGTAACAGCATTCAGCTTTATTTTGACCAGGGTCTGTGGCATATGGGAAGCTTGGTTGCGCTTATAATGCTTGTACTTATTTTCGGCGGAATGCTTTTTACTGATAGTGAAGGCACTGAAAATCCGAAAGGGGGATTATGGTAATGAAAAGTAAAAGAAAATTCTCCTTTACTGACTTTTTGTGCAAATTTTATGTTTATATTCTCTTGTTTTTGATGTATGCGCCTGTTTTGGTGCTGATACTCTTTAGCTTTACAAACACCAAAATTTTGGGAAACTGGAACGGGTTTACGCTTCATCTTTACAAGGCGCTTTTCCGTGACGAAGAGATAATGCGTGCATTTTTAAACACGTTTTTGATTGCGATTTCCTCGGCAGTTGTTTCAACAATCTTAGGAACAATGGGCGCTATCGGAATTTATTACAGCAAGAAAAGAACCAAGAAAATAATGGAGGGAATAGGTCAAATCCCCGTAATGAATGCAGAAATTGTAACCGCACTTTCGCTTACAATACTTTTTGTGTTTTTTGGAGTGCAGTTTAACTTTCTTACCCTTCTTATCGGACACGTTGTGCTTACTGTGCCTTTTGTGTTCCTTTCTGTCCGCCCGAAGCTTATGCAGATGGACCCTAATATCTATGAGGCGGCACTTGACCTTGGTGCGACTCCCAAAAAGGCGCTTTATTCAATCATTCTGCCTGAAATATCCTCGGGCATCGTGTCAGGATTTATTCTTGCGATAACACTTAGTTTAGATGACTACATTATAACGGCGTTTACGAGAAATACGGCGTTTCAGACGCTTAGCACATATGTTTACGGCGTGACGAGTAAGAAAGGCACACTTCCGCCGTCACTTCGTGCGTTGACTACGATTATAACGCTTATTGCACTTGTTATTCTTCTTATAGTAAACAAAAACAGCGGTGCTGAAAAGGAGGAGAAAAGAAAATGAAAAAAATAGTTTCACTTCTTTTGATTTCCCTTTTTGCGCTTTCTATTACGCCACCTGCTTTTGCAGAGGAAGAGGTGCTTCGTGTTTACAACTGGCAGGAATACATAGACGAAGGAAAAGATGATGACGGAGCGAAGATAGAAGACAGTGTTATTGAGCTTTGGGAAAAGGATTACTATGCAAGGACAGGAAAAAAAGTGCGCGTGCAGTACGACACCTTTGAAACCTGCGAAACAATGCTTAATACCATTAAAACGGGGAAAACAGCGTATGACCTCGCCTGCCCGTCAGACTATGTAATTCACAAAATGATTGCCGCTACAAAAAGCGGGAAAGATGAAAATATTGCAATTAAAAAATTTGACACCTCAAAGATGCCAAATTATCAGAAGTATGTATCCCCCTTTATTAAAAAGACTTTCCAGAAATACGGCTGGGAGGAATATGCCGTTGGATATATGTGGGGAACGGTTGGCTTTTTGTATAATCCCGAAAAGGTAAAGAGGGAGGATGCATCAAGCTGGGATTTGTTTTACAATACAAAGTATGCAAACAAGGTAAGCTGTAAGGACGTTTCAAGAGATGCCTTTGTTGTAGGCGCACTTTGGGTTTATCGTGATATGCTCCGTGATGCCGTTAAGAATTATGAGGATGGCAAAATTTCTTCAGGCGAGCTTCAGAAAATTGTAAACGGTGTTGCAAATGATACAAGTGACGAAACAATCGAAAAGGTAGGGCGCGCCCTTACTCAAATGAAAGAAAACATCTACGGCTTTGAAGTGGATTCAGGGAAAAGCGACATTGTGTCAGGCAAAATTGACGCTAACCTTGCATGGAGCGGGGACGCGGTTTATGCGATGGACCTTGCAGAAGAAGAGGACGAAAAAGAGCTTGAATTTGCCATTCCCAATGAGGGAAGTACAATGTACTTTGACGGATGGGTAATGCCAAAGGGTGCTAAAAAAGAGCTTGCACAGGATTTTGTAGACTTCTTATGCAGACCCGAAATAGCCGCAAGAAATATGGCATATATAGGTTACACAAGCGTTATTGCATGTGACGAAATCTTAGATATGGTAAATGAATTTTACGGAGAAGAAGACGGCACGCTTTTGCATGACGTTACTTATTTCTTTAATGGAAATGTGTCAGAGGATAAGTATAACGAGGACGGTAAAATTGTTATTAAAACAAGCACTCTCTCACGCCAGCTTGCGACCCAATACCCAAGCATGCACGAGGCGGCAAGGCTTGGCGTAATGGAGGACTTTGGAGACAGAAATGAGCTTGTGCTTGAAATGTGGTCAAAGGTGAAAAGTAATGATATCTCCGCAATTTCATATATAACAATTGTGATGATTCTACTTTTTGTGTTCTTTATCATATTTACAAGAATAAATAAAAAGGTAAAAAGAAAAAGAAGACTGGAAAGGTTTAAAAAGTAAAAAAAGCTGTCATCTCAGATGACAGCTTTTTTAATTATAGTCTTGGGATAAATATTGATTTAATGTCACGTGTGTATTCCTTATGGGTAAGGTGGATATAAAGCTCTTCAAGGGCTGCGATAAGTGCCACCACACATATTGAAAGAGCAAATATATAAAAAATTGATGTGTTCATAAGATAGGGAATAAAGAATACCAAAATGCTGGTTGCTTTGTTAAGATATGTATGCATTGACGAAAAGCGGTGGTATTTAATCGCGGCAACACCATAACTTATAAGTCTTACAAAGAACACTGAAAAAGCCGATATAACAACATAGGTTGGAAGATTTGACACAAGCCTTTTAAAAAGCTTACATACCATAGCAAAGTAAAAAGTTAAATCGGCAATACTGTCAAGACGTGCGCCAAGCTCACTTGTCGTTTTCGTTTTTCTTGCAATGTAGCCATCAAGCGCGTCTGTAATTCCACACAGTGTATACAAAAACAAGAACTCAAAAGAAAGAGACGGCATAATAAGCATTAAAACAGCGCCGAATATTCTTGAAAGCGTAAGTAGATTTGGGATGGACAACATAAATATGCTCCTTTACATAAGTGGTGCGAAAATTCTTAAAAAGGCATTAACAACCTTTTTCAATGGGTTTATTTTTTTGCAGTCCTCAAGTGTTATTTCCTTGCATTCATTAAGTGTTTTAATAAAATCATCGCGTACGGCGTATGTTATGTGCGAGTCAAGAAAGTAGCTTGCGCACTCAAAGTGAAGATAAAGACTTCTGTAGTCAAGGTTTATACTGCCAACCACACTGACAGTATCATCGCTTGAAAATGTTTTGCCGTGGATAAACCCCGGGGAATATTCATATATTTTAACTCCGCTTTCCAAAAGCTCCTTATAATGACTGTAGGCTACCGCGCGGGCATACCAGTGGTCTGCTATGGCGGGGCATATAATACGCACATCAACACCGCTTAAGGAGGCATTTGTAAGCGAGGTTATCATTTCGTTATCAAGGATAAGGTACGGAGTTGTTATATAGACGTAATTCTTTGCTCTGTTAATTATATCAAGATAGATATATTTTCCGACCTGAAATTTATCCTGCGGAACATCCGAGTAAGGCATAACATAGCCCTGCCCTTTTTCTTCCTTAAAAATTGGTTCAAAGGCTTTTATATCGGTTTTTTCGCGACTTGCAACGTCCCACATACTAAGAAACATCATTGCAAAGCTAAACGCGGCGCGTCCGCGTACAAGGACTGCCATATCCTTCCAGTGACCGAAACGAAAGCGTTTATTTATATATTCATCTGCTATATTGATTCCGCCTGTGTAGGCAGTTTTTCCGTCAATAACAAGGATTTTTCTATGGTCGCGGTTGTTTTGAGTAGCACTTAAAAAAGGCACAAAGGGGCTAAATATACGGCATTTAATATTATGCTTTGCCATTTCTTTAGGAAAAGAACGGGGTAAAAGCCCCATAGAACCCATACCGTCATAAAGTATTCTTACGTCAACTCCAGCCATTGCCTTTTTTTGAAGTACATCAAAAATACTTTGCCACATAACTCCGTCACTTAAAATAAAGTACTCAAGAAAAATGTATTTTTCCGCTTTTTTTAGCTCTTCAAGTAAAGAGGAATGCATTTCCTCGCCTGAGGAAAAGTATCTGGCACCTTCGCACGCGTAGGCGCAAAGATTCGTTGTTTTGTTTATATATTTTACATTCCCGAGTCTCTCGGGATAGGTTTTTTCGATTTCGGAAGCGATACGCTCATCTTGAGAGTAGGGCGCAGTCATCCTTTCGGCATTTTTTTGTATCTTATAAAAGAAATACTTTGTATGCATCTGCCCCGTTATAAAGAGGTAGAAAAATCCACCAAGAAGCGGGAAAATAAGTATGGGAATAACCCACGCCAACTTATACATTGGATTAGAGTGACGGTTTATTATTACGATTACGACTATAAGGCTTATAATCTTAAGCGCAAGCTCAATAAAAACAATGTAGTCACTAAGCTTATATACAAACCAGACCATAGAAATAACTTGCAAAATCAAAAGCAGGCTTACTATCACGAGCTGGCTAAATAAGGTCTTAATGAGTTTTCTCATAAAAAGCCCTCCGAAAAATTAAAAGCGAAAATCTGCGGTGCGTGTTTCTTCACTCCACAAAACTTCTGCACCTATTATGGAAGCAATTATGCGGGAAGATACAAGAGAGCAACCGTTTATATATATAATGGGTGTTGTGGCATCCTTTTTTACTCCGTTTACCCAAAATGACCCGTCAGGGAAAATGGTTACCTCACGCTCACCCAAAGCGCAAAATACGCCCTTCGTTTCACTATTATACATAACTGTCCATCCGAGTGATTCCATCACAGGGCGGATTGGAACATAGGTTTTTTCATTATGAATGACGGGAGGAGCAAGAGGAAAATCAATTGCCTTCCCGTTTGCAGTAACATAAACAAGCGGACTGAAGTTTATTTTCATACTCTGCGCGTATTTATGAGAATAATTATTTTCTCTTCCAAAAAGCGTAAGCTTGTCACAACCTGAAAAAGCGAAATCATCTATCCATGCTACAGTATCAGGAATATTAACGCTTATAAGATTATCGCAATCTGAAAAAGCCATAGTATCTATATAATAAACGTTTTGAGGAATTTTGACAGAAACAATATGGCTGTTTGCCATAAATGCGCCACTGCCGATTCCTGTAATGCCTTCGGGGACAGATACCTTTTTTTCTATACCTGTGTAAGAAACAAGTATCCCATTTATAACAACATAATCTGAAGGCTGGTCCTTTAACCACTTTGTCGCATCAAAAGAGCCAATTCCTATATGTGATACAGTTTTGGGGATTTCAATTTTTTCAAGCTGACTGCATCCTAAAAAGGCATTATCCCCGATTTTTGTAAGTCCTTCGGGAAGAATAATCTCCTTTACATATTCATTATGAGAAAAGCAGGATGCACCAATAGTTTTTATATATGATGGAACGGTGACACTTTCCTTATTTCCATTATATTTATAAAGAGTTGTACCGCCCAAAACAACAAATTCATCATTGGTATTCGGAATCCAGCTTGTGCCAATAAAAGCGTCAGATTCAATAGTAGCCACAGTTCCGCCGAAAATCACGTTTGAAAGCGAAGAACAATCTCCAAAAGCACGGGAACCTATATAGCTTACCCCTGCGCCAATTTCAACGCTTTTAAGATTGTGACATTCTGAAAAAGCATTTTGACTGATTGAAGATATGCTTCCCGGAATATAGAGGGTGTTTAGCGTGCTTGAGCCACGAAATGCCCCGCTTCCTATTGAATTGATTTTATATCCGCCGAGACTATCGGGGATAAAAAGGTCAGTCGGGTCCCCTGCAAAGCCTGTAATTGTGCCTGAATCCCTATCTAAAAAGTAAAGCACGTTTCCAACCTTGTATACCGGAATGCGCGGTGCACCAAAAGCACACAGCGTAAATGAAAAAACTATAATTAAAGAAAGAAGTAAAGATATACATTTTTTTAACATAACCAAAACCTCCTTTTCGTATTACAAAAAATATCGGCTTTAAACGCCATTATACACCAAATCACGCTATTTGTCAAATTTACATATTATGTAACGGAAAGGAGTTTTGTGATGCCTAGGATTTATTTAAGTCCGTCTACGCAGGAAAATAACACCTATGTAATAGGCGGAAGCGAAGAGTTTTATATGAACCTTATTGCAGATGCGCTTGAGCCATATCTTAATTCAAGCGGAATAAGTTACACAAGAAACACGCCCGAGATGACAGCTGCAGATTCGATAGCGCAGTCAAACAGAGGAAATTACGACCTTCACGTGGCACTTCACTCAAACGCCGCACCCGAGGGAATGTATGGGGAGTATAGAGGAATAGATGTCTATTACTCGCCGGGGAGCACTTTGGGGCGCAGGGCGGCAGATATATTTGTGCGCAATTTAAAAAGAATATATCCAAATCCCGAAGACGTGAGAGCGCTTGCAACCACCACAATAGGAGAGGTTGCGAAAACGCGCGCGCCCGCGGTTTTTTTAGAGCTTGGATACCACGATAATGAGGAGGATGCAAACTGGGTAAAAAATAATATTGAAACAATCGCAAGAAATCTTGCCCAGTCGATTGTGGAGTATTTTGGTCTGCCACTCGCAGAGCCAATCGACCCTCAAAATGCAAAAGTTAAAGTCAACAGCGGGACACTTAATTTAAGGGAAAGACCAAGCCTTAACGGAAGGATTATTTTGTCAATGCCAAATGGTGCATCATTAACCATTTTGGGAGTGGTGGGAAATTGGTCCGTTGTAAATTACCGCGGGAGAATAGGTTATGCACTGTCAAGATATATCGAAATTTAAAATAAGCCCCCGAATGTAAAAATTCGGGGGCTTATTTTAAAACAACCTTTACAAAATGGTCAAAAAGCGTTATTATATAAAGGGATGGTGTTTTAAATGAGAAAAGGAGATTTCCTTATTCTTCTCGCAGGAATTATTGCGCTGATAGTGTGGATTTTTCCGTCAGGAGAGGGGGACGAAGTGAAAATAAGTGTTGACGGAAGCGAGGTTTTTTCAGCCTCCCTTAATACTGATGATGAAATTGTAATAGAAACTGAATTCGGTAAAAACACCATAGTAATAGAAAATTCCAAAGTATATGTTAAAGATGCGGACTGCTCAAATAAGCTTTGCGAAAAAGGACATATAAGTAAAGGCGGGCAAAGCATTGTGTGTTTGCCTAATAAGCTTGTTGTAGCTATTGAGAAAGCCAAAAAAGATGAAACGGATGTTTTAGTATGAAGGTAAGAAAAATATCGCTTGCGGCACTGCTTTGCGCGCTTTCGGTGCTTTTAGGTTATGTTGAAAGCCTTATCCCTGCACCGATACCTATAGCGGGCGTAAAGATGGGACTTGGAAACGCCGCAGTAGTTACGGCGCTCTACTTATTAAATGAAAAATACGCCTTCACAATCTCTGTTATGAAGGTTCTTCTTTGCAGTATGCTCTTTGGCGGATTTTCGCAGTTTTTATATAGCTTTAGCGGAGCAGTTTTAAGTGTGACTGCACAGTGCCTGGCAAAGAGAAGTAAGATTTTTTCCATAGCAGGCGTAAGCAGTGTGGGTGGACTTTTTCATAATATAGGGCAAATTCTTTGTGCGGGAATTATAATCGGAAGGGGCGCTTTTTATTATACGCCCATTTTGTGTGTAAGCGGAATAATTGGTGGATTTCTTACAGGAATTGTTGCCTCAGTAATCATAAAAAGGGGAGGGGATGCATTTGGCAAAAGGTGATTATCTTAAGCTTTCAGACGATATTCAAGAAAGAATAAGAGAAAAGTATAATATTAACGAAGAAAACGCCTTAAGGCGCGATAATACAAGGGACAAGGCAAGCCTTCAGCGTACAAGTCATGTGCGAGATGTGGAGAAAATACTTCATCACCCCTTTTATAACAGATATGCAGATAAAACGCAGGTTTTTTCATTTTATAAAAATGACGATATTACAAGAAGGGCGCTTCACGTTCAGCTTGTTTCAAGAATAGCAAGAAATATTGGAAGGTACCTCGGCCTTGACCTTGACCTTATTGAAGCAATTGCGCTCGGTCACGATATAGGGCACACTCCCTTTGGCCATGTGGGCGAAAGGATGCTTAATGAAGAGTATCACGCGCACACGGGGAGGTACTTTAATCATAATGTGCACAGCGTAAGGGTGCTTGATAAAATTTTTAACTTAAATATTTCACTTCCCACGCTTCACGGCATTTTGTGCCATAATGGAGAGCTTGAGTTAAAGGAGTATCGCCCGTCAAAAATAGAAAACTTTGAGGAATTTGACGCGCTTGTCGAAAGTTGTTATGTAAACAGCGAAAATGTAAAAAAGCTTATACCGTCAACTCTTGAAGGATGCGTTGTAAGGGTAAGCGACATTATAGCGTACATTGGAAAAGACCGTCAGGATGCAGAGCGTGCAGGCTTTACCTTGGGCGGTGACGGTAGCTATAACTCTATAATAATAAATAACCTTGTTGTAAATATTATTGAAAACAGCTTTGACAAGGATTTTATACAGATGGATGATGAGTATTTTAATCAGCTGAGGCAGGCAAAAAGAGACAATATGGACAGAATCTATATGGCAGATGATGTAAATACTCAGTATAAGGAGTATCTTTCTCCGATGTTTAAAAGGCTTTACGAAAGGCTTTTATATGACCTTGAAAAAGAGAATACGGATAGCGTAATTTACAGGCATCACGTAAAATATATAAACAAAAGGCGTACCTACTACGGTGCAGGCGACTATGAGGCGGAAAATACGAAAAATGATATTGTGAGTGATTTTATAGCCTCGATGACAGATGACTACTTTATTGATTTGTGCGCATTCCTTTTCCCGGATGCACCCACAATCAAATACATAGGATATTTTGATAACTTTAAGGAGAATTAATTATGAACAAAAAAATGGCAGAGCTTCTTTTTCCAAATATTGATAAAACGCCCGAGTACTACGAAAAGCTTTACCCTGCGCGCGCTCTTCCCGAGGGGGCAAAGGTGACAAGACTCGGCCCGAGTCCGACAGGATTTATTCACCTCGGGAACCTTTTTGGTGCAATTACCGATGAGCGCTTAGCACACAAATCGGGCGGTGTGTTCTTTTTAAGAATTGAAGACACCGATAATAAGCGTGAGGTTGAGGGCGCGGTAGATGTAGTTATAAATACGCTTCGTTATTTTGGAATAGAGTTTGATGAAGGCGCACAATCTGACGGAGAAACGGGTAACTATGGACCTTACAGACAGCGCCAGCGTGCCGAGATTTATCAGACCTTTGCAAAGGCGCTTGTTGAAAGAGGACTTGCTTATCCTTGCTTTTGTACGGAGGAAGAGCTTTCCCAGATGCGAGAAAAACAGATTTCTCTTAAAGAGAATTTTGGTTACTACGGGAAATGGGCAGTGCACAGAAATATTACATTTGAAGAGGCACAAAAAAATATTAGTGAAAATAAGCCGTTTGTTCTTCGTTTCCGCGCGCCTGAACCAAGCGGAAAAACCTTTACTATTGAAGATGGAATAAGAGGAAGTCTTACAATGCCAGAGAATGAGCAGGACGTTGTGCTTTTAAAGTCTGATGGAATTCCGACTTACCATTTTGCACACGTTATAGATGACCACCTTATGCGCACAACACATGTGGTGCGCGGAGAAGAATGGCTTGCAACACTTCCTATTCATGTGCAATTATTTGAAACGCTTGGATTTGAAAAACCTGTATTTTGCCACACTGCACAGCTTATGAAAATTGATAACGGCGTAAAAAGAAAGCTAAGCAAGAGAAAAGACCCCGAGCTTTCGCTTGACTACTACAAGAGCGAGGGGTATCTCCCGGGGGCAGTTTGGGAATATATGATGACTGTGCTTAACTCAAACTTTGAGGAGTGGCGCGCACAAAACCCGGAGGCAGACATAAATGAGTTTGATTTCAGTACACAAAAAATGGGTATAAGCGGTTCGCTTTTTGATATTGATAAGCTAAATGATGTAAGTAAAAACTACATTTCAACGCTTGACTCAAAAACGGTTTATAAATATATTACCGAGTGGGCGAAAGAGTGTGATGAAGAGTTTTACAAGCTACTTACTAAAGATGAAGAGTTTTCACTTGGTATGATTGCAATAGGGCGTGGTGGCGACAAGCCCCGTAAGGATATCAGCCATTGGAAGCAGTCAAAGGACTTTTACAGCTTCTTTTTTGAAGAGCTGTTTAAGAGAGAAGAAGATTATCCTGAAAATGTATCCAAAGAGGATTGCCGTGAAATCCTTAAAAAATATCTGGAAACATACAACCACGAAGACGATCAGAGCGTGTGGTTTGACAAGATAAGGACATTCGGGGAAGAGCTTGGATTTGCACCAAAGCCTAAAATGTATAAAAATGAACCCGAGAAATACAAAGGACACGTTGGTGATGTATCAAGCGTTATTCGTGTTGCGCTTACGGGTAGACGTAATTCTCCTGATATATGGTGCATTCAGCAGGTGCTTGGAGATAAAAAAACGCGTGAAAGAATAGTGAAGGAATATGAAAAAATGGCGTGAGTTAAAAAGGCTTATACTTGTCATATGTTTGTGTATAATTTCAATCTGTGCGCTTACGCCCCGAAAAAATAAAGTTCCTGATTTCCTTTATGTGGAAAAGATATCAAGGGTAAGGATGCTCGCTGTAGGAGATAACCTTATTCATTCTCCGATATACAAAAGTTGCGAGACGAAAAGCGGGTACGATTTTAGCCCCGTGTACGAAAATATCGCACCTTATATAAGGGAAGCTGATATCTCGGCGATAAATCAGGAAACTATATTTGTAAATGATAAAGAGAGACTAAGCGGGTATCCTGCCTTTGGCTCACCCTGTGAGGTTGGGGTGGCGGTAAAAAATGCAGGATTTAACGTAATAACCCATGCTACAAATCACACTTATGACAAAGGAGTAAGCGGTATAGAAGATACGCTTTCCTTCTGGAAAAAGTATAAGGATATCACGGTGCTTGGGATAAATGAAAGTGCCGAGGATGCAAAGAAGGTAAGCGTTGTAAGTAAAAACGGAATTGATATATCGATGCTTAATTTTACTTATGGGCTAAACGGATATAAATTGACGGAGGGAAAAAAACACCTCGTAAATGTGCTTGATTATTCGGAAGAAACGAAAGCACTTGTTAAAAGTGCCGAGGAAGCAGGAGATATAACTGTTGTATTCCTTCACTTTGGCACAGAATATACCCATACTCCGACAAAAAGTCAGGAAAAGGATGTTGAGTTTTTAGCGTCCCTCGGGGTAGATTTAATTATTGGCACACACCCGCACGTTGTTCAGCCTGTAAGAGAGTTTGTAGCACAAAATGGAAACAGATGCGTTGTGTTTTACTCGCTCGGAAATTTTATTTCAAATCAGGATAGTATAAGTAAAATCCTTGGCGGCGCGGCAAGTGTTTGTATAGTAAAGAATGAGGAAAAAACCTTTATTGAAAGCTATGAAATGCTGCCGACTGTGACGCACGTGTCAGAGAGAAAATACAAGGCATATATGCTAAAGGATTACACTGATGAGCTTGCAAAAAAACACACAAGAGTGCCAAATCTTACGGTGGAAAAATTAAATACATTGTTTGAGCAAATAAAAAAGATGTAAAGATAACTCTTTACATCTTTTTTATTTACAATTTAGCGGTAAAGGATACTGCCTTCCCGAGAATTCTTACAATTTTTCCTTCTTTACGTGAAAATACCATCGGCTTGTATTTGGGGTTTTCCGCAACTAAAGTTACTGAATCGGGTGCGGAGTAAACACGCTTAAGCGTTGCCTCATCATCAATTAGGACTGCCGCAATATCTCCGTCCTCCACAGTTTCCTGCTTTCTTATAAAAACAACGTCTCCGTCTTTTATGCCAACGCCCGACATAGAATCTCCGTGAACGCGCAGACAAAAGTCGGCACCGCCGTCTTCTATAGGGGAGTAGTAATCAATATGCTCCTCTGCAAAGGAGGGTACACCTGCCGATATGTCACCCAAAATAGGGACGGGCTTTTTACTTATATACATAGCCTCAGAGACGAGCGCGTCATCCTCCCAACCCATAAGGTAAGAAGGGGTACAATGAAAGATTTTGGCAAGCTCAAGTATCGTTGAATGCTTTATGTTTTTAATTTCCCCGCTTTCGTATCTTTGAACGGTTGCTTCCTTAACATTAAGTGCGTTTGCAACGTCTAAAAGTGTAAGGCCTAAAGCGAGTCTGCGTTCCTTAATTCTTTTTTGTAAAGTCATAAAATCAGCTCCTTTTAAGATTATAACACTAACTTTCTTAATATGCAAGAAAAAAATTTGAACTTACATAAAATGTATAAAAACGCCAAAATACAGGGGTTTTCGCCCGTTTTAACTTACGCAATAAGAAAGAAAAATAAAAAAACTTACGTAAAAGGTATTGACTTTAGAAAAAGTGTGTATTATACTCACTTACGTAAGACGTAAGGGGAACGTAAATAAATTACACAAGGAGTAAGAAGAATGGAGAAAAGACCATACAAGTTTTGTGATGTCTGCGGGAGGCGCATCCCAGAGCTTTCAATGAGAAGAAGAACATGCAGTAATCTTTGCTCAATGCGCAGAAAAAACGGATATGCGCCGTATAAGGATTACATTAAGCCTCCGTTTGAGGATATTACGGTTATTCAAAAGAAGGCGCAGGAAAAGGGAATGTCATATGGAATGTATATGGCATCCTTAAAGAATATTGCGAGGTGATAAAATGAAAAATCCAATTCAGTGCCCTTTTTATAAAAGGGAGGAAAAAGACCTTCTTCGCTGTGAGGGTGGAGTGCTTTTTTTCCACAGCAGAAGCGATAAAACGGAATTTGAAAACGATTTGTGTGCAGATCCTGACAGATGGAGAAGGTGCCCGATTGCGATATCTCTAAATAAATATTATGAAAGGCAGAGTGAAAATTAATGAAGCTTGAAAAAGAAATTGAAAGACGCGACAAGAAAATTTCAGACGACCAAAGACTTATACGCGAAATGAGTGAGGAAATTGTGGCACTTCGCCAGCTTCTTGACTGTGCGGCGGCAAATATTGCGCTTTTAACAAAGGAGCAGGGTGGAAGACGGGTTCTTTCAGCCGAGGAGGTAAAAAGGGCGCTTGGCACCTTTACCCTTTCGGCAACGCGCGATAATGACGAAAACTACATCCTTGAGGTGTGTGAAAAATAAACAATGCAAAAAAGAAATATTATCTGGACACCGCAGCCAAGACAAAAAATGTTTATGTCAAGAAAAGAAAACGAGGCGCTTTACGGCGGGGCGGCAGGCGGTGGCAAAAGTGACTGCGCAATAGCAGAAGCACTTCGTCAGGTTCATATTCCTCACTACAGGGGACTTATTCTAAGAAAAACTTACCCGCAGCTTTCGGAACTCATTGACAGAAGCAGGGAAATTTATCTTCCTGCATTTCCGGGGGCAAGGTACATTGATGCAAAGCATTGCTGGTGCTTTCCGTCAGGCGCAAAGATATACTTTGGTGCAATGCAACACACAAAGGACAGAATAAACTATCAGGGAAAAAGGTACGACTTTATCGATTTTGATGAGCTTACGCATTTTACGTGGGACGAATACAGCTATCTTTTCAGCCGTAACAGACCAAACGGAAAAGGGACAAGATGCTACATAAGAGCGCAGGCAAACCCCGGTGGAATAGGACACGGCTGGGTGAAGGAAAGATTTATTACGCCTGCACCGCCAATGACGCCCATCTATGAAGATGTAAAAATCGTTTATCCTGACGGGCATACCAAGGTAAAAAGAAGAAGCAGAATATTTATTCCGTCAAGTGTTTTTGATAATAAGATACTGCTTCAAAATGACCCTGAATATATAACAAGGCTCGCAAGTCTTCCCGAAAATGAGAAGAAGGCACTTCTTTACGGCGACTGGGACAGCTTTTCCGGTCAGGTTTTTACCGAGTGGAGAAACAATCCTGACGGATACAAAACAAGAAAAAATACACACGTGATAGAGCCTTTCAGGGTGCCTGCTTCCTGGAAAATATACCGCGGATTTGACTTTGGTTATTCCCGCCCGTTTTCGGTGGGGTGGTATGCAGTAGATCACGATGGGAGAATGTATCGCATACGCGAAATGTATGGATGCAGTGGTGTTCCTAACGAAGGAATAAGAATTGAGCCGACAGAGATTGCAAGACGGATTAAGGAAATAGAAAAAGAGGATGTAAATTTAAAAAACAAATATATCACGGGAATTGCAGACCCCTCAATCTATGACGAAAGCCGTGGGGAAAGCGTAGCGAGGATGATGGAGAGAGAGGGAGTGTTTTTTGAAAGGGCGGATAATACGCGCATAGCGGGAAAGATGCAGCTTCATAACCGCCTTGCATTTGATGAAAACGGAATCCCTATGCTTTATGTATTTTCCACTTGCAAGCACTTTATAAGAACAGTGCCTGCGCTTGTATACAGCCAAAAAAATATTGAAGATATCGATACAGACGCGGAGGATCACATTTATGACGAGGTAAGGTACGTAGCAATGGAAAACCCCATAAATCCGCCGAAAAAGAGTATGCCCGTGCACGATTATGACCCGCTTGACTTATATCGAAGCTATTAGGAGGATTAAGGTGAGAAAAAAATATGACTGGAATGCCATTAAAACTGAATATGTTACGGGAAATATTTCGGCAGCGGCACTTGCACAGAAACATAACATAAGTAAGGCAACGCTTTATAGACACTACGAGATAGAAAGATGGAATGAAGAAAAGAAGGAATACCTTGGAAGTGTTATGGAAAAATGCGCTGACAAGGCGGCATACATAGCTGCGATAAAGCTTGCGAGCGAAATTGATATTGCAGGAAAGTTAAGCACAGTTTTAGATGATGCCGCAAAAGACGAAAAGCAGTTTTACCGTCACATCGTAAAAGAAAAGGATTCTGACGGAAATACCGTAACAGACGAAAAGATTTTCGGGAAGGTTGATATGAAATCCCTAAATGATGCAATAAAAGCACTAAAGTCGCTTGAGGAAATCAGGCGTGTGATGTATGGAATTGCGTCTCCCGATAAGGAAAGACAATTTGAAATAGAACAGGAAAAGCTAAAGCAAAAAGAACAAAAAAATAATGGAGGCGGAGTTGTAATGCTTCCGCAGGTGGAGGAGTAATATGAAAATTTTAAAAAATGCAAAAATAGGTGAAGAAGAAATTGAAAAGGCAACCGAAATTTTAAGAGAATATAAGATGGGAAAAACCACTCTCGAAGAAAATATAGTTGAAAACGAGCAGTGGTGGAAGTTAAGACACTGGGATGCGTCAAAAAAGACTTCTAAAGAGGGAGAAGCACCCGTCAGTGCATGGCTTTTTAACGTGCTTACAAATAAGCATGCTGACGCGATGGAGAGTTTTCCCGAGGCAAGCATTCTCCCGCGTGAACGTAGTGACGAAAAGGAGGCAAGAAGACTTTCCTCAATTCTTCCTGCAATACTTGAAAATAATGAATTTGAAGAAACGTACTCAAAAAACTGGTGGTACAAGCTAAAGCACGGGTGCAGTGCATACGGGGTTTTCTGGAACAGTGCGCTTGAAGGTGGCTTAGGTGACATACAAATCTCAAGAATTGACCTTTTAAATATTTTCTGGGAGCCGGGGGTGACGGACATCCAGAAAAGTAAAAATCTTTTTATAGTTGATTTAAAAGATCGCGAGGTGCTTGAGAGCGAATATCCAATAATAAAGAATAAACCTGTAGACAACGCCATTGACGTTAAGCAATACATATATGATGACACTATAGATACCTCCAAAAAGACGCTTGTTGTCGATTGGTACTATAAGGTGCGAAAAAACGGAAAGACACTGCTGCATTACTGCAAATTTACCGGGAATACCGTATTGTTTTCCTCTGAAAACAGTGAGGAATATAGAGATTGTGGCTGGTACGACCATGGTGAGTATCCGATTATATTTGACACTCTTTTCCCAGAGGAGGGAACACCCGCAGGCTTTGGATATATTGCAGTTACAAAGGACCCGCAGATGTATATTGACAGACTTAACCGCGCAATTCTTGAAAATGCCATGATGGCGGCAAAGCCGAGGTATTTTGCAAAAATAAGTGCAGGAATAAATGAAGAGGAGTTTCTTGACTGGTCAAAGCCAATCGTTCATGTAGAGGGTGATATTAACGAAGAAAGACTTAGACCGATAAATGTTACACAACTTCCTGCAAGCTGTTTAAATATCCTTAATATGAAAATTGAAGAGCTTAAGGAAACGAGTGCAAACGGTGACTTTAACCGAGGCTCAGCCTCAACAAACGGAATAACTGCGGCATCTGCCATTGCGGCGCTTCAGGAGGCGGGAAATAAGACAAGCCGAGATATGCTTAAATCCAGCTATCGAGCATTTGTGAAGATAAACTATTTTTGCATTGAGCTTATAAGGCAGTTCTACTCGGAAATTCGTTCCTTCAGAGTGACAGGCCCTGACGGGACATATGATTTTGAGGACTATGACAACAGAAATATAAGAAATGACAAAAACAACAAAACAGTTTTTGATATTAAGGTTAAGGCACAAAAGAAGAGCCCATATAGCAGGCTTTCTCAAAATGAGCTTGCAAAGGAGCTTTTCAAAATAGGATTTTTCAATCCCGAAAACGCGACTCAATCTCTCGGGGCGCTTGAGCTTATGGACTTTGAGGGAAAAAGTCTTGTGGAGGCGAAAATCCGCGAAAGTATGGGAGGAATGAAGCATGATTAAAATATGTGCGGAAAAAGATGGGAAGAGAAGACTTATTAAAATAGAGGGACACGCAATGTATTCTAAAGGGAAGGACATTGTGTGTGCCGCGGTGAGTGCGATTTACTATTCTATTTTGGCATCAGTTTCTGAAGACCGCCGAATAAAAAGCATGGCGCACAAAGAAAGGCACGGGTATGCCGAGCTTGAATTTTATTCGCCTGATGAAAATGACGGTGGCTTTAATATGGCGATAAAAGGGTTTTCCCTTATTGCAAATGCCTATAACAAGAATGTAAATTTCAGCTATATATCAAAATGAAAGAGGTAAGAAAATGAAAGACAAAAAGCTTGCAAAAGCCCTTCTTACTGCAGAAGAAGAGCTTGGTATAGATAATGCCGAAATGAAGGCGGAAGTCGGCAATCCGCCATCGGGCGAAAAGGACCTTGACGCCGAAGGAAAAAGAGCGGCAGAGTTTGAAAAACTTATTTCGGGTGAATTCAAAAAAGAATTCAATGAAAGAGTAAAGAAAATTGTAAGCCGCAGACTCAAGGAGGTGAAAAGAGTGAAGGAAAAAGACGAAAGGAATTCTCAAATCATTGAAAAGCTTATGAGTTATTACAATATAAGCGACAACGACCCAGACCAGCTTGAAAGGATGATAAATAAGGATATGGAAAACAAAAAGAGTATCACGCCAAATGAAAGCGAAAGACTTATCCGCCGACTTTTTGCGGAAAATATGCTCCTTCGCAAAAGGCGTGGTGAGGAAGAAAAAATGAGGGTGCTTAAGGAAAGAGCACAAAAGCTTAAAAGTGAAGCAGAGGAAACTAAAAATGCATATCCCGACTTTGATTTTGAAAAAGAATTAAAGAACGAAAGGTTTGCAGAGCTTCTTAGAAAGGGCGTTAATATGAAAAATGCTTACGAGGCATTAAACATTGATGCAATTCTTGAAAGCAGGGATAAAAATACTCAAAAAGAGATTGTAGATTCCATCAGGGAAAAATCAGCAAGACCTGTAGAAAACGGGTCAGATTCCTTAGGCGGAATAGTATTTGAAAAAAATGTATCGCGTCTTACAAAAAAGGAACGCGAAAAGCTCGCTAAACGCGCAGCTATGGGAGAAACAATTAGATTTTAAAAAGAAAGGAAAATTATATGATTGAAAAGATTAATTTGCAGCTTTTTGCTGCAGCAGAAAATTTAAACACAACAGAGACGCTTTCGGACGAAATGAGAACATACTACTCTGACTATCTTATCGATATGGCGGAGCCAAAGCTTGTTCATGACCAGTTCGGCCAGAAGTGTCCTATCCCCGAGGGAAACGGCAAGACAATTCAGTTTAGAAAGTTTGACCCGCTTCCCAAAATGACAACTCCTCTTACAGAGGGTGTAACTCCAAACGGTCAGAAGCTTGATATGGGAGTTATCAATGCAGAAGTACATCAGTATGGCGGATTTATTGAGCTTTCTGATATTTTGATGCTTACTGCAATAGATAACAACCTCGTTCAGGCTACAAAGCTTCTTGGAGGACAGGCAGGAAGAACGCTTGACACAATTACACGTGAGGTTCTTTCAGGCGGTACAAATGTGCAGTACGCAGAAGGTCAGGTAGACTCAAGAGAAAAGCTTGTAGGTGGAAAAGAAAGCGGAAACCACTACCTTACTGTTGATGCAATAAGAAAGGCAGTTCGCTATCTTAAGAAAATGAACGCCGATACAATTAACGGAAGCTACGTTGGTATTATTCATCCTGACGTATCTTACGACCTTATGAGTGACCCGAAGTGGCTTAATGTAAAGACTTACTCTGACCCCGAGGGAATTTATCAGGGAGAAATCGGTAAAATCGAAAATGTACGCTTTGTTGAAACAAGCGAGGCAAAGGTCTTTGAAGGAGAAGGTGCAGAAGGACGTGACGTTTACTCAACACTTATTTTAGGTGACAACGCCTACGGTACTACAGAAATCAAGGGCGGTGGACTTACTCACATTATTAAGCAGCTTGGCAGTGCAGGAACTAACGACCCTCTTAACCAGAGAGCAACTGCAGGCTGGAAGGCTACAAAGGCGGCAGTAAGACTTGTAGAACCTTATATGATACGTATTGAAACAGCATCTACATTTACAAGCTAATTTATGGGCGATAGATTTATCGCCCTTATAAAGAAAGGAAGAACAAAAGTATGGCAACAAAAAAGATTGAAGAAGTTAAGAAGACAGAGGTTAAAGACGAACTCGTTGAAATAGAGCTTTTCCGTGATAACAAGGACTACAAGGATGATGTTTTTGTAGCAGTAAACGGCGACAGCTGTGTTATTGTGCGCGGAAAAAAGGTTTTGATTAAGAAGAAATTTGCAGATGTAATAGAAAAGTCTATGCAACAGGACATTAAAACTGCCAGAATGATGGACCAGAAAAGCGACGAATTTTTAAACGAGGCTTCGCAGAGAAATTTTTAAGGGGGAATGAACGTGGCAAGCTTTAATCTTGGAAAAATAAAAGGCGAAAAAGGAGAAAGAGGCATTGCAGGTGAAAAAGGTGAGAGAGGCGATAGAGGAGAAAGAGGGCAAAGTGGCTATACGCCTGTGTTCTCCGTTGAGGAAACGGTTACCTTAAATCCCGAAGAAAGTGCATATGTCTCTCTTGACAGCACTGATATCCAAAACCCCAAAATAAAATTTTTTATCCCAAAAGGGAAAAACGGCTCTGACGCCCATGGAGATATGCAAAAAAACGTATATGACCCAAATGGAAAAAGTGAGGACATTTACGAATTTGCCCAAAATTGTGCCAAGGACAAAATGTCGAAAACAGGTGGATTTTTCCTTGGAAAGGTAAGGGCATATAATTCAAATGAGGAAAGTTGCATAAGAAATATAAGCATAGGGGAGGGTTTCCCCACGGAGGCGGATAACGGCGATATTCATATTCTTGAGAGTAAAAAAAGTGACCTTAAAATTGGTGACCTTTCGGTTGGAAGTAAAATTTCCATTAAAGAAAACGGAAAATCCGTCCCATATATTCTTGTGCATAAGAATTACCACCATGAAGACAGCGTAGTGCTTGTAAGAGAAAAACTGTTTAACGCAAATGTTGTCTTTGACAAGCAAAATAAAAGTTCCTACCATCAGTCAGATGCAGATATTTATCTAAACAGCGTAGTTCTGAATTCATATGATGATGCCGAAAAACTACAGGAAGTAGCTCTTGAAAATGAAAATATAAAGAGAAAGATTTTTCTTATGTCAAAAGACGAATTCAATGCGTTTGATTATTTTAAAAATAATTCCAAAATAGCATATGACGAAAAGGATAACGCCAGAGCTTATATGCTTCGTACACAATATAATGAAAGCAACATATATGTTGTTAATTTTGACGGACAGATTATTTCCGCAAGAGCGCAATATGGAAGCTTTGTTCGCCCTGCGATTGTTCTTTCAGGAAGTTTGAAGGTAGAGAATGTAGGTTATTCAGATGCATTTGCGTATGAAATTTCGGATGAGTGGGCGAAAATATTTGTTTATCAAGACGGCGCGTGGAAAGAGTGTGGCAGAGTATGACGATTAACAATGTGATAGAAAAGACAATGCGCATTCATCCCGATGCAATTTCGGATGATGTAAAAGCATACTGGATAAGTGAGCTTGACGGAAAGATAATGCGCGAAACCATGCAAAAAAAAGAAGCTGTAAGCTACGCTTTTCCTGAAGACGCGGACAAAAAGCTTTTGGCAAAAGCGCCGTACGATAATATCTATGAGCTTTATGTTATAGCGATGAGCGACTTCTATTCAGGCGATATTGTAAGCTACAGCGCATCATCCGTTATGTTTGAAAAAGCATTTGATGATTTTAAAAAGAACTACATAAGGGAAAATATTCCCAAAAGCAGTAGGGGCGTGATTTTATGAAGCTGCCAAGAATAAATGCAAAAAACCAGTATACAAGAGAGATAGTGGCGTTTGGCGGACTTAATAAAACGCAAAACTATCGTGAGGGAGAACTGTGCGATTGCTTAGGCATATCGCACAGAAATTTCCCGTCAATTTCACCGCGTCAAAAGGGAGTAAATAAGGGTTATAAATCCCCTGACGCCATGTATTTTCAAAACGGAGAATTTGTAATAGATTCAGGAGTGATTTTTTTTGACGGGAAAGAGGTAGGAAAATGCTCATTGGGGAAAAAACAGATAGTATCAATGGGCACAAAGCTCATTATTTTTCCTGATAAAATATATTTTGACACAGAAGAAAAAAAGACAGGAAGACTTGATGGCGGTTTTGAGGTGCACAATTCCGAAATAAAGTTTCTCGAAAATTCAATAAGCATTGAAAAAGTTAAGATTGTAAATGAAATAAAATGCGAAAACCTCTCCTTTTACAAAGGAGAGGAAATTCTTAAGTATTCTTCTGTTGATTATTCAAGCGGGAAAATCGTCTTAACAGGCTTTAAAAGTATTCCCTGTGAAAGCGTTAAGGCGGGGGACATCTTTATAAACCGTTGTTTAAGCGATGAATTCAGAATTGCAACAGCTGATGCAGAAGAAAAGGACGGCACAGTTACAATTGCATCAGAGCTTACCCGTATAAAAAACGAGCACGAAAATGGATTTTGCGACCTTCGGGCGGGAGATGTTGTTGAAATAAGCGGGTGCGACTTAGAAGAAAACAATAAAACCGCAATAGTAAAAGGGGTTGAGCCTCATCTGCTTACTTTTGAGGACGCATCCTTTACCCCAATTCAGACGTATTCATCCGTGAGAGTTAAAAGAAAAATTCCCGATTTTAATTGCGTCTGCAACTACCAAAACAGATTATGGGGATGCGAGAAAAATATAATTTATGCATCAAAGCTTGGGGACCCGTTTAGCTTTTTTACATATAAACAGCTCTCCACAGACAGCTTCACGGTCACATCAAACACCTCCGGTGACTTTACGGCGTGTGTGCCATATGGAAACAGCTGTTTATTTTTTAAAGAGAATTCCTGCTACAAGCTTTTTGGGACAAAGCCAAGTAACTTTCAGCTTACAGAGAGCTTTTTTGGCGGTGTGCCGAAGGAAAACCAGGGCAGTGTCTTATGCTCGGGAGGGGGCATATACTTTTGCTCAAACGAGGGGATTTGCGTTTCCTATGGAGGAGTTTCAAGGCTTATTTCACAAAAGCTTGGAAGCGAAAGACTAAAAAATGTCGTGGCAGGGTGCGATAATCAGAATCTCTATATTGGGGCAGATGCAGAAGGAAAACGTATGCTTTATGTATACGATATTGAAAAAGAGCTTTGGAGTATTTATGGCGAAGCTTCGGTAAAGGGGTTTTGCTATAATAACGGAGCGTTATATATGCTGACTAATAAAGGACTTATTGAGCTTGCAAATGAGCCTGATGAAGAGTGCGAGTGGAGCTTTACACTTTGCGAAAATAACGAAAACTATCACAAGAAAAAGCGCTACAACAAATTCTTTGTTCTCCTTGATTTATTTAAGGGTTCAAAGATAAAGGTTGAAGCCTCCTACGATAATTCTCCGTTTGAAAAGGCGTTTTACCACTATGAAAATGAGGAAAAATGCATAAAGGTACCTCTTGTGTTTAAAAAATGCCATGAGGTAAGGGTAAGAGTTTCCGGAGAAGGAAACTGCATAGTTAAAGGGATTGTTCGTGAATTTTGCGTAAATTGAGGTGAAGAGATGTTTAATAAACTTATAGATTTAAAAGGAAAAAGCGCAGATGACGCAATTAAAATTATAGAAGACCATCTTCGCGCAAACGAAGAGGAGCTTGAATATATTTTAACGCATCTTGACAGCTCCAACATCCTTGAAATTGACACAACCAAAACAAGAATATATGAGGGGGAAGATATTTGAGCTACAAAAAGGAAATAGATTATCAGTCTAAAATTAACGAGGCAGTAGAAAAAGGCGACTATAAAAGCGCAGCAGAATTTGAAAAGAGCCGAAACGAAAAGATAAAAGGTGAAAATCTTAATTACGAGACTACAAACAAATATCAGGGATGGTTAGATAACACTGACTACGGAACAATTCTTGAAAAAAAGATTTCTTCAGGAGCTCCAAAAGAAAGCGTGGAAAGCACTCTTAAAAAGAGAGTGGAAAAGGCGAGCAACACCGAAGGACTTCAAAAATACGCTTATGATGATATTTATGATAAAGCCGTAAAATACTTGATGGGCGATAATTCGTTTAGCGAAAGACCTGTGTATGAAAATTCATACGAGAGTAAAATAGAAAGTCTTATAAATGAGCTTTTAAATGGCAGAGATTTTTCATATAATCCGTATTCTGATGATTTGTATAAGTATTATCTTGATGCATACCGCCGTGAAGGAAGGCGTGCAATGGAAAATACACTCGGAGAGGTTAGTGCAAACACAGGTGGAGTTGCAAGCAGCTATGCAGCAACGGCTGCAAATCAGGCGTATAACTACTATGCAAAAAAGGCGGCGGACATTATTCCCGAACTTTATAGTGATGCCTATGACAGATACAATTCGTCATTTGAAAATGATTTAAAGAAGCTTTCGGCACTTTTAAATCTTTCTGAAAGCGAGTACGAAAGATTTAATATGGACCGTGAGTTTGACTATAAAGTCTACAAGGATGAAAAAGAAAGAACGTATAATTATGACAGACTTGACTGGGAAATGGAGGAGTCTGACAGAGATTATGAGGCGTATCTTAAAAAGCTTGAAATTGATGAAAACGAGAGCCTGAGAGAAAGCGCAATTGACAAGGCACTTAAAAAGTGGGATTTGCTTGGGTATCTTGACAGCGAAAGTGCAAGCATATTAGGCCTTCCTTCAGGGCTTTATACCAGCGACTATATCTACAAAATGTATAAATAAGGAAAGTTTTATGGGCTTTTAAACATATCCTTAATTTATTCTTGCCTTTAGAGAGAGATTGTTGTATAATGTATAGTTACAGAGTCTTAAAAAAGGAAAGATAAAAATGTATGAAATAGTCGAAAAAGTAAACTTAAATGAAAACGTTATAAAAATGGTCGTAAAGGCAAGCCGTGTTGCAAAAAAGGCACAGCCTGGGCAATTTGTGATTGTGCGCGCTACGGAAGACGGGGAGAGAATTCCACTTACAATTGCAGATTTTGACCGTGAAAAAGGAACCGTTACTATAATATTTCAGGTGGTCGGTCTTTCAACAAGAGAGCTTTCCTGCCTGAATGTCGGGGACTCTGTTTGTGATTTTGCAGGTCCTCTCGGAACAGAAAGTAAACTTGGCGGGATAAAAAAAGCCTGCGTTGTCGGTGGGGGCGTTGGGTGCGCAATTGCGTATCCCATTGCAAAAAAACTTCATGAGCTTGGTGCAACAGTGCACGCTATAGCAGGTTTCAGGGAAAAAGCACTTGTAATTCTTGAAGAAGAGTTTAAAAACGTAAGCGATAAAATGGTTATTATGACAGATGACGGATCATACGGAGAAAAAGGCCTTGTTACAGATGCTTTAAGAAAGCTTATTGAAGAAAAAAATGAGTATGATGAGGTAATTGTAATCGGCCCTCTTGTAATGATGAAATTTGTCAGCCTTCTTACAAAGGAATATAATATAAAAACCACTGTTTCGATGAATCCTATTATGATTGACGGAACGGGAATGTGTGGCGGTTGCAGACTTACCGTTGGCGGAGAAACGAAGTTTGCCTGCGTTGATGGACCTGATTTTGACGGTCATAAGGTAGACTTTGATGAGGCGATTTTAAGAAGCGGTACGTATAAAGAGCATGAAGAAAAATGCAACCTCTTTAAAAAGGAGGCAGAGTAATGGCTATAAATAAGGATGAAAAGAAGTGCCCCATGCCCGTCTTAAGTGCAGAAGAAAGAAAAAGCAGCTTTGAAGAAGTGGCAAGGGGATACACTCTTGAAATGGCAATTAATGAGGCAAAGCGTTGTCTTAACTGTAAAAATAAGCCATGCAAAAGTAAATGCCCTGTAGGGATTGATATCCCGGCATTTTTAAAGCTTGTTTCAGAGGGTGACATATCAGGCGCTTATGAGGAAATTTCTCGTGCAAGCGCACTTCCTGCAATTTGCGGAAGAGTTTGCCCGCAGGAATCGCAGTGCGAAAGCGTGTGTGTGCGCGGCATTAAAGGTGAAAGCGTTGCAATAGGAAGAATAGAGCGTTTTGTGGCAGATTACTACAGAGAACACTTTAAGGAGAATTTGCAAAAATCACCTTCAAACGGGAAAAAGGTTGCAGTTGTCGGGTCGGGACCATCAGGACTTACTGCTGCAGGAGAGCTTGCAAGATTTGGATATGATGTAACGATTTTTGAGGCGCTTCATACTCCAGGCGGGGTTTTGGTTTACGGAATTCCCGAGTTCAGGCTCCCTAAACAAATCGTAAAAAGCGAGATAGGTAAAATCAAGGCCCTTGGCGTGAAGATAGAAACCAACGTAGTAATAGGAAAAACTATCACGGTGGATGAGCTGTTCTTGGAGGGGTTTGAATCGGTCTATATAGCAAGCGGCGCAGGTCTTCCAAGATTTATGAATATAAAGGGCGAAAGCCTTAAGGGTGTGTATAGTGCAAATGAGTACCTCACAAGAATAAATCTTATGAAGGCATATAAGGAAAACGCTAAAACTCCCGCCCCGAGAGGAAAAAAGGTATGCGTTGTAGGCGGTGGAAATGTTGCAATGGATGCGGCAAGATGCGCAGTGAGAATGGGCGCAAAAGAGGTTTACATTGTGTACCGCAGAGGAATGGAGGAGCTTCCTGCAAGACGTGAGGAAATTGAGCATGCCATTGAAGAGGGTATTATTTTTAAAACTCTCACAAACCCTGTTTCCATAGAAGGGGATGAAAAGGGAAATGTCCGTGCAATAAAATGCGTGGAAATGATTCTTTCTGAAAAGGATGAAAGCGGAAGAAGAAAACCTGTAGAACTCGAAAACAGTGAGTTTTTGATTGAAACGGACATTGTTATTATGGCGATAGGAACGACATCAAATCCGCTTATTGCAAAAACAACCCCGTCGCTTGGCACAGATAAGCGCGGAAATATTATAACGGACGAAGAAAACTCTATGACCACACGCGAAGGCGTATTTGCCGGTGGTGACGCTGTAACAGGCGCGGCAACCGTGATACTTGCAATGGGTGCAGGTAAAAAAGCGGCGAAAGAAATTGATAATTACATTAAAAACAAATAAGAAAAGCCCAATGAACAGTTACGTTCATTGGGCTTTAATTTATATAAGGAGGAAAAATGGTAAATACAATAGATATAAACGTAAAAGGTCAGTTTATTACTAAATCAAGTAAAAACATAGGCGCTATGGGAAGTGCTAATTCAAAGATGCTTAAAATTACCTTTAGTGATGACTGGGCAGGCTACGGAAAAAGAATTATATGGAAGGATGCAAAAGGCGAAAACGAAACACAAATTTTGATAACGCCGAAGGATCTTAATAACCCTCTTTACTACGAAACTCTTATTCCCGGAGAGGCATATAAGGAGTACGGATGGTGCACCTTTACGATTGAAGGATATCAGGATGAAGACGCTTTTTCGGTTAAAAAGTCGGTAACCGACACGTTTTTTGTAGACTTTTCAGAAAATCCGCAAAATATAAGTGAGCCTACTCCAAGCGAGGTTTTACAGCTTCACTCGCAGTTTGAGGCGTTGCTTCCAAAAATTAAGGAGTACTTTGATGAAACCACAAAATGTGTGACCCAGACTTCTGAAAACGAGGCTGTCTGGGAAAACTTTCTACCCGATAAAGAATATAAAAAGGGAAATAAGGTTTTTTATAAGGGCGAAAGCTATTTGTGCATAGAGGATGCATTTTCCATATCACCGGAAAATAGTGCGTTCTGGCAAAAGATTGCATCACGCGGTGAAAAGGGAAATAAAGGAGACCCCGGCCCGCAGGGAATAGAAGGCCCGCAGGGAGAAAGGGGCGAAAAGGGGGATGTTGGCCCTCAAGGAGAAAGAGGCGAAAAAGGACTTAATGCAGTAACTGTTCCGTCAAACGGATTTTACTCCTTTTCTGTAGATGAGGAAGGAAACCTTTGGCTTCATTATCCTGATGAAAGCGCACGTCCTGACCTAGGCATAAACGAAAACGGTGAAATTGTTTTAAAAATGGATAATATTGATAAAACATACAATCTCGGAAGCGTTAAGGGTGAAAAGGGGGATGCACCCCAAAAGGGTGTTGATTACTGGACGAGCGAAGATGTTAATGAAATACATAACTATATAGATGCTCAACTGGGGGTGATAGAAAATGGCGCTTATTAATAAACTTACGGCAATAGGAGACAAAATAAGAGAAAAGCTTGGCATAAAGGATTTAATAAATCTTTCCGATATTCCGGCAAAAATTGAAGAAGTGTTTAGCAAAGGGAAAGAAACTCAGTATGATGCATTCTGGGACAGATACCAGAATTACGGAAATCTTGAAAATTACAATTCCGTTTTTGGAGGAGCAAGCTGGACGCAAAACACCTTCAAACCAAAATATAATATAAATGCCTTGTATTGCTCATATATGTTTTTTAACTCTACAGGAATTGGGGATTTAGCCAAGCTTCTTGAAAATTGTGGGGTAAGTATGGATGTATCAAGAGTCGAATATCCATCAAATGTTTTTTCATATGCTACTCAGCTTACAAAGGTGCCCGAGCTGAATTTTAGTTACGCCAGACAGTTATCCAATTTGTTTCAGGAATGTACAAAATTAAAGACAGTTGTAAAATTAATTGTGAGCGAAAACGGGGGAACAACCTTTTCTAATTCATTTGCAGGGTGCACTTCTCTTCAAAACATAACTTTTGGAGGAGTAATAGGAAAAAAGATTAATTTTTCCGCTTGTCCTCTTTCAAAAGAAAGCATACTCGATATTTTTGCGCACCTTTCAAATAATTCTTCAAGTCAAACGCTTACGCTAAAATCATCTGCGGTAAGCACGATTGACTGGACAAATACCCTTATTGACGGCGTTACATATAACTCCTTTGATGAGATATGTGACCTAAAGCCGAACTGGACAATTTCGCTTGTGTAAGGAGGATAATATGGAAAGAAAAATTTTAATTGCAAATGAAGAAAGTATTTTAACTGACGGTGAGATATTTGGAACCAAAATTTATCTTGCCGAAGGGAAAGACGAAAAAGAATTTTACGAAATAACCACGGAGGAATATCAAAGAATTATGGAGGCAGAAAATGAAGGAATTAAAGAGATTGATTGATGTAAAAAGCATAGTGACAATACTTCTTATGTTTTCGCTTGTTTATATTGTATTGTCAGGAAAAAAGCTTGATGAAAAGACATTTTTGCTTTTTTCCAACACTACAACAATGGTAATAACCTACTTTTTTACCAAAAGAAAACAAGAGGGGAGTGGGAAAGAATGACAGAAGCCATCCTTTCTTCGCTGATTGCGGGCATTACCGCAATTTTAGGAAGCATTATCACAAACAACCGTACAAAAGCGCTTATCTGCTACAGACTTGATATGCTTGAAAAAAAGCAGGATGTTCATAATTCACTGATTGAAAGAACATATAAGCTTGAGGAAAAGTATGCAGTGCTTGATAATAAGGAAAAAGTGTCCGAACACAGAATTGATGACCTTGAAAGGAGGCAGGAGATATGTGTAAACCAATGAACATAAACGAATTCTCTTTGTGGCTTGATAGTGAAAAGGTAACGAGAGGCATAAAGTACATACAGCTTCACCACACGTTTAGCCCCTCTTATAAACATTTTAAGAATAATCATATCGAATTGCATGAAAATATGAAATCTTATCACGTTAAAACAAATGGATGGGCGGATATTGCCCAGAATATTACAATTTTTCCTGACGGAAAGATTATTGTGGGAAGACCCCTAAATAAAGCCCCCGCAGGAATATACGGGGCAAACAAAAACGGAATATGCATTGAATGTGTGGGAAATTTTGACTCTTGTGACGAAATGACAAGTTCGCAGAAAGAAGCGATCATAGGCACTATAAAAGCGCTTCTAAATAAATTTAACCTTACCGCTGAAAAGGCAGTTACATATCACGCATGGTGGAGCGCCAAAGGAAAAAACCTTGGGGATTATGTTAAGGGAAAATCCGTAAAAAGCTGTCCGGGGGCGTGTTTTTTTGGCGGAAACAAAAGGGCAGATTTTGAAAAGAATTTGCTTCCTCTTTTAAAGGAGGATGATATAGAGGTTCTTTTAAAGGCAGGAATTATTACGAACAAGGCACTTTGGGAAAAGAAAAAGAAGGAAGACATAAATATCTTTTATCTTTTACAGAAAACGGCAAATTACATAAAAAAATAAGGAGGCACAGACCTCCTTTTTTTTATGTAACAAAACAAGAGTATACATACGTATACTCTGCTTTCAGCTGATATTTTTACTCTTACGCGAGTTTTGCAAATGCTTTTGCAAGCTGACTCTTTTTACGGCTAACAGTGTTTTTATGGTAAACACCCTTGCTTGCAGCCTGGTCAAGCTTCTTCACGCAAAGATTTAACAATTCCTGAGCAACAGCCTTATTTCCTTCATTTACAGCAGCCTCGAACTTTTTAATATCAGTTCTTACTTCAGATTTAATCATACGATTCTGGAGAGTTTTCTTATCAATAACCAAAACTCTTTTTTTAGCTGATTTAATATTAGGCATTAATTTCACCTCCAAGACTTAATAAAGCAATTAGTATTTTAGCATACATTAATTCAAAATGCAAGTTTTTTTTGTAAAATAATTTATTTTTTTAGATTATACTTTTCTTCAAAGTTTTTTGTGGTTTTAATCTCTTTATTTTCCATTATTATAAGCGCGTCCGTATCCTCAAAAAGTGAGCAGAGTGAAAGTGCCTCTTCTCCTTTAATAAAGATTGCGGTTGAGAGTGCGTCTGCCACAGTGGAGGAGGGAGAAATAACAGTTACGGAAGCAATGCCGTTTTCAGCGGGGAAGCCGGATTTTGGGTCAATCAGGTGATGATATCTTTTTCCTTCATATTCAAAATATCTTTGATATTTTCCGCTTGTAACGGCGCTTTTGTCCTTTAAATTTATGGTGCAAAATGCACTTTGCGGGTTAAAAGGACTGCGCACGCCAACGGTGTATTCGCCTAAAACATAGACGTTTCCGCCAAGGTCAATAATAGATTTTTCCACGCCTTTTTCACGAAGAAATTCCGCGATTTTATCTGCAGTATATCCCTTGGCAACTGCCCCAAGGTCAAGGGTTGTGCCATTTAGGGAAAAAGGCTCGGTGCTAATTTTTTTATAGCCGACATTTTTAAGCGCATTTAAAATATCTTCTTTTTCGGGAGGAATGCTGTTTTCCTTAAAGCTCCAAAGGTCAGAAAGAGGAGCAACCGTTATATCAAACGCGCCACTACTAATTTTTGATATGTAAAGAGAAAAATCAATAAGGTCATAAAGCTCACGCGCAGGGACTTTTCCCTCGTTATTCACTTTCCAAAGCTCACTTTCCTTATCTGTGCGGCTAAAAATCTTTTCATAGTCAGCGCACATTAAAAGCGCTTCACGGGCATATTTAAGCTCACTTTTTGGGACTGTTATGTTTATAACAGTGTCCATCGCAAAGCCATGTACTTTTTCTTCCTTTTGAGCGCAGGCACAAAATATTAAGCTAAATGCCAGAATTAAAACAATTATCTTTTTCATTTAAATACATCCTTAAAAATGAGTAAACATCTCCAAGCTTTTTTTCAAATTCAGCTCTTGTAGAATTATTTTCTATCAGAAGAGCTTTTTTTGAGTAATCCTTTTGCGCATCAATTCGCCTTTGCGCATCCAAAGGCGCAATAGAGTCTCTTTTAATTATTCTTTCAAGACGAATTTTTTCGTCTGCACAAATTACAATGACGAATTTGCATTTCTCGTCAATACCGCTTTCCTCAAGCTCGGACCCGTCAATAATGCATATTTGGTCCTTTAAGCTTTCTGTTTCTGAAAGGATAAAATCCGTCACCTCGGGGTGAACAATCTCATTTAGTTTTTTTAGCAGTTTGGGGTCAGAAAAAACAATTCTACCAAGCTTTTTTCTGTCAACTTCGCTTTTTGTAAAAACCGCTTCCCCAAATGTGTTTTTAATTTTTTCTTTAACGCTGGGGAAGGTAAGTGCATTATGCGCTGCTCGGTCGCAATCTATTACATATGCACCAAGCTTTTTAAAATATGCGGAGGCGTAGGTTTTCCCGCTCCCGCTTTTACCGGTAAGGCCTATAAGCACCTTTATCACCTCAAAATCATTTTGTTTCAAACCAGCTTTTTCCGATTTTAACATCTGCACGAAGGGGAACGCAAAGCTCTATGGCATTTTCCATTTCCCTTTTTAAAATTTGAGCTGCTTTTTCGGAAAGTGCCTCGGGAACTTCGCAGATAAGCTCATCGTGAACCTGAAGGATAAGCCTTGCTTCGGGGCATTCGCGCTTTAAGGCAAGATGCGCCTTAACCATAGCAACCTTAATAATATCCGCCGCCGTCCCTTGAATAGGCGTATTCATAGCGGCACGCTCACCAAATGAACGAAGATTAAAGTTTGAGGAGGAAAGCTCTGGAATATATCTTTTGCGGTTAAAGAGAGTTGTAACAAAGCCTGTCTCTTTAGCTTTCTCTATAGTGCTTTCCATATATTTTTTTACGCCCTCGTATTTGTTAAAATACCCCTCAATATACTCCTTTGCCTCTTTTCGCGAGATTTTAAGCTCGCCTGCGAGTGAAAACTCACTCTGACCATAGATAATCCCAAAGTTTACCGTTTTTGCGCGCGAACGCATAATATCGGTAACTAAAAACTGTGGAACATTAAAAATCTGCGAGGCGGTAATAGTGTGGATATCCTCATCATTTAAAAAGGCGTTTTTCATTGTTTCATCGCCTGAAATGTGCGCAAGCACGCGAAGCTCAATCTGTGAATAGTCCGCGCCAACGAGCATAAAGCCATCTTTTGCGACAAACATCTTTCGTATTTCGCGCCCAATCTCTGTTCTTACGGGGATGTTTTGCAAGTTCGGCTCTGCCGAGCTTATGCGCCCTGTTGCAGTTACGGTTTGCTTAAGGGTTGAGCGAATTCTGCTTTCCTCATCAAGAAGCGGTAAAAATGCATCTGCATAGGTGGATTTTAATTTGGCAAGATGGCGGTACTCTATAATGCTTTCTATTATTTCGTGTTTGCCAATAAGCTTTTCGAGTACATCGGAATTTGTGGAATACCCCGTTTTTGTCTTTTTAACAGGGGGGAGGCCCAAATCTTCAAAAAGGAGCTTTCCAAGTTGCTTTGGTGAGTTTATATTAAACTCGTAGCCCGCCATAAAGTAGATTGCGCCCTCAAGTGCCTTTATTCTCTCGCCAAGCTTTTTTGAAAAGCTTTCAAGCTCATCGCGATTAATTTTAAAGCCTGCCTTTTCCATATCAAATAAGACGTTTTCAAGCGGAAGCTCAACGTCAAACAAAAGGCTTTCCTGATTGTTTTCCCTGATAATTTCAAGCTGTTTTTCCATTAAAGCGGGAAGTGAAGCAGCACAATCGGGAAGTGAATATTCCAAAAACAAATCTGTAAGCTTATAGTTGCTTTTCATGGGGTCTATGATATAAGCTGCAATTTCACTATCGTAGAAATTCCCCAAAAGGTTTATTCCCATGCTAAAAAGAACGTGACGAGTAGTCTTATATGAATGTGTTATTTTATAGATTTTTTCATTTTCAAGCACTTCTTTTAGTTTTATCGGTTCAGTTTGATATGCTCTACCCTCGTGGAAAAATTCAATGGTCGAGTCATTTAATATAAAGCAAAACTTATCGGCACTTAAAAGTTCGGGCAAAAGAGTGTCCTCGAAATCAAAAATTTCCGCTTTTGACATTTCTTTTACGGGTAAATCCGCGCAAATCCTGTCGGAGAGCTTTTTAAGTTCAAGTTCTGTCAGTTTATTTAAAAGCTCCTCATTCCCAGAAAGTGTAAAGAGGGCATCCTCAAAAGAAAAATCAACGGGAACGAATCTATCAATTTCGCAAAGCTTATAGCAAAGGTATGCATCTTCGCGGCCGGAGAGCAACTTTTCGCGTGCGGAATTTTTAATTGATGCGTCATTAATATTTTCATAAATTCCGTCAAGCGAGTGAAAGTTTTTTACAAGCTCAAACGCGCTTTTTTCACCGATTCCACGAACGCCGGGGATATTGTCAGACGTATCCCCCATAAGTGCTTTTACGCCGATAAATTCATGGGGAGTTACGCCAAGCTTTTCAAAAACACCTTTTTCGTCAAGCGCCTCCGTGGTGGTTTGCCCCATACGCGTTGTGGTAAGAAGTACTGTAGTGTTACTGCTTGCAAGCTGAAGGTCATCCTTATCACCCGTAACAATTCCGCACCAGACGCCTTTTTCATCACACATACGGCTTATTGTACCAATGATGTCATCCGCCTCGTAGCCTTCAAGGGAGAGCTGTTTTATATTCATAGCTGAAAGGACCTCTTTAAGGTGAGGCATCTGCTGGGCAAGTTCCTCCGGCATACCTTTTCGTTGCGCCTTGTATTCTTCATACATTTTATGGCGGAAGGTGGGGGCTTTCAGGTCAAAAGCAACGCATAAATACTCAGGCGAGTATTCATCAATATACTTAAGCATTATATTCATAAAGCCGTAGATTGCATTTGTGGGAATTCCGCTTTTTGTTGAAAGCGGTCTTACCCCGTAGTATGCGCGGTTTACTATGCTGTTGCCGTCAATTATAAGAAGCTTTTGCATTTTTAGTATATCCTTTCAATCTCTCTTTTTACGGGAGTTATTATAAAGAGCTTGCCCGAGGGTGAAACAAAGTCATAATCGCCGTTTTGATAGCTGCTTACAAAATGTGTGAGTCTTGTAAGGTTGCCATCTTTGTCAAGCGTGAAGTAGCCATCATTTGACGCGCTTACCTCGTATGTGCCCAAAACGGGGTTATCATTTTCGCCCCATTCACATAAAAGGTAGAGCTTATCGTTTGCTACGCCTATAATTTTCATTGCATTGAAGTCGGGGTGAAGAGTGTTTATTTTGGTAACCTTTTTGTCTTTGTCAATCTTATAAAGATTTGATGCACGTCTGGAGTAGCCTTTGTAGTTTAGGCTGTCTCGTGTGTTTACATAAATGCTTCCGTCAGAAAGCACCACTGCTTTTGACATATATGAGTTTGTGTCAACAAAAACAAATTCGTCATCAAGGCGCACAAAATTATATATTACCTTTGGTGTGTAGGGTGCAGGGATTTTATTATCTGTAAATATTGTAACGCTATATGTTTTAACGCCATTTAAATTAGTTGCCATGCAAGAAACTGATGCATCGGGAGCGTCATTTTCCAAGAGGTAACTAACTTCACGAAGCTCAATTTTATCTATAAAAATTTCCCCGTTCTTGTTTTCAAGAGAAAAGTCAAGGTTTCCCTGGCGGTTTTCCTTATAAAAAGCCTCTATATCAGAAATTCCCAATTCTTCAGGGGTTGTTTCATTTAAGCTTTCTGTTTCGTAATTGAATTTAAAGTATTTCGTTGAATCTACAACCGAAAAAACATTTGGCTCTATTTCAACTTGCTTTGAAATATGGCGGGATATAAAAGCGGTAGTATCATCTATAGGATAAGTTTGTGAGATGCTGTTGTAAATAGTATAAGAAGAGTCAAGTGTGAAGGTTCTGTTCTCCCACGAGGTTGTCCAGTTAAATTCTTCTGTTGCGTAGTGCCACGTCATAGGAAAATACGTAACTCCCCTGAAGTTAAGGAGGGGGTACTCCTCTTTGGTATTATCAATTTGCTTTCCGTTTATATAAATAGGATATGTTGGAAGTGTGGCACTGTTATATTTTGAATTTTTAACCGTCTTATATGTCGGAATTTCCCCTTGTGACGGATTAAAAGCAATAAAAAGCTCACTCCCTGTCCAGGAGGAGGTAAGGTTAAGCGCCCTGCAGTACTCATAAGTCATCGGGAAGTAAGTTATATCTTTATAAGAAATAAGAGGGTACTGAGAGTCTTTATAATAAACATCTTGATTATTCATTATGCACTTGTAGTCGGGGATTAGAATTCTCTCCCCCTTGGCAAGGGCGGGAGAAACCGCAAAAATAAGGCTTATAAAAAGCAGTAGACTCAAAAATCTCTGATATTTTTTCATCAAAATCACTCCTTTTATTATAAATATATTATCGCATAAAAGGGGCGCAAAATCAAGGAAAATACACCTATTTTAGAAATTAACATAAAAAAATAAAAAAAACACTTGCTTTTTACAAATCTTTCTGTTAAAATACTCTATGCGTATTATGAAATGTAATCCTAAGGAGGTAAAATAGATATGGCTAAATGTGATGTATGCGGTAAGGGTGTTACTTTTGGTATTAAGGTAAGCCACTCACACAGAAGGGCTAACCGCGCTTGGAAGCCCAACGTAAAGAGGGTTAAGGCTGTTGTAAACGGTTCACCCAAAACAATCCATGTTTGCTCTCGTTGCTTAAGAAGCGGAAAAGTTGTAAGAGCTATATAATCTTTTACAAAATAGTGCAAAATGGGGCGGTCTGCGTTAGCAGGGCGCTTTTTTGTGTTTTCATAAAGAAAGGTGAGTAACCGTGCGGTTACTCACCTTCTTAATCAAATAAATCCACTCTGTCTACTCCGTCTGTTTCAAGGAGTGAAACCTTTACAATTTCACTTTTTGAGGTTGGGATGTTTTTGCCTACGTAATCCGCCCTTATCGGAAGCTCACGATGACCGCGGTCAACTAAAACTGCAAGCTGGATTTTTGCAGCGCGTCCGTTTGCCATAACCGCGTCAAGTGCTGCACGCACAGTTCTGCCTGTGTAGATAACGTCATCCACTAAAATAACATTTTTTCCTTTTATTTCAATGCCGAGGCCGTCATTTTTCCTTGTCTCACTATTTTGCGACAAATCGTCACGGAAAAGGGTTATGTCAAGCGAAGATGTTACAACATCCTTATTTTCTATTTCCTTGATGCATTTTGCAATTCGATTTGCAATCGGCACGCCCCTTGTCTTAATTCCGACAAGACAGATTGAATCTGCATCATCATTTTTCTCAAGTATTTCGTGCGATATTCTTTTTATGGTTCTGCCGATAGAATTTTCGTCAAAAAGCTGTTTTTTAAGACTCGCCACGCACCGCACCTCCCTTAAAATTATGATAGCATAAACACTTTTTAAAGTAAAGTGTTTTGTTTAGTTTACTATAATATTAAAATTGTGTTACTTGTATTGATTTTAGTTAATATATGTTGTATTCTAAAGACAAGAGGTGACCGACTTATGAATGGCAACAGAACAACACATATTGATATTTGCAAAACACGTGATACTGAAATTGATGCAATAATATGTCGCGTGCACAGTGCCCTGGTTGAAAAGGGGTACGACCCGATTAGCCAGATAGTCGGCTACATTATGTCGGGGGACCCTACGTATATAACAAGCCATAAGGGCGCGCGCAGTCTTATAACAAAGGTTGAGCGTGACGAAATATTGGAGATTGTTTTCAGAAAGTATCTCGAAGATAAAAACGACTGATAAAAATCATTCATATTTTCAAAATATGAATGATTTTTAATGAGAGGAAAAATAAAATGAGAAAAACCAAAATAATTTGTACTATTGGACCTGCCTGCGAAAATGAAGAAGTGTTAACGAAAATGTGTGTTGAGGGGATGAATGTTGCGCGTCTTAACTTTTCGCACGGCACACACAGTGAGCATCAGGAAAAAATTGACCTTATAAAAAAAGTGCGCGAAAAGCTTAATCTTCCAATCGCAATAATGCTTGATACAAAAGGGCCGGAGTACAGAATCAAGACCTTTAAGGAAGGGAAAATAAAGCTTTCTGACGGAGACCCTTTTATATTTACTACAGATGACATTGAAGGCGATAAAACGCGTGTAAGCGTTAATTACAAAGGACTTACAAATGATCTTTCTGCAGGAGATAAAATTCTTGTAAATAATGGGATTGTGCATTTTAGAGTTGACAGGATAGATAAAACAAATATCTATTGCACAACGCTTATCGGTGGGGAGCTTTCAAACAGAAAGAGTATGAGTTTCCCCGGAAAAGTTTTAAAGCAAAACTATTTTAGCCAGCAGGATAAAAGTGACATTCTTTTCGGCATAAAAAATGGAGTGAATTTTGTTGCGGCATCCTTTGTTTCCTGCGTTGAAGATATTTTAGAGGTAAAAAAGTTCCTTTTGGAAAACGGCGGGGAAGATGTTTCTGTTATTGCAAAGATTGAAAACAGAGCAGGAATAGATAACATAGAAGAAATCTGCGCAGAATGTGACGGAATTATGATAGCGCGCGGTGACCTTGGGGTTGAAATTCCGTATATGGAAGTTCCCGCAGTGCAAAAATACATAATAACAAAGTGCCGCCTTTTAGGTAAGCGCGTTATAACCGCAACAGAAATGCTTGAGTCGATGATTTCAAATCCAAGACCGACAAGGGCAGAAATCTCTGACGTTGCAAACGCAGTTTATGACGGGACAAGTGCGATAATGCTCTCGGGCGAATCTGCCGTGGGAAAATATCCAATAGAAACGCTTTGTGCAATGCGCGATATAGCAGAGGAAACTGAAAAGCATATCCACTATTCAAAACGTTTTTATCACAACGAATTTAAGATAAAAAACCATAGTGACGCGATATCTCACGCAACGTGCGCAATGGCGATTGATATTGATGCAAAGGCTATTGTTGCCTGCTCAATGTCAGGCGTTACCGTAAGGATGATTTCGAGATTCCGCGCGCCGATGGATATAATCGGGATGACGGTTAATAAGCGCGTTTGGTATCAGCTCGCACTTTCCTGGGGCGTAACCCCCGTTTTATGTAACGAATTTGAGAAATCAGAAGAAATTTTTGAGCATGCAAGACTCGTTGCAAAAGAAATATTTAAGCTTAAAACCGGTGACGGTATAGTTATAACATCAGGCGTTACGGAGCACTCTGACGGAAATACAGGTACAATTCACGTTGATGTGCTATAAATTGCCCCACAAAAAAGAGGATGCTTTGCATCCTCTTTTTTTACATTAAAATTGGTTGGAGTTGTTCACCCCTAAGTGCGCTTTCAAGTGCTTTCGGAAGATAATCCCATTTTGCGACAAGGGAGTTGTTTTTATCAAACGGATCATCCTGACCAAAGGGCACAAAGTAAATGTTTTTAGTGTTAAGCAGAAGCCCGATATTTTTGGCGCTTGCGCCAAGCCCGTCATTTGTAGACGGGGCGATAATTACGGGGTTATTATTTCTTAGCGTTGCTTTTGCGGCAAGCGCAACACAGCTATCGTTAATGCCACCGGCTAATTTTGCTAATGTATTTCCGGTACATGGGGCGATTATAAGAGCATCAATCAATTTTTTAGGACCGATAGGCTCAACCGAGGTGACGCTTGAGAGAACCTTGCTATTACAAATATTTTCAACCTCAGCTATAAAATCACAGCTTTCCCCAAACCGTGTATCCGTAGAGTAAACGGTTTCACTCATAATAGGCAATATATCATAGCCACATTCCCGCACACGCCGCAGTGAATTGATTACCTCTTTTAAAGTGCAGAAAGAGCCTGTCATTGCAAACCCAATCCGCATAGGACCTCTATCCATATTATTCACCTTACTTGCTGAAATGTAGTATATTTTTATGGAATAAAAATATCTCTCTATATACTATTACAATTAAGCAAAAAAGGTGTTTGTCAAAATGCCATATTTTCCGACAAAATATTTAAAATAGATTTTTTTATAATTTTACCTGCGCTCACGGGGGCAACCTTTCCGGGAAGTCCAAGCGCCCATATAACCTTTACCCCTAAATCGCGTGCTGCATCAAAATCAACTCCGCCGGGTTTTGAAGCAAGGTCAATTATAAGAGAATCTTTTGCGCCCGCAAGTTCCTTTCTTCCGATAACTGTTTGAGGCACAGTGTTAAAAAGCACATCGGCGTTTTTTAAGCATTCTGAAAGAGAAGAAAAGGGGAGTGCAGGAATTGAATTTGCACTACATAGCGCCCGCGCGCCTGTCTTTCTTGCAAAAACAGTGACATTTGCGCCTAAATCGCGCAAATTGCGTGCAAGAAGACTGCCAATTCTTCCGTATCCCGTAACGATGGCGTTTGCACCGTGAAGCGTTATCGGTAACTCCTCCATAGCAATTTGTATGGCACCCTCACACGTTGGCACTGCATTTAGAATTTCAAATTCGTCACGCATATAGTAATCTGCCCAGTGTACCCCGAAAACGTCAGCTATAGCTTTCATGCTCTCGCTCATTTTTCCCGCAAAAAGAAGTTTTTTGTTTCCCATAAGCGCAAAAAGGTCTTTAATAAGTATGCTTTCCTGAAGTGACGGGGCATTAACCGTTTTATCGTCAATACTTGCGGGAAGCCCCAAAATCACCGCATCGCACCTGTCGATTGCGCTTTTTAAGGGGATGTCCCCGATAAATGAGAATACCTCAAATCCATCCGATTCAAGAAGAGAGTGAAGATGCGTCATGCGCGCGTCCGACCCTATAATAAGAAACTTTTTTATGTTCATAAAAAACACCTCCATACATTCTATTAAAAGATATGTATAAAGGTGCTTTCTTATTTTATTTTCCACAAATGAATGTTTGAATAAGGTGAATTTAAAAGGGGAGAGGTTTCGCCCTTTATTTTTTTTGAAGTTATTAAAACGTCACTTTCAAACACAAGTCCGCAGACAGGCTGTGTGCGGAAGAAAACCTCTTCAAAATTTTCGCACGCGTCTTGAAGGAGTCCCTCTGAAGATGCACAGGCAATCTGCGACAGTGCAAGCTCCATATAATCATCAGAGTAGGAGAAGGTGTTTAGGGAGCCGTCTTTCCCAAATAGAAATTCAAAGTCATATATATTTAAAAACCTTGTTCCGCCAAGGTAGGCATCAAACTGCCCGTTTTCTATCGCGCGGGTGTATTCGTCAAAGCTTACCGCTTTTATGCTTGCATTTATCCCTGCTTTAATGAGCTGGGAATATATAAGGTCTGCACATTTAAGGCGTTTTTCGTTTTCCTCATTAACAAGGATAGTAAAATCAACCGTTTTCCCGTCTTCGCTTTGAAGCAGCCCCGTGTCCTCATTTAGAGAATAGCCATCATAAAACAAAAGCTCCTGCGCATTTTTTACGCTGTACTCTAAAAGAGTGGGGGATGGCGAAATAGAGGGAGATGATGGGTGAAGCGGGGAATTTGCTTCTATTGCATATGAGTTATAGCCGCTTTTTACAATTTCGCTTCTGTCTATTGCATAAGATATTGCACTTCTCGCAAATTCAGAGGAAAAGAGAGGGGATGCGTGATTGAAAGCTAAAAATTCATAATTTGCTGACGGATACTTTTTGGCTTTTGAAGACTCCGTAATGGCATAATTTGATAAATCATAGCTTTTGTTTGTAACGGCATTTATAACCCCTGTTACAAAGGAGGTGGACGCTACTGCCCTTTTGCGAGTCATAGAAATGTGAACGTAATCGCACTTTGCTTCGCCGCCGTGCCAATGGGGGTTTTTCTTTAAATAAAGCTCTGATGAGTGAATATACTCCTCCTGCATAAATGGACCTGTACCTACAATTTTTTCATTAATATTTTCTATATGCGCGGGAATTATCGGGAAATACAAGGAATATGCAATCTGCGCATATGGGCGATTTAAGGTAAGGCGAAGGCTATGGTCATCAAGCGCCTTTATCTCCTCTATATAAGACACGGCCTCTTTATAGAAGGACTCCTCGCTATTTAAAATATAATCAATTGTATATAAAACATCATTTGCCGTAAAAGGCTTTTTATCGTGCCAGAGGACTGAATCCTTAAGCTTTATTATAACACTTAAAGAGTCATCAGATATCTTATAGCTTTCCGCCAAAACTCCCTTTATCTTAAGCTCTTTATCCATCTTAAAAAGAGGCTCATAAGAAAGAAAAAGTGCATCTCTTACAGTTTCTTCAAAAGAGGAAAGGGGGTTTAGGGTATCTGTTATATGCATCTGAAGATTTATTGAATTGCTTTTTTCTTTCGTTCCGGTGGTTTTTTCCTTTCCTTTTTTTCCGCAACCGGTAAAAAGAATAAGAATAATAACAAGGAACGAAAAGATATTTTTAAAACGTAATTTAAGCATAAAAATCCCTTCGTAAAGATTATTTTTGAATAACGCAGAGTCTTTTTATTTCCTCTGCCAATCCTGTTTCGTCATTAACCTTTATAATAACTGCGCAAAGCTCGTAGCGCCCCTTTGCAACAGAAAAAGGTGGCTTTTTTTCTTCAGGCGGGAGAATAAAGCGCGCGATTGACGCGTCCTTATCAAGACCAAGCACACTGTCGAGTGTACCCGTGCGCCCAACGTCCGTAATATACGCTGTCCCACAGGGAAGAATTCTCTCATCCGCAGTTTGAATATGTGTGTGCGTGCCCAAAACAGAAGTCACGCGCCCGTCAAGGTAGTAGCCAAGCGCTTCCTTTTCACTTGTGGCTTCGGCATGGATATCCACTATAATAATATTTGTTTTCTCTTTTGCCTTCTTTATAAGCTCATCCGCCACAAAAAATGGAGATGCGTTGTTTTCATCAATATAAAGTCTCCCTATAAGATTAATTATAGCAATCTTTTTTCCGCACGGAGTATTAACAATAGCCATACCCTCGCCGGGAGTGCCTTCGGGCATATTTGCAGGGCGGATAATGTTTTCACCGCGGTCAAACATACTTATAATCTCTTTTTTTGAAAAAGTATGATTTCCCATAGTAAAAAAATCTACCCCCGCACGGCAAAGCTCATCATATCCGTTTTGATTCATACCGAGTCCGCCGGATGCATTTTCGCCGTTTGCAATGGTATAGTCTATATTGTATTCATTTTTAATTTGCCACAAAAGGTCAAAAACAGCGTCACGACCGCTGCGGCCCATAATGTCACCAATAAATAAAATGTTCATAATAATTCCAATCTTTGAGAAAAACAAGGGCATTTCAAAATACTTGAAATGCCCGTTTTCACTATTTTGCATAGTCGGTAGCACGTGTTTCGCGGATAAGATTAATTTTAATCTGACCGGGATACTCAAGCTCACCTTCAATTTTCTTAACAATTTCTCTTGCTACAAAATCCATATCGCCGTCACCGATTTCTTCGGGCTTAACCATAATTCTTACCTCACGGCCTGCCTGAATAGCGTATGATTTTTCAACGCCAGCAAATGAATTTGTAATCTCCTCAAGCTGCTGAAGACGTTTTATGTACGCTTCAATATTCTCGCGTCTCGCACCGGGGCGTGCAGCAGAAATCGCATCTGCCGCCTGAACAAGGCATGCAATAATTGTTTTCGCTTCAACATCGCCGTGATGCGCCTCAATAGCGTGAATAACTTCAGGATTTTCATTGTATTTCTTTGCAATATCTACACCAATCTGGATATGGCTGCCTTCAATTTCATGGTCAACAGCCTTTCCAAGGTCGTGTAAAAGTCCTGCACGTTTTGCCATAGTAACATCAATTCCAAGCTCGCCCGCCATAATTCCTGCAACGTGCGCAACCTCAATTGAGTGCTTTAAAACGTTTTGTCCATAGCTTGTTCTGAATTTAAGCTTACCTAAAAGCTTAATAATTTCGGGATGAAGTCCGTGAACGCCTGTGTCGAAGGTTGCCTGCTCACCCTCCTGCTTGATTGTGGCATCAACCTCTTTTTTAGCACGTTCAACCATTTCTTCAATTCTTGACGGGTGAATTCTTCCGTCTGTAATAAGCTTTTCAAGTGCAACGCGTGCAACCTCACGCCTGATCGGGTCAAAGCCCGAAAGAATAACTGCCTCGGGAGTATCGTCAATAATGAGGTCAATACCCGTAAGAGTTTCAAGTGACCTGATGTTTCTACCCTCACGACCAATGATTCTACCTTTCATTTCATCATTCGGGAGAGATACAACAGAAACCGTAGTTTCTGCAACGTGGTCTGCCGCACAACGCTGAATTGCCGCACTGATAATATTTTTAGCGCGCTTGTCAGCTTCTTCTTTTGCTTGTGTTTCAATTTCCTTGATGAGCATTGCAGCCTCATGGCTGACCTCATCTTTAATGTTGCGAAGTAAATATTCCTTTGCTTCCTCTGCTGTCAATCCTGAAAGGCGTTCTAAAAGCTCAATCTGCGCCTTATGGATGCCTGCAACTTTTTCTTTGTTTTCTTCAACTTCCTTGATTTTCTGATTAAGAATGTCATTCTTTTTTTCGAGCGATTCAGATTTTTTATCAAGGGTTTCTTCTTTTTGCTGTAGTCTTCTTTCCTGTCTTGAAATTTCAGAGCGCCTTTCCTTAAGCTCTCTTTCAGCTTCATTACGGGATTTGATAATTTCTTCTTTTGCTCCGAGCAGAGCTTCACGTTTTTTGTTTTCACCTGCTTTTACAGCTTCATCAACAATTCTTTTTGCTTCAGCTTCTGCACTGCCAATTTCGGCTTCAGCCATTTTCTTTCTATATGATATACCAAGTCGAAAGCTAATAACTCCGGAGGCAACAGCAAGAACTACTGCAACTACAGCTGCAATGGCTATAGTAATATCCATTGACACACCTCCTTATATATATTAAATTCCGTAAAGCTACTTTTTTACCACTTTACAAAATACATATTAATTATATTATTAATTAGGAAAACTGTCAAGATTAAATATAACAAATTAAAGCTTTTTTAAATATTTGAAAAAAACTGTTGCAATCCTCAAAAGCTTGTGTTATAATAGCTTTTGCTAAATTGGTTTTAATTATTTTTTTATATTATCTAATTCCCGGAAAGAGGTGAATGTTGTGAGAGAAGGTATCCATCCAGATTATAAGCAGACCGTTATCAAATGCGCATGCGGAAACGTGATAGAAACAGGTTCTACAAAGGAAAACATCTTTGTTGAAATTTGTTCAAAATGCCATCCTTTCTTTACAGGTAAGCAAAAGCTTGTTGATACGGGCGGACGTGTTGAAAAGTTCAGAAAGAAATTCAATATGGACAAATAATTATGAAAATAAACTGCGGGGGGATTTTTGCGCCCGCAGTTTGTTTTTTAGGAGAAAAATATGAAAGGCTTTGATTTAAGCTGTTATAAATATAAGACTGATATGCATGTGCATACGTCACCCGTAAGCCGTTGTGCTGACATTGATGCAAAAAACGTGGTGCGCTATTACAGTGCGCTTGGCTACAGCTCAATAGTTATCACAAACCACTTTAAAATTGAGCATGGCTTTGATTTAGAAAAGCCAAAAGAGGAGAATGTAGAAGGCTATCTCGCCGACTACTATATAGCTTTAAAAGAAGCAAAAAAATATGATATGACGGTTCTTTTAGGGCTTGAGGCAAGGTTTATGGATAGTGGAAAAGACTACCTTGTATATGGGATAGACGAAAGTGATGTATATAGGGCATATGACTATCTTTCAGGCTCTTTTGAAGACTTTTACAAAGGCTTTAAAAACGAGAAAAATGTTATAATTCAGGCGCATCCCCACCGTGAAGAGCATACGCCCCAAAGCCCCTCTCTTTTAGACGGGGTGGAGGCGCTTAATATGCACCCCGGGCATAATTCAAGTGTGGCGCTTACAATGCAATTTGCAAAGGAAAACCCGCACCTCTTAATTACTGGCGGTACAGATTTTCACCACGAAAATCATCAGGGAATGTGCGCGCTTTGTACTAAAGAGAAAATTTACGACTCATTTATGCTGGCAAAAGCCCTAAAATCAAAAGACTATATTTTTGATGTTTGGGGCTCAAAGGTTCTTCCTTACGGAGATTGTATAAAAAAGCAAAGAACCACAGATAAATAGTTGTATCTATTAAATAAGGAGAATACTATGCGTGTACTCATACTTACCTGTAATACGGGCGAGGGGCATAACTCTGCCGCAAAAGCAATAAAAGAAGAACTTGATAAAATGAACGTAGACTCTGAAATTGCAGATTCGCTTGCTTTTTTATCCAAAAAGGCATCTGATTTTATTTCAAGGTGGCATATAAGACTTTACAAAAAAGCACCCACGCTTTTCGGCATGGGCTACAAGGCAGCAGAATACACAGATAAAAGAAGTAAAAAGCATGAGGCATCATCTCTTTTAAAACTAATATCAAAGGGTGCAACAAAGCTTTTAATAAAGCTTAAAGAGGGCGAGTATGACGCCATTGTCTGCACGCATCCTTTTTCAGCACTTACAGTTACAAGGGCAAAAAGAAAGTATAATATTCCCCAGAAAACGTACTTTATTTCAACAGATTACACCTGTTCACCAGGCGTTTCGGGAAGCAGGCTTGACTACTATGTAACTGCGCACGAGTCGCTTATGGACGAATTTGAAGACCGCGGAATTGCACGCGAAAAGCTTTTTACAGGCGGAATTCCCGTAAAATGCAGGGGAGAGATGGAAAGAACGCGTGAAGAAAGCAGAAAAAATCTTCTTATCCCCGATAAAAAAAGGGTTATACTTCTTATGTGCGGAAGTATGGGCTGTGGCCCGATGAAGGTTATTGCAAGAAAGCTTTCTTCCCTCATTTTAGATAATGAGTATCTTGTGGTTATATGTGGTAACAACAAAAAGCTTTATCAGAGCCTTAAAATGCTTGATGACCCGGGGCGCGTAAGGGTGCTTGGCTATACAAGGAATGTGCCCGATTATATGAATGTGGCAGAGCTTCTTTTGACAAAACCCGGCGGATTATCCACTACCGAAGCGGCACAAAACAAAATCCCTATGATTCTAATTGATGCGGTAAGCGGATGTGAAACCCACAACTTAAATTTCTGGGTAAAAAACAAAATGGCACTCACAAGCGAAAATTATGATGAGCTTTGCAATTACGTAAGGCGCCTTATGGATGATGAGAGCGCGATGAAATATCTTATAAAAAATATAGAAGATAACTTTAATTTTAATTCAGCATCTAAAATTGCAAACTTTATTGTGTCAAATTAAAAAGGAGTTTTTTAAATGGCAGGTATTTTAGATAAAATTTTCGGTACCTATTCCGAGCGTGAGCTTAAAAAGATTAAGCCGACATTAGAAAAGGTGCTTGGCTATGAGGAGGAGTATAAAGCTCTTACCGATAGCGAACTTAAAAGTAAAACGCAGGAATTTAAAGAAAGACTTAAAAACGGAGAAACGCTTGATTCCCTTTTGCCCGAGGCTTTTGCCACCGTGCGAGAGGCGTCCTGGCGTGTGCTTGAAATGCGCCATTTTCCCGTGCAGATAATAGGCGGAATAATACTTCATCAGGGAAGAATTGCCGAAATGCAGACAGGTGAAGGTAAAACACTCGTTGCAACGCTTCCTGCATACTTAAATGCACTTACGGGTGAAGGCGTGCATATTGTAACAGTTAATGACTACTTAGCGCGCCGTGACAGTGAGTGGATGGGTAAGCTCTATAAATTTTTAGGACTTACGGTAGGACTTGTTGTAAGCCAGATGGAATCTGAAGAAAAGAAAGAAGCGTATGGTGCGGATATCACATATGGTACAAATAACGAGTTCGGGTTTGACTATCTTCGTGACAATATGGTTATATACAAGGAAAATGCAGTCCAGCGCTCCCACGCGTTTGCAATTGTTGACGAGGTTGACTCGATTTTAATAGATGAGGCGAGAACTCCCCTTATAATAAGCGGTGCAGGGGAGGAGTCGACACAGCTTTATCAGATAGTAGACAGGTTCGTAAGAGGGCTTACCCCCAAAAAGTTTAAAGAGCTTAATGATAAAGAGGATAATGATGTTACTGACGCTGATTACATTGTAGATGAAAAGGCAAGAAACGTAACACTTACCGAGCGCGGAATTAAAAAGGCGGAGGAGGCTTTTAGGCTTGAAAACCTCTCTGACCCAGAGAATATGACGCTTTCTCATCACATAAATCAGGCAATCCGTGCATACGGAATAATGCACAGAGATGTAAATTATGTTGTAAAAGACGGTGAAGTACTTATTGTAGACGAATTTACAGGCAGAATTATGATAGGCAGGCGCTATAGTGACGGACTTCATCAGGCAATAGAAGCAAAGGAAAAAGTAAAGGTTGAGCGCGAGAATAAAACTATCGCGACAATTACTTTCCAGAACTACTTCAGACTCTATAAGAAATTAAGCGGTATGACCGGTACTGCAAAAACAGAGGAAGAGGAATTTCGCGGCATTTACTCGCTTGACGTTGTTGAAATTCCTACAAATAAGCCCACCCAAAGAATTGACGAAAACGACCAGGTATATAAAAACCATCAGGGAAAGCTTAAGGCGCTTGCTGACGAAATTGAAAAGGTGCATTCTACAGGTCAGCCAATCCTCGTTGGCACAGTAACGATAGATAAGTCAGAAGAAATAAGCGCCCTTCTTAAAAAGAGGGGAATAAAGCATCAAGTGCTTAATGCAAAACACCACGATAAAGAGGCGATGATTGTTGCGCAGGCAGGCAAAAAGGGTGCAGTTACGATTGCAACCAATATGGCAGGCCGTGGTACAGACATCGTACTTGGCGGTAATTGCGAGTATCTTGCAAAAAGTGAGATGGAAAAGCTTGGCTATGAGGATTATTTAATTTCAGAGGCAACAGGCTTTTTAGAAACCGATGACGAAAAAATCCTTGAGGCAAGGGAAAAATACAAAACACTTTACAACAAGTATAAAGAAGAAATGGCTTCTGAAGCGGAAGAGGTAAAGGCGCTTGGCGGCCTTTACATTATGGGAACAGAGCGCCACGAATCAAGGCGAATTGATAACCAGCTTCGTGGACGAAGCGGAAGACAAGGTGACCCCGGTAAATCAAGATTTTTCCTTTCTCTTGATGACGACTTAATGCGCCTTTTCGGCGGAGAAAGAATTGAAAGAATGGTAACGACTCTTCGAATTCCCGAGGATGAGCCGATTGAACAAGCCCTCCTTACAAGCGTGATTGAAAATTCACAAAAGAGGGTTGAAGGCAAAAACTACGCTGTAAGAAAATATGTGCTTCAGTATGATGATGTTATGAATCAGCAGCGAAATATCATCTACGGCCAGAGAAATAAGGTTTTAAACGGTGAAAGTATTAAAGACTCAGTCACAGAAATGATTGATGAAATCGTAAAAAACGCCTATGAAACCTATGCCCAGGGAGAAATTCCCGATAACTGGAATATGAAAGGCCTTGTAGATTATCTTGAAAGAATGTTCTTTGGTGAGGGCACGCTTGATTTCAGCTCGCGCGACTATAACTATATAAACAGAGAAAAGCTTATAGAAGAAACGCTAAAAAAAGCGCACGAGGCTTACAAGGCACAGGAAGAGCTTTTTGGTGAAGCGATGCGCGAGGTAGAAAGGGTGGTTCTTCTTCGCAGTGTAGACTCACACTGGATGGCGCATATTGACGATATGGACCAGCTTAAAAACGGAATTGGTCTTCGTGCCTATGGTCAGCACGACCCCGTGCAGGAGTATAAGTTTGTCGGCTTTGATATGTTTGAGGAAATGATTGCCTCAATAAGAGAAGAGACAGTAAGAACACTTATGCACATCCGCCCGCAAAATAAGATTGAAAGAAAAATGGTGGCAAATCCGACTTCTGCAAGCCACGGTGACGCTTCAGAAGTAAAAAAGCCCGAAAGACGTACTGAAAAGAAAGTCGGAAGAAATGAGCCATGTCCATGCGGAAGCGGAAAGAAATATAAAAACTGTTGTATGAAGGAGTCATAAAATGTTAATAGAATACGATAATATACGCCTTGAGCTCGTAGCTTTAGAAAAGCCGATAGAAGAGCTTGGCGTTGCACTTGATATTGAAAGTGCGCTTAAAAGAATTGAAGAGCTTGAAAAGGACTCCCTTGCCCCTGATTTTTATAACGATACAAAAAACAGCCAGAAGGTCCTTCGTCAAATAAAAGAGCTTAAGGCAAAGGTTGATAGTTTTGACGGGCTTAAAAGAGACTGGGAAGATGCCTCAACACTCGTTGAGCTTGCAATTATGGAGGATGACGATACTCTTCTTGACGAAATTACACAAGGTTTTAATGCCCTTAACGAAAAGCTTGAGTCGATGAAGCTTGAAACACTTCTTTCAGGACCTTATGACAAGAATAACGCCATTATCACGCTTCACGCAGGTGCAGGCGGAACAGAGGCGCAGGACTGGTGCCAGATGCTTTACAGGATGTATCAGATGTGGGCAGAAAAAAGAGACTACAAGGTTTCAGTTCTCGATATATTAGACGGGGACGAGGCAGGCCTTAAGGGCGCAAGTATCCTTATAGAAGGACTTAACGCTTACGGCTTTGCAAAGTGCGAAAAGGGTATTCACCGCTTGGTTAGAATTTCGCCCTTTGATGCGGCAGGCAGAAGGCACACGTCTTTTGCATCCGTTGAAGTTATGCCCGATATTGAAGACGATATCGAAATTAACATAAATCCTGACGACCTTCGAATTGACACCTATCGAGCAAGCGGTGCAGGCGGTCAGCACGTTAATAAAACAAGCTCCGCAATAAGAATTACACATATCCCCACAGGTGTTGTGGTAGCGTGCCAGAATGAGCGCAGCCAGTTCCAGAATAAAGATGCTGCAATGAAAATGCTTAAGGCAAAGCTTATGGAACTTGCCGAAGCGGAGCAGAAGGAAAGAATTGAAGATATTAAAGGCGTTCAAAAGGAGATTGCCTGGGGAAGTCAGATTCGTTCCTACGTTTTCCACCCCTACACAATGGTAAAAGACCATCGCACAAACTTTGAAGTGGGAAACATAAGCAGTGTTATGGACGGAAACATAGACGGTTTTATTAACGATTACTTACGAAAGGCAAGTTTAGGCCAGGTAGAAACAAAGTAAAGACGGGAATGTTAAAAATACTTTGAACGCAAAAGGCAAGAAAAATGCGAAATGCGAAATGCAAAATAAATGAAGATTTTTGCTTTGGCAAAAATCCTCAGGTTAGATATATTCATAATTCAAACAGAAAAAGCTGAACGAATTTTCGTTCAGCTTTTCTTATTTGAATATGTTTCTTTTTTCAATATAGCTATAAAGCACTGTGCCAAGTATTCCGCAGGAGATAATTTCGCCTATTCCAACCGTCAGGCATAAGTACCAGAACGCGTCATTAAGTCCATAAACACTTTTTAGGACAAGCGGAATAATTATTGTGTTAGAAAGTATCGGGAAAATCGGGGTAAGGTACTTCTTCTTCCCAAAGCAGTATGTGCCAAGCGCCCCCAAAAGTGTGGCAACAGAGCCCCAAAAAACGTCCCACAAAGCGCAACCTGTAATAAGGTTTGAAAGAAGGCATCCCACAAAAAGACCGGGCACCGCAGAAAAGGTAAATGCGGGGAGAATACAAAGCGCCTCGCTTATCCTTATCTGGATTGCACCGCTTGCAAGTCCTAGCATATTTGCCACAAGCGTAAGCACAACGTAAAGCGCGCCGATAAGAGCGCCATGGGTTAAAAGTTTAGTTTTTTTCATAATAACACTCCATAGTTTTGATTTGCAGACAAACTGCAGTGAGGATGGTTTCGAACTCACTTTTTTACATTATATCACTTTTTTAAGCGCGGTCAAGCATAAAAACAAATCTTGCGAACTTTCCTTCTTCGCTTTCCGCATATATTTTTCCGCCGTGGTTTGAAATTATCTTTTTAACTATGTGAAGACCAAGCCCCACACCCATTTTGTCCATACTTCTGCTTTTGTCACTTTTATAAAAGCGTTCCCAGATGTGTTTTAAGTCCTCTTTTGGTATTCCGGCGCCTATATTTTCAATGGATGTAACTGCTTTTTTATCTTCATACTGCGTTTTTAAAATAATACTTCCGCCCTCGGGCGTAAATTTAATGGCATTATCTATTAGGTTTAAAAGCACGCGCTTTATTGAATCGCGGTCAGCAAGTGCCATTAAACCGCCGTCTTCAAGATTAAGCTCAACATTTATTTTCTTTTCGGTAAGACGCTGCTCATAGGAAATTACAGATTCGGTAACAAGTCTGTTTAAATCAACATTTGTTTTATTAAGATTAACTTTCCCCTGCTCAAGCCTTGAGGATTCAAGCAGGTCATGCACAAGACGGTTTAATCTTTTTGTTTCACTTAAGACTATACCCAGATACTTTTTATGCTCGTCTTCGGGAATTGTGCCATCCAAGATTCCTTCCACAAATCCCGTGATTATCGTCATAGGGGTGCGAAGCTCATGCGACACATCTGAAATAAATGAGGTGCGCATACTTTCAAGCTCATCAAGTGACTCACTCATTGAATTAATGCTTTCGGCAAGGTATCCGATTTCGTCTTTTGAAGTAATCTTTATTCGTTCTTTAAAGTTTCCCGAGGAAATGCTTTTTAAAGCTCGATGCATCTGTTTAAACGGTTTTGTTATATGCCTTGTCAAAAAGAAGGATATAATAAAGGCGAGAAGCCATGCAACGCTCTGCGCAAAAAGAATAATCCCGAAAATTCTGTATCTTATGTAGCTTATTTGCGGAATTGTGCGCATAGCAACAACCGCGCCAATGTATGAGCGCGTGGCGTTGGTTTTACTCATTTTCATAATAGGTGAAATTGCAACAATTGTCTGCGCAGGGAAAATGTCTCCCCTGTTATAGAGCTTTACAACTCTTTTTCCATTTTTTACTTCCTTTACAAAATCATCATCGATTTTATAAAGATTAATTCCCGCAGAATTCTTTGAAGATGCAATAGTGTGCCCCTCGCTGTTTAATATGGTTATAATACTGTCATCGGCTACAAATTCTATACCAAGCTTAAACATTTCCCATGATTTGTCGCTTGCAGAAATATCCGAAACTCTCTCGCTAAGCTCGGAGACGTGGATTGCATCCTGCAGAACATCATCCTTTTGAGTGGATACAAAATAATCCCCCACAAGAACAAAGGTAGTGGGAATGATAATGGCAATAACGGTAAGTGCAACCACAATCTGCACCAGAAATATTTTAGAAAAAAGTGATTTTCGCACCTTACTTCACCTCAAATTTATATCCTACACTCCAGACTGTTTTAAGCTGCCAGCTATCCGAAACACCTTCAATCTTTTCACGAAGGCGTTTAACATGAACATCAACTGTCCTTGAATCTCCGTAGTAGTCAAAGCCCCAAACGTCCTCAAGAAGCTGTTCGCGTGTAAAAACTCTGTTGGGGTGAGAGGCAAGGTAGTACAAAAGCTCAAGCTCTTTTGGGGGAACGTCTAATGCTTTTCCTGCTATGACAAGCTCATAATTTGTAAGATTTACGGTTAAATTGTCAAACTCTACCACCTTTACGGCTAAAGAATCGTCCTTCTCACTTGTTCTGCGAAGAACTGCCTTAACGCGGGCTGTAAGCTCTTTCCCCTCAAACGGCTTTACAACATAGTCATCCGCCCCAAGCTCAAGGCACAAAACCTTGTCAAAGGTTTCGCCCTTTGCAGTGAGCATAATGATGGGAAGCTTGCTTTCTTTCCTTATTTCTCTGCAAACGGTAACACCGTCTTTTTTCGGCATCATAATATCTAAAATTGCAAGGTCAATTCCGCCTGCACCAATTAACTCAAGCGCTTTTTCGCCGTTAAAACAGATAACTGTTTCAAACCCCTCTTTTTCAAGATAAAGGCGCACAAGCTCGCAAATATTTGCATCATCATCCGCGATTAAAATTCGTGAGGGTCCTTTCATAAAAGCATCTCCTTTAAAAAAGTCTGTTTTTATTATAACATAAAAATAAATATCTTTCCACCTTTTATTATAGTTTTTGTATTTATTGATTTTATGTACGTTTTATGAACAAATGGTAAATTTGTTTTAATCCAAAACAGGCAAAAAAATCTATTGTTTATTTGTAGATTTATGTTATAATATATATATCAATAAAAAATTTTTGACTATTTTATACAAAAAGGATGATCTTTAATGAAACTTGGTATAGTGGGGCTTCCAAATGTTGGAAAAAGCACACTTTTTAATGCGATTACAAAAGCGGGTGCAGAAAGCGCAAACTACCCGTTTTGTACGATAGAGCCAAACGTTGGTGTAGTGGCAGTGCCTGACGAAAGGCTTGACGTTTTAAAGGAAATGTATAATCCCGAGAAGGTAACTCCCGCGATTGTTGAATTTGTTGATATTGCGGGCCTTGTGCGCGGTGCAAGCCGTGGGGAAGGACTGGGAAACAAATTCCTGTCACACATTCGTGAGGTTGATGCAATAGTTCACGTTGTGCGTTGCTTTGATGACTCAAATATCGTTCACGTTGACGGCGAAATTAACCCCGCGCGCGATATCGAAACAATTAATCTTGAACTCATTTTTGCTGACCTTGAAAGCGTGGAAAAGCGCATTGACAGGACAATGAAGATGATGAAATCGGGTGACAAAAAGTATGCGCAGGAGCTAAAGCTCTGGGAACGCTTTAAAGAAGCACTTGAACAGGGAAAGTGCGCAAGAACTGTTGATATTACAGAAGACGAGAGAGCTGTTGTAAACGAAATTTCACTTCTTACAATAAAGCCCGTGCTTTATGCTGCAAATGTAAGTGAAAACGACTTTGCAGAGGGCATTGAAAACAATAAATATCTTAAGGAAGTAGAAAAAATAGCAAGCGAGGAAGGCGCGGAGGTGCTTCCGATTTCAGCGCATATTGAAGAGGAAATAAGTGCGCTTGATGATGATGAAAAGCAGATGTTTTTAGAAGAAATCGGACTTAGCGAATCAGGACTTGACCGCCTTGTAAAAAAGAGCTATAAGCTCCTTGGCCTTATCAGTTATCTTACTGCAGGTGCGCCTGAAGTGCGTGCATGGACCATCGTTAATGGAACGAAAGCTCCGCAGGCTGCAGGAAAGATACATACTGACTTTGAAAGAGGCTTTATCCGTGCGGAGGTTGTAAATTATAAAGAGCTTACAGAGTGCGGGTCAATTGCTGCCGCAAAGGAAAAGGGACTCGTTCGCAGTGAAGGAAAAGAATATGTTATGAAAGACGGAGACGTTGTTCTTTTCCGCTTTAACGTATGATAAAGGGAGTGGTTTTATGCAAAAGAAAATATTTTGCATTTTACTTGCCATATTAGTTTCAATAACCGCTTTTATTCCTTTGGTTGAGGCAGATTCCACGCTCTACGCTTCAGACGGGCGCACGCTTGTTGTGAAAGAAAGCCGTGCGGAAGCTTTTAAAAAAGTTGGTTGGTATGAAACGTATGAAGATGCAAAGCTTATAACTATGTATGCTACAGACGGGCGCACAATACAGGTTGCCAATGCACGAAAAGAGGACTTTAAGAAAGTCGGTTGGTATGAAACGTATGAAGAGGTCATCTACACAATGTATAGTGAAGACGGCAGGTCAATGAATGTTTATAAGGATGAGGGCGAGCTATACCGTGGGCTTGGCTGGTTTTATAATATTTCTGACGTCACGGTAAAAATGTATGATGCGTCAGGCGCAGAGCACGCCATTTTTAAAGCAAAGGTCGATGAGGCGAAGGCGCAGGGACTAACGTATCGCAAAAGCGATGTAATGCAGCTTATGTTTTCGGATGACGGAAGGATAATTTATGTTCCTTTTGAAGATGCACCTGCACACGCGCAGGTGGGCTGGTACTACGGCGGGGGACGGGTTGATAAAACTCGCCCGATGGTAGCCCTGACCTTTGATGACGGACCGGGCAGATACACTGACAGAGTTCTTTCTTGCCTTGAAAAATACGGTGTTAAGGCGACATTCTTTGTTCAGGGGAAAAATGTCCCCGCATATAAGAATACCCTTAAGCGCGCAGTGGATATGGGTTGCGAAATAGGAAATCATACTTATAGCCACGTAAATCTGTCTTCTTCAGGCTCGCAGGTAATTCAAAATCAGATATCAAGCACAAACACTGCAGTATATAATGCTACGGGAATTTATCCAAAGCTTTACCGCCCGCCATACGGGGCATATAATTCTTCGGTAAGATCGCAGATACCGATGCCACTTATAATGTGGTCAGTAGATACGCTTGACTGGAAAACAAGAAACGCACAAAAAACACTTCAGAGTGTGCAAAGAGAAACAAAAGACGGCTCAATTATACTTATGCATGACATCCATTTGCCAACTGCCGATGCGGTGGAAAGCGTGGTAGTGCATCTTTTAAAAAACGGATATCAGTTAGTTACGGTTAGTGAGCTTATTGAAGCAAAACAAGGTGCTGCGGTAAACGGCAGAGTTTATTCTAAAGTTAATTAATGAATAAAAGCCCCCTATGTAGGAAAAAATTCTACAAAGGGGGTTTTATTATGGAATATACTTCAAAAATAAAAAGGATTACCGCAAGAGAAATTTTAGACTCAAGGGGTAATCCCACACTTGAGGCGGAGGTTTTTTTGTGTGACGGTTCGCGTGGATGCGCAGCAGTGCCGTCAGGTGCATCAACAGGTGCTTTTGAGGCTTGCGAGATGCGTGACGGCGATAAAAACCGCTATATGGGGCGCGGAGTTTTGGGTGCAGTCAAAAACGTAAACACAACTATTTTTGAGGCGCTTGTGGGGGAAGACGTACTAAACCAGCGCCGTATAGACAGACTCCTTATTGAGCTTGACGGAACGGAGAATAAGTCGCGTCTTGGCGCAAATGCGCTCCTTGGGGTGTCACTTGCAGCGGCTCACGCAGCAGCAATGCACCTTAATGTGCCTCTTTACCGCTATATAGGCGGAACAAATGCGCACATACTTCCCGTACCGATGCAAAATATCATAAACGGCGGAAAGCATGCAGATAATTCAATCTGTTGTCAGGAATTTATGATTATGCCATTTGGCGCAAGTTCTTTTAGTGAGGGACTTTCCTGGTGCAGTCAGGTTTATCACACGCTAAAAGCACTTTTAAAGGAAAAGGGATACTCCACTTCAGTCGGTGACGAGGGCGGATTTGCGCCAGACCTTAAATCTGACGAAGAAGCACTTGAGTTTATATCAAGTGCAATAGAAAAAGCGGGATATAAGCTTTATGATGATTTTAAAATAGCGCTTGACCCTGCGTCTACCGAAATGTTTGAAGAAGCAAAAAAACAGGGTAAAGACGGATACTCATTCTGGAAACGCGGGGACATATACAGCCGTAGCGATATGATTTCCCTTTGGGAAACGTGGAGCAATAAGTACCCCATTTTTTCAATTGAGGATGCTATGGCAGAAGAGGATTGGCAAGGATGGCAGGATATCACAGAAAAGCTTGGGGGAAAAATTCAGCTTGTAGGTGATGACCTTTTTGTAACAAATACAAAAAGACTTAAAAAGGGAATAGAAACAAAAAGCGCCAACGCAATACTCATTAAACCTAATCAGATAGGCACTCTTACAGAGACTCTTGATGCAATAGAAATGGCAAAAAGAAACAAATTTTCCTCAATTATTTCACACAGAAGCGGTGAAACAGAGGATACCACCATCGCGGATATTGCGGTTTCGACAAATGCGGGACAAATTAAAACGGGTGCGCCGTGCCGAACAGACAGAGTTTGTAAATATAACAGACTTCTTTTCATAGAAGAAGACCTTGGGAAAGATTCAGTTTATGGGATATAGGTAAAAATACGATGGCGCACAGCCATCGTATTTTTACTTGCACAATCAAATCTACTATGATAAAATGGAGAAAAAATATGGATAAAAAAGCTTCCGATTCCAGTGCAGAGCAGGTGCACATATTAACGCTTTCGAATATAAACGGAAACAACACTCTTTTCGGCGGGCAGCTTCTTTCGTGGATTGATGAGGTCAGTGCAGTAGTTGCTAGAAGACATAGCGGAAAAAATGTCGTTACCGCGGCAATAGACCGCCTCGGGTTTAAAAAGTCTGCAAAGCCGAATGATACCGTTGTGCTTTATGGTTATATAACATATGCGGGCAGAACATCAATGGAGATAAAGGTAAACAGTTATGTTGAAAAGCTCAACGGCTCACGAGTGCTTATCAATGAGGCAAATGTTATTATGGTTGCAGTTGATGAAAATGGATTGCCAACCCCTGTTCCCAGGCTTATTTTGGAAACAGAAAAGCAGAAAAGAGAGTGGGAAATGGCAGAAGAAAGGCGGAAAAACAGGTTTTAGATATAAAGCTTTTCAAGTGCCCGTTTTTCAATTCTTGAAACATAGGAACGGCTTATTCCAAGCTCTTTTGCAACCTCGCGTTGCGTAAGGGGGTCTTTTCCGCAAAGTCCGTAGCGCATCTGGATAATCTGGCGCTCGCGACTTAAAAGAGACGTTTTGATTTTTTTATAAACAAGGGATAAAATGTTTTCGCGGTCAAGTCTTTCACAGATATCGTCATTGTCAGAAGGCAGAACATCCATAAGTGAAACTTCGTTTCCGTCACCGTCAAAGCCGATAGGCTCATTTAAAGACACCTCGTTTTGATAGCGCTTATCGTGGCGGATAGACATTAGTATTTCGTTTTCTATGCATCGCGCCACATATGTAGCAAGCTTTGTTTTCTTATCTTTCTTATAAGAAGATATTCCCTTGATAAGTCCTATTGTGCCGATTGATATTAAATCATCGCTATCGCCTTTGTCGGAATACTTTTTTACAATATGGGCTACCAATCTTAAATTATGCTCAACAAGTATATTTCTGGCGCTTTCTTCTCCCTCGCCAAGCTTTTCAAGATAATACGCCTCATCGCTTTCACTAAGAGGGTTAGGGAAGCTTCCGCCTGTAAAAACATTCACACTGCCATTTTCAAAAGAAGCCATACAAACGCGCTTTGGCAAAAATAACACCTCCGAAATGATATAATACAATATATTTCGGGGTGCCCATTTTTGTGCCTGTACAAATAAAAAATAAGGAGATACTTATGAAAGAGAAAATTTACAGTATTCCGCTTACGGATGCACTTCGGGAAAACTCGGGCTGTATTCTTTGCACGCTTCACAAAAAACTAAACGAGGATGCGCTCTGCTATTTTCTGGGACCATCACTTATGGAACCTGACACAAGGGAAATCACAAACGAAAAGGGATTTTGCAAGGAGCATATAAATGCGCTTTACGAAAAGAATAACCGCCTTGGACTTGCACTTGTGCTGGAAACTCACGTAAAGACTCTTGAAAATAGTCTTTCACCGAAAAAGAAAAAAACACTCTTCTCGGAAACTGTTGATTTTTCAGAAAGTGCAAAGGCAATAAAAAAGCTTTCTTCAGACTGCGCTATTTGCGACAGGGTTTCAAGTCAAATGAAAAATGCGGCAGAAAATCTTGTTTATCTCTGGGATAAAGAAAGCGAATTTAAAGAAATGTTTGAAAATTCATATGGGCTTTGCCTTGAGCATATGGCGCTTGCGGTTGAAGTATGTAAGAACGAACTTGGGGAAAAGAAGGCTACTGAATTTTTAGAAATGCTTTATTTGGGGCAAAAAGAAAAACTTAAAAAACACTATGAAAGCCTACATAATTTTACGCTTTCGTTTGACTACAGAAATAGCGGAAAACCGCTTGATGAAGACACGAAAAATTCGGTTGTTGAAGCGGTAAAAAGACTTTCGGGAAGTAATGACTAAATATAAAAGAGGATGTGAACACTCACATCCTCTTTTATATTAAAATACAAGTAATTTTTCTTCACCTTTTTGCCTTTTTAAAAGAGCGTCAAAGGCAATTTCCTTCATATCTTCCAAAAGCGCGTCTATTTTTTCTATAGGCGCAATTTTTTCGTAGTCTTCACCGCGAGCCACAATTTTTCTTAATTCTGAATTAGAAAGAGAAATATTATTATCACTAAAGAAATTATTAAGCCTGCTTTCCGCGTTGCAAAGCGCATTTAAAATGCCAAGATTAAATGCAGGCGGGGTAAAAAATCTGCCTTCCTTCTGGGTGCAGTCGCTTCTTATTTCAAGTGTTCCGCGACTCGTAATTTCAGTATTTTTGAAAGAAAGATAGCAGTTTATGTCTTCTTCCTTTGCGCCATATTTTTCGTTTTCAAAATACTCTTTTATGGGAATTGGCTTAAACACCTCATACTTTCCGCCGCGCAAACGGTTAAACATACCTTTTTTTAAGAAAAATTCTATAATGTCGTCTGTCGTTTCAAAGCTTTCATCAACCGTGCCCGTGATGTTTGGGCATTCTCCAAAAGCACTTTCCTGCCACAGATAGTCGCGCGCTATCCTATATCCTTTTCCCTCAAAGTCAGGCGAATTATGAAAAAGTATTCCGCGCAGAAAGTCCATCTTTGAAAAAAGTGTGTAAGCACGGGGGAGGAGAGTGATATCTACATCAAGATGCGTCTGAACGGAAGAAATAAACGCAGGAAAATCGGGGAAGCGGTGCTTTCCACCAAAATTGGTCAGGTAGTTTTGCACCATATTATATGTGGAGAAATTTACGTGATTAACCTCTAAATTTTCGTAATTCGGGTTTGTGCCAACTCCGCAAAGCGTGTGATTTTCTCTCTTAAAGAAATCCTGCACAATTTTAAAGTACTTAAAAAAACGAGCGGAAAGCTCACAAAGATTATCCCCGTGATTTAAGGCAAACTCAAAATTATTATAGGAATTGTCAAAGCTTAAGGAGTCGCCCGAGTCATTTTCCATAAAAAGCTTTTCACCGTTTTCGCCAAAAAGTGTGCAAAAAAAGCCCTTTTCCTCAAGATATGGCAATACTGACGCCACAAAGCGGGCGTCAGTATTTTTTTTATTGCAATTTACAATCGGAAATTCAAGCTCAACCCCAATATGATTTGCCTTTTTATTTTCAAAGGGTTTTATGAATTTGTTTTCTACGATAGTTTTTGCATTCATAATATTTTACCACTCTAAAAGCTTTGTCATAAAGGAGTCAAGCTCTTCAATCTTAATACGCTTTTGCTCCATAGTGTCACGGTCACGGACTGTAACGGCACCGTCTTCAAGAGTATCAAAGTCAACGGTAATACAAACGGGTGTGCCGATTTCGTCCTGACGGCGATAACGCTTACCGATTGAACCTGATTCGTCAAATTCGCAGGGGAATTTTTTAGAAAGCTCACTATAAATTTCAAGTGCTTTGTCTGAAAGCTTCTTTGAAAGGGGAAGAACTGCCGCCTTAACGGGTGCAAGCACAGGTGCAAGACGAAGCACAACGCGAGTATCTCCTTCGCCAACCTCTTCCTCATCATAAGCGTCACACAAAAGTGCAAGTGCTACACGGTCAGCACCAAGTGAGGGCTCCACAACATAAGGAACGTAACGCTCGTTTGTTACGGGGTCAATATATTCCATGCTTTCACCGCTGTGATTCTGGTGCTGAGTAAGGTCAAAATCAGTTCTGTCAGCAACGCCCCAAAGCTCACCCCAGCCAAACGGGAAAAGGAACTCAATATCTGTCGTTGCATTTGAGTAATGGCTAAGCTCTTCAGGACTATGGTCACGAAGGCGCATATTTTCCTCTTTCATACCAAGAGAAAGGAGGAAGTTTTTGCAGTAATCCTTCCAGAATTTAAACCACTCAAGATCTGTTCCGGGCTTGCAGAAGAACTCAAGCTCCATCTGTTCAAATTCTCTTGTACGGAAAGTAAAGTTACCGGGAGTAATTTCGTTTCTGAATGATTTACCTACCTGCGCTACGCCAAACGGAATTTTCTTACGGCTTGTACGTGCGATGTTTTTAAAGTTTACGAATATACCCTGCGCAGTTTCGGGGCGAAGGAAAAGCTCTGACGTAGCGTCTTCTGTTACACCCTGAAATGTCTTAAACATAAGGTTAAATTTTCTTATATCTGTAAAGTTATGCTTTCCGCAATCGGGGCAGTTAATGCCGTTTTTGTCGATAAATTCAAGCATCTGCTCGTTTGACCAGCCGTCAACTACGATATCTTCACCTTTTTCGTGGCAGTAATCCTCGATAAGCTTGTCTGCACGGTGTCTTGCCTTACATTCCTTACAGTCCATAAGCGGGTCAGAAAAACCGCCAACGTGACCGGATGCCACCCAAGTCTGCGGGTTCATAAGAATTGCACTGTCGAGTCCTACGTTGTAAGGACTTTCCTGAACAAACTTTTTCCACCATGCGCGCTTTACGTTGTTTTTATATTCCACACCAAGCGGGCCGTAGTCCCATGTATTTGCAAGACCGCCGTATATCTCACTTCCTGCATATACATAGCCCCTGCCCTTGCAGAGTGCAACTATTTTTTCCATTGTCTTATCCTGATTTCTCATACATAACACCTCTTAAGATAAATATAAAGTAATTTTATACCAAATAAAGCTATTTGTCAATCAAAACAAAGCTCAATTTGGTGTTTAAAAAAGAAAATACACCAAAAAATAAATTATTCTGTACATTTTTGACAAGCTGTGATATAATTAAAAATCATATAAAAATGGAGGGATATGCAATGGCGGATTTTTTACATTATCAAAAATCTGTACCGCTGCCCATTGAATTTATAAATAAATATATGGTAAATGCCAATGCAACCTACGTTAAGGTATACCTTTACGGATTAGGGCTTTGCTATGAGAATATAGGCGATGTAACAAATTCCGATATTGCCGAGGCGCTCGATATATTAGAAACTGACGTGAGTAAGGCGTGGCGCTACTGGAAAAAAGTTGGACTTATTCGCACGGAAGGTAAGGGGACTATTTTGTATAATCAGATTCCCGAAGGAGAAGTCGTGCAAATTCAGGATAAGAAAAAGGAAGATGCTCCCAAAAAGAAGGAAGAAGTGCAAAAGCCGTCTTCTATGGAGGACATTTCAAAGGCAATGGAGATAAATCCCGAAATGAAGGAAACCATCAAAATGGTGGAGCAGCTTCTTAAAAAGACCGTTTCCATGCGCGAGGTTGAGGCGATTTATACCTTTATGCAAGGGTATAAAATGAGCGAGGGTGTAGTTTTAATTCTTTTTGAATACTGCGTAACTCTTGAAAAAACGAATATCTCTTACATAGAAAAAGTGGCTCAGGCATGGTATGAAGAAGGGATTACCACTATTGAAGAGGCTACAAAGGTGCTTAACAAACTTGTAAAAGAAATCAGGATGCGCAATAAATGCAAAAAAATGTTCGGGATAGAAAGGGCATTTTCCGCATCTGAAATAAAATACATATCAGCGTGGGTTGGTGAGTTTCTGATGAGTGAGGCGATGATAAAAGCCGCATACGAAATAACCGTAAACAACACAGGAAAACTCACAATGCCATATATGAATACAATTTTGCGTACCTGGTTTGAAAAGGGAATAAAAACAGTTTCGCAAATAAATAAAAAGGAAGATTCCCCGAAAAAAGAGAAGGGAACAACCTATATTCCAGATGATTTGGCAGCACTCGAAAGAAAAAGAAGAATTGCTAAACAAAAAGGCGGGAGAGAGTAGTTATGGCACAAACATTAAACCAAAAAGCCGCAAGTATCATTTCGCAAAGGAAAAAGCTGCGTGAGGATAGCCTTAATAAAAGAAAGCAGGAAATCTTTGAGAAAATCCCGCGTATTAAGGAAATAGAAAGCCAGCTTGACAGATACGGAATTCGTATGCTTACACTTGTAGCAGACGGTGAATGTGACGAAAACAGAGCGGTTTCGGGCATAATGGCTGAAAATAAGCAGTATATGGAAGAACGTGCAAGGCTTCTTATGGTGCATGGCTACAGCACAGACTATCTTGAAATAAAGCCGATTTGCGATAAATGCCAAGACACTGGCTTTGACGGTGAAAAGTTTTGTCAGTGCGTAAAAAATGAGCTTTCGCAGATTGCTTTTAAGGATTCAAATTTGTCTTCTTTTATGAAGGAGCAGAGATTTGAAAACTTTAATCTTAAATATTACAGTGATGCTCACGACAATGAGTATGATTGTTCTCCCAGAGAGAATATGGAGTCGATTTTAAACGTTTGCGAAAGGTTTGCATCAAATTTCCCGGATACGAATGAAAATCTCCTTTTTTGCGGCGGATGCGGACTCGGCAAAACATTTCTTTCTTCATCTATCGCAAATGAGCTTATTGAAAGAGGCGTGGATGTGCTTTATGTAAGCAGTAATGCACTTTTCCCGATTCTTGAGGATTTGCATTTCGGAAGGGAAGTAAGTGACAAGGCAGAGTTTATCATTAAGAAGATAAATGAGAGCGAGCTTCTTATTCTTGATGACTTGGGAAGTGAGTTTGTCACACAATTTACCTGCGCAGAACTTTTCAGAATTATAAATAACAGACTTTTAAATGACAAAAAAATGATTATATCCACAAACCTCAACCTCAATATGCTTAAAAAAACATATACGGAAAGAATAGCTTCCCGCATAGCAGGGGCATTCAGCATACTTGAGTTTTTTGGAAGAGATATAAGAGAAATAAAGAAGTTCGAATAGTAAAAAAGAGGATGCATCCCGCATCCTCTTTTTTTGTTAGTTGTTTTCCTGATTCTTATTTTCGTTCTTTTTCTGCTGATTGTTCTTGTTTTCCTGATTTTTGTTTTCCTGGTTGTTTTTATTCTGCTGATTTTTGTTGTCCTTCATTAAAATCACCTCCCCGAAAAAGTGTACTACTCACTTTTCGGGATTAGTTTGCGTGAAAATCAAGAAAATAATACATTAAATAAGAAATTCTTTTTTATTTAAATAGGAAAGAATTCCATCGTAGGACTCTGGAAAATCAAAAACTACTTTGTATGATTTAAGCTTCTGCCCGCCATGAGTTTTAGCGCCGTATTTTCCATCCCCCACAAGAGGATGCCCGATAAAAGAAAAATACGCCCTTATCTGATGACTTCTGCCACTGTGTAAAAGCACCTCTAGATCCGTAAAATCTCCGTGCCTTTCAAGGACGGTGTACTCCATTTTGATTGCTTTTCCGTCACTATCTGAAATGCGGCTTATGTTTTTTTCTTCATCTTTTATAATATAAGTATCTACAGTGTCAGAATCTTTTTTAAGCACACCTTCAAGAGTGCATTTATAATATTTTTTCACATAGCCTTTTTTTATAAGCTCATTCATATCGCGAAGCGCAAATGCGTTACACGCGCCGATTACAAGCCCCTCTGTGTTAGTGTCTATTCTGTTGCACAGTGCGGGTGAAAAACTGTTCTCGTTTTCGGGATTATATTTGCCCGATTTAAAAAGATAGGATTTTAACATATCCGAAAGTGTGCCACAACGGTGCTCTTTATCCGGCTGACACAAAAGACCTTTAGGCTTATTAAAGATAATTATGTTTTCATCCTCATAAACAATTTGCGCTTCCAATTTTGCGTGTGGAATTTGCTTTTTTAAATTAAAATCTTCCTTTATATATATAGAAAGTATGTCTCCCTCTTGTAAAATATACTCTTCCTTAATCCATTTTCCGTTTATCTTAACGTCTTTTTTGCGAAAGGATTTGTAAATTAAAGAAGACGGGGCGCTTGTTGTCTTAAGCAAAAATCTGTCCGCGCGAATATTTGCATCATTTTTTCCTATGGTAAAATTTATCATAAACAATCACCAAATCCATTTTACAACAAAGACGCAATTAAATAAAGACAAAAATAAAATTTATCAATTTGCACAAAAAAAGGAGTGAAATATTGTAACATATGATATTGACAAAAAATAAAGAAAATGTTAAAGTATTATTAACTAGAGAAGTATCGACAATTGGAGGTAAAAGATGAAAAAACTATTGTCTTTATTGCTGACAATTATTATGGTTTTGTCCGTTGTCACTGCCTTTGCAGAGTCAAAGCCTTCGATAAGCATTGATTCAGTTGAGGCAAAACGCGGGGAGACTATAAAGGTCAACATAAATATAAAAAACAATCCTGGTTTTGCAGTGCTTAAGCTCAAGCTTAACTTTGATAAAAATGTACTTATTCCGGTGTCTAACGGCGCAGGGGAAGTGCTTGAGGATACAGGAATATTTTCAAATCTCACTCAGGCGGAAAACAAAGAAGAGCTTGACTTTATAACATTTCTCGCGTTCAGGACAGAAAACTTTACGAAAGACGGCATACTTTTCACTGCAGAATTTAAGATAAAGGACACTGCAAGTAAAAATGCATCTCTTAAACTTTCTTATGGTGACAGAGACTGCGCAAACGAAAAATTTGAAAAGGTTTCTTTTGAACTTATCAGCGGTGAAATAAAGGTTACAGATGCAGTAAGCGCGCCTTCTCCCTCTCCGCAGGATAAGGAGGAAATAAAAACTCCCGAAGACCCGAACAGAGTATCGGTTACGGTTGACGGAAAAGAGCTTAAGTTTGACCAGGAGCCTGTAATTATAAATGACAGAACTTTGGTTCCGATGCGCGCAATCTTTGAGGCGGTTGATGCTGAGGTTAGCTGGGAGCAGGAAACAAGAACTGCAACAGGCATTAAAAACGGAGTTACAATTAAATTCCAGATAGAAAATAATATAATGAAGAAAAACGGTGAGGATATAATACTTGATTCACCGGCAAAGCTCATAAATTCGCGCACACTCGTTCCCGTTCGTGCGATAATTGAGGCCTTTGGCTATAAAGTAGAATGGGTTGAGGGTAAAAGGTTGGTTAAAATAACCACCAGATAAGTAAGAGTATAATTTAAAATTATATATAAAAAATAGGAGGAATATGAATTATGCGTAAAAGAATTTTATGCATGCTTGTAGCAGTGTCAATGATTTTAACAATGACTGCAGGAATAGTTAGTGCTGAAGCATCACATGCACTTACAATTAACACAAGCATGAACGCAGAGGGAACAGAGGTTACCGCAGTGGTTACCTTGTCAAAGACGGAAGGGATTGCTCAGGCAACCTTGGCGGTGGAGTTTGATAAAGAGCATCTTACTCCTAAAAGTGTCGATTCGTCAAGCTTTATCTCAGGTATGTTTTCATCTAACTGGGATCCGTCAGTTCGAGAAACACTTGATTACATATCATATGTATTAACTGGTACATCAAATGCAACCGGAACAGAACCAGTTGACATTATGACTATTGTTTTTGATGTTAAGGATGGAGACTGGAAGGAAACTTCTTTGACATGGCGTAAGTCTCAGCTTATTAAGCGTAGCACACCCAACGTTGAACTTGAAGTTGATGCAACAGGCGCTACAGTAACACGTCCTGAAGCACCCGACTTTACATTTGAAGCTGACGAAGTAGAATACGACGGTCAGGCACATTCTCTTGTGGCAACATGCGATGATCCCGATGTTTCATTCGCATATGAAGGAAACGAAAAGACAGACGTTGGTGAATATACAGTTACGGCTAAAGCTACAAAGGCAGGTTGCGCTCCCAGAGTAAAGACAGCTACTCTTAAGATTACTCCTGCAGCTCTTGAAGTTAACGGCTTTACAGTAGCAGATAAAGATTACGATGCAACAACAAACGCAACAATTGAAAGTGTAGGCACACTTGTAGGCGTAATCGGTCAGGATGAAGTAAGCATTGATACAGCACTTTCAACAGTAGCATTTGCAGACGCTGATGCTGAAGAAGACAAGGCAGTAGACGTAGCACTTGTTCTTACAGGCGCAAAGGCTGGTAACTACACAATTGCTAATCCTGCAGATGTTACAGCTACAATTAATCCTCTTACAATTAATGTAACTGCAACAAACACAGGTAAGACAACAGGCACACAGGATCCTGCTGTTCTTGAGTACACATTCGCGCCCCAGCTCCTTGATGACGGTGCAGCATTTACCGGTGCACTTGAAAGAGAAGCAGGTGAAGTAGAAGGTAATTACGAAATCCGTCAGGGTACACTTACAATTCTTCCTGAAGGTAACTACACAATTAACTACACAGCAGGTACATTTGCTATCGTAGACAAGACTGCACAGGAAATTGCAGTAGCCCCCGTTGATAATATTACATACGGTGACGCTGACACAATCACACTCGATGTTACAGCAGACGCTACTTCAGGACTCACAAACTTCTCTTACGAGACAAGTGATGACACTGTTGCTACAGTAGAAGGTGGCGTTGTTACAATCGTTGGTGCAGGTACAGTTACAATCACAGTAACAGAGCCTGGTGATGATGACTACGCAGAAGATGAAGCTACAGTAACATTTACAGTAGCACCAAAGGAACTCACAGTTGATGTAGCAGTTTCAGATAAGGTATATGACGGAACAACTACAGCACTCGTTACACTCAATGACCTTATCGGTGTTGTAGGAAGTGACGATGTTGAAGTAGCAAATATGCCCGCTACAGCAACATTTATAGACGCTAATGCAGGCGCAGACAAAGCAGTATCACTTGGCGTAGCTCTCACACTTGCAGGATTAGATGTAGCTAATTACACAGTAGTAACTCCTGCTGACCTTACTGCAACAATTGAAAAGGCAGAGCTTACAGCTACAGTTACAGCTACAAGCGAAAGCATTGTTTACGGAAGCGCACTTCCCGAGTTTGCAGTTTCTTACACAGGCTTTGTAAACAGCGAAACAGCATCAGTTATCACAACAGATGCAACAATAGATGACAGTGCACTCGAAGGTGATGTAACAGTAGGTACTTACACAGTCGAAGCTTACGGTGCAGAAGCAGATAACTACACATTCAGCTATGTACCCGTAACTATCGAAGTTACACCAAAGGCAATCACAATCACAACACTTAATGTTGTAGATAAAGCTATTGATGGTACAGCAGAGGCTGAAATCTTAACAAACTCACTTGTATCTGAAGGTATAGTTTCAGGTGACGATGTTGCAATCGACCTTACGGGTGCAACTGCAGTATTTGCTGACGCAGAACGCGGTCAGGATAAGGCAGTTACAATTTCAGGTATCGCACTTACAGGCGCTGATGCAGCTAACTACACAATCGCAGCAACATTTGCTACAACAGGGGATATCGTAGGTGCAGCTGATGTAGTAGCAGGTCTTGGAGCATTTAGTCTTGCGCAGGATGCTCAATCAGTTACACTTCCTGAAGTTGATTCAGACTTTGAAATAAAGATTAAAACAACAGATAACGCAGATGTTATCGGTGTAGACGGTAAGGTAGCACCGGTTGCAGCTAATACAACAGTAAACGTAGTATTTACAATTACTAATAAGAACTTCCCTGAAGATACAGCAGATTCTGCTCCTATCGCAGTTACAGTTTTACAGTCAACAAGCGTAACAGTTACACTTAATGCAGCTGAAAACGGTACAGCTGCAGGCGCAGGCTCATATCTTAAGAATCAGACAATCACACTTACAGCAACTCCTGATTCAGGATACTCATTTAGTGGTTGGTACAGTGGCGAAACAAAGGTAAGCGGTAACGCAAACTACTCATTCAAGATTACAGAAAATGTTACTTTTACACCTGTGTTCGTGGTAACACCTCCGTCAAATAACCGCAGACCTTCAACAAGCATTAACGTAAGCGTTGGTGAAAAAGAAGATAAACCGGTAACTCCTGTTGAACCTACAGAGCCCGGAACAACAACAAATCCGATTGTTCCTTCAAAGAAAAATATCGTTCTTACAATAGGCAAGACAGATATGTACGTTTACGGCGAAAAGCTTGTTATGGATGTACTTCCCAAGATAAACAGTGACGGCAGAACACTTCTTCCGGTTAGATATGTTGCTGAAGCACTCGGCGCAAAGGTTGAATGGAATGAAGCTGACCGCACAGTTCTTATAACACTTGGAAACGCTTCAATCAAGCTTACAATTGATTCTAACATCGCCGTAATTAACGGCAAGCAGGTTGTGCTTGACAGCCACGCTATCATTGAATCAGACAGAACTCTCGTTCCGATCAGACATATTGCTGAAGCACTTGGTGCAGAAGTACTTTGGAATGCTCAGGAACAGAATATCGAAATCACATTAAAATAAAACAAAAAACAATGTTTTACAAGCAAGGGATAAACCCTTGCTTGTTTTTTTGTCCAAATAATCGAATTTGTGCAAAATAACCAAAAATACGTATATAAATTTGTGCAATCCTACAAAATTTAAAAAATAGTAAAAAAACAAAAAATAGTACTTGCAAAACCTATAAAAATAGTATAAAATATGAGGGCTGTGACATGACAGACGATGAAGCGGGAGGTTGCTACCCGAGTGTGAGGTAGGTTTTTCCGTGGAGAATGTCCGATTCAATGAAATCGGGCGGCAGTCACTGTACAACATGATAAAGCTTTGCGCTTTCGCGCCCATCTTCATGTAGTACCCAGGGGATTGCTCTGGGTTTTAATATGGCAAAAGGCGAAACGCCCGGCGCCGTGTACAGTCGTCGCATGAGTCAGCAAATACTATTTATTTAGGAGGCAATGCAATGGCAGCAAAGCAGAAAATCAGAATCAGGGTAAAGGCATATGACCACGTTCTTCTTGACCAGTCCGCAGAAAAGATTGTGGATACTGCTAAGAGAACAGGCAGCACAGTTTCAGGTCCTATTCCGCTTCCCACAGAGAAAGAGATTGTTACAATCCTTCGTGCAGTTCATAAGTATAAGGACAGCCGTGAGCAGTTCGAACAGAGAACTCACAAGAGACTTATTGACATTCTCAATCCCACACCGAAGACCATGGAAGCTCTCGGTAAGCTCGATGTTCCCGCTGGTGTAAGCATCGACATTAAGCTTATTGATAAGAGCGGCAAGTAATAGTTGAATAAGTCAACCGCTTACTTGTAGGTACATGTTGGCAATGCCAACCAATAACCAATTTAAGGAGGAACAAATTATGCAGAAGGCAATTATCGGTAAAAAAATCGGTATGACACAGATTTTTAACGCCGAAGGCAAAGTGGTTCCGGTAACAGTTATTGAAGCCGGCCCTTGCACAGTAATCCAGAGAAAAACCGCAGAGACAGATGGTTACGAATCTGTTCAGCTCGGCTTTGGAGAAGTTAGCGAAAAGCACGTAACAAAAGCTCTTAAAGGTCACTTCGCTAAAAACGGTTTAACAATTAAGAAGGTTCTCAAAGAATTCAGACTTGATGAGATAACACTTAATGCCGGTGACGAAGTAAAGGCTGACGTTTTCACAGAAGGTGAAAATGTTGACGTAACAGGTATCAGTAAGGGTAAAGGTTACGCAGGTGCAATCAAGCGCTTCGGTTTAAGCAGACTTAAAGAAACACACGGTACAGGTCCTGTTCACCGCCATGCAGGTTCAATGGGCGGATGTTCATCACCCTCACGTGTATTTAAAGGAAAGAAACTTCCCGGACATATGGGAAATGTAAAAGTTACAGTTCAGAATCTTAATGTTGTTAAGGTTGACCTCGAGAGAAATCTTATCCTCGTTAAGGGTGCCGTTCCCGGACCTAAGGGCGGTATAGTAACTATCAAAAATACAGTAAAGGCGTAAGCTATACGGAAAGGAGATGCTATAAATGCCTACAGCAGTATTATACAATATGCAGGGCGCAAAGATTGGCGATGTTAAGTTAAGCAAAGCAATCTTTGGTGCAGAAGTTAATAAAACAGTTCTTCACGACAGTGTTGTTAATTACCTTGCAAATCAGAGACAGGGCACACAGAGTACAAAAACTCGTACAGAAGTTGCCGGCGGCGGCAAGAAACCTTTCAGACAGAAAGGCACAGGCCATGCAAGACAGGGTAGCACTCGTGCTCCTCAGTGGATTAAGGGTGGTGTAGCTCTCGGCCCCAAGCCAAGAGATTATTCTTACTCTCTTAATAAGAAGGTTAAAAAGCTTGCTATGGTAAGCGCACTCAGTGCAAAAGCAAAAGATGGCAGCGTTATGGTAATTGATAAGATTGCTATGGACGAAATCAAGACAAAAGCAGTAGCAGATATGCTCAAAGCTATGGAAGTTAGTTCAAAGGCTCTTATCGTTACAAACGATATGGAAAAGAATGTTTATCTTTCTGCAAGAAATATTGAAGGCGTAAAGACTTCTTACGTTGGTATGCTCAACGTATATGATGTTTTAAATCATGAGAAATTCATCGTTTCTCAGGACGCTATCGCAAAACTTGAGGAGGTGTATGCATAATGATGACCTCATACGAAATAATCAGAAAGCCTATTATAACTGAAAATTCAATGGACCAGATGGCTGATAGAAAGTATACCTTCGAGGTAGATAAGAATGCCAACAAGATTGAAATTAAAAACGCAGTTGAAGAAATTTTCGGCGTAACAGTTGAAAAGGTAACAACAATGCGCGTTCTTGGTAAGGTTAAGAGAATGGGCGCAAACAGTGGTAAAAGACCTGACTGGAAAAAGGCCATTGTTAAGCTTACCGAAAACAGTAAAACAATCGAGTTCTTTGATGGATTAATGTAAAGGAGTGAAAACAAATGGCTATAAAGAAGTATAAACCTACTTCACCCGCGCGCAGACAGATGACTGTTTCCACTTTTGAGGAAATCACAAAGAAGAGCCCCGAGCGTTCACTTTTGGCACCTCTTAAGTCAAATGCCGGCAGAAACTCATACGGCAGAATCACAGTTCGTCATCGTGGCGGCGGTGTAAAGAGAAAATACAGAATTATTGACTTCAAGCGTGACAAGCGCGATATGAAGGCTACAATAATCGCAATTGAGTACGATCCGAACAGAAGTGCAAACATCGCTCTTCTTCAGTATGAAGACGGCGAAAAGAGATACATTATCGCACCAGTTGGTATCAAGGTTGGTGACGTTGTTGAATGCAGCGCTACTGCAGATATCCGCCCCGGTAATGCTCTTCCGATTGCAAACATTCCGGTTGGTACAATCATTCATAATATCGAGCTTATGCCCGGTAAAGGTGCACAGCTTGTAAGAGCTGCAGGTAATGCTGCACAGCTTATGGCTAAAGAAGGAAAGTATGCACAGGTTCGTCTTCCTTCAGGCGAAGTAAGAATGATCAGCGTTAACTGTATCGCAACAATCGGTCAGGTTGGTAACATTGACCACGAAAACATCTCTATCGGTAAAGCAGGTCGTAAACGCCATATGGGCTGGAGACCGACTGTCCGCGGTGTTGTAATGAACCCGAATGACCATCCGCACGGTGGTGGTGAAGGTAAGTCACCCGTTGGTATGCCTTCTCCCGTTACTCCTTGGGGTAAGCCTGCTCTCGGTTACAAGACACGCAAGACCAAGAAAGCTTCTACAAAGTTTATTGTAAAGCGTCGTAACCAGAAGTAATAGAAAGGAATGAGAGTATGAGCAGATCAGTTAAAAAGGGTCCCTTCGTGGCACCTAAGCTTTTAGAAAGAGTAATAGCAATGAATGAAGCGGGCGAAAAAAGAGTTTTAAAGACTTGGTCCCGCAGCTCCACTATATTCCCCGAATTTGTTGGTCACACAATAGCAGTTCATGACGGAAGAAAACACGTTCCGGTATATGTAACTGAAGATATGGTTGGCCATAAGCTTGGAGAGTTTGCTCCCACAAGAACCTATAAGGGACATGCTGGCGCAAAAAGTAAATAAATAAGGAGGACATAACAAATGGAGGCTAGAACAGAAGCCAAGGCAATACTGCGCTATGCGCGTATTTCGCCCAGAAAAGTCAACATTGTAAACGACCTTATAAGAAATAAAAACGTTGATGTTGCAAGAGGTATTCTTATGAATACTCCCAAGGCTGCAAGCGAACTTCTTATTAAGCTCCTTGACAGCGCAGTTGCAAATGCTGAAAATAATTTCGGTATGGAACATGAAAAGCTTTACGTTGCATCAGTTTATGCAAACGCAGGTCCGATTCTTAAAAGAATCAGACCCAGAGCGCAGGGTAGAGCGTTCCGCATTTACAAGAGAACAAGTCACATTACAATTGTTGTAAAAGAAAAAGAGTAAGGAGGCGTAAACATGGGTCAGAAAGTTAATCCGCATGGTCTTAGAGTCGGTATTATCAAGGATTGGGACTCCAGATGGTACGCCGAGGACCATATGTTTGGAGACAGTCTTGTAGAAGACTATAAGATTAGAGAATATCTCAAGAAAAAGCTTTTCAGTGCTGGTATTGCAAAGCTTGAAATTGAGAAAAAGGCTAACACAATTAAGATTTCTATCCACACTGCAAAACCGGGTATTATCATCGGTAAAAAGGGTGAGGATATCGAAAAGCTTAAAAAAGAAGTTTCAGCTCTTACTGATAAGCAGGTATTTATCAATATCGTTGAAATCAAGCAGGCTGATTTAAGTGCACAGCTCGTTGCTGAAAACATAGCAGCACAGCTCGAAAGAAGAATTTCTTTCAGAAGAGCTATGAAGGGTGCTATGAGCCGCAGCATGAAGATGGGTGCAAAGGGTATCAAGGCAAGCTGCAGTGGCCGTCTTGGCGGTGCAGAAATTGCAAGAACAGAGCATTATCACGAAGGTACAATCCCGCTTCAGACACTCCGTGCAGATATCGACTACGGTTTTGCTGAAGCAAACACAACCTACGGTAAAATTGGCTGTAAGGTTTGGATTTACAAGGGAGAAGTTCTTTCTGAGAGCAGAAGACCCAAAACTCAGGAAGGGGGCAGAAAATAATGTTAATGCCTAAAAGAGTTAAGCATAGAAAACAGTTCCGCGGCAGACTTACAGGTAAAGCTCTTCGCGGTAACAAGGTAAGCTATGGTGAATATGGCTTGGCTTCACTCGAACCGGCTTGGATTACAAGCAACCAGATTGAAGCAGCCCGTATCGCTATGACACGTTATATTAAGCGTGGAGGTCAGGTATGGATTAAGATTTTCCCCGACAAGCCAATTACTGAAAAACCTGCTGAAACACGTATGGGTAGCGGTAAAGGTTCACCTGAATATTGGGTAGCAGTAGTAAAGCCCGGCAGAGTTATGTTTGAAATCGGTGGCGTTAGTGAAGCCGCTGCACACGAAGCTCTCCGTCTTGCTATGCACAAGCTTCCCGTTAAGTGTAAGATAGTATCGCGCGAAGCACAGGAAACGGAGGGTGACAACGAATGAAAATAAACGAAATTCGTGATTTAACTACCGAAGAATTACAGGTTAAAATTAATGAACTTAAAAAGGAACTTTTCACACTTAGATTTTCTCTTGCTACAAATAACCTCGAAAATCCTATGAAGATTAACCTTGTTAAAAAGGATATCGCAAAGGTTATGACAGTTATCCGTGAAAGAGAATTAAAAGGTGAGGCGTAAGCATAGAAAGGAGGAAATATAAATGTCCGAAAGAAATTATCGTAAGGTAAGAATCGGCAAGGTTGTAAGCGACAAAATGGATAAGACCATCGTTGTTGCAATCGAAGACAGTGTTAAGCATCCTCTCTATGGCAAGGTTGTTAAAAGAACTGTAAAAATAAAAGCTCATGATGAGGAAAACACATGTGGTATAGGTGACCGTGTTAAAGTTATGGAAACACGTCCTTTGAGCCGAGATAAGAGATGGAGATTGGCAGAAATCATTGAGAAGGCT
>JAZNSQ010000004.1:0-17218 GCA_045591265.1 Clostridia bacterium | reverse complement strand
GAATACAAATATTACAAAAGGAAAGGAATGGTTTTCGTAAATCGTCGAACAGGTGAACACTTTAGTTTGACGAGAATGCTTTCAAGATAGTGAGTTTAAGCCCTTGCGGGATAAGGCTCTAAACTATCCCGCACATATACCCTGGTTACGAAAGGGAAATTGCCGTACACTATTTTTACAATCTCGTACTTATTATTGTACCAAAAAACAGTGTACTCCTATTTATTCAATAGAAGTACACCATTTATTAAATAGAGATACACTATTTTTAATTATATAGCGCTTTCAACCCTGAAACAAATTGGTATGCTGTATGTATCTGTTGCCGGTCTCTGACGTGATACACCATCAATGTTTACAGTACAAAAACTCGAATGATTACCCTCGCGACTTGAAAGAGTCCACCATTCTGTTGCTATATTATTTGTATATAGTTTACGATTATTGAGTCTTTCAAATAATGGATATTGAACAGAGCCTCCATTGCTATATCCCGTACCGCTCCACACACTCATTCCTGTTATTTCGGTTTCGGTAGGCAACCATAATTTGCCGATACTGTGTGTGTACCACCCATTATCTGATGTTAATAACGTTTCTTGTGAATATCTTGATGGAAAAAGACTGAATGTTTTTTGCGTAATGGTGTTTTTAAGCCACATTGGTAAATAGTAATATATGCCGTCTGTTGTATAATTTACGCTTGTTCCTGTTCCTCCACCTGCTATAGCTTCACTCGCTACAGTTCCCGAAAGTGAGTTGATATATAAATACATATCAGAAGCTAACCAAGCACTACTTTTTTGAGCAGTGCCATTATTAAAAAGTACAGGATTCATATAACGTGTAGTTAGCCAGCCCTCTTTGCTTATGAAGTCTATATGCTTTTCATTATGCGTTTTGATACCTGCTACACGCGCGTTAAAAGTGAAATTGTTTGTACAAGTTACAGGAATGTAGTCACCAATATTAATACCGTCAAATTCCCTATCAGTTATTCTATTCAGTAACCAATTTCCTATGTCACCATATTCTTCTATTTCGTCTGCGAATTTTTCAGATAAATTTATACCCTCATATATCCTATTAACGATTTGATACAAAACAGTATCATAACTGCCACCGCTCTGTATTGCATTATAAACGCCACCGCTCGTAACAGGATTTGTGCTGTTCTGTGTAGGTGTATTATCAAAAGTCAGCGTATCCTGCTTACCTGCCAGTGCTGTATAAACACCACCGCTTTTAACAGGATTGTCACTATTCTGTGTAGGTGTATTATCAAAAGTCAGCGTATCCTGCTTAGCTGCCAGTGCTGTATAAATGCCGCTACTCGTAACAGGATTTGTGCTGTTCTGTGTAGGTGTATTATCAAAAGTCAGCGTATCCTGCTTACCTGTCAGTGCTGTATAAACACCACCACTTTGAACGGGATTTATGCTTCCTTGTGTCGGTGTAGCGTCTGTTGTAATGATTACTCCCTGTAAAGCATTATAAACGCCACCACTTGTAACAGGATTTGTGCTATTTTCAGTAGGGGCATTATCAAAAGTGAGCGCACTCTGTTTTTCCTGTAATGCCCGATAAATTCCGTCACTTGTGACAGGGTTTCCGCTATTAATTGTGGGAGCATTATCAAAGGTTAAGCTATCTTCTTTGTTATTAATTTCTCCTTGTAACGTACTTTCAAGCGTATTTAGAGCCGTCCAAGTACCACCACTACTTACCGCCGCAACGCTTCCCTGTGTAGGTGTGGGGTCAATTGTACCAGTTGGGTCAACCTGTGCAATAGCGTTCCACACACCGCCGCTCATAACGGGATTCTGACTATTTTGTGTAGGGACTACATCAAATGTAAGAACATCTTGCTTATCATCAAGTTTTTCATCTATATCACTTTCAAGCGAAACAAGAGCATTATAAGTACCGCCACTACTTACAGCATTAGTACTACCCTCGGTAGGCGCACCGTCAATGTCAATAGTAGGTGTTGCACCCTGTATAGCATTGTAAATACCGTCGCTTGTAACAGGATTTGTACTACCACTTGTAGGAACACTATCAAAAGTAAGGGTATTTTGTTTATTATTTTTTAGGTCAATAATATCATCAGTTACTCTATCAAGAATTGCGTCAGTTGTTTCCTCGTAGAGTTCAAGATTGTTGTTCACATTTTCTACTACATTATCTACATAAGTTTTAACGCCACCGCTAATTATAGGATTTACGCTATTTTCAGTCGGAGTAGTATCAAAAGTGAGTATGTTTTGCTTTGTAGCGATAGTTTCATTAATGGCTGTTACAGCGTTCTGTATAGCCACATACACACCGCCGCTTGTGACATAGTTATCGCTATCCTGTGTAGGAACAATGTCTTTTACAAGGCTATCAATTATATCCTGTAAACTTGCATATACACCACCACTTTTTACAAGTTTATTGCTGCCCTGTGTAGGAACATTATCTGACGCAATTTTTGTGTCAACCTCAGCTTCAAATGCATCTATATCGTTGTTTATCTGCGTTGTGAAATTGTTAAAGTCTGTGTTCATATCACGCTTAAACTCTGCAAGCTGTTCAGCAAATTCATCAACGCTTTGCGGAATATTGTTAATGATTTCATTCTGCTGATTATCAAGGTTAATGATTTCATTCATTTTTTCAAGAACCTTGCACAACACTTCATAATATGAGAGACTGTCTTCGTACACTGTAGGAAGTATTTTGTTAATATACCCGCGGAATGTTTCTATGTTTACAAGTTTGCTCATAATTTGACCACCTTTCACCATAACTGGAAGAAGCAATCTTCCAAGTCTTTGAGTATCATTCTGTCTATGTTAAGGAAAGACTTTCGCCATTCCATAATCAGTTCAGCATAAGCCTTGTTACCTTTGTAACCGCTTATATGCTCCAAATATTCTTCTGCGCTGTCTATATTTTCATTTATTGAGCCAGTGTTATTTCTTGATATATTGTAATTATCTGTTGTATTATCATATCCGCTTTTATTTTTATTGCTTGTGCCACTTTTGCTTTCATTAATATTATCAGTAGTTTTATCGCCGCCTGTTCGTGTAGTAGTTCTATTGCTTGTTCCACTATTTGTTTCGTTTTTAGTTAGAGTATCTGTACCTTTTCCGCTATCTGTATAATTATCAGTAGTTTTGCCTTTATTTGTAGTAGTTTCCCTCACATTGGTTTGAGTGTTTCCATTATCGTCAACTATTCTTGCATTTGTCAGATACATATTTGCCTGTACTGATTTCATACCGTCAAGACCGCCCTGCGGCGTATCGCTGTACCTATCTGTATTAGTATTATAATTATTGGTAGTAGTTGTACTGTTTCTTGTTCCTTTTATATCTTCTGTTCCAGTCCCTTTATGAGTATTTGTAGCTGTTGAAGATTTAACGTCGTTTCCTTTCTTTGTAAGATTTGTAATGTCATTAATTTTATCTGTTTCATTAATATTTTTATCTTTAGTGTTTGTACCAGTTTTTCTTTCATTATTTGAGCCGTTTTCGTTGATATTAATACTGTGGTTACTTGTTCCATTTTTGTATTCATTACCTGTATTTGTGCTATTTGTAGTTTTACTATTATCTTTATTTTTGTTTCCTGTTTTAGTAATATCAATATTATAGTAAGGGTTTATTTCATCAAGTTCACTCTTATACAGCTTATTATAATAGGGCATTATTTCGTTTAAGGTCTGGCACATTCTCAATTTCCACAATCCGACAGTTTCTTCTCCTATCTCTCTTGTGTAGAAATGTTGCAATATTTTCTTATTAAGTATATACCTATAATTTTCGTCAAAAATGGGGTAATCAAAGTTAAATATATTTTCAACGGTAGATTTATTTAATATTTTGTCAATGGAATTAAAGCCCTCACTATTCACTAAACCTGCGGCTGTTTCGCAGATATAGCGTACCTCTGTTGTATATTTACCCATAAAATCACTCCTTTAATTTGTGCGTAAATCAATAGCCATTGCAGACATTTTACCCTCTTCACCAGTTTCGCCTGCAAACATAATTTCGTCATCAGCTTCACTATAATCTTCACGGAATATGACATCAATATCAAGACCGAACATCTTATTTATTTCTTCGCAAGCCTGTTTTCGTGTATTAAGCCGTGAGTATCTACTTGCAATAGTTCCGCCCATATTTCTGATAATTTCATCAGTCAACATTCTTTCCTTTTTCTGCATATTAGTATTTGAGATACCAAGATATGTTAGGGCTTCATTCCATATTTGCGTTTTGAGTTGATAGAGTTTATCTGCCACATACGGAGCGTCTGTTTTGATAGCCTGTATTGATTTTAAGTCAAGACTATTGTTACCGAATATGAAAGGCTGATTTCCCTCATACTGCTCATAAACCTGTTTAAGGGAAAGTCTCTGCTTTTCATCACATAAGATAGCAATAGGTGTTTTCTGTGCTTTTGCATTAATTATAATAGACCTATCAATATCCCATAATTTCTGAGAATAGTCAAGAATGGGTAACATTGAATTTGTGTGAAGCATATTATTCCAAATTATGACGCTATTTTTATCAGTAAGTTCTCTCTGATATCCGTTAGTTGCGTATGCTCTTCTTTCAACAGGTATGCGGTACACATTTAGTGGTCCGCCTATTGCACACTGTAAGCCAAGATAGCCGAGCACTTCGTCCTCAAAAAATATGCACATTCCCTCACCGAACAAGCACATTTCAAGGAAACGCTCGTCAACACTGTCAGGTAGGTTCTTCCACTCAAACATACTCATAGACAGTTCCATTAATCTATGGTAGTACAGCATATAAGCGGCTTTATTTGAGATTAAACTGTCCCAAAAGTTGTATTGCTTTTTTCCCAATGTTTATCACTCCTTTACGGGGAATTGTTAAGTTCATAATTGCCAAAAACATTTAGTTCATTACTGCTCCAAAACCTTATGCCTTTGTCGAATACCGAAGAAATGAACGCTTTAGATGTTGCAGGACAGCTTCCTTTTAAGATACACCCTTTTGTTTGTGTATATGCCCAATATCTACGAGGTTCTATGTTAGGTACTTTTATTTTGTGTTGTGCATAACCATAAGCGCTAAAATAGTCATCTATTATTTTTGCCATTTCGGGTTTAATTGTTGATTGAGTAAAGGTAATCTCTGTATTTTTTATTATTAATTGAAAAGCGTCTGTCTGATTAAGATTTGCTACTTTATTAGGCATATTTTTAGCGTCACTTATTTTACCAAGTGTCCCCGCTATGTTAGCTCCTATCATAACACCGCGATAAACAGCACCAATTATGCCCGCGTTTCTTCCCATTTCAGTTGAAACTTGACTGACAGGATTTACATTAGGTATATTGTTATTCATAGCTTGATTTCCAATTGCAGAATTTATATTTGTGCCTACTCCAAATGCACCCGCTACAACATCACATAATATTGAAGTTGCAATACTTGCTTTATTTTGTGCCAAATATGCTTTAAAAGTATCACAAATATATGGAGCAGGCGGAAAATTGGTTAAAGTTACAGCATAATCATATGCGTCCCCTAATATTTTCTTATATCCGTGCGGTACAGCTATAACGCAGGGGTTTGAAAAAAATGTGCCATAAATATTGAATATAATTTGCGGTTGCTGTTCAATTATGTTGTAGTCAAAATCTTCCCATTTATAGTCTTTTACTTGACCTTGCTGATTAGAAACATTTAATGAACAATAAGGATATGTGTATAGTTTTTTATTTTTAGGATAATAGCCATTTATTCCGCCAATTCTTTCTAATCGCCTTACAGTAAATTCTTCTTTGTTATAGTGTGTAGAAGTACCGGTATTATCAGCATATTTCATTCCTCTTACGGTAAACGCAGGAACAAATTGTATATTTACTATATCGTCAGAATGTCCGTCATCAATGTATCCTTTAATTGTATTATAAATTGTTTGCATATTAGCACTATCATTTAAATAACCTCTAATAATAGCTAATGGACAAAAAACGTCATTTATTTCACCGTATTTGTAATTTTCGTCAGCATAATCGGGATAAATATATTCATTTGTACCCTCTTTTAATATTTTTGAAGCAGAAATTACTAAGGCAGTGTCATTTAAATCAAAACTACTTTGAGCATTTGCTACATAATCACCCGTTTCAAGATTTTCAGGTACAAGATTTTCATACAGATTATCAGTTTTAGGTATCTCTCTTTCAACAAAGCATTGTCCCAACTGCAAATCCCAAAGCCAAGTCTGAATTTCATCAATTTCGTAAGTGATTTCAGTAGTATTATCGTTGATATATTCGCAATTAGTAATAAAAGCATAAAACCATTTAGTTCCGTATGACTTATTTTGAAACATCAAATAGTTACAATCAAATATCTTATCAGCAGTAGCTAAAATTCTCAATGTATTTTTACTATGTCTCTGATAACTTTGGGCTGTAAAAGTCTGTTTAACTTTTCCTTTTAAGTAATTAAGCTGTGTAGCCTTACTCGAGAAATAAACAGTATCTTCATAGTTATTCGTCCAGTTTATCCCCGAAAGCAGGTAAATATCAGTATTAGGCTGAATGTAAGCCATTTGCTCACTTCCTTTCACAAAAGGTGGGTACAGAATATTTCACTATACCCACCTGCATACATTGATATTCTTATAACTTATGATGTAGTCACTGTGCAGCTATCCGACTTTGTACTATCGTAAGCGCTTGTAGCTGTAATTGTTGCCGTACTTGCCGCAGTCACATCACTCGGAACAGAAACCTTACCAGTTTGGTCAACTTCTGCAATAGTACTATTACTCGTTGACCATACAACACCTGTACCTGCACTACCCGTAGCCACAACGGTAGCGGTCAACGTTTCATTTGCACCCGCCTCAATTGTAGTAGATGACTTATTAAGCGTAACACTTGTAACAGCGTTAGCAATTACCGTGATTGTAGCAGTACCGCTTACACTTGTATCGAATACGCTTGTTGCAGTAATAGTGACGTTACCTGCCGCAATAGGTGTAACGACACCTGTATTACTTACAGTGGCAACAGCAGTATCGCTGCTTTTCCAAGTAACTGCTCTGTTTGCAAAGCCGTCAGCATTTACAGTAGCATTAAGCTGAACAGGGAAGCCGACTGAAAGTGTAGCTGTTGCAGGAGTAATTGAGATACCCTTAATATCAGGTGTTTCGTCTGTGTAGATAATTGCGTTACTGAAAGGAGATACCGAAAATGTTTTCCAAACGTGGTAGAAGTAGTTCCAGTAAAGACCGTCACCATTGTAGATTTCAGTAAACTCATTTAGGTTATCGAAAACCATAAACCAGTTTTCATCAATTAGTATTGCAGGTACTTCGTCCAGTATTTTGAGCTGGTCTGCGGTAAATTCTACGAATGTGGGGTCGTCCTTGAACAGTTCTTTCAGTCGCGGCATATCGAGAGCGCCGAAGCTATCAACGAGTATTCGGTGTCCGTCAAATTCTGCTTTACTCATATTGAAAGCACTTGCCAGTACTTCAACGTCATTCATAGCGTCGAAAGTAGCGTTCATAATGATATATTGATTTCTCTTTTCGGTAAACTGAAAAACACCTGCAAGATTGTGAGCCGAGGACGGGAAAGTGATATTGTTAGAAGTAGCCTTAAGAATTGTAACGATTTCTTTCATATTCGACGCAGAAACCTGCGGAATAGCGATTGCACTGAAATGCCCCTCAAGAATGTGCCTTGCAATAAGGTACTTCATTGTGAGAAATTCGTCATAATTGGCAGCCGTGTACATCTGGTCAACAATTCTTGCAATAAGGTCATTAACGCCTGACCACGAAAGGAACGCCGTTTTAAGCTGTTCTCTGCGAATAGTCTGCTTGTACTTCTTCTGATAATTCATAACGTGAAAAGCACTACGAACATCAGGCTTTTCCTGTTGAAATACGGTTGCCGCCGCATTGTCAGGGTCGTACTGGAGAGGTTTTGCAATGTTTACGAAAATTTCTTCAACTGTTTCACCAAATTCGAGCATACCCTTTTTGAAACGCGCCCACGGATTGGTGTACATTTTAGATGTAGCAAGCACTCTGCCTATGCGATTGATAAGAGCTGAAAGAAATTCATTCTGCAAAGCGGGCATATCCATAATGATAGAGCCTATTGCCTTAATGCTTTCAGCGTTAGGTGTAGCTATCGGAACATAATCACGATAGTTCTGTGACGCACCGTTTCTGATTGCGTTGAGGACATCAACGGAAGTATTTGTGAGCGTCAGAATGTCAGGTCTTGTCGGCATATTTATCACTCCTTTTTGTCTGCCGCCGTAAATAAGTCATTTACGGAAATTGTTTCTGCTTTCTTTTCTTCCTCTGTTTTTGTATCCTCGGGGACAGGATTTATAGGGTCTGTGTCTGCATTGCTGGGAGCAAAGAAGCGGTCACGATATTTCTGTCTCCACGCCTTATCGTTTTCCTCATACATTGACTTCCAGTCAGTCGTATCATCAGTACCCTTGTTCTTTGAAAGGTCATCATAAGTGTCTGTCATATCTTCTATGAATTTCAGTGTTTCATCAGAAGTGTCGTCACCTATTTTTGCCTTTAATTGATTGATAAAATCGTCGCGTTTCAGTACAGCCATTTAGTTCACCACCTTTCTTTTTATATCGTATATCTTAAATACTCCCAAAGGGGCATTTTGTGCTTTTTACGTTTTGGTTCAAATTGCTTTAAAAAATCATACCATTTTCGAGCTTTTTCCATAAGGCATTGTAAAGAGTATGTGGAATTAAGATAGTCGGTTGTATTGTCAGTATCTTCAGTACCATAAAGTGGCGTGGTATATTTTACTTTTCCATTACGGTTAAGGCATAAAAACATTAAAGTTGCTAACTCCTCGGGTTCATCATCAGATGTAACAAAATATTGTAAAGGCTTATGTCCTTCGCCTGTACCAATCCATATTGGCGACCCTTGCATATCGTAATTAGGATTGAAAAGATATTCATAATTCCATAAAGCTAAAACGCTTTCAAGAGTAAAAATATCATCACGGTATAAATAATTATCGCCATATAATAATTGTAAGTTTGAAAAATATTGTAATCCTATATAGGGTAATCCACAGCACCCTCGATAAGGGTTATTTGTTTGCGACGGCTTCATTGTAGGTATAAAATAGGGGTCTATTTCAGGATATTCAAAATAATTAGTTTCAGGAAAATTATATCCGTATGGTGTATAATCATTTCCAGACTCGAGTGATGTTTGTATTCTGCCACTTGCACCATTAAAGCCCATTGCGCAGTCCATTATTGCACATAGACAAGCAACGGAAGATAATGACCATTGATTGTTATTTCTTTTACGCAGATAATTATAAACCACAATAGCATTATTTTCTTTTTGATATTCTGCCATATCTTGATATTGAAGAATAGCATTATAATATGCATTTGTGCGTGTTGGCAAAGAATAGATATAATGAGGATAAATATTTGAGCCTGTATTATTTAACCAAAAATCCGTTAATCTTAAATTAAATTCTGACGCTTGTCCGTTCCATAAATAAAATAGTGGATATATAATAGTATAATTGAGTTCACCGCTTCCACTATTTCTAAATCGCAAATTTTGTAAACCGTCATACCAAAATGTAGCGCCAATTTCTTCTAAAATATTTTTTCCTAAAGTTATATTTGTAGCACCACCTAAAGAAGATACAGAAGCAAGAATATTTCCGTAATAATCATTAGCGCTCCAACTAACTGTTCCTGTGATAACTGTGCGCATTTTTGATATCGCATTTCCTGTAACAATTTGTTCGGTTTGAATAGTTATCATTTGTAGCACCTATATTTAATAAGCTTTATGTCTTTCATATATATTATATCATATTTATAGAAAAAAGTCAAGTATTCTAATCAATTTCACTTGACAAAATTTCGTTTATATGATATAATAGTAATGAAAGGAAGTGAGAAAAGTGGCATATTATGACGGTACAAAGTTGCTATCTATGAAAGACTTAAATGGTAATACACCTGAATTATATCTTGTAACGACCAATAGAACAGGCGGAAAAACCACCTATTTTGGTAGATTGCTTATAAACAGGTTTCTAAATAAAGGTTCTAAATTTGCACTCATATATAGATTTAACTATGAATTAGGTGACGTGTGTGACAAGTTTTATTCTGAAATTGGTAGATTATTTTTCCCTGAACATAATATGACGGGACAGATTAAAGCTAACGGTGTGTACAGTGAGTTAAAACTTGATGAGCGTATTTGCGGTTATGCTTTAGCTTTAAACGCTGCTGATAATATAAAGAAATATTCCCACCTGTTTTCAGATGTTGAATGTATGCTGTTTGACGAATTTCAAAGTGAAACAAATCACTATTGTCCTAAAGAAATTGAAAAATTCATTTCAGTTCATACCAGTATAGCGAGAGGAAAAGGAAAACAGATACGGTATGTGCCTGTATATATGCTCTCAAATACTGTATCACTTATTAACCCATATTATGTAGAATTAGGAATAATAAATAGATTACAAGCTGATACAAAATTTCTGAAAGGTGACGGCTATATCGTTGAACAAGGGTTTGTTCAATCAGCCGCAGAAGCTATGCTACAAAGCGGTTTTAACAAGGCTTTCAAAAATTCGCAATATGTAGCGTATGCCGCACAGAATATTTATCTGAATGATAATAATGCCTTTATAGAAAAGCCTAATGGTAAAAGCAGATATATGTGTACTTTGAAATACAACGGGTCAAATTATGGCGTAAGAGAATATGCAGACCTCGGTATTATCTATTGTGATGATACTTTCGATAATACTTTTCCTATTAAAATTAGTGTAACTACTAATGACCATAATGTAAACTATGTGATGTTAAAAAGAAACGATTTATTTTTATCAAATTTGCGTTTCCTATTTGACCACGGTTGTTTTCGATTTAAAAATCTTTCTTGTAAAGAAGCTGTATTAAAATCCCTGTCATATTAAGGTATCTGCGTTTGCGTCTTGTATTGAGCTACTTTGGATAGCACGGGATAAAATCCGCCAAAGAGTTTTTCAGTTCCGCTGACTGCTGTACAAGCGTTTACGTTACAGATATAAAAAGAAAACCCCTCGCCAATAGGTAAGGGGTTTTCGTTATTTACTTAACAAGCTGAAATTCACTACAGGCAAATTTATCTTCATCAATGCCGTAATACTCGGGGTGATAAGAACAAGTTTGCCAATTAGATATAAAATATCTACATTGTTTACACCTATTTGTTGTACATTTTTCAATCACCTTTCTGTCGTGTAATTCACGAAAAAGAAAATCAAGGTAAGCCTTATCTGCTTTAATCGCTTCTTCGTTTAAAGTTATGTCTTCTCTTAACGCTTCTATTTCGTTCTCAATTTGCTTGACACTTGAAGCCCTAATATCTTCGATATACTTTTCAGGTATCTTCCTCATATACATTCCTCCAATCTTGCTTCTATATTTGAGCGAATTTCTTCTATTAATTTATCTCTTTCGTTTAACTCCGTATTGAGTTCTTTTATTTTCTCATTTAACCTTTTTGTTTCTGCACGGTAGTTATCAATCTTTACCTGCAATTCCCTATTATCTTCATAAAGGTCTTTCATAACTAAAGCTAAATCTGTAATGTTTTTTACTATTAAAGTATCGTACATAAATTGTCACCTCATTGTATAATATTCATCAACAAGAATTATACCGCCTACAACTCTTTTTGGTTTAAGTTTTCCGTAAATCTGTAAACCAATATCAAAATCCTCATAATCACGTTTAGTTTTGAGAAATTCAAGTTGTTCATTGGTGTACTTTTCTTGCTCTATTTCATCAGGATAATAACCTGTCATACTTTTAATAAACAGGTCTTTACACCTTTCGGGCATACCTGCGCATTTAATATTGTAATAAGGTTTTTCGATTGGTTCAAGGTTTTCTTTTACGATATGTTCGATATATGTTTTTTGCCTTGTAAACCAAGCTATATCCCAATTACTTTCCAATTTCCAATGACAGAAATTTTTGTCGTGTACAGGTATATCAACTAATTCATCAGGTTGTAAGTCGCAATGTATGCTATCTGTGTCGGCATAAATAAATCCTCTTTTCTCTGCTCCGTGATAATTCTTTTGCGCGGCTCTGATTGTAAAGTTTCTCGCATAAGATGTAATAGCACTTCCCACTGGAATGTAGCCTACTTTTTTATTAAACTCTATTATAGGAATAAATCCTAATGTGCCGTCATCTTTGATATAAGCATATTTCCAAGAAGAATTGGTGTTTGAAGCAAATTTACCATATAAATTATTAAGAAACAGTTTAGCAAGTTCTCGTAATGCACCTGTACTTTCTAATTTGAGCTTTTTGTACTTTTCGATATATTCATCAAATATTCCTATTCGAGAATAAAACCAACACCCGTCAAGTATTTCACAATCTATCAAATCATAATGCTCTTGTATCAACTTATAATCGGTGCAAGTGAGAGTAACTGTAACTTTAGCTTCTTGTTGATTTCCGTCTTTATCAATGTATGATTGATAATAGCAGTTATTCTTTTTATTGTATATGTCGGAAGTAACGAGCCATTCATTTCCCTCATAGCTTGCATTGCCTTTTATCTGAATACAGGGGAGCTTATTAGGTTTAAGATTGAAACGGGTTCTTATGCGAACAAAATAATATATAGTTGACGATTGACATATTACAGGAAGATAATTTCCTTTCCAGAAATTTGGATAACCTATTGGGTAATAATTTCCGCTTTCGCTTGACATCATTGACGGATATAAAGAATTTACGTCTGCGGTAGTACCATTATAATGCCTTTTGTGGGCTTTTTGCGGTACTAAATAGCACCAACCGCCTTTGTAACTTTTTCTTATATAAGCGTCAACAGTTTCAGTGCCATACATTTCTGCATTAAGCGGCATTTTCGATAAATCAGGAAACCATTCTTTACTTTCTGCTTTATATAACTCGTGGTATTCACTTAAACAACAACTACCTATTGTCATTTTATCGTGTCCTTGCTCAAACATAATTTCAAGGGCTTCTTTTACCACTAAAACGTCATTTGCTATATACTTCTTTTCTTCATCAGTTATTGTACAGCCTGCGTATCTAAATCCCTTATATTCCATTTCAAGTTTTTGGTGCTTTGTTTTAAATGATTTGCCTATTCTTTTTACGCTGAATGGTAATAATTTTAAGCTGTCATATATTCTGATAATTTCATTATGCACCTTTATGGTTATGCTGTACCATTGTCCCATATCAGATATACCGTATTTAAATGAATTGTTCGGCATATCCTTATCTTTATATTGCGATAAATCATATTCGGCTTCACTGTTCTTATAAACTGCCTGTGTAAGTTCACAGTAATTTAATAGAAAAGGTAGCCAAAATCCACCGTCAAATTTAAGATTATGAAAGTACAATTGAACGCTACAATGTAATGACTTAATATAGTCCCAAAGTTCGGGCAAAGAATGATAAATGATAACGTCCTCGGTGTACATTTCTACAATCGCCGCCGCCCAGACTTCTGTATGGTCTTGACCTTTGTACACGGTTGTTTCAAAGTCTCCAACAAACGTTCGCCATTTTTTAGCTTTAGGCATTTAGAAATAGTCGCTCAAATCATTATAGCTTTCTTCATCAGCAATTTTACCATAACTTTTAATAGCGTCTGAATAACTTACTTCACTACCTTGTATATAACTTTCTATTATCAATAGTTTTGTTGTAATACGAGTCGCACTATTTCCTAAATAAAAATCTTGCCAATCAATATCGTAACCATCTCGTGAAGCATCTTCAAATGCCTGTCGTACTGCCCAAGCACCATATTTTTCTTTCATTTCGTCTATACGTCCTAAGAAAAAATCCGTCTGCTCTGCTTTAAAACTTTTAAATCTATTCTTAATAAGTGTTATTGACAATTCTTCGTATTCTTCTTTGCTCATAGGATAGCCATATACAGGGGCTATATTCGGCTTTAGATTTCCTGACGGCATACCTTTCTTGTTTAAGGTATATATAGCATACTCGGCTTTTTCGTCATAAATTTCACCTGTATTAATATCTCTATAATACAAAGGCTTGTCAGAATTTGCGGCTTCTTCTAATACGTCCTTTACAAAATCTTCACTGTTAATATCGGTAGGCTGATTAAAATATACTTCTCTCAAATATTTATCCGCTGATTTGTAGTCACTTTTAGTAAAATCTTCTACGGCTTCAAAGTCACCTGTTACTTCATAAATGTAGCGCCTTTCTTCTTGTAAATCGTCCTCAACTTGTAACATTCCCTCGCCGTAAGAATAGCCATAGTCAGGTATATCTTCGTCAGAATAATCTTCATAACTATCTGAATAATCATCAATTGAAGAATAAGCCCCTTTATATCCCTCATATTGATAACGAAAATCATTAAGATTTTTAATTCCTGTGCGCGATATAGAGTTATCATAATAATCTAATGCTTCTTCCCCGTATGTCTTTAATATTTCGTTCCTTAATTTAGTCTCAACTTTATGCTTTTGATATACTTGTCTTGTTTCTTGTGTGGATATAACTTTTCCTGTGCTTAATTGCTTAACGTTTGCAGGCACAAAAGATTTAACAGTAGCTTGCTTTGTCTTTACACCTTTTAACAATCTTTCCTGCTGTAAACTGCGAAGAAAAGCAATATCAGCAGGTTTAACTATTTTTGGTCTCTGTAAATCAACTTCTACGGTAACACCTGCTTTTTCAAGACGGGTTATTCTTGCCATTAAATTTTTACGCTCTTTTGTATAAAGTTTTTGCAAATCCTTTTGTGACAATTTTGCCATTTCTTTAACCTCACTTTCATTAGGGTAAAAGTAATGCCCCAACGGTTAAATTGGGGCTTATTACCATTGACAAATTGCTGGTAGAAAGTTTATTCAATTGAGAGAGCGATAAACTGTCTGCCTGCTGCACTTGTGCGGAGTGCAACCTTAAACGTGAGGGGGAGTTCAAGGTCTCCGGCATTTACGCTCTCGGCTACGGCATTGATAGTGTCAATTGCTGTTGCCGAAACTGTGCCATACACTGTACCGTCCTCTGCGAACAGGTAGCCAACAGGTCTTTCCTCACCTGTGGACTTATCCTTATCATTCATTATTGCGATTGCTCGTACACTGAATGTTTCAGGAGCGGTCTGAAGTTTTACACTTGCTGTGCGTGCGTTGATTAAATCTTTTGGATTTACATTGACTTTTACTGTGTTTGTTGACATTGTTTTAATTTCCTTTCATTAATCGTTTGTCTCGTTATCGAGTTCAGCACCGTCACCGAAAAGCTCGGCGAGGGCAGCGGCAGAACGGTCGTTAACCACTTTAGCGTGATTAAGAAATTCCTGCTCCGTCATAGCGTACAGCTTTTTCTCAACTGTGGAAGAAATGATGTAGCAAAATCTTACCTTATCGGTATCAATTTCCTTGCGAAGAGCCTTTTCGAGCTTTTCACGAGTAGGATATTTACGGGGAAGTTCGCTATCATTTTCAAAAGTTTCCTGTGTATCAAGGTCAACGCAGAAAGACTTAACCTTTGTCACTTCCATAGTACGAGAGATAATAGGCTTTCTCATAGAACGTTTGCACTCCTTTCTGTAAAATGTAGGCGGAGCATTGAGCTCGTGCGCTCGTTACTCCGAGAGACTACCCTTTTTATGGGGTAGCCCTGAAATGAAGTTGTATGACAAAGCAGCAAGAGAAGTTTTCCACATTCTTATTATAACATATTGTAGTGAATTTGTCAATACCTTTTTTGAAAAAATTTCAGAAATTTGTGTTGTTAGATTATCTAACTATATGCAATTTGGTTACTGTAAAAGCGTAGAAGTAGTGGACAAATAATGGTACACTGTTGGATTGATTTTATAGATACAGGCTATTACTTCATCAGGGTACGAAAGTAGTATGCTATAATCTGTATCAAAATGTTCGGGGTCTGCAAGTAAACGATAGAGATATGCTTCTGCCCATAATGTAGCTTCTGCTTCACACATTCTTGCACGCTTTAAATTGCACATCATTTTACCACCTTTCCAATTAATACTATTAAGAGAAATATTGCGATACCAATTATCGGAACAAGTGGTAAAAGTTCGACAAGTAAAATTGTACAAATAAATTCGACTAAACCGAGTACAGCTATTACTTGTTTTTTGTGCGAAAAGTGGGGCATTACTGCTCACCCCCTTTCAGCAATCTTTCAATGTAACCACTTAACGAATATATGTCGTTACAGACTTCACTATAAGGACAGTTAGCGCAGTCACTCGTTGTTGAGCAATTGGACTCCATACGCAATTGGTGAATATTTTCGCTCAAAAGAAATGCAAGCATTTTAAGCTGTTCAGGATTGTAATTTGTTTTGAAAAAACGTAACATAGTTATACCATCCTTATATTTCACTATAAATTGTTTCGTAGCCCTCAAGACTTGACACTAAACCGTCAAAATCCTCATCCTCTCCGAGAATTTCAGCAAGGCACAAAACAGCCTCAATAGGTACATCAAATTCTTCGGACAAGGATTGCAGATATTCTCTGCGGTTTTTGTACCCGTTTTTCTGATAAATGTTGCGTTTGTTGGTTGTCATAGTTTTACCTCTTTCTGTGCAGTGGTTGCACCCTTTAATATTGTAGGGATTTCACCCTATGGTGCGGAGATATTTTGTCCCTCTCCGCAGGGGGCTGACTTTCACTCAAAATATGAGCCTCTTATTTTTCTAAAGATTAAGTCATTAAAGTAAATAGCCGTTGACCATTCAATCCCTGTCAAATTCCCCTTGAAAAATTCATCATCAATGGCATCAGCTATTTTAATGCTTATGTAGTGCGCACGATTAAACGCTGTTTCAGCTGAATGTTTCTGTTTTGTCAGCGCTATTCCCTCACGAATTGCACTATCAAAATCGGGATATTTTTGCATTAAACCTAACAATAATTGAATTCTTGATAACATCTCTTTTTACTTCATTTCTATGTTAATGCTTGTGGTATATGTGCGGGATAGTTTAGAGCCTTATCCCGCAAGGGCTTAAACTCACTATCTTGAAAGCATTCTCGTCAAACTAAAGTGTTCACCTGTTCGACGATTTACGAAAACCATTCCTTTCCTTTTGTAATATTTGTATTC
>JAZNSQ010000003.1:0-108504 GCA_045591265.1 Clostridia bacterium | reverse complement strand
AGGCACTGGCTGAGTTGGCAGTGTCCATGCTCCATCGGTGTGTATCCACGGAAATGACCGGTCTGTCCTTCGGTCACCAGGCTGTGGATCTGAAGACAAAGCGTGATCCCTCCCGTGTGCCGGAGTCTCAGCGGATCATTGAACTGTATACCGCCGGTCGCTGGGAAGAATACACCACCACCAAAAAGCAGGCAAATTACATGTATTCGGAAGCCCGGAAAATCGTCACTCTGGAAGAATTGCAACAGGATTACCGCCCCACTGCCGTTAGTGCCATTGCCTTCTGCGGTTTGGCATTTGTGGGCATCCCCGGTGAACCCTTCAACGGTATCGGCATTGCAATTAAAAATACAGAAGGCTTTGGTATGATTCTGCCTTGCTGTCTGTCGAATGGCGCCGAAGGTTATTTCCCCATGCAGGATTCTTACGACGAAGGCGGATATGAAGCAAGAAGCTCAAGACTTAAACCCGGCGGGGACGATATTATAGTAGACGGAATGATTGAATTATTTAAAGAGATATAATAAAAAAGCTGACCTTTAAAAAAGGTCAGCTTTTATTTGGCTTGTCACTTGACAATAGTGCAAAATATAAATATTATATAATGTAGCATATTAGTATAAAAGCAAATAAAAAAGGAAATAATGTATTTTAAAGACGGGTGAAAGTATGGAATACATAAAGATAAAAATGGTCGACTCAATTAAATATTTAAGAGGATTTTTAAAGTGGATACTCATTTCTTTAATTATTGGCTCGATTGGGGGATTATTGGGTGGTCTTTTTCATATCGGAATAGATGAAGTAACCCATATCCGTGAAAATAACGGCTATGTTATATTATTATTGCCAATAGGCGGGATAATAATAACATACCTTTACAAGCATTTTGCAAAGGAATTGAAGGTTGACACAAACTGTGTTATTGAATCGGCAAGAAAGAATGAAAAAGTTCCGCTTGTAATGATGCCCCTTATTTTTATAAGTACGATTATTACGCATCTGTTTGGTGGCTCTGCAGGGCGTGAGGGTGCAGCGCTTCAGCTTGGCGGAAGTCTGGGATATAACGTAGGGAAAATTTTAAAAATAAAGCCCTCGAATATGAGACTTGTCATTATGGCGGGAATGAGCGGTGTGTTTAGTGCTCTTTTTAAAACGCCCGTCACTGCAGCAATCTTTTCGATGGAGGTTATAAATATTGGCGAATTTCATTATGCGGGATTTATGCCTTCCTTGATATCCTCTGTTACTGCTTATTTTATCAGCTCAATGCTCGGAAATAAAAACATTGACTTTGGGAAAATTACGCCTGACGAGCTTTTGTTTGCAAATATCGGAAAGGTTATTTTGCTTGCAGTCTTATGTGCGCTTGTTTCAATTCTTTTTTGCGCTGCAATAAAGGGCACAAGCCGTCTGATGCGCAAATACTTAAAAAATGACTATGTTCGTGCATTTGCAGGCGGTTGTTTAATTGTTATTTTAACAGTTATAGTTGGAAATCAGGATTATAACGGTGCAGGAATGAACATAATTGAAAAGGCAATGCAGGGCGAAACCAAGCCATTTGCTTTCCTTATAAAAATATTATTTACGGCGCTTACAATTGCATCAGGCTTTAAAGGCGGGGAGATTGTGCCTGCATTTTTCACGGGCTCAACCTTTGGATGTTTTGTGGCGCCACTTATAGGAGTAAATCCAGCTTTTGCATCGGCAATAGGCTTTATAACGCTATTTTGCGGTGTTGTAAATTGCCCGATTGCATCAATAATACTTTCGATTGAGCTTTTTGGAACAGATGGATTTATCTTTTTTGCAATAGCCTGCGCGGTGGGATACGTAATGTCAGGGCGCTTTGGTCTTTACAGAAGTCAAAAAATCCTATACTCTAAAATCGGTGACGAATTTATAGACGAAAATTCAATATAAGCGGGGCGGGGAAAACTATGAAAAAAAGAATACTGATGGTATTGTTGATCACGATTTTCTCTTTAACAAATGTAAGCTGTGTTTCCCTAAAGGAAAGGGAATTTAGTGCAGAAAAACTCCTTGGTCAAATGACGCTTGAGGAAAAAGTTTATCAGCTGTTTTTTGTAACGCCTGAAGAAATCACCGGATTAGGAAATGTAATTTCTGCAGGGGAAACCACAAAAAAAGCGATAGAAGAAAAACCTGTAGGCGGAATTATATATTTTTCTGCAAATTTTAAGGATGACGAGCAGACTGCCGAAATGATAAAAAATACCCAATCCTTTTCAAAAATCCCGCTTTTTATCGGTGTAGATGAAGAAGGGGGCAGGGTTTCAAGGCTCGGAAGTAACCCCAAAATGAAGGTTACAAAACATCCTGATATGTTATCTGTCGGGAAGACGGGGGATACACAAAAGGCAAGTGAAATCGGCAAAACTTTAGGTAAAGAGCTTTCCATGCTTGGTTTTAACGTTGATTTTGCGCCCATCTGCGATATTATTTTAACAGAAAAAAACACAGAAATCGGTGACCGTAGCTTTGGCACAGACGCCAAGGTTGTTTCAGATATGGTGGCATCCATTGTGCCTGAAATGGAGAAGGGTGGAGTTTCTGCAGTTTTAAAGCATTTCCCCGGACATGGCAGTACAATCAGTGACTCGCATAAGGGCTATTCAAAAACAACGCGTACTAAAGAAGAAATGCAAAAAGCTGAATTCTTGCCATTTATATCCGGGATAGAGTGCGGTGCAGATTTTGTTATGGTGTCGGGGCTTACCGCCGTAAATGTAATAAAAGAGGACTGTCCCGCATCACTTTCAAAAGAAATAGTAACGGATATTTTAATTAATGAGCTTGGATTTGAGGGCATAATTATAACGGATTCTTTCAGTATGGGCGCAATTACGAATGAATATTCTTCGGGTGAGGCGTGTATTAAAGCGATAGACGCGGGAATTGATATGATACTTATGCCTGAAAATTTAAAGGAAGCGCACGCGTCTATAGTTGATGCTGTAAAGAAAAATATTATTTCAGAAGACAGAATAGACAAAAGTGTTTTAAAAATTTTAAAGTTGAAGAATGAAAAAGGGTTATTTAAAAAAGGGGAATAAAAATGAAGCTTGCAAATATTGAGCCTAAAGCGGTTTTTAAGCATTTTGAAGAAATGACAAAAATTCCGCACGGTTCGGGAAATACAGGGAAAATAAGTGAGTTTTGTGTGGATTTTGCAATCCGTAATTCGCTTAAATATATCCGTGACGAAGCAAATAATGTAGTAATTTATAAGGACGGCACACACGGAATGGAAGAAGAAGAGCCAATCATATTGCAGGCGCATACTGATATGGTTTGCCAGAAAAGAGAAGATATTTCTATTGACTTTGAAAAAGACGGACTGGATATATATGTAGAAGATGACTTCATTAAAGCAAAGGGCACAACGCTTGGCGCAGATAACGGGATTGGCGTAAGTATAATTATGGCAATACTTGAAAGTAAATCTTTAGCCCATCCGCCGATTGAGGCAGTTTTTACAACCGATGAAGAAATCGGTATGATTGGCGCGGGAAAGCTTGACAAAAAAGTTCTTAGGTCAAAAAGAATGATAAACATTGACTCTGAAGAAGAAGACACCCTGACGGTTTCGTGCGCCGGGGGATTAGACTGTGAAATAATTATGCCAACTGACACCATTAAAGCGGTAGGGGAAAAAGTAACCTTGTGCATTCAAAATCTAAAAGGTGGACACTCCGGCGTAGAAATTGATAAGAACAGAGTTAACGCTAATATTTTAATGGGACGAATTTTAAATCATTTAAGTAAATCTGTAGAATTTGAAATTTTGAGTATCAACGGCGGAGATAAGGTAAATGCAATCCCGAAAAATAGTACTGCAGAGCTTGTTTTAAAAGACATAAAAGCCCTTGAAGAAGAAATTATTCCTTATTTTGAAATAATAAAAGAGGAGATTTATGCAAGAGAAAGTGAAGTCAGTTTAACGGTAGAAAAAGACGGATACGGAGAATTTACGGCGTTTTTAGGTGACTCTACAGAAAAAATTATAAATATGCTTGCAACTACACCAAACGGCATAATAGATATGAGCGCTGAAATAGAAGGTTTGGTTGAAACATCACTTAATCTGGGTATACTTAAAACAGATGAAAACTTTGTTTTACTAAAATATGGAATAAGAAGCAGTAAACGGAGTGCCCTTAAGTTTATGCAGGAAAAAATGGAGACATTTGCAAGCCTTAATGGGTGTAAAAGCTTTTTTTCAGGGGAATATAATCCATGGGAGTATAAAAAAGACTCTTATTTGCAAACGTTGTACAAAAAAGTGTATGAAGAAAAATTTGGGAAGAGTCCAAAGGTAGCAGCAATTCATGCAGGGCTTGAGTGCGCCGTTTTCGCATCGGAAATTGATGGCCTTGACGCTATTTCAATTGGCCCTGATATGTTTGACATACACACATTTAATGAAAGACTTAGTATAAGCTCAACAAAAGTAATTTACGAAATTGTGTGCAAAATATTAGAAGAAAAAGTCAATTAATGTTGATTTGTTAATAAAATTATGATATAGTTTTCTTATATGTAAACTTTAAGTGACAAAGGAGGATATTATGGAGAAAAATAATTTTAAACCCTATATTCCATCAGAAAAAATTACGCCCGAGCTTACCATAACATCAATTATTATGGGAATAATCCTTGCGGTGGTTTTTGGCGCGGCAAACGCTTATCTCGGATTAAGAGTTGGTATGACGGTTTCTGCATCAATTCCTGCTGCAGTTATTGCAATGGGTGTTATAAGAGTTCTTATGCGCAAGAATTCTATTTTGGAAAGTAATATTGTGCAGACAATAGGCTCCGCAGGCGAGTCACTTGCGGCAGGTGCAATATTTACTATCCCTGCGCTTTTCTTGTGGGCGGCAGAGGGTAAGGCTGATAAACCGGGCTTAGTTGAAATAACAGTAATCGCACTTTTAGGCGGACTTTTGGGTGTGTTCTTTATGGTACCCCTTCGTAATGCGCTTATTGTTAAGGAGCATGGGATACTTCCGTATCCCGAGGGTACTGCGTGTGCAGAGGTTCTTTTAGCAGGTGAGGAAGGTGGCGCAAACGCATCAACTGTATTTTACGGTATGGGCTTTGCAGCACTCTTTAAGCTTATAATTGACGGATTTAAGTTGGTTGCAGGCGAAATTTCATTTAGGGTAAAAGACTTTGCAGGTGAAATCGGAACACAGATATACCCTGCGGTTATGAGCGTGGGCTATATTTGCGGTGCAAGAATTTCTTCTTATATGTTTGCAGGCGGTGTTCTTAGCTGGCTTGTTATTATTCCTCTTATTGTTCTTTTTGGAGAAAATATTGTTCTTTACCCTGCAACCGCGCCTATAGGTGAGCTTTTTGCTTCAGGTGGTGCAAGCGCAATCTGGAGTACTTATATAAGATATATCGGTGCAGGTGCACTTGCAGCAGGCGGAATAATAAGTCTTATAAAATCACTTCCGCTTATAATAAAAACCTTTGGCGGTGCTTTAAAGAGCGTTAAAGGTTCAAAGAATGATACAAATGACCGTGTGTCAAAAGACCTGAATATGAAGGTTGTACTTATCTCAATTGCAATTTTAACCCTTCTTGTATGGCTTGTTCCGGCAATTCCGGTGACGTTAATCGGCGCAATCATAGTTGTAATATTCGGCTTTTTCTTTGCAACCGTTTCATCAAGAATGGTAGGCCTTGTTGGAAGCAGTAACAACCCCGTTTCAGGTATGGCAATCGCAACGCTTCTTATAGCAACACTTGTTTTAAAGCTTACAGGTATGACAGGCATTACAGGTATGTGCAGTGCTATTGCAATCGGTTCTATTATATGCATAGTGTCGGCAATCGCAGGCGATACCTCGCAGGACTTAAAAACTGGTTTCCTTTTAGGTGCAACTCCTAAAAAACAGCAGATTGGTGAAATTCTGGGCGTTATTGCAGCAGCTTTTGCAATCGGCGGAACGCTTTATCTTTTAGACAGTGCATGGGGCTTTGGAACTGACCAGCTTGCAGCGCCCCAGGCAACTCTTATGAAATTAATAATTGAAGGTGTTATGGAAGGTAATCTTCCCTGGGCGCTTGTGTTTATTGGCGTGTTTATTGCAGTTGTTGTAGAAATTGTGGGAATACCTGTTCTTCCTTTTGCAATCGGTGTATATCTTCCCGTTCAGCTAAATGCCTGCATTATGGTTGGCGGACTTCTTCGACTTGCACTTGAAAAAATCAATAAAGAAAAAGAGAAAAAAGATAGAATTATCAGTGACGGAATTCTCTTTTGTTCAGGTATGATAGCAGGTGAAGGGTTAGTTGGCATACTTCTTGCACTTTTTGCAGTGTTTGGAATAGATAAAGCTATTGACCTTTCAGCGAAAATTTCAATTTCACCAATTTTCTCCAATGTGGGCGGACTTGTTCTTTTCGGAATAATAATTCTTTCAGTTCTCAGGTTTTCACTATGGAAAAAAAGAAAGTAAGTAAGAATTATCTTGAAAATATTCCCGTGGTAAATGAAAAGCTTTCCTGGTCGACAGATGGGAAAAGCGTAACCCTTGAAATAAAAAACGAGGGGTTAATGAATAAAATAGCTCAAAAGCTTTTTAAAAAACCTAAGGTAAGCTATGTTCATTTAGATGAAATGGGGAGCTTTATCTGGCCGTTAATTAACGGAGAAAGAACGATAACTCATATTGCAGAATTTGTGAAAGAAAAATTTGGCAAAGAAGCAGAGCCACTTTATGAGCGCCTTGCAAAGTATTTTCAGATACTTTCAAGCTATAACTTCATATATTTTAAATAAAAAAATGAGTATCGCAATGCGATACTCATTTTTTATTTGTTTTACACATCTGGACTCCTAAAACGCCCACAATTATTAAAAATGCCGAAAAGTAGCTAATCAGGCTCATATGCTCCTTTAATATAACACTGCCTGCAATTACCGATACCACCGTGGTAATACACGAAAAGGATGTTGATTTTGAAACGGGCAGATAAGTATTTGCATTATTTATAAAGAAGAATGCACCAACCGATGCCACAACCCCTAAAAACACAAGGCAAAGAAGATATTTCAGGTTTAAAAAGGGCAAAATAACATTTTGAGGTGCAGAAATATTTTGAAACAGAGCTATTAAAATGAAAGAAATCATCCCTATAAAGCTCATTGCATATGTACGCTCAAAAGCGGTGAAATCAGTTGAAATCCTTCGGCTTATTATGTTATAGGCAACCGCCGAAATAACCGCCCCCGCAAGGATTAGTGCACCCCCAAAGGTAACTCTTCCCTCGCTTTTTTCCTGAACAGTTATAACTACAACTCCCGCCAGTGAAAGAAGTGTAAATAACACTTGCATTTTTGACGGAATTTCCGAAAGAATTGGAATTGCCGAGATAAGTGTTATCACGGGGATAAGAGCAATCATAACGGAAGAAAATGTCGAGGTAGTGTATTTGATTCCATATGTCTCACATATAAAATAAAGCACAGGCTGAAAGATTGCCATAATTAAAAGAAGTGATTTGTTTTTGCCTTTGAGAGAAAACTTATCCTTTTTTAATAGCACAACAACGCTCATAAATAAAAAAGCAATCATATATCTGTTTGCGATTATCACCATGGGTGATGCGTAGGAAAGGGCAATTTTCGTAAACATAAATGTAAGCCCGAAAATCGTCTGCCCGATAAATGCACCGACTGTTGCCAAAAGAACATTTTTATTGTGCATTATTTTCAAGCCTCTCTAATTTATCTGAAAGCTCTTCTATAAAGGTGCCATCATAAAGCTCAATCATTCCCTTGTCGCAGGATGCTGCAAGGCGAGGGTCAAACGGCATTTTAATAACTTTGTCAATAGAATACTTTTCTGATAATTCATCAATTTTGCTCTCGCCGTATATATAGTGACGGCTCTTACAGTCAGGGCATTCAAAATAGCTCATATTTTCAACAATTCCCAAGATGGGAACGTTTAGCATATTTGCCATTTTTACGGCTTTTCCGACTATCATCGAAACAAGCTCCTGCGGAGAGGTAACAACCACAATCCCGTCAATTGGAAGTGACTGAAAGACAGTAAGCGCAACATCACCGGTTCCGGGTGGCATATCAACAAACATGAAGTCTACGTCTCCCCAGATTACATCTGTCCAGAACTGCTTTACTGTTCCGCCAATAACAGGCCCGCGCCATACAACAGGGTCAGTTTCGTCAGGGAGAAGGAGATTAACACTCATTAACTTTGTTTTAAACTTACTTTCTACAGGGAAAAGTCCGTCTTCACTTCCCGTAGCTTTATCGTGAACGCCAAACATCTGTGGAATTGACGGCCCCGTAATATCTGCATCAAGTATTGCACATTTATATCCGCGTCTTTGCATGCTTACAGTTAAAAGTGATGTGACAAGTGATTTTCCCACACCGCCTTTACCGCTTACAATACCAATAACTTTTTTTATCTGTGATAAATCATGCGGTTTTTCAATTAGGCTTTCCGGTTTGCGGTCCTGACAATTTTCACTGCATGAAGAACAATCGTGATTACAACTCATTTTTAAATACCTCCTCAAATCATATAAAGATATTTTACCACCGAGAGAATTATTTTACAATAATGTATTGAAAAAATTTTTTCTTTGGTGTAAAACAAAGTTGTCGGCAAGAAAGAAATATTGCAACTATAAGTTGCAATTCTTAAAATATAAATGGAAAAGAGGGAGAAAAATGAAAGCAATAGTTAACGCTAATGTTATTTTGAAGGATAAAATCTTAAAAAACAGTGCTGTTTTATATGCTGATTGCATAGAGGCCATTGTGCCGGACGGGAAAATTCCTAATGGGTGCGAAGTTCTCGATGCAAACGGGGGATATGTAACCCCAGGCTTTATTGATTTACATATTCACGGATATCTTGGAAAAGATGTTTGTGATGGCTCGGAAGATAGTATAAAAACAATATCAGAAGGAATTATAAAAAACGGAGTAACGGGGTATCTTCCTCCCACTATGACGGTGGATATGAAAGACATTAAAAAAAGCCTTGAGGTTTTAAGAAGCTTAAAGGAAGAAAGCAAAAACTGGGCGGGGAGTGAAATCCTTGGCGCGCATGCGGAGGGTCCGTTTATCAGCGAATCAAAAAAAGGTGCACAAAACCCAGAGTTCATTTTGGATATTGATGCAGATTTCGTAAAGGAGTATGCTGATATAATTAAAATCATTACTCTTGCACCTGAAGAGGATACAAACGATTTTGAAGCTATAAGGAAAATCCGCAAGGAAACAGATGTTGTTATTTCTATTGGTCATACGTCAGCTGACTTTGATACTGCTATGAAAGGAATTAAAAATGGCGTGGGCCATGCAACGCATCTTTTTAATGCGATGACGCCTCTTGCACATCGTGCACCGGGTGTTGTGACGGCGGCGCTTAATTCAGATATTACCTGTGAACTTATAGTTGATACTTTCCACGTTTCGCCCGCACTTTACGATTTAGTATATAAGATGAAAGGCAGAAAGCTTTGCTTTATTACAGACTGCTTGCCGGCAGGGGGGCTTCCTTATGGAGAATACACCCTTGGAGGAAGCAAGATTGTATACCGCGATATAGTTTGCCGACTTGAAGACGGAACTGTTGCAGGAAGCGTTTTAAAGCTTAATAAAGGGGTTTGGAATGTTTACACAAATTCATCCATTCCGCTTTACGAATGTGTAAACTGCGCAAGTTTAAATCCTGCTACGGCAATCGGAGTTGAGGATAAAAAAGGCTCAATCGAAGTCGGTAAGGATGCAGACCTCGTTATTTTGGATAATGAATTCAATGTTTTAAAGACAATCAAAAAAGGAGAAGTTAAATATGAATCTTAAAGTTAAAGCAAAATTGGACCCGCAGTTTCAGCCACTTAGTATTGTGTGCAGAGAAATGCGCAAAAAAACAAAGGAGAACGGTCAGGATTTAATTATTGCCATAGAAAGAAATAAGGGCTACACTGTTACATATAAAACACGTATTTTTAAAGACAATACAGGTCACGATGAAGAAAACTTTGCCTTTATAGAAAGAATGGCAAAGGCGCTTTTGTGGGTTGCGGGCGGTTATAAAATATATATTGCAGGAAGCTCGGTTGTTGGAGAAAAAATTAAGGATGCATATAAATACGGCGGACTTCGTGATTTTGATGTGAACTTCATGGAAAGAGTTTACGAAAAGAAGTTTGAGGTTATCGTTTGTTCTTTAGAAGATGCTCCAAAGGATAAGTCATCGGCTTCCCCGATTGGAAGACACTTAGATGGCTGCCGAATAGGGTTTGATGCAGGTGGAAGTGACAGGAAGGTAAGCGCCGTTATTGACGGAAAAAGCGTGTATTCTGAAGAAGTTGTGTGGTTCCCCAAAACAAATCCCGACCCCAAGTATCACTACGAAGGTATCTTAAACGCTATGAAAACCGCTGCCTCACATATGCCAAGGGTTGACGCAATCGGCGTATCAAGTGCAGGCGTGTATATTGACAACAGAATTATGGTGGCGTCACTCTTTTTAAAGGTAAGTGATGAAGACTTTGATAAAAAGGTTAAGGATATGTATAAGGATGTCGCTCGTGAAATTGGGGAAAATATTCCGATTGAAGTAGCAAACGATGGTGACGTTACTGCACTTGCAGGCGCTATGGACCTTGGCGATAACTCCGTACTCGGCGTTGCAATGGGAACAAGCGAAGCAGGTGGATATGTTGACCCGCAGGGAAATATCACAGGGTGGCTTAATGAACTTGCCTTTGTTCCCGTAGACTTTTGTAAGGATGCTATGGTTGATGAATGGTCGGGCGATTATGGTTGCGGTGTTAAGTACTTCTCGCAAGACGGCGTGATTAAGCTTGCCCCCTATGCAGGAATTGAAATAGACGAAAACCTTTCTCCCGCAGAAAAATTAAAGGTAGTTCAAGCCCTTATGAAAGAGGGGGACGAAAGGGCAAAGGCAATCTATGATACTATCGGTGCATATTTTGGCTATGCTATTGCTTTTTACACAGAGTTTTACGATATAAAGCACGTTCTCATAATGGGAAGAGTTACATCTGGCGAGGGTGGAAGTATTCTTCTTGAAAGAGCACAGGAGGTTTTGGATAAGGAATTTCCCGAGCTTGCTCAAAAAATAACTCTCCACATTCCTGATGAAAACTCAAGAAGAGTCGGTCAGTCCGTTGCAGCGGCAAGCCTTCCCGAAATTAAATAAGATAAAAAAACCACTCTCACGAGTGGTTTTTTACTGGCAATTCTGTAGTTTTATTTTAATTGATATTGAATATAAAAAATTGCTATGTTATAATAAAACTTAATGACAATTTGTTTTAGAATTTGTGCGAAAAAGTAAAGTAAAAAGGAGAAAAGTATTATGAAAATTTTAATGAAAAAATAACACTGAATTCTATGTTAGGTTTAATTATTATTGTTTTGGGAATATTTATTCAGTTAAATAATAAGGAAAAATATAAATCCTAAAGCGAAATCGGAAGGTGAAGATATGGAAATTAAAAGAAAATACAGTATTCTTTATCCTGATATTGAAGGGGTGGAATATAAAAGAATTTCAGAAACTACTTTTCATGATCTGGCGCTTGATACAATTTGTAAAAATGTGACTGACAATAAAAAAGAAGCCCAGATGATTAAGGATATAATTTCCAATATGACGGCAGACCCCAAAGTTGCTTCATACAGGCAGAAGGTCTTTTCTGATATTATAAAATTTCCTGAGCTCAGGCAAAGAATGACCGAGCTTTTTGACAGATTTGAATTTTTGCGCGCCTATGGTGTAAATCACTTAAAAACTGATGAAAAAATGGAAATCTGGCATCTTCTTCGCAGAATGGACGAGCTTGGTGATTATATTGCATGCGTGGAGGCGATAGAGGGGTGCCTCTCTGAATACGAAATTGAGTCTGATGGCCTCCTTGGCTTTAAAAAGTATGTTGATACGCTTTATCACGACGCTAATTTCGGTGAAATGAAGAAGGATATTGCGTCTCTTAAGACTCAAACCTCCGAAATTAAGAGTGTGACCGTGGGAATTAACGTAAACGAAAGATTTGAAGCCACTGAATTAGGGTTGATTTCAATTAACAACAAGTATTTTAAAAAATCAGGCATAGTAAGTAATTTTGCGGATGCGATAGGCTCAAAACAAAAAATTCAAGACGGCAACGACTGGGATAAAAATATGCATTATCATCCAGTTGATGTTTCCCCTGAAAGAGAAGGGTTTTTAATGGAAACCTTAACTCGTGGCGCAAAAATGAGCATGGCGAATATGGTTGGCTTATCAGGTGGCGCTGTTTCTACCGATACCATGGCAAATATCGCCAAGGGTGACGTGACCGCGAATTCAACTATGTATCTTTCAAGCATTGTAAATAAGATGCTTGATATGCTGGTAAGAAAGCTTCGTGATACTCTTAATAAGTATGCAGATGTCGTTGTGGTAAATATCTCGCATGCAATTCCTGAATTTGTTTATTATATAAGGTTTGCCGAGTTTATTGAAAAAAACATTGCACAAGGGTATACATTTTGCGAAGCTAATGTAACGGATGGTGAAAAAATGATGCAGGCGAAAGGATTTTACAACCTAAAGCTTGCAGTTTCAAAAATAAAAAACGAGGACATTGTTAAAAATGACCTTGATTTTGATAAAGAGCATACAGTATATATTCTGACGGGCGCAAACCGTGGAGGGAAGACGACTGTTACCCAGGCTATCGGCATTATATATGTACTGGCGCAGGGTGGCATATTTGTTCCTGCTTCGTCCTTTATTTATAAGCCGATTGACTGCGTTTACACTCACTTTCCGGCGGATGAAGATAAAACCCTTGACCTTGGAAGACTGGGTGAGGAATGTATACGCTTTAAGGAAAGCTACAATGCCTCTACAAAGGACAGCTTGTATCTTCTTAATGAGTCCTTTGCCACAACATCATTTGAAGAGGCTTACTATATAGCAAAGGATTCAGTAAAAGCTCTTCTTAAAAAGTCGGTAAGGACTATATATAATACACATATGCACAGACTTGGGGAAGACATCTATGAGATAAATGCCCAAAGCTCCGATGCACTTGCATCGTCACTTATAGTAAGAAGCGATGGCGGAAAGCGCTCATTTAAGATAGAGGTTGCCCCGCCCGAGGGAATGTCTTACGCAAGAGATATTGCCCAAAAATACGGAGTTACATACGAAATGCTTACAGATGGGATTGAGGCATAAGATAGCAGTTTTACGGAGGTATATATGGATTTTTGTGAACTTATTACACAAAGGTATTCGGTAAGAAAATTTAAAAACGAACAGTTAAGTGAGGAAGTAATTGATAAAATCCTTGATTCTTCCCATAAAGCGCCTACGGGCTGCAATTACCAGCCACAGAGAATACTTGTTCTTAATACAAAGCAGTCAATGGATAAGTTAAGAGAATGCACAAAGTGTCATTTTAACGCGCCTTCCGCAATGCTTGTTTGCTATAATGAGGAGGAAAGCTGGGTAAGGCCGTATGATAAAGCGCTTTCAGCGCCTGTTGATGCAGCAATTGTAGCCTCACACATAATGCTTGCAGCACATAACGCTGGAGTGGGGTGTTGCTGGGTGATGCACTTTAACCCGCATAAAATAAAAGAAGCTTTCAATATTCCTGAAAATATTAAGCCGTTAGCACTTCTTATGATGGGCTATCCTGATAATGATTCAAAACCGCTTGATTTACATTCAAAGTTTCGCCCGCTTGATGAAGTTGTGTTTTACGACACATTTTAAAGCATAGTTTTAGTATATAATTATAGGAGATGCTTGCTATGGGCGCAAAGAAAAGAATGGTGGCACCTGATATTATTAAGATTGCTGCTACAATATTTGTAATCCTGATACACCACAAGAAAAACTACTCAGACTTAACTATGGCGCAGCATAATTTGTTTTTTGGCATTGTGACAGGGTTTTTACTGATGCTCGCTGTGTTTCTTTTTATCAGGGAATTAAAGTCAGGTTCAAGTAAAAAAGGATGCATTTATTCGTTAGCTCTTCCGATAATTGCCGCATTGAGCACTTTATATTTAAGAAGATTTGCAGTGTGCATTTTTCTTATTATGAGCGGATATCTTACATCTGGCTCGCTTGAAAAGTCTGACCAACCGCTTAAAAAGTGGTATACGTTCCCAAATCTGACTTCGAGAATTGCACGCTTTTATTTACCACTTGTCCCCATTTTTGCTTTGGCACTTATTTATAAAATATTTATACTCGGCAAAAGCTACAGTTTACTTGAGATTATTGTAAGGTTTTTCCTGGGTGGCTTTAAACCCGGAGGCTATTATGTTGCGATACTCGTCCAGTTTACGCTTTTGTTCCCCATTATATACAGTGTTGTTCGCAGATATAAGCTAAAGGGCGTTATGATGTGTGTCTTATTTACGCTGATATATGATGTTTCAGCAACATTTTTTGGAATGCACGACACATTGTATAAGTTTCTGATATTCCGTCTTGTAGCCCACATTGCTTTTGGAGTATATGCAAAATACGCCGATTTCAGTCGTGAGAAAATTCGCAATCTTACTATGTTTATAGTCGGGCTGATTTACGTTATCTGCTGTGTATTTACAGATGTATATAAACCTACTATATTTTTCAGGTGGCGGGATGTCAGCGTCATTACGGCATTCTTTTTATATCCTATAATTATGTGGTTTATTACTATGTTTGGAGATATAAAATATACCGACTCTATCCTGCCTAGATGTACGCTTGCGTTTGCCAATGCAACGTACCATATTTTCCTTGTCCAGATGCTGTATTTTACTACAGTTGGTTTTTCTCTTAATGAGTACATAAATAATGCCGTAATTACACTTTGGCTAAATGTCGTAATAACAGTTCCCTTGGGGATTATTTATTTTAAAATTCTAAGTCCGTGGGAAAACAAAATTACGTCAAAAATTAAAAAAGCCTTCCCTTGAGGGAAAGGTGTCAGCGATAGCTGACGGATGAGGTGGAAAAGAATAACGATTGCTTTTAAGTCTACACCTCACCACCGCCTACGGCGGAGCCTCTCCTCGAGGAGAAGCCTTTGATGTGAGTCATATAGATTATACAGTCTTTATAATAATAGTGCTTGTAATTACATCTTTGGAGGAAAGACATTATGCTTATAGATTTTCATACACATGCATTTCCTGAAGTGATTTCTAAAAAAGCAATAGACAAGCTTGCATACCTAAGCGGTGGCCTTGCGCCACAAACTGACGGTACGGTTTCATCCTTAAAGCAAGAAATGGAAAAAGACGGCGTTGATATTTCGGTTGTATTGTCTATTGCCACAAATCCAAATCAGCAAACAAATGTAAATAATTTTGCGAAGGAGATAAATGACGAAAAGCATATTTTTGCGTTTGGCTCTGTTCATCCAGATGCAGAAAATGTATTTGAAGAACTTGAAAGAATAAAGGATATGGGTTTAAAGGGCGTTAAATTTCATCCCGAGTACCAGAACTTTTATGTTGATGATGAAAAAATGAAGCCTATTTATAAAAAGATATCTTCGCTTGGGCTTATAACTGTGTTTCACAGTGGCTATGACTACGGATATGCGCCGCCGTATCACTGTATGCCCGATAACCTTCTGGGCGCTTTAAGGTGGTTTGATTCACCCGTAATTGCTGCGCACTGGGGAGGCGTCAGCTCCGGGGAAGAGGTTATAAAAAAGCTTTGCGGAAGAGACATTTTCTTTGATTTGTCATTTGGTTACGGTGCAATGCCAAAAGCAATTGCGCAAAAAATTGTGGACAAGCATACGCCAGATAGACTCCTCTTTGCATCTGATATGCCGTGGCACAGACCGTCATGGGAAAAGAGGCTTATCGAAACACTTGATATTTCTCAAACAGATAAAGATAAAATTTATTATAAAAATGCTTTGAACTTATTAAATAACTGATATTTTAAACAAAAGGAGAATACATATGAAAAAAATAGTTTCTGCATTTTTGCTTTTGGCTTTGGTATTTAGCTTTTCTGCCTGCCAGAAAAATGAAGAAGGAAAAGGAAACCCCGTCAGCTTTAATTTTGAAATAGTTTACGAGGACGGACAAACAGAAAAGCTTACAATAGAAACAGCGGAAGAAACCGTTGGAAAAGCACTCCTTAAAGAAAACATCATAGAAGGGGAAGACGGACCTTACGGACTTTATGTAAAAAAGGTAAAAGGGCAACTTGCCGATTTTGAAAAGACAGGCACATACTGGGCTTTTTACATTGACGGTGAGTATGCAACAACCGGTGCAGAAAAAACAAAGATAAAAGAAGGCTCAACCTATACCTTCAAGGTGGAAAAATGATGAAAATCACCGTAAGAGAAATGGTTACATTTTCACTTCTTGGGGTGATAATGTTTATATCAAAAATGGTAATGGAGTTTTTGCCAAATATCCATATGCTTGCGATGCTTATTGTCGCATATACCGTTGTTTACAGGGGAAAGGCCCTTTTCCCGATTTACGTATTCGTTTTTTTAACGGGTGCTCTTTACGGATTTGGAACCTGGTGGGTGCCTTACCTTTATATATGGACAATTCTTTGGGGGGCAGTGATGCTTCTTCCAAGGAATCTTCCCGAAAAGATAAGTATACCTGTGTATATGGTGGTGGCAATGCTTCACGGGCTTTTGTATGGAACGCTTTATGCACCCTTTCAGGCTATTGCGTTTGGTCTTTCCTTTAAAGGAATGCTGCTGTGGATTGCGGCAGGAATCCCTTGGGATATACTCCATGCAGTCGGAAATTTATGCACGGGAGCACTTATCGTTCCTTGCATAAGAATACTTGAAAAAGCAAAACAGATGTGAAAGAAAATTTCACATCTGTTTTATTACGTCTACGTATTCGATACTATAATAGTTAAAGCAATCAACTGTGTTTTTATCAATTTCTTCTCCGCACATAATAAGGGAAACTGCAGGCGGACAGCTGACAGATGGGGAAGCAAGAATTCTGCCGGTTGCTTTTGTTACGCTCACTTTCTCGCTTGGCATATTCAGTGCCTCACTTATGCTTAAAACACGCTTTGGCTTATGTAATGATGGAGGGGCTTTTTTTATGGGGGGAAGTACTTTTATACCTGTAAGTACTTTTTTTATATAATTAATTTCTTCCTCCGTGTTTTCGGATGAAAACATCATAACCACAAAATCAGTGTCAGAAAATTCTACAAAGATATTATTTTCCTCAAGAATTTTTGAAAGCTGGGTTCCGAGGTATCCCAAACTCTTTGGAATAATGGTTAATTTAGCAGGTTCGTTTCCATAAAGGGTGTAGCCAGATAGCAAAAGCTCTTCTTTAAGCTCATTCACAAGACCGATAACCTTTTTAAGTTTTGCGGGGAGGTCAACGCTCAATTCCTTATTTAACAAATCAAGTGACTCCAAAATAAGGTAGGAGGGACTGGTTGATGCAAAAAGTGAAAGCGCCTTTTGTGCGTTGGCCTTTATAATTTGCGGTGCATTTTCTGATATATGAAGATACGCCCCGCCTGTTAAGGCGTTTAGTGTTTTATGTGCAGAGTCGCAGCATAAATCTGCCCCAAGATCAATGGGGTGCATAGATTCATCAAGAAACTTAAGATATGCTCCGTGTGCATTGTCCACCATAAACAATACATCATATTTTTTGCACAGAGAAGAAATCCCCTTTATATCACTGATTTTTCCGACATAATCAGGGCTTGTCACGAAAAAGGCAGTGGGGTGCACTTCCTTAAAAAATGCTTCAAGCTCACAAAGGTCAATATCACACGAAAGCATGCTCTCACTTTTTCCAAAAAACCATCTTACGTCAAGGTTTAAAATTCCTGCGCATGTTACAAAGGTTTTGTGTGCATTACGCGTAGAAGCAATAACCGGGGCTTTTCCTTTTTCCAAAGAATAAATTTTAGCAAGGTAAAGCATGGCACGAATACAAAGGCTGGACCCCTCCGTAGAAAAGCACGTTTTAAAAGCCCCAAAAATGCGGGATGCGTTTTTTTCGCTTTTCATTATAATTCCTTCTGAATCATACAAAACGTCTGCACCGGGAATTTCAGTAATATCAAATGAATTTAATTTCCCTTTATGTCCCGGCATATGAAGCCTGACGGCTTTTTTGTGAGTGTATGAATTTACAAAATCACAAATTGGTGTATCCATTATTCCTCCTCGAAATTTTTCATAATTTCAAGATATATTGCGCATTCCATACGTTTTTTAAAAAGATCGCAACCGTTTTTATATACGCCTTTGATGCTTCCTGCCTCGTGGTACGCGTTTGCCGCGCATCCTCCCGAGCAATAAAGCTTTGCCCAGCATGAGTCACACTCAGGATGAGCGTAAACATTACACTGACGGAATTCATTTTGAATTTCCTTATTTGTAACGCCCGTGTATATATCGCCCAGCTTATACTTTTCGTCACCTACAAACTGGTGGCACGGATAAAGCTCACCCGATGGGGTAACTGCCATATATTCAGTGCCCGACCCGCATCCTGAAATTCTTTTATAAATGCAGGGGCCTTCTGTCAAATCAATCATATAGTGGTAAAATGTAAAGGGCTTACCCTCGCGCCTCTTTTCAAGCATTAAGGAAGCAAGCTTTTCATACTGATCCTTTACAATTTCAAGGTCTTCTTCCGTAAGACAAGACGGGTCGTCCTTTGCACAAACGACAGGCTCCATACTAAGCTCTGTAAAGCCAAGGTTAAGCATTTCTTTTATGTCTTCTAAAAAGTCGGGGTTATGATGAGTGAATGTTCCGCGCATATAGTAGTTTTTCCCGTCACGTGCATTTACTAACTTTTTAAACTTGGGAACAATCTTTTCCCAGCTTCCGTTTCCTTCATAATCCACTCTGAATTTATCGTGAATTTCTTTTCTTCCGTCAAGGCTTAAGACTACATTTGACATTTCTTTATTTGCAAATTCAATTAAGTCGTCATCTATAAGCATTCCGTTTGTGGTAAGCGTAAAGCGGAAGTTTTTCCCCGCCTCTTTTTCAATGCTTCTGGCATAGCTTACGAGTTTTTTGCACACATCAAGATTTAAAAGCGGTTCACCGCCAAAGAAGTCGACCTCAAGATTACGGCGGGAGCCTGAGTTTTCTATAAGAAAGTCAAGCGCACGTTTTCCAACCTCATAGCTCATAAGGGAACGCTCACCGGAGTATTTACCCTGACTTGCAAAGCAGTAGGCACAATTAAGGTTGCAAGAGTGCGCAACGTGCAGGCAAAGAGCCTTTACTTCGCCAGCGGTTTTCTCCTTAAGCTCGTAAGCCATAGGTTTAAAAACATCCTCACAAAAGAGAGTGCCGTCATCTTTTAATTCTTCAATCTGGCTTATGCACTCATTTATTTCGTCTTCGCTCACATCATACTTTTTATGTATTTCTTTTAGAATTTCCTCTTTGGAGGATGATTCATAAAGCCCAATAATGTCATAGCAAATATCATCAACCACGTGGATTGAGCCTGAAAACACGTCAAGCACGATATTTAGATCTCCCATTTTATATCTATGTATCATAAAAATTCCCCTGTCAAGTAAAAAAGCACCGAGAAGTTCGATGCTTTTTGATTTAAATTATTTCTTATTGCTTTCGCACTTCTGATTTGCAATACCGCAACTTGTCTTGCAAGCAGACTGGCAAGATGTCTGGCATTCACCGCAACCGCCGTTTTTAGCGCTTTTGCAAAGATTACGAGTTTTGATAGTTTTAATATGTTTCACGACTATGTACCTCCATATTTATTACTGCAATCATTTTATCACAGCGCAAAAAAAAAGTCAATAGTGAAGATATAAAATGTCCTCTCCTATAACCCGACTTTCTGTGAAACGAACTTTTTGTTGAAATCTCAAAAAGATTTTAAAGTTGACATGTAACTATTTTGAAAGGATGATTGTGTTGACTAAAAGCATTAAAAATGATAATATAATCTACAAGAAAATACTTTCAAAAGCCTCCCTTGTGTAAAGGGAGGTGGGTTGCGAAGCAACTCGGAGGGATTGCAATGGACTATAAACACAACAAAGAAATTGTACCACTTGCGAAAGCACTCAGAAAAAATATGACGAAAGAAGAAAAGCACCTTTGGTACGATTACTTAAGAGGATATCCTATCAGGTTTATAAGACAGAAAGTTATAGGAAAATATATAGTTGATTTTTACTGTGCCAAAGCAAAGCTTGTTATTGAACTTGATGGTTCACAGCATTATGAGGATAAAGGAATAGAAAAAGACACTTTGAGAACAGTGTTTTTAGAACAATATGGATTAAAAGTTATAAGAATCTCAAATCTTGATATAAACAAAAACTTTGAGGGAGTATGTATATTTATTGATAACGAAGTTAAACAATCCCTCAGTCAACTTCGTTGACAGCTCCCTTTACACAAGGGAACCTTTTTTATAAGTGTCGGAAAATTACGGAAGATTTTCCAACCACACTATTTTTATTGATTTTACCTCCTAAAAAGTATGGTTTTTTAGAAAAATTAATAGGCATAAAGGGGTAAATGGTCAAAAGTGTCGTTTTTTCCTTCTTCGAGGATATCCACCAGACGGAGATAACCAAAACAGGGCACTATGCCGAAAATTGGCAAAATTATTGACTTTAGGGCGTAATTCTGCTATAACTTAGTTAGAATATAGAAAATGGAGTGAATATTTGAGAAAGAGGTGTTAGTATGAGAAAGTATTTAGCATTAGTTTTTGTATTTGTTTCTGTTTTGTGCTTGTTTGGGTGCAATAAGACAGAAACTTCATTGACTAATAATTTGGAAAACAAAAAAGATATCTATACTGATATGGGAACAGAAGAAGTTTTTACAGCCAAAGAAGTCTGGTCAGATGCAAACCTACAAGTTAAAATATCTAATGTTAAAGAGGTGAAAACAGATACTAACAGTAGTGATATGGAAACTTGGGAAGTAAAGACCTATGTTGTTTATCCCAATGCCAAAGTTACAGTTGAAAATGCTGATATGATGTTAAATGTTGATGATGGCAAAAAATATCCGCAATGGGCATTTATGATAAATCCCGACAATAACGAAAGACTTGATATTGTAGATGATATGCAACCAATTCAGCTTACCGAGGATATTCGTTATATATATCACATAGAGGGTAAGGTGGCAGGAATATATTTTGAAATGGTTGAACCATAAAAACAAGTTAGATTAAATAGTGAAATCTCTATGGTAAACAAAGTGAGATTTCACTATTTTTTATCCTCAAATCTTTAAAAATATTTTTCTAAACTTCGTTTTATGGTGAAATCTCAACAAAAAAATTATTCCACAGAAAATAAAGTTATAGGTGTCCTCTAAATTACTTGCATTAAACAAGAATAAGTGGTACTATTTAATAAATAAGGAGTGTTAATATGGAAATAACTATTTCAAATAAAAACCTTGAGGTTAGAATTTCAACTAAAGGTGCAGAGCTTCAGTCTGTAATAAAAGACGGAAAAAGCTACCTTTGGGACGGAAATCCCGAGCAGTGGGAGGATAAAGCCCCGATTCTTTTTCCGATTTGCGGCACACTTAAGGAAGACAGATTTGAGTATGAAGGTAAAAGCTACACCCTTACATCACATGGTTTTGCAAAGGACAGTGAGTTTGAGGTAGAAAGCGCGCAAAAAGAAAGCGTGACATTTTTACTTAAATCGTCAGATGAAACTAAAAAAATCTATCCATTCCACTTTGAGTTCAGGGTTAAATATACTCTCTTGGAAAACTCAATTAAGGTAGATTATATTGTTAACAATACCGATAATAAAGAAATATACGCATCTGTAGGCGGGCATGAGGGTTATATTTGCCCGGAGGGGATAGAAGAATACATAATTGAATTTGATAAGGAAGAGGATATAAACTCAAACTTTATTGAAGCGCCTCTTTTAGTTGAGGGTGCAACGCCTATTGCAAAAAATGTAAAAGAGCTTAGTCTTAAAAATGAGTATTTTGAGATAGATGCCCTCATTCTTCTTGATTTAAAGACAAGGGCAATAACTCTTAAAAATAAAAAGGGTGACAGGAAGATAAGGGTAGACTTTAGTGGGCACGATTATCTTCTTGTCTGGTCAATGCCCAATGCTAATTTTGTGTGTATTGAGCCGTGGGCAGGGCTTCCCGATTATGTCGGCACAAGCTTCGATATAACAAAAAAGCGCGGAATAAATAAAATCGGCGTTGGTGATATATTAGAAAAAACACATACAATTACAATTTTTTAATAAAAAAGCTTCGTAATGAATAATTACGAAGCTTTTTTTATGCCATAAAGTCTTTGATGGCATCTTCAATGTCGGAAGATGCACACACTAAAACAGATTTTGTAAGATTTAGGGAAAGCACACTCATCATACTTTTTGCATTGACGCCTGTGCCGTCACTTCCAAGGGTAATTTCAAAATCAAAATTATTTACAATGTCAACAAAGTTTTTAACGTCAACAATCGACTTTAAAAATACAGTGTAGTTTTTCATATTATCAATCCTTATATTCTATGCTTTCAAGCGTCTGTCTGAAGTTCTTTTTTATAGCGTCAAGATATTCACGCCTGAGCTGTTGCTGTTCCTGAATCTCAGAAGGAGTAAGTCCCTCGGCTTTCTTCTTTTTTGCAAGTTCATTAATTCTTTTAATCTTGTTTTCATCCATATATATTCATCCCTTAATTAAATTATTACTGATATTCCGCGTTTGATATTTTCTATCAGAACGCTTTTTTCCGAGCCACCGAATTCCCCGTCAAGTGTCCAGGGTATTTCCTCATCACTTTCAAATTTTATTCTGGAAGCTTTAATTCTTATGACGCTTTCATTTGAATTTACTGACTGCATCAAAAATGAGGAAATAATATTTTGAAATTCTGCTGCGGTTTTAGGTTTTTTAATAAGCAAAACCTCAAAAAGTCCATCATTTAGAGAAATTGCAGTGCCGGCGGTGTTTTTAATTCCGCCAACCTGAAATGAATTTGTTACCATACCAAGCAAAAAATCATCTTCAATGACCGTAGAATCAAAGGATACCTTTACCCTTTTAGGTCTGATTGAAGGAAGCTGACGAATTCCCTCAAGGATATACGCCATATGCCCAAATATGTTTTTAAATTCCTGCGCCGTGTCATAAGATACAGAGGTAAAGGCGCCAAAGGCTGCAACATATGCAAAATATTTATCATTAAATTTTCCTGCATCGCAAAAGAAGGGAGACCCTTCAACCACCATTTTTGAAGCAAGCTTTAAATCAAGGGGAATACCAATGGTGCCTGCAAAATCGTTTGTACTTCCGGCAGGCAGATAGGAAAGAAAGGGGCGTTCATTTTCCTCAAAGCTCAAAAGTGCATTAACAGCTTCATTAAGCATGCCGTCACCGCCACAAACAGTGATTACGTGAAATTCTTTTCCGCGCGCAAGTATATAGTCATAACCATCTCTCGCGCGGGAGGTGGGGTGTAGTGTAACACTGTATCCACCACCAGTAAAAATATCCACAATATCGGCAAGGTGGCTTCTTATATTTGCTTTCCCGCTTACGGGATTGTAAACAAAAAGCATTTTCTTTTCCATAGAGTTATCCCTCCATACAAATATTATAAGACAAATTTATGTTAAAATCAATCATTAAAAAAATTATTTACCTATAATTCAAAATTAGTCATAATATTTAAAGTTATGAATATAATTATAGTATAAAAGTACGAAGGAGTGGAAAAAATGAATTACGAAGAGATTGTTGAATTTGTGAGAAATGGTCTTAAAAAAACTGCGAAAAATGTGGACAGGCATATCGCAGTAGAATTTGATATTTACGGCGAGGGGGAAGGCTCCTTTTACGTAGAGGTTAAAGGCACGAAAGTAAATGTTATGCCTTTTGAATACTACGACAGAGATGCAAAAATAATAACAACCTCGGATGAAATTATTAAAATCATAAAAAAAGAAAAATCACTTAGAGAAAGTGTACTGGAGGGGATTACAATAATAGAAGGTAACACAGAAAAAGCTTTGGAAATGGAAAAGCTTATAAAAAAAAGCGGAGCGAAAAAAAGCGTGAAAGTTGAAAAAAGCATTGTTGAACAAACAAAGAAACCGGATAATCCAATTAAAAAAGATATATTAAAATAAAAAAAGATGGGATGCATCCCATCTTTTTTACATATTTATAAGTCTGTAGATAAGCGTTGCAGCTTCCGCGCGGGTAGCATTGTTTTTTGGATTAAAGAAGTTATCATTATCACCCTTCACAAGACCTGTGTAAACGGCTTTATTGACCGCCTCCTGCGCCCATGAGCTTATGAGGTGAAAATCGTAAAAGGAAGAATCATTAAAATCGGAGATAACCCCGTATTCCTTTTCGTATAGTCTTATTAGAAGTGTAGAAAGCTCCTCCCTCGTGATAGGCTGATTGGGAAGATACATGCCGTCTCCCGCGCCTTTTGTTATGGAATATTTATAAAGTGCATTTACATAAGGCGAAAACCAGTCGTCTTTATTAACATCATTAAAGTAGTTGTCAGTAATGTTTAAAGGAATTTTAAACGCGGTGCAGATAAGCTTTGCAATTTCAGCGCGTGTAACAAAGTCCTGCGGTGCAAAAGCATTTTCATACTTTCCGTTTACAATACCTTCATCATAAAGATACAAAATATAATCCTTTGCCCAATGGGTTTGTATATCGCTGAAGGGATATTTGTTTGTGGTGTCTTCAAGAGAAGGCGGGACGCTTTCTTCAGGGGGATATTCTTCATCATAAACCATAATTTTTACAGCGCCTGATTTTAATGTGTCTCCCGAAAAGCCGGTTATCGGACAAACGGGTGTCACGTCAAAATAAACATATTTATCTTTAAAAGAAGTGTCAAAATAAATGTAGCGGCTGCTTTCAGAAAGCTGTGTCCATTCACCATAGGGGTTATCTGACACATACCAGTTTATAACGCATGAAGAAGTGTCACTGTTTCCCGATACACTGTTATAAAAACCAAAATTGGCGTATCCTGCACCGTTTACGTAAAGGTCACCGCTTATATATGGCGCGGAAACGAGTATGGAAGCCTTTTTCATAACTAAATTATCAAAGGAAACCGAGAAATCATCCCCGCTGTCTGACTGGCAGTAAAACATAAGTCTACCGACAGAATTTGATTCGGAAAGGAAAAGCTGGGGAAGGGTAGTCATATCAAGTGTTTCTCCACCCTGCACGCTAAACTGCGCGAGGGGAATAACCTCATTTTGAAGAGTATCTAAAAATACGGTAACTGTTACATTGCGCGATGCTGAAAAATTGCCCCTGAAAACATAAGCGCCCTTTTCCATTAAATGAATGTAAGAGTTATTAAGAAGTGCAAAATACTCACCTGCACAGTCAACGTGCGCGTATTTATTGCCGTTATCTGCAATCCTGAAATTAAGCATATAAGGGGAGGATGCAACCCACCATTCGTTAACTGCTTTTTTCTCAAAAGTGCCATCACCTATAAAGTCGTGGCTTAGAGATATTGCTATTTCGGAATAGAGATTTTCATATCTGGCACTTAAGATATATTCACCCTCAATAGCATCGGGCATAACAACAATTGAAGAGGAATTGTAATCATAGTACACCGATTCGTTCTCAATCGAAAGCGATATATCCAAATCCTCCGAGATTATATCCCCAAGCTGGTCACGTACATATGCCATAGCAGGATAGAGAGTTTTTTCATCCGGAATGGTGATGTTTCCGGGTGCATGCAAAGTTACCTGTGTAGGCATAAGGGATTCTGCGCAAAGCATAATGTCGTCTACATAAATTGTGCAGTCATAATTGGACTTAAAAAGAACGTCTATCGTATAAATTCCGCTTACATCGGGAATGAAGGATGCAAAAACATCATGCCAGTTTTCTCCCGCACTGTTATTTACCATATAAAAAACAGAGCCGTCACCCTCAAGGGAGGAGTTAACCTCGAAAACTGTAGTTGCTTCAGGAGAGGTGCTTTTGACTTTAGCGTGCAAAACATACATACTTCCCTCAATCAAAAGCTGGGGAGTGTTGTACTCAAGAAGCGCAACATAGCCTGAATCGGTGTATTCGTTGGCATCTACTGAAAGATAATTGTTTTCCTCCGTATAATAAGCTTCTAAATTTGTGCCTGACCAGTCACTTAAAATATCCCCGTCAAGCGCTGAATCCAAAATCAGATTATTTGTAAGAAAAACTTCAAATGAATGAGGGTGTGGGTAACCTCCATCAACCAGCGCAAAATTAATATTTATCTGTGTGTTTGCGGGGGCATTTGGAGAAACTGTAAGCGTCATATTTGACGGATTAAAATAAACACCTTCATAGTTATCGACAGAGCTTATAAGTACATCATTTGAAAGAAGCAGTGCCTTTTTTGAATTTGAAGTTAAAATATATGGAGTATAGTTTTCCGTAACGGAGTCATATGACGGAATAGTTATTTTTTCAGCACCGATAAGCCCTATCGAAGAGATAAAGCAGTCTTCCTCATAAAGCACGATTTCATCTACAAATGCACCGATTACGTCTGACGTATTTTCAAAGTAAATGGAAAGATCAAACTCCCCGCTGTGCGTTGCATAGAAAGTAACATTAAATTCAGCCCACTCGGAATTTGCACCAGAAACGGTTATAAAAACAGATGAGTTGCCTGCGCCAAGCGAGGTATTACATCTGATGCTTGAAAAATGCTCTTCCTCGGGGTTTAAAACATAGCCCGAGAGGGTGTAGAATTTCCCTGCCTCAAGCGTGATTTTATCGTTATACTCCAATACGTTTGTAACTTTTCCGTCCTTAACCTCGCCAAGCGGGTTTTGAACAATGATGCCGCTTTCCCCGCTAAACGCGGCACTTTCGTCATAAAAAGCGCCGTTCCATAAAAAAGCCTCATCCTCATATTCAAAGCCATAGTAAAACAAAGCCGTCTCGGAAAAGGCGCTTAAAGAAAAGAAACTTAAAAATATCAATATTAAAATGAAACAGGAAAGAAACCTTTTTTTCATAATAACACCTCATTTATATTTTTATTATACAATAGGATTATAAATTTGTCCATAAAAAATAAATGGAGCAGATGCTCCATTTATTGTAAGTATAATGATTATAAATTTAGTTTATCTATCGTCTCATTAACATACTGGCAAATATAAAAGTTTTCTTCTTTTTCAAGGTTTTTGTCCTCTGAAAAGAGCTTTTCAGAAGCTTTCAAGCTCTCCTTTAAAACGTTCATATCATTGGCAAGACTCGCTATTTTAAAAGTAAGAATGCCGTGCTGACGCGTGCCAAAAAAGTCACCCGGTCCGCGAAGTGACAGGTCAACTTCAGATATTTCAAATCCGTTTTCGCTTTTTATCATTATTTCCATACGTTTTTTTATTTCATCGGAAAAAGAAGAACAAAACAAAATGCAGTAGCTTTTTTCTTTTCCTCTTCCAACGCGTCCGCGAAGCTGGTGAAGCTGACTAAGTCCAAATCTCTCCGCGTTTTCTATAATCATTAAGGTCGCGTTTGGGACATTTACCCCAACCTCAATAACTGTTGTGGAAACTAAAATCTTAGTTTTTCCGCCCGCAAAATCAGCCATAACGCTTTCCTTTTCTTTTGGCTTCATTTTACCAAAGATAAGTCCCATAGAAATATCGGGGAATACCTTTTCGGAAAGTTCTTTATAAACCTCCTGCGCGCTTTTTATAGATGGCGTTTCGCCTTCCTCAACTGCAGGGCATACAATATAGACCTGATTTTCCTCCGAAACCTCACGCCTTATAAAATTATTTATTCTATCACGCATATCCTCGCCGACACAGAAGGTATCTATTTCCTTTCTTCCGGGAGGAAGCTCGTCAACAATCGATATATCCATATCCCCGTAAAGAATAAGTGCAAGACTTCTTGGAATGGGTGTTGCGGTCATAACAAGGGTGTGTGCGTGCTTACCTTTTTCTGTCAGCATACCACGTTGCCTTACACCGAAGCGGTGTTGTTCATCCGTTATTGCCAGAGCAAGGTTTGAAAATACCACTTTATCTGTAATAAGTGCATGTGTGCCGAAAATTATATGTATGCTTCCATCAGAAAGACCTTCGTAGATAAGCTTTTTCTCTTTCTGGGGCGTACTTCCCGTAAGAAGTGCACATCTAATATTCAATTTTTCAAAAATAGGGGAAAGTGAGTTATAGTGCTGTTTTGCAAGGACTTCTGTGGGTGCCATCATAGCAGACTGAAAATTGTTTTTAGCACAAAGGTGCATACACGCTGCTGCAAGAATTGTTTTTCCGCTGCCAACATCACCTTGTACGAGCCTGTTCATCATTTTGCCTGACGAAATGTCTTGTTTTATCTCATCAAGCACCCTTTTCTGCGCATTTGTAAGAGAAAAGGGGAGAAGTGAAAGGAAATCATCTAAATCGGTATCTTTAATAATAATGCCTTTGTAATCCGAAGCCGATGACTTCATTTTTTGAAGAGAGGTGCAAAGCAAAAAGAACTCCTCAAAAACAAGCCGTTTTTTTGCAATCTCAAGACTTTTTTCGTCCTGCGGAAAATGAATGTTCTTTATTGCAAAGTCAAGGGGGCAAAGATTATGCTCCCTTAAAATGCTTGTGGGAATAGGGTCAGTTAAAAGGTGTGCGTACTTTGTGTATGCGTCTTTTATAATCCGTGCCAGGAATTTTTGCGTAATCCCGCTTGTAAGGGGATATACCGGCACAATACGCTTTGTAAACTCAAATTGTGATGAAATTTCAAACACAGGGCTTGTCATATCCTTTTTGCCCCTTGTTACATTTACTTTCCCATAAAATGTATAAGAAAGCCCTACACGAAATGCATCCTTTATGTACTTGTTATTAAAGAAAGTACAAGTCATTAAGCCAGAGTCATCGCGGATTTGGAGCTTATAGTATGTCATAGCTTTTGACACATGGTACTCCTTCGGAGGAGATACAACAATTCCGTTTACGCACGCTATGTCACCGTTTTCAAGAGAGAAAATTGAAGACACCTTTCTTCGGTCCTCAAAATCTCTTGGAAAATAGGTAAGCAAATCATAAATAGTATAAATGCCAAGGCGATTAAGTTGTTTCGCCCTGGCACTACCGATTCCCTTTATAGATTCAATTTTAACTATATCAGGTTTCATCATTTTTATCATACCTTATTCTACAGAAATAATATAGTAGTAAACACTTTGTCCGCCATGCACCAAGTAAACGTCTGCATCGGGGAAGGAGGATTCAATTTTTTCTGATAATGAGACTGCCTCGCTCTCTTTGATTCCCTCTCCGTAATAAAGGGTGATAATTTCACTGTCCTCATCTGCAATTTCATTTATAAGTGAAAGAGTAGAGGCGTTTATATCTTTATCTACAGAAAGGATTTTTCCGCCTGAAACACCTATTATATCACCTTTGGAAATGGCTTTTCCGTCAAGAGACGTGTCTTTTACAGCATAGGTCACGTTGCCTGAAGAAACTTTGCCGATAGCTTTTGTCATTTTCTTTGTGTTTTCCTCAACCGAAGCGTCAGAAGAAGACGCCATCATTGCCGAAATCCCCTCAGGAATTGTTTTGGTTTCAAGAACTATTACATTGCATTCTGCAATATCTGTAACCTGCTGTGCAGCAAGAATAATGTTTTTATTGTTTGGAAGAATGAAAACATTTTTTGCATTAACCTCTTCAACAACTTTTAAAATATCTTCGGTGCTTGGGTTCATGGTTTGTCCGCCTGAAATTATTTTATTTACTCCAAGCTCGAGAAAGGTTTTTTCAAGACCGTCACCATTACAAACCGCAACAAAAGCAATCTCTTTTTGAGGTTCCTTTTCTTTTTTCGGAGCTTCTTCAATAATCTGGGTGTGCTGCTCTTTCATATTTTCAATCTTGATATTTATAAGTTCACCAAGCTTAACTGCCTGTTCAAGCACAAAACCCGGATGATTTGTATGGATGTGAACCTTAACGATGTCTTCATCATCAATAACAATCATACAGTCGCCCTTTGTTTCGATTGACGCGCGAAGTTTTGCCGCAGTAGCTTTTGCGCTGTATTTATTGATTATAAATTCAGTGCAGTAGGTAAACTTAATTTCTTCAGTTTTAATGCTTTGCTGTGCAGGTGCATTACTTGGCGCGGGGGATGGACCTTCAAGAGTAATTACCTCACCCTTTATAGCACTTAAAAATCCGTCAAAGATAAAAGTAAGTCCCTGACCGCCCGCATCTACAACGCCTGCCTGCTTAAGCTGGGGAAGCATTTGTTGTGTAGATTTAAGCGCAGCATGCGCCTTTTCCATCACAAAGGTAAAAAACTCTGTAATATCTTCCTTTTCGCATTCCTCGCCTGCCTCGGCAATACTTCTTATAACTGTAAGGATTGTACCTTCAGTCGGCTTCATAACCGCGCGGTAGGCAGTGTCACTTCCTCCGCGAAGCATCTTTTTAATTGTAGGAACATCAAGCGTTTCGCAGTCCGTAACGGCTTTTGCAAAGCCACGAAAAATCTGTGATAAAATTACGCCCGAGTTTCCGCGTGCACCGCGAAGCGTTGCCTTTGAAACGGCATCTAAAACATCACACACTCTGTTTAAGTCAGTGTTTTCAACACTGCGTGATGCATTTATAAAAGTAAGAGACATATTAGTTCCTGTATCTCCGTCAGGAACGGGGAAGACATTTAAGGAATCCACATAATCTCTGTTATTACTTAAGTTATTCGCACCTGAAATTATCATATTGATAAGAAGCGGTGCATTAATATTATTTGTCATAAAATAGCCTCCGAAATTAAGCGTTATTAACCCTTATGCTTTCCACAAAAATATTAACAGCCTTAACTTCCATTCCGATAATTTCAGAAAGTCTGTACTTAACGCTGTGCATTATACTTTCACAAATAGCGTTTATATTCATACCATATTCAACCACGATATACATATCGACGGTTATCTCATTTTCACTTACAGAAACTTTAATTCCTTTAGAATAATTTGAAGGTTTAAGAAGACTTACAATGCCGTCTTTCGGGCTGCGAACTGCCATTCCGACAACACCGTAGCAACTTGTAGCAATTATTCCGGCTGCATTGGCAATAACATTATTTGATATAACAATGCTTCCGTTTTTGTTATCTGTTTTTGTTGCCATATATATACCCCCTTGTAATCTAATTTATAGTATACCCTAAAATAATAAGAAATGTCAATAATTATAAATTCAAACTACAATCTGCCGTATCACACTTTTCTCCGAAAAGAAGAATTTGTCTTTTTTGTGAAAGCTCTTTTAAAAGGTTAAGCGCGCTCGATTTTCTTTCTTCATCATACTGCATAAAAGGCTGGTCTAAAATAAAAAATATTTTATTATCGCCAAAGAGCATATCAATTATTGCAAGGCGAAGCGAAAAATGCATCTGGTCAATTGTTCCGCCTGAAAAAAGCTCTCCCTTGCGGGGGATGGTGCTTGTTATAAGTATATTGAAGTTTTCATCGGCAGAAAGATGCTCGTACTTTGAATTTGTAAGGAAGGACAGATAATTTGATGCAATTTCATTTAGCTTTGGAGTAAAGCTTTTATGCATATATTCTTTTGCTTTTTCAAGCGACTCAATAGATATATTCAGTGCCGTAAGCATATTTTGAGCTTCTGAAAGCTCCTTTGTAACTTCCATAAGCTCCTCTTTATAATCTGCATTTTCATCTTCGCGGTAAAGCTCGTTTAAATATGCTTCAAGGCGGTAAACCTCTTTTTGAGAGGAGGCATATCTTTCAAAAAGCAATTTTTTCGTGCTTTCTGATTTGTGAGCATTTTCTTCTATCGCACCAAGGCTCTCTTCAAGCTTGTCAATTTCCCCAAAAAGTGCTTCTCTTTCGCCGTTGCTATTTTTTGGCTTTAAGAAAATTGCAAGGAATACAAAAACTGCCACTCCAAATAAAAAGGCATAATGAATAAAAGAGAAAGCTCCGAAAAGCACGGCTAAACCAACAAACAATGGTCTTAAATTTTTGGGTTTTTCTTTAGAAAGTGCATCTAACTGCTTTTGTTTTTCATCAATTCTTGCTTTGATATCTGCAATTTCGCTTGATGCGTCAGAGCCTTTAAAGCTTTCATACTCTGCTTCTGTTTTTTTCAGTATTTCCTTTTCGGCTTTAAGTTTATTTTCTGTTATGTACTGACTTTTTCTTTTTTCTTCTTCCTTTTCACTTTTTATCAAAAGCTCATCATAACGTCTTTTAAGCTCACCTAAAACGCCGCCGCTACCTCTGGGGGCAAGCTCTCTTTTATAATCCTTAAGAATTTTAATTGCCTTGTCACAGCTAATTCCGTCTTCTCCGGATACTGCCATATCGGAAAGCCTTTGCATAATATCCTCGTCAGAGCCGTCAATCACGCTTGAGAGCTGTTTTATACAAAGTGTGCGCAAAAATGCACCCGAAGAAAGCGGAGCAATTTTTTCTTCGGAAAGATTTAATTCCGTTCCCGTAACTTCATCAAAAACCTTAAATGTATCGCTTTTTTTTGTTTCACCTGTTCTGCGATACACACAGATTTTTTCGCCGTCATCCAAGGTTAAAAAAATCTTTCCCTCGCAGTAAGAAGAATCCCAAGGAATATATTTTTCGCGAAGGGGAAGAGTACCCCTCTTTTCGCCAAAACCGTAAAGCATCATATAGATAAAGTCAATAATTGTGCTTTTTCCCGCTTCGTTATTTCCTGAAATGGTATTAAAACCGTCACAAAACTCTATCGTCTTGTCTTTAAATTTACCAAAATTTATAATTTCAAGCTTGTTAATAATCATACATTTACCTCATTTTAGGCTTTTTGCCGTCAAGCGCATCAAGTCCGATTTTTGCAGAAAGCTCAAAAATCTCATCATCAAATGCGCGTGATTTTACTTCTCTTAAAAATTCGCCCTTGAAGGTTTGGGAATTTAAAATTGCTTCAATATCAAAATATGAATTCGTGTCATCCGTAAGCTCAATGTAAAATGCGCAATCCTGGGTTTTTTCTTTAATGTAAGAAAGCGCCACCGTGCAGTCAGGACTTCCCACAAGCCTTATTTTGTAAAGGTTAGGGGCCTCTAAAACTTCTTTAATTTTCTGTGCAATTTCATCGTTATTTTTAGCCGAATCTGTGTTTACGTCAATATGCTCATAACGCCTTTTTGTAAGAGAAATACGGCTTGCTTTTGTCTTTTCGCCGATTTCTACACTTACAAACCCCACGTTTTTAGAGTCAGCAAAGCTGTGCCCTTCAGGAGTACCTGCATAAGCGCAAACAGTATCTCCGATAGAGAAAATTTCCGAGTCATGAATGTGTCCAAGTGCCACATAATCATAAGAGGAATTTTTAATGCTTTCTTGGTCGCATATAAAATATTCACTGCCTTTTGTGATGTCACCATGAATGCACAAAATATTTATCTTCCCCTCTTCTAAATTAAAATCACATTTATTTTCAGGAGGGAGCTTTGTTTTATAGGAAATTCCGTGAAAAAGTGTATTTAGCTTTTCTATGTAAACGCTTTCGCCTTCGGGGGAGAAGATATGTGTGTTTTCACCCCAAAAGTCTTCTTTTGAATAAATACTGTCAGGCGAAAGAAAATCATGATTTCCGCACACAATAAATACGGGGAAATCAGAAATGCTTAAAAGCCTTTCCCTCACAAAATCTGCATCCTTTTTTGACGGATAAGGCGTGTCAAAAAGATCACCCGAAATAATTAGGGCGTCAAAGCTTTTTTCCTTAAAATAATCTATCACAAGGGAAAAGCCGGACAAAATTTCATCACGCCTTATGTTTGCCCTTTTTCGGTCTAAACCCGAAAAAGAAGCCCCAATATGAAAATCTGAACAATGCAAAATTTTTATTGACATAATTCCTCCAAAAATGTATTGAAAAATTTAACGCTTTATGATATAATCTGTGCGAAAAGAGGTTGATAAAATGATTTCACATACAGTATGTTTTAAAATGAAACCCTACGCGCTCGGAAAAAACAGGGGTGAAAACCTTGTTCTTCTTGAAAAAGAATTACAGAAGCTTCCGCGCGATATAAAGGAAATCAAGGGCTACAACTATCAGGAAAATCCTCAAAAAGGTAAGTATGATGCCGTGTTGGTTGAGCTTTTTGATGATTTTGACGCGCTTGAGGTGTATAAGAAGCACCCCACACACCTTGCGATTGTAGATTTCATAAACGGTGTTTGCGAAAATATGCTTGAGGTAGATAACGAAATCTAAAGGCGTGCGACAAGTCTGCAAATCGGCGTGCCTATAGAGGAAAAACGCTCCTCGTATTCGGTCATTATATTGTCCTTAAAGTCCGAGTTGTGTAGGTCGTATGTAACGGAGGATACACTAAATCCGCCGTTTTGAAAGCTTTCGAGTGAGAAGTCAAAAAGAATGCGGTTGTCTGTCTTAAACCAGATTTCTCCACCCGGCGCAAGTATTCTTTTATAGATTTCTAAAAATCCGTCATGCGTAAGTCTTCTTTTAGCGTACCCTTTTTTAGGCCACGGGTCGCTAAAGTTTAAGTAAATGCGATCAACTGAGCCATCCTTTATGCTTTCGCTTAAAAAGCGGAAGTCACCGCATATGAAAGAAAGGTTTTTTATTTCAAGCGCTTTTGCCTTTTCCATGGCAAGCACGATGACGTTTGCAACCTTTTCAACAGCGATATGCTCAATAGACGGATTTTTAATTGCAGTTTGTGTTATAAAGCCTCCTTTTCCGCATCCTATTTCGATGTGGAGGGGCTTTCCTTTTTTACCTTCGGTGATAGTAAGGTCATTAAGTGTAATATCACGGCATGCATCAAGTCTTTCTTCAAGATGCGCACGGTTTCTCATTCGCATAGCAGTACTCCTTATGATTTTGCATAAATCTTTTCTTTTGTGTTGAGCTTTCCGTAAAGCTCAACAATTTTAAATTTTATATTAACTGGAAGCTCTTTTTGTGAGTCTTTACTAATAAGGTTATAGCCTTCTTCACCGAGCATTGCCTGCATTTTTTCTTCAGCAGAAGATGCGTCAGTTGTTCCATCAACAAAGCAAAGCGGAGGGAATAGAACACACCACCAGTTTTCTCCCTTTCCTTCACCTATTACAACGCGCACAGCGTCATATTTGCCTGCAGGGAGGGAGATGTTTTCGTAATGCTTTGTAGGAAAGTGAAAATTCCCATACTGAACGTTTACGCTATAATCACAACCATATTTGGCTATAACTTCCTCGGCAATTTCCTTATAAGATGACAGACTCCCGATAACTTCATCTTTTTTTGTAAAATCAGCTTTTGATTTTTCAAGTATCGCATCGCGGACCTGATATTTTAAAAGCTGGTCCCCGTCACTGTTACTGTTAGCTATAACATGAAGCCTTACAATTGGCGATGAAAGGCTTGAATTAACATTTATGCTGTAAAAAGCAAGTAAAAATGAAATAATAGTTATTAGTAAAACAAATAATGTAATTTTTTTCACAAATCAACACCTCAATAAAAGTATTGACTTATGGTGAAAATTTTATACAGGGAAGCAAATATATACTGTTTTGTATTCCTTGCGAAGAATTTCTTTTGCGTGGAAAGCATCCTCGCAAGATTTAAAAATGCCAAACATTGTAGGTCCGCTTCCGCTCATCTGCGCCTTGATTGCGCCAAGAGAAATAAGTTCATCCTTTATTCTTTGTAAAATGGGATGTTCATGCAGGCAAACCTCCTCAAGTGAGTTTGCCATTCCGTCTGCCATAAGGCTTAAATCCTCGCTTTCAAGTCCGCGAATAACCTTAGGTGTGTCAGGTCTTGGAAAGCTTTCGCACAAATCAATTTTTTTATAAACTGAAGGCGTGCTTATTGAAAAAGAAGGCTTAACAAGCAGAATTGTGCATTCGGGCATTTTGTGCAGAAGGGAAAGCTTTTCACCGATTCCCTCGGCAAGACGGGTTTTTCCTAAAATGCAGTAAGGAACGTCAGCCCCAAGCTTTTCACCAAGAGAGCAAAGCTCCCTTTTTGAAAGATGTGTTTTATAAAGCGAATTCAATGCCTTAAGCGTTGCCGCGGCATTACTGCTGCCGCCCGCAAGTCCTGCCCCAACAGGGATGCGCTTTGAAATTTCAATATCAACGCCATAGTCTTTTATATTTGTATATTCAAAAAAGAGTTTGGCAGCTTTATAAGCAATATTATCAGAATTACAAGGAAGGTAAGAAAGATTTGTCTTTAAATTAATACCTTCTTCAGCGCGGGAAACCGTAACAATATCGTAGAGAGACACGCTTTGCATAATCATTTTTATAAGATGATAGCCGTCATCACGGGTGCCAAGCACGTCCAGTGTTAAATTTATTTTTGCAAATGCTTTTTTTGAAATTTTATCCATAATGGTTCTCCGTTAATTTTAATATAGTAATTATACGTCAAATTTGAAAAAAAATCAAGGAGGAAATATGATGCTTAACGTAGGATGCCATCTTTCTATGTCAAAGGGATTTTCCCATATGGCGAAGGAAGCCATACAGATTAACGCAAACACATTTCAGTTCTTTACAAGAAATCCGCGCGGATTTGCAGCAAAGGACCTTGACGAAAATGATATAAAAGAGTTTCTTTCCATTTCAAAGGAAAACGGATTTTCTCAAATTCTTGCTCATGCCCCATACACCTTAAATCCGTCATCGGCAGATGAAAAGGTAAGGGATTTGGCGCTTCGTATTATGGAGGATGACTTAGAAAGGCTTGAGCGCGTCCCCGGAAATCTCTATAATTTCCACCCCGGAAGCCACGTAGGGCAGGGGGCACAAAAGGGAATTGAGCTTACAGCAAGCCTTCTTAATAAAGTTATAAAAAAAGGGCAGAGCACATTTGTTTTACTTGAAACAATGTCAGGCAAGGGAAGCGAAATAGGAAGAAGCTTTGAGGAATTAAAAGCAATAATCGACCTTACAGATTTAAACGAGTATGTGGGTGTATGCCTAGATACCTGCCATGTGTTTGACGCAGGGTATGAAATTCAAAATAACCTCGACTCTGTTTTAGATGAATTTGACAGAATAATCGGCCTTGATAAGCTTCGTGCAATTCATTTAAATGACACAAAAAATCCCTTTGAAAGCCATAAGGACAGACACGAAAAACTTGGAGAGGGATTTTTAGGGAAAGAGGCTATGGTAAATGTCATAAATAATCCAAGGCTTCGTGGCATTCCCGTATTACTTGAAACGCCCAACGAGCTTGACGGATATATGGAGGAAATCAAGTTTCTCCGCGAAAATTACAAAGGATAATAAAAAACTATTCCATTTTATTTTAAAATGTGTTATATTTAGTATTAACCCATACTGAAGGGAGTTTCTAAAGTAAAGTATGCAGGAAAATATAAGAAATTTTTGTATTATTGCACATATAGACCATGGTAAAAGCACTCTGGCGGACAGACTGCTTGAGCTTACCGGCAGCGTAGAAAAGCGCGATATGTCAGATCAGCTGCTTGACAATATGGAGCTTGAGCGCGAGAGGGGAATTACCATAAAGGCACGCGCCGTAAGACTTAACTATAAGGCGGAGGATGGAAAAGATTACGTCTTAAACCTTATCGATACCCCAGGCCACGTTGACTTTAACTATGAGGTTTCGCGTTCACTGGCTGCGTGCGAGGGAGCGCTTTTAGTCGTTGATGCATCGCAGGGGATTGAGGCGCAGACACTTGCAAACACCTACCTTGCGCTTGACCACGAGCTTGAGATTTTGCCCGTAATAAATAAAATTGACCTTCCCAGTGCAAGGGCAGATGAGGTTATAAAGGAAATAGAAGATGTTATAGGAATTCCCGCAGAGGATGCACCAAAAATCTCTGCAAAAACAGGTCTTAATATTGAGGAAATTCCTGAATATATTGTAAAAAACATACCTGCACCTAAAGGGGATGTTAACGCTAAGCCCCGTGCGCTTATCTTTGACTCTTACTATGATGCGTACAAGGGCGTCATTGTATATGTGCGTATGAAAGAGGGCGTAATCCGTCAGGGTATGAAGATACGTTTTATGGCGACAGGTAAGGAGTTTGAGGTTGTTGAAACAGGCTATCTTTCTGCTAAAAGCTTTATTCCGTCAGGTGAAATTAAAGCAGGTGAGGTAGGCTATATTGCTGCAAGCATTAAAACAGTCCGCGACACTCAGGTGGGCGACACTGTAACTGATGCAGATAATCCTGCAGATGAGCCTCTTTCTGGCTACAGAAAAGTAAACCCGATGGTCTTTTGCGGAATTTATCCTGCTGACGGGTCAAAGTATTCTGACCTTCGTGAAGCACTTGAAAAGCTTCAGCTTAACGATGCGTCACTTTCGTTTGAGCCTGAAACCTCTGCAGCGCTCGGCTTTGGCTACCGCTGTGGATTTTTGGGACTTCTTCATATGGAAATTATACAAGAAAGACTTGAGCGTGAGTTTAATTTTGACCTTGTTACCACTGCGCCAAGTGTTGTGTATAAAGTTGTAAAAACCTCAGGCGAGGAGGAATGGGTGTCTAACCCCACAAATCTTCCCCCCGCAAGCGAGATAGAGTATATGGAAGAGCCTTTTGTAAATGCTGACATTTTCGTTCCCGGTGAGTATGTGGGCGCGATTATGGAGCTTTGTCAGGAAAGGCGCGGTATATATAAGGGTATGACATACCTTGATTCAGAGAGAACAAATCTTCATTATGAGCTTCCGCTCAATGAAATTATCTATGACTTTTTCGATGCAATAAAGAGCCGTAGCCGTGGTTATGCTTCATTTGACTATGAAATGAGTCAGTATGTTAAAAGCGACCTTGTAAAGCTTGATATCCTTTTAAACGGTGATGTTGTGGATGCCCTTAGCTTTATCGTGCACTCTTCAAAGAGCTATGCGCGCGGAAGAAAAATTGCAGAAAAACTTAAAGAGACAATCCCGCGTCAGCTTTTTGAAGTGCCTATTCAGGCGGCAATCGGCGGTAAGGTTATTGCACGTGAAACTGTAAGGGCTATGCGTAAGGACGTGCTTGCGAAATGCTACGGCGGTGATATTACCCGTAAGAAAAAGCTTCTTGAAAAACAGAAGGAAGGTAAAAAGCGTATGCGCCAGGTCGGAAGTGTTGAGCTTCCGCAGGAGGCGTTTATGAGCGTGCTTAAGCTGGATGACTGATATGATTTATATTCACATTCCGTTTTGTAAAAAAAAGTGCCTTTACTGTGACTTTTATTCCATTTGTGATTTAGAAAAGGCAAAGGACTATACCGATAAAGTCATAGAAGAAATAAAGAATTGCGAAAAAAAAGAAATAGAAACCATCTACATTGGCGGTGGCACTCCCACCGCTATAGGAAATGACCTTTTAAGGATTTGCGAAGAAGTAGGAAAACACTTTTCTTTTAAAGAAGGTTACGAATTTACTGTTGAGGCAAACCCGGGCATAGAAAATGGGACAATCTTTAAAAGCCTTAAAGATTGTGGCGTAAACAGAATAAGCCTTGGCGCGCAATCCTTTAATGATGATGAGCTTCGCGCTCTTGGCAGAATTCACACAAGCGCGCAAATCTATAAAACAGTTGAAGAAATAAAAAAAGCGGGATTTGAAAACTATAACATTGACTTAATGCTTGCAACGCCTAATCAAACTATAGAAAGCCTTTCACAATCCCTTGATGCCATCGAAAAAATCGGTGCACCGCATATTTCGTGCTATTCGTTAATAATTGAAGAAAACACTCCATTTTATGATATGGAGCTTGACTTACCCACAGAAGAAATTGAGCGCGAAATGTACTATTTTGCGACAGAAAAGCTATCTGGGATGGGGCTTTTTAGATACGAAATATCAAACTTTGCAAAAAAAGGGTTTGAAAGCAAACACAATATGCGCTACTGGCAGGATTATGAGTACATAGGGCTTGGCGCGGGTGCACATTCTTACTGTAACGGACAGAGATTTTATAATGAGCCTGATGTTGATAATTACATAGAGGGAAAAGGCATAAAAACAGGTGTTTTGGATATTTCAAAGCGGGAAAGAGAGCTTGAACTTTTTATGCTTGGACTTCGTATGACGAAAGGCGTTTTATATAATGGTGAGTTTCCTGAGAGAGTAAATCCCCTCATAAAAAAGGGCCTTCTTAAAATAGAGAAAGATAGGCTTATGCTTACCGAAAGAGGAACAGATTTGGCAAACCTTGTTTTTATGGAGTTTTTAGATGATTAGTTGTAAAGAACGCGCATTAAAGCTTATTACAATTAAAGACAGAACACAAAAAGAGCTTACAGATAAGCTAAAGGAAAAAGGCTACAGGGAAGAGGAAATTGAAGAGGTAATCCTTTTTTTGAAGGAATATAAATATATTGACGACTTTTCCTATGCACAAAAATTTACAAGAGATGCCCAGAATTTAAAAAAATGGGGCAAATCAAAAATTATATTTGAGCTATCCCGCAAGGGCATAGACAAAGAAACTGCGCAAAGTGTAACAGATGAGTTTTGCACGGATGAGGAAGAGATTTTAGATATCGAAATACAAAAAAGATTTAAAAACTCTGACCTTTCAAACGAAAAGGAGCGCGCACGGATTTTCGGCTACTTTGCAAGGCGTGGGTTTTCGCCTTCGGAAATTAAGGGTGCGATAAACAGAGCTTGCTCATTTGAAGATATTTTGCCAGATGATTGAGGTGAAACGGTTGAATATAAAAATAGGGTTTGTGTCGCTTGGGTGCAATAAAAATTTGTGCGATACTGAAAATATGTTAGGGATTCTTTCAGAAAACGGATATGAAATCACGCCTGAAAGCGAAAACGCCGATGTAATTGTTGTAAATACCTGTGGGTTTATAGATAGCGCCAAGCAAGAGTCAATAGATACAATTTTGGAAATGGCAGAGTATAAAAAGGGTAAATGTAAACTTCTTGTAGGCTGTGGATGCCTTGTTCAGCGCTACGCAAAGGAAATAAAAACTGAACTTCCCGAGCTTGATGTTTTAGTGGGTACAACTGCCATAGAAGATATATGTGAGGCTATAAAAAATGGGCTTGAGGGCAAGAAAGAGTCATACATAAATGATATAAATGAAGAAATATCAGCAAATCTTCCAAGAATAATAACAACGCCATCATACGTTGCATACATAAAAATTGCGGAAGGGTGCGACAACCACTGCACATACTGCGCGATTCCTAAAATAAGGGGAAAGATGCGAAGCAGAAGTATGGAAAGCATACTCGCCGAGGCGCGCGCACTTTCAGAAAACGGCGTGCGTGAGCTTATTGTGGTAGCGCAGGATACAACAAGGTACGGGCTTGACCTTTACCATAAAAAAATGATAAGCCCTCTGTTAAAAGAGCTTTGTAAAATAGAAAAATTAAAATGGATAAGGCTTCACTATTCTTATCCCGAAGAAATCGACAGTGAACTAATTGATACAATCAAAAACGAAGAAAAAATAGTAAAATATTTAGATATTCCTGTTCAGCATGGATGCGATGCCACACTTAAAAGAATGGGAAGGCACACAGATAGAGAAAGCTTAGAAAAGCTGATATCAACTTTAAGGCGAGAAATCCCCTCTATCACGCTTCGCACAAGTATCATCACGGGCTTCCCCGGAGAAACAGAAGAGGAGTTTTTGCACCTTTGCGATTTTCTTCGAAACGTAAAGTTTGACAGACTTGGTGCATTCAGATACTCTTTAGAGGAAGGCACCCCTGCCGAAAAGCTACCAAACCGAGTCAGTGAAGAAATAGGTGAAAAGCGAAGAGAAATTGTGATGAATATAGCAGAAGAGATTTCTCTTAAGAGAAATGAAAGCTTAATTGGAAAAACCCTTAAGGTTATAACAGAAGGGTTTGAAGATAATCTTTACTTTGGCAGAAGCGAAGGCGAAAGCATAGAAATTGACCCCAAAATATATTTTGGTGCAAAGCGTGACCTTTCACCCGGCGACTTTGTAAATGTAGTTATAAAAAGCGCGGAAGCGTATGATTTATATGGAGAAGAGGAGTAATAATATGAACTTACCAAACAAACTTACACTTATAAGAATGGTTATGGTACCTGTATGTATGGCGCTTATACTTTTAGGCTTTAACATAACAGCCGCAATTGTATTTGCGCTTGCAAGCATTACAGATTTTCTTGACGGCTACATTGCAAGAAAAAATAACCTTGTTTCATCCTTTGGAAAAATTATGGACCCGCTTGCAGATAAGCTTTTGACATTCGGTGCACTTATTTGCTTTGTAGCAAAAGCACCTTCATTTGTGTGGCCCGCAATTATAATTATTGCGCGCGAATTCTTTGTAACAAGTATGCGCGTTGTAGCGGTAGATAAGGGAAAGGTTATCCCGGCAAGCTGGTGGGGAAAGGTAAAAACAAATGTACAGATGTTTTCTCTCATTTTTGCGATTGCCTTCTTTAATACCTTCCCGCTTGCATCAGAAATCGTTATCTGGATATCAGCTATCTTTACACTTGCAAGCTGGGTTGCATACATCTTTGAAAACATCGAAGTTTTTAAGGACTGATAACTTCATAAATTCTCGGGGAGTGAGATTGTGAAAAACAAAACGGTTTTTGTTTGTAATGAATGTGGGTATGAATCCGTAAAATGGGTAGGAAAATGCCCCGCATGCAATACATGGAATTCAATGGTTGAGGAGACGATTTCAAAAACCTCCTCTTCTTTTGATGTGCGCAAAAACACGAAGCCGACACCAATTTTGGAGATATCGACCAATGAAGCAGAGCGCGAAAGCTCAAAAAGCGCAGAGCTTGACAGAGTGCTTGGCGGCGGAATAGTGCGCGGGTCTCTTATTTTGTGCGGGGGTGAGCCGGGAATAGGGAAATCCACACTTCTCCTCCAGATTGCACATAATATTTCAGGGGATAAAAAGGTTCTTTACATTTCAGGTGAGGAATCAGATAAACAAATAAAAATCCGTGCCGAAAGACTTGGCGCAAAAGGGGAAAACCTTTATGTGTTAAACGAAACCGATTTAAGCGTAATCCTCTCGGTAATTGAAAATGAAAAGCCCGAGTATGTAATAATTGACTCTATCCAGACTCTTTACTCGGACTCTCTTTCTTCTGCCCCCGGTAGCGTTGGGCAGGTAAGAGAATGCACAATGAAATTTATGGAGATTGCTAAAAAGAACCAGATTACGTTCTTTATCGTAGGGCATGTCACAAAGGAAGGAGCAATAGCAGGCCCGAGGGTGCTTGAGCATATGGTTGACTGCGTGCTTTACTTTGAGGGGGAAAGACATCAGAGCTACAGAATTATAAGGGCAGTTAAAAACCGTTTTGGCTCAACTAATGAGGTGGGCGTTTTTGAAATGACGGATAAGGGATTAATTGATGTAGTAAATCCATCACTTATGCTGCTTTCAGGAAGACCCGTTGATTCACCGGGCTCTGCGATAGTTTGCTCCGTTGAGGGTACGCGCCCAATCTTAGCCGAAATTCAGGCACTTACAGCGCAGACAAGCTTTAATATACCAAGAAGAATGGCAAACGGTGTTGATTATAACAGAGTAACACTTCTTATGACTGTGCTTGAAAAGCGTGCAGGACTCAATCTCGGTGGATACGATGCCTACGTCAATGTAACGGGCGGAATAAAATTAGAGGAAACGGCAACTGACCTTGCGATAGCACTTGCGATTGCCTCAAGCTTCAGAAACACACCACTTCCTTCCGATATGGCATTCTTTGGCGAAATCGGGCTTACTGGCGAAATAAGAACTGTTACGGGGGCAATGCGCAGAGTAAATGAAATAAAGAAAATGGGATTTAAAAAATGTATGCTCCCGTTTGATTCATTAGGCGCAATCGATAAGTGTGAGGGAATTGAGCTTATTGCCGTGCGCTCAATAGGGGATGCACTTCAGTATATAAAAAATGAGGGGTAACCAAAATGAAAAAAACTGTACTTATTACTGGCGCATCACGGGGAATAGGGGCCTCTATTGCGCGCACTTTTTACGAAAACGGATATAATGTTGCGATAAACTACAATAAAAGTGAAAAAGAAGCGCAAGCGCTTTTAAGTGAGCTTTCGGGCAGTCTTTTAGTTAAGGGTGATGTGTCAGATGAATTTGATGCACAAAGAATTGTTGAAGAAACAATTTCTCACTTCGGCACTTTGGATGTGCTTATAAATAATGCAGGCGTAAGCTCATTTAATATTTTAGGTGACATCGCCCTTTCAGAATGGGAAAGAGTGTTTAAAACAAATATCACGGGCACATTTTTAGTAAGCAAGTTTGCATCGCGTGAAATGATAAATAAAAAAAGCGGGTGTATTATAAACATTTCTTCAATGTGGGGAATAACGGGTGCTTCTTGCGAGAGTTGTTACAGTGCAAGTAAGGGTGCAGTAAATGCCTTTACGAAAGCGCTTTCTAAAGAGCTTGCTCCCTCAAATATCAGGGTTAATGCCATTGCCCCCGGATTTATCGATACTGATATGAATAAAAATATAACAAGTGAGGATAAAGAAGAATTTATAAACCAAACCCCGCTTGCCTCTATCGGCACGCCCGAGGATGTTTCTGCGCTCGCACTCTTTTTAGCGTCAAGTGGTGCACGCTTTATCACAGGACAGATAATCAGCTGTGATGGCGGAATAGTAATATAAGAAAGTCACAAAAAAAATCCTTCTTCATAATATAGTATTAGGGTTCTACCTAGCTATATTATGAAGGAGGATTTTTAATGGAAGAAAAACTTACCGGTTCCTTCGGCTGTAAGGAAAAGGTGTGTATTCAGACCGATAAAATATACGATTCGTGCAGAAGTAAAGAATGCATAGAATGTATGAGAGTGTACTTAACTGAAACAGGTCAGGAGGTGGTTGACCGCGCGGTTGAAATCCGCTGTAGAAAGGCAGAGGTAATATGGGTATTCAGCGATGTTGAAAAAATGCCGTTTAACCGCGGTTACTACACCGTTGACCTTAATTTCTTTTTCAAAATTACGCTCGATGTTTACACGGGCGTTGCAAGGCCTGTAACTATCGAGGGCGTTTCAACCTTTAACAAAAAGGTTGTTCTTTTCGGCAGCGAAGGGAGCGCAAAAATATTTACATCAAAGTATAAACAGGACAGCTTTGACCCACAGCTCTGGCAAAAGACAAATATGCCAAAGGCTATCGTGGAAATAACAGACTGCAAAATGTCAAAAAAGCGAGGGGGGTTCCCCTCGCTTTAAATAATGTTTTGTTCAGATGAAATATCAAAAATATGATTACACAAATCAAATGCGCTTGCAGATATTGTATCCTCATAAGTCTGGTTTATCTTTTTTATAGTCAGATTTTCTGTAAGCGCTGAATTTGCACGTGCCTTAAGCTCCTTTTCCGCCTCTTCAAGAATTGACGGGCATTGCGAAAATTCGCTTGTATTAATGACAATTACGGACGGATTAAAGAGATTAACAAGATTGGCAAGACCTATTCCAAGGTATTTTCCGCATTCCACTACGGCAGATACGGCGTTTTTATCGTTTTTTCTGAAGAGAGCTTCTATTTCGCTTAAAGAGGAAAGGCGTTTTCCTTCATATGCCTCATAAAGCGAGAGAATTCTTTTCTTTGAACACATAGCTTCAAGGCAACCCCGATTTCCGCAAAAACACGGCTCACCATCTCTTGATACCGTGGTATGTCCGATTTCCCCTAAAGTTCCCTGGCTTATCTCTCCCTCGTAAAACTGAACTGCACCTATACCGCTTTCCATATCAACAAGAAGCATATTTCCTTTTTCAAATGATTTATTTACACAAAAGTATCCCACGGCACGCAAAAATGTAATGTTATTTACAAAAACACTTACGCCGGTTTCTTCCTCAAGTATTCTTTTTATGTCAAACGACTTCCATTTAAGATGCGCCGACACGATAAATCTGCTGTGGTCAAGCACTATGCCGGAAATTGCAATTTCAATACCCAAAATTTTTTCTTTTCCATAGTCATTCACTAATTTTTTTACCTGCGCGCAAACAAGAGCCATAACCTCCTGCGGGGAAAGAGAGGCAGAATCCGCTTTTAGTGAAACACTTATTTTTCCTTCAAGATTAGTGAGTGCGATATATATATTATCTGCACCAATAACTACGCATATCATATTGTAGGCATCTTTCCCGAATCTTAAGAGTGTGCTTTTTCTTCCAACGCGCGCCACATCCTCAATCCCGCATTCGGTAAGCAATCCTTTTTCAAGAAGGTACGAGGTTATATTCGTAATGGAAGCAAGTGAAAGCCCCGTCATTTCAGCAATCAGCGGACGCGAAATATCGGGATTTTTTCTTACTAAATTCAGTACTCTTATCCTATTCATTTTTTGCATTAATTGCACGTTTGCCACTTGTTTTTTCATAGAATGTAATCCTTTTCATCATTATGGAAAAATTATAACATTACATAGAAAAAATGTCAACTTCGGCTATAGAGTATTGACAAGAAATGAGAGTAATGCTATAATTAATTTAAGCAATAAATTAATTATAGCAAACAGGAGGAAAATTTATGAAAAAGACGACAGACTTTCGTTACAACACAGGTGCGACAAAGGTTCCGTGGGCAGCAGTAGGCGAAAACTATAATGCACATGACCTTATGGAAATCATCCGCTTTCTTATGCAGGGTGAGGGAAAGGAATATGATGACGCAATAAACGAAGTATACAAGCAGATTAAAAAGCTTGATGCAGTTTCAACTCCTCCGGGAAAGCTTTCTTTGGGCAGTCAGGTAGAAGCTGCTGAAAAGGCTTGTAATGAATACCTCGGCACAGAAACATCAACATTCGTTACAAACGCTACTGCAGGCTTTGAAATCGCATACAAGTATGCAAATCTTAAAGAAGGAGACGAAGTAATTGTTCCTGCAATCACATTCGTTGCCACAATGGCTTATCCTTTATCTATTGGCTGTAAGCTTGTTTTTGCAGACGTTGATCCCAAAACAATCAATATGGATCCCGCTGACGTTGCACGTAAAATCACACCTAAGACAAAGATGATTGTTCCCGTACATATCGGCGGATACCCCGTTGACCTTGACCCGATTATGGAGCTTGCTAAAAAGCACAATATCCTTGTTCTTGAAGATGCTGCGCACGCTTTTGGTGCAATGTATAAAGGCAGAAAAATCGGTACAATCGGTGACTTTGCATCATTTAGTATGCATGAGGTTAAAAACATCACTTCATTCGGTGAGGGTGGAATTGTTACAACTAATGTTCCCGGATTTGGCGATGAAATGAAGAGAGCAAGATTCCTTGGACTTGACTTTACATGTCCCATTAAAGATTGGCTTTATAATATAACTCCTATCCCAGGAAAAGAAAAGCCTTTCGTTGCAGGAAATCACTCAACAACTGAAATTCAGGGTCTCGGACTTAAGCTTCAGGTTGAAAGAAATGAAGAGATTATTGAAATAAGAAGAAAAGCTGCCCAGTATCTTACAAACCGCTTTAAAGAAAATGATGCTATTATTGCGCAGGATTTAGGTGGGGAGGACATTAAGCCCACATTCCATCTTTATCTTCTTCAGATTGACCCCGCAAAGGCTGGTGGAGATGTTCAGGTTCTTAAGAAAAAGCTTGAAGAAAAGGGTGTTACCCAGATAGCACACTTTGGACCTCTTTATCGCTTTAAGGTTGTTTCCGATATGGGATACGATTCAGATGAAATCGCTAAAACATGCCCCAACTGTGAAGAAGTATTCTATAAGAGATTTACTCATCTTCCGCTTTACGGCTTAAGTGATGAGCAGCTCCGGTATATGGCTGACGCAGTGCTTGAATCAGTAAAGGAAATGCAGGAAGGCAGATAAAAATAACTAAAGAACCGCAGAATAAAATTTCTGCGGTTCTTTTTTTGAAAAGAAAAAATGTAGCCGGTTTTGGCAAAAATGTCGTAACATTTCCAAGATGTATTTACTAAATTTAAAAAAAATGATATCTTGAAATTAACAAAAATATGAAAGGAAAATGAAAATGAATAAACTTGGAATTTTTATGAATTTTTGGGAAAAAAACTGGGATGCAGACCATGCAAAGTATATAAGAAAGGCAAAAGAGATTGGCTTTGACGTGCTTGAATTTCAGGCGCAGCCACTTCTTGAAATGTCAGATGACAAAATCCGTTCTTTAAAGGCACTTGCAGACGAGGTAGGTATTGAGCTTACATACAGTCTTGGTCTTGACAGAGCGTATGATGTTTCTTCTCTTGACGAAGGCATCAGAAAAGGCGGAGTAGAGTACCTTTCAAATATCGTTCGCAAGATGCATGTTGGCGGCGGCACACTTCTTAGTGGTGTAAGCTATGCAGGATGGGGAACACCTGATAATTTCCTCGGGGACAAGCGTCCTTACTGGGAACAGAGCATAAAAAGTATGCGCGAAATTATTAAGGTTGCAGAAGAATGCGGAGTTACATATTGTGTTGAAGCAGTAAACCGTTTTGAAACCTGCCTTATAAATACGGCAGAGGAAGCTCTTCGTTATTCAGAGGAAATTGACAGCCCAAATATCGGCGTACTTCTTGACACTTACCATATGAATATTGAAGAAAATAATATCGGTGATGCAATCCGCCTTGTAGGTGACAAGCTCACAAGCTTCCACACAGGTGAAAACAACCGTACAGCTCCCGGCAGAGGTCATCTTGACTGGGATGAAATCTTTGGCGCTCTCGCTGACATTAACTATAAAGGCAGAATTGTGTCTGAACCTTTTGTTATGGAAGGCGGAGAGGTTGGCCGTGATATCCACGTATACCGCAACCTCGTAGAAAATCCCACAGAGGAGAGAATTGACGCAGAAGCAAAATATCTTCTTGAATTTGAGAAGAATATGCTTAAAAAGTATATGAAATAATAATTAAATATCTTATAATATTAGGCAATATGTCCCACGTGGATATATTGCCTAATGTGTAGGAAGAGGTATTTAGATATGGTTATAAAGTATGATGTTGAAAAAATAAAATCATTTTTGTCTGACTTTTATAATATGACAGGCCTTACCGTAAGCTTTTGGGATAAGGAGATGAATCAGCTTGCTTACGCTCCGCAGGAGATGCCACAGTTTTGCAAGCTCATTAAAGAAAGCAAAATTGGGAAAAAAAGATGTCTGATGTGCGATAAAAAGCTCATTGAAGAATGTAATATAACGCATCTTCCCACAAGGCATAGATGCCATGCGAAGCTTATTGATACTGCAGTGCCGATTATTTACAAGGAAAAGGTGGTAGCCTTCGTTCTTTTTGGACAAATAAGAGAGGACGAAACGGAAAGGGACAGTAATGATGAGCTTTTAGGTTTAAGTAATGATTTAGACTTAGATTACGAAAAGCTGAGTAAGGCATACAAAAATGTAAGAATTATGAAGCACGAGGCTATACAGTCTACGGCAAATATCCTTCGTGCAGCAATTATGCAGTTTTTTACAAGCAAAAGCATCGAGCTGACAGAAGACGATTTTATAGAGGAAGTTAATGAATTTTTGATAAACAATATTCAAAATGAATTATCAATCCCAATTATATGCAAAAGATTCCAGATTTCAAAAAACAAACTCTATTTACTGTGGAAAAAGCATTTTGATATAACAATAGGTGATTATATCCTGAAATTGCGTATGGAAATGGCAAAGACTCTTCTTACAAACAGTGATGAGAAAATTCAGAAAATCAGTGTGAAATCAGGAATTCCCGATTATAATTATTTTTCAAAGCTATTTAAAAGGTATTACGGATGCTCACCGAGTGAGTATCGTAAGAAATTTCCTTTTATTTTGGAGAAATAAATTGTAAATTTGTGAACGCATAAAACAATTTTACTAATTTTTAGAGAAGAATTTGACTATTTTTGAAAAAGAAAGAAAAGTAAAATGTTATTAGATGGGTAATACCAGTATATTAAAAAGGAGATTGGAAATTATGAAAATGACATTTGCGCTTTATATCGGAAATCGCGGATTCTTCCCCGGTGAAGTAATTGATGGGGCACGCAAGGAGCTTTTTGAGGTAATTAAAGAATCAGGAAATGACTACATCTGTATGGATGAGTCAAAGACCAGATATGGTGCGATTGAAACTCGCGAGGAAGGTGAGCTTTTTGCCCAGTTCTTAAAAGAAAACGAAGGCAAATTCCAGGGCATTATTCTTTCACTTCCTAACTTTGGTGACGAAAATGGTGCTGTTGTAGCACTTCGTAATGCAAATGTGCCGATACTTGTTCAGGCATATTCTGATGAACTCGGCAAAATGGACTTTGCTCACCGTCGTGATGCAATGTGCGGAAAGTTTGCTATGTGTAACCTTCTTCGTCAGGCAGGCATCAAGTTTACACAGACAACAGATTTTGTATCAAAGCCAAGCAGTGAATCCTTTAAAAAGGACCTCTTAAACTTTGAGAGAATCTGTCGTATAGTAGATGGAATGAAGAATTTTAACATCGGCGCAATCGGTGCAAGAACAACTGCCTTTAAGACAGTACGTGTTGATGAAACAACTCTTGAAAGAGCAGGAATTAATGTTGAGTCTATCGACTTAAGTGAAGTTTTTGCTCGTATGAGAAATGTTGACACCGCACTTCTTCCGAAAGTAAAAGAAGAAATACTTAAAACTACAGACTTTGGCTCCTGGCCTGAAGAAAAGCTTGACAATATTGCAAAGCTTCAGATTGTACTCGAGGATATAATTAAAGAATACAACCTTCAGTCAATCGCTATCAGATGTTGGTCAGAATTCCAGACAGAGTTTGCATTTGCGCCCTGCACAAACCTTGGTATACTTAACAAAAAAGGTATTGCAGCCGCATGTGAGCTTGATATATACAATGCAATAATGATGCGTGCACTTTCACTTGCAGTAGATGACGGTGTTGCACTTCTTGACTTTAACAATAACTATGGCGACGAAAAGGATAAAGCAATAATGTTCCACTGCGGTCCTCTTCCGATGAATATGATGGATGGAAAAGGCGAAACTGTAGAGCATCTTATGTTTAAGAAAACATATGGTGACGGAACAGGCGTTGGCGTAAACAAGGCAAGAATTCTTCCGGGCGCCATCACTTTCGGTAGCTTTAAGACAGAGAACGGCAAGATGATGGCATTTGTATCTGACGGTGAGTTTACAGAGGATTCATTTGACAAGGAATTCTTTGGCTCAGGTAAGGTTGTTAAGAAGGAAGGCATCAACGATATCTGCGTATATATGGCAGAAAACGGATACAAGCACCATATTGCTATTGCACTTTGCGACTGTAAGGATGCAGTTAAGGAAGCATTTGAAAAGTATCTTAATATTGAGGTTAAAGTTTTCTAATTAAAAGAAACGGAGTATTCTTATGACGCAGAACATAAAAAGATATTGCGGATTTGATAAATATACTGTATGGTATGATACCCAAAATCATACCTTCAGTATCTTCTATGATAAAAAAGAAATAGTGTCAAACGCGCATATAGAGTGGTTTGATAAAAAAGAGAATAAATTTAACCACGTAAAAGACTTTTCAGTAAGTGAAGCAGTTTGCGTTCCGAGTGAAGAGGTACAGCTTGTTTTTCTTACACTCGACTTTAAAAATGACAAGGAAGAGGAAAACGTTTTATCCTTTAAGTTTTCTGCTGGAAATGAAAGCATAATTGTAGAAGATGCTTCAAAGGAAAAACAGACTATTAAGATAGTCGGTGATATTTCGCTTGACGTAAATATGGATGTTTTCCCGGTTAGCGTAGAAAGAAATGCAACCGATTTCCGCTGCGCAGTTGGGAATGCTATATCTACTGTAGATAATGCGATTTATAATCGAAAAACAGACAATGCAGTAGTTCTTGGAAAGTCAGGAAAGACACAGCTTTCTAAAAACAATGATAGTTACAGCTTTGAAGCTGAAATATCAGAAGGTGAGAATTTCGAATTTAAGGTTTTGGAGAACTATCTCGCTAAAAAGTATCACATTGATTTTTCGCCAATAAACAGAAATTCTACATTTACCAATCCTCCTGTTGGCTGGATGACATGGTACGCCGTTAAATTCGATGCCTGTGAGGAGAAAGTACTTAAAAATGCAAAGTGGCAGGCTGAAAATCTTAAGGATTTCGGTGCAAATGCCGTATGGGTGGATTTTGAATGGTATCATCATCTTTTCTATGGTGTTAAAGGTGAAATTCCGGAACGAACTGACGGCGTTAACTCATTAAAGCCTGACCCTGTAAAATATCCCAACGGAATGAAGTACGTTGCAGATAAAATCAAGGAATTGGGGCTTATCCCTGCCATCTGGATTGGATATACAAATGAACCCAGCAAAAATGAGTTTATAGAAAAATATCCTGACATACTTTTGGTTGATGAGGTTTCCTGGTGCGGAAGATATTATTACGATTTTTCAAATCCTCATTACTTAAATGAGTATCTTCCTGTAGCGGTAAAGAATGTTCTTGAGTGGGGTTATGATGCAATTAAGTTTGATACAATTCCGATTAGTATGCTTATGCATAATAAGTACCATGCAAATATGTATGACCCAACTCTTTCAACGAAGGATGCTATTAAAAATGTTATGAAGAAAACCCGTGAAATACTTGGAAAGGATATGTATATGCTTTCTTGCGCAGGTGTATTTATGGGTGATATTCTCTGGGCTTCCGATGTATTTGATGCAGCTCGAATAGGTAATGACGTCTTTACATGGGAGGAGCATATGAGCAATTTAAAAAGGCTTGAAATGTTTTACCCGCTTCACAACATTCAGTTTTATAATGACCCTGATAATGTTGTACTTCGTGATGAGTTTAGCGACTTTGAACAGGCTAAATCAAGGCTGGCACTCTTTTCTCTTCTTGGACTCCCGATGAATTTCGGTGATGAATTTGATGCTCTTTCAGAAGAGAAGATTGACCTTATAAAGCGTAGTATTCCCGTGCTTGACATTCATCCGATGGATTTGGTAAATCCTTGTGTTGATAAGGAAAACTTTATCATTAACTTAAATATCAATGAGGATTATGAAAATTATCTTATTACAGGTATATTTAATACCACGGATAAGGAAATAGTTAAAACAGTAAGCCTTTCAGAAGACCTTCATCTTGCTGACGGGAAGTATCTTGTTTATGACTACTACCGCGATGAATTTTTAGGCATATTTGATGATTCGATAAATCTTACAATTAAGCCGTATGAGTGTCGTATTCTTTCCGTAAGAAAGCTTACGGGCGCACCGCAGATAATTACAACATCACGTCATATTTCACAAGGCGCACTGGAAATTACGGATATGGCAACGGAAGACGGAAAAATTACCTTCAGTGCAAATCTTATTAAAAATGATTTGTATACAGTAGGTGTTTTTGTGCCCGATGGATATGTGCTTAAGGAATACACAGGCTTTGAAAAGACAGAAAAAACTGGAAATATTCTTAAGCTTTCATATCTTCCTGACAGCACTCAGAAATACAGCTTCAGAATTGTATTAAAACGCGCTTAAAAATAAATTTTCTCAGACAGGGGGGGATTTATTATGGAAATTACACAAGAAATCACCAGAGCAGAATTGATTTCGCATATTGGATCCTATAAAGAAGGAGAATATCCTTTTCACTGGCATGAAAACTACGAATTATGTATGCCCGTTAAAGGTAAATGCTCTTTTCTCATTGACGGAAAGCTTACGGAAGTCAAAGAAGGGGATATCATAGCAATCCGTGAGAGGTCTGTTCATAGCTTGCTCGTTAAGAGCGAAAAAGTGGATGCAAGAATAATTCAATTCCCGGTTAAGATTCTTTTAGGTGTAGAAAAAAGAATAAACCCCTAAAAACATATATTTTAGCTGAAGAGATAGACTCTGTCAAAAATCTCAGGCAGGAGCTTAATGCCTTGATTGAGATTACAGATAAAGAGTACAGTGCTCAAAAAGCGCAGGATAATCCATATCTCCAGTCAGTAATATCATCCATATATTTTCTTTTAATGAGGTATTTCCCTGCAGAAGAGGGAAGTGCAACAAAAAAGAATGACAGAAAAGATTTTTACAAAATTGCTGAATATGTCAATGAGCATTTTAAAGAGGAAATCAATATCTCGATTATAGCTAATAAGCTTTATATGTCTCGCGGAAGACTTGCATCTCTCTTTTCAAAATATGCGGGCACGGGTCTTAATGAGTATATAAATGCACTCCGAATAAAGAATGCAAATCAACTGCTCGGTGAAGGCAAACTTGTAACTGAAGCCGCAATAGAAAGTGGATTTCAAAGTATTCGCACATTTAATAATGCCTATAAAGAATATATGGGTATTACGCCCACAGAGTATGTAAAAAAATATACTAACGCAAAGTAAAACAGGAGAGAGAACTATGAAAGTAAGTCATTTAAGTAATTCTGTAAGAAGTTTTGGCCGCTGGGCAAAAAGGGAAGACGCTTTAGTAACAACAGCTCTCGGCTCATATTTAGAATTAGCATTCACAGGAAAATGGTGTGACCTTTCCTTTGATACAAAACTTAATAGTGAACCTTATCCCCACCTCTATATTCAGGTGGACGGCGGTGCAAAGACAGAAGTAAGGGTAGAGCCTTTTATCCGTATCGAAACACCCCAAGAAGGTAATCACGTTGTAAAAATAACATACAAATCTGCTATGGAGGACCAGCAAAGGTGGTTTGAACCTCTTGTAGGCAAGATTTCCTTTACGGGTTTTGAAGCAGATGGTGAAGGCGTACTCCCTGAAGATAATCGTAAAATCATTGAATTTATCGGTGACTCTATAACAGAGGGCACATGGGCAAATGAAGAAAGGGCGCCATTTCCCGGGGGTTATAATAACCACAACAATATGGTCTTTCAGAATGACTCAACCGCAACCTATGCCTGCCTCACAGCAGAAGCACTCGGTATGAAGCCTTACACTATGGGTTATGGTGCAGTAGGTCTTACGAAAGGCGGAAGTGGCGGTGTGCCGAGAGTATATGAAGCATATCCGTATATATTTAATAATGTGGAGAGGGTTCCTTCAGGCGCAGAAATCATTGTAATAAATCACGGTGCAAATGACTATGATGCAACCGAGGAAGAATATATAACCGCATACGAGGAATTTATAAAGCTTGTAAGAAAAATTAACCCCGATGCGGAAATTGTGGCTCTGTCTGCTTATATCTACAGATACAATAAGGCACTTGGTGAAATGGTTAAAAAGTACAATAAGGAAAATGATGACAGCGTTTTATTTGTCGATACTGATGGATGGATTCCCAAAGACCCAATCCACCCCACAAGAGAGGGGCATAAAACCGTTTCAAAAAATCTTGTCCCAATATTAAAGGAAGCTTTCTTTTAAAAATATGAATAATTAAAAATCCCCCTAATAAAATGAAGCAAAGGGGAATAGATATGAAAGTCAAATATATTCACATTACAAAAGAATGTATGCTTTCTGGAAAAGAGATAGAAAAGCTATTAATTAAATTGATAATTTCTAATAAAAGACCATAATCCCCAAACATGGGATTATGGTTTTTTTAAGGAGGAATGTAAATGAGATTAGTAGCATACTGCAGAGTATCTACTAATAAAGATGAACAGTTAGAATCGCTTGAAAATCAAAAAGCATTTTTTGAGGAGTTTGCCAAAAGAAACAATCACACGCTTATAAAAATGTATTCTGATGAAGGCATAAGCGGAAAACAAATGAAGAACAGAAAAGAGTTTTTAAAGCTTATGGAGGATGCGAAAATTGGCTTGTTTGATCTGGTTGCCGTAAAGGATGTTTCAAGATTTGCAAGAAATACAGTTGATTTTCTAATTTCGATAAGAAAGCTTAAAGAGCTTAATGTTGACGTGCTTTTTTTATCCACCAATCAGACAGTGCTCGGTGCAAGTGAGTTTGTGCTTACTATGTTTTCTGCGCTTGCGCAGGAGGAAAGTGCAAATCTTTCTGAAAGGGTGAAGTTTGGGAAAAAAGTAAATGCAAAAAAAGGTAAAGTACCGAATTTTATTTATGGATACGACAGAATAGATAATTTTACGCTTGAAATTAATAAAGAGCAATCAAAGGTCATTAAGGAAATATTTGATATGTATGTAAATAAAAATATGGGCACAAGAAAAATTTCAGACACACTTACCCAAAATAATATTTCCACTTTTAAAAATAAGGATAAATGGACTCCGAAAACTGTCAGAAGAATACTTGAAAATAAGCTTTATGCGGGCATTCTTATCTCAAAGAAAAGTGAGGTTACAAACTACCTTACGGGAAAAACAAAAATGCTTGAGGATGTTTCTGAATTCACTTTTAAAAAGCCTGAGCTTAAGATAATTGATGAAGAAACCTTTAACAAAGCACAAATGCTTCTTGAGAAAAATAGAGAGATATACAAATCCCGCACTGCGCGAAAAAGCGGAGCATATCCCTTAAGCACCCTTATAAAATGTGGGAGATGCAACTATTCATTTACAAGAAGAATAAGAAAGAAAAAGGAAGGGAAAAAAGCCATTTGGCAATGCTCGGGAAGAAATAATAACAGTCAGAGATTTTGTTCAAATTCTTCTAAAATAAATGAAGACGAATTGATTTATGAAATAGCCGATTTTTTATATAAAAAGATTGAAGATAAGAAGTCCTTTTTAAAAGAAATTAACTGTAAAAATCGGTGCATTGATAAGGGTGCAAATATAAAAATTAAAAATCTTAACGATAAAAAAGAAAAATATATGAATATGTATATAAACGAAATAATTGACCTTTCATCACTTAAAAACCACATCAAAAAATTAGAGAAAGAGATAAATTCCCTTTCTTATGGTCGCGCTTCTAATTTCGAGGATAAAGAAATATCACAAAAAACACTTTTTCAGTCTATATTAAATGCACTAAACACAGAGTATGCAAACGCCTTTTTAAAAGAAGTAATAGATAAAATTATTTGTGAAGACGAAAGTGTAAAAATAATCTGGAAGTGACATTTTGTAGTCTGCAGTGGAAGTAGTTGACCCGATTTGCCTCGGTGCGAAGCTTGCAGAGCCTAATGACAAATGCTGCAGATACTCTGACGAAGAAATAGACATCTGCAATATCCCCGATTGTGTTCGCAGAGTGTATGAAGACCGCTTCGTAGGAAACCGCGAAAATCAGCGTAAAATTTACGTTACAATCGGTCTTTTCACAATTATTAAGCTTGAAAGAAATGTTCAGCTTCTTATTCCTGCATACGACTTCTGCATTCCTGAAAAAGAATGTGTGGCTTCTACTCCTGATGACCCGTGCGAAATGTTTGCAAATATTAACTTCCCGGTAGATGAATTTTTCCCTCCGGTAGAAGATTGCCTTGAAGACGATAAACAAAGATGTGCTTCTTGTTGTGAAGATGAATAAAAAAAGCCCTCACGGGCTTTTTTTATTTAGAAAATAAGTTTTTTGAAAGTTTTATTTCAATTTCGTTTACATCACTTGCAAGATATACCGATTCGGGAAGAGACAGCTTAACTCTCACGGAATCAGAAGGGGAGTACTGTGATAGGTTAAGAACCTCTGTTTTGACATTTTCAATTCTTTCAAATTTCTCGCCGGAGCCGTATATTTTTACCGTGTAGTCAGAAGAAAGCGAATGTGTATTCCCGTCAGATGTTTTAAGTACAACGGGAACGGTCTTAACATCATAAAAGCTGTATTTCACATCTACCGATGAAGGAGTACATTCTGCCCATTCAAGCGGTTTTCCGTTTTTACCGATTGCAATAAGATTTACGTCTTTTATTTCCGTGACCTTATCATTTTCAGGAACAATCTGCTCTGTCCTGACTTCTAAAATATCGTTAGCAATGCTTTTTGGCGCTGAAACTGTGACTTTTTCAGGAATTGTCCTGCTCTCTTTTATGATAAGTTCAGGATTGGGGCTTTCTGCAATATCTGCCCTTATTTTAATTGATTTTTCAACAATAGGTTCAACAATAACCCTTATATCCTTACCTTTAACGTAGTATGTTGCATCTGAAGTTGCCGCATTTACGGTAGGGGAAAGCTCATATTCTCCTTCTTCGTTTATTGAAGAAACGTTTATTACGGCAGAAAGTGTTTTCTTTGAGTTTTTTCCAAGCGTTGTTCTTTTTGCAGTTACTTTAACATCAACGCTTGTATCTGAAATTTTATATACTGCAAATCCATTTTCTTTAAGCGCCTGCTCTCCTGTAATTGCCAAAGGAACGTTTTTAACGGTTTTTGACATTGTTGGGTTTTCCTGATAGGAAACGTAAAACCACATCATCACGGCAAATATTGTGCAGACGATTTTAAGTGTTAGTTTGTTTTTGCCAAATATATTCATTTTAAGCGCTCCTTCCATTTTGTTATAAATGATGACTCTTTCTTTTTAGATTGAGTTGCATCAGGAGAAAGCGCCTTTATAATAGCCTTTTTCAGTGTATCTTCAGTATAATTACGGCTCATATTACCATTCATTGTAAAGCTGATTTTCCCCGTTTCTTCACTTACTACAATTACAGCGGAATCAGAACTTTCTGAAAGACCAAGTGCAGCCCTGTGCCTTGTCCCGAACTCCTGACTGAGCGTTTCGTTATGAGTAAGGGGGAGAATGCATCCAGCCGCTAAAATTCTGTTTTCGCGGATTATTACCGCACCGTCATGAAGAGGTGTGTTGGGGATAAAAATGTTTACCAGAAGCTCACTCGATACATTTGAATCTATAAGAGAGCCTGTTCTTACGATGTCTCCAATTTTGGTGCCACGCTCTAAAACGATAAGAGCACCAATACGCCTCGCACTCATTGCAGAAGCAGCGGATGCAACCTGCGTTGCCAAATCCTCAACATAATCCTTTTCAGAGGAAAAGAATGTAGAAAGGTTAGTTCTTCCCACTTTTTCAAGTGCGCGCCTAAGCTCAGGCTGAAATACAACCAAAAAGGCAATAACACCAAACTGCATTACGTTTCTTAATATGTAATTAATGGTATTTAATTGCATTATCGTGCTTATCCACGTAAAAACAAGAAGTAAAATTATACCCTTTATAAGAGTGCCGGCCCTTGTTTCGCGAACGATTGAGCCAAGCTTGTAGAAAAGATAAGCTACAATGATAATATCAAGTATGTCTGTTATCCGAAGTGTCATAATGAATTCGGGCAAGCTGTATAAAAAATCCTGAAACACCACTCTAACCGCCTTTACAATAAACTAATCTATTTTAATTATACTATAAAAACAAAGGCAGTTAAAGTGTTTTTTTAAAATATTTTCAAATTTTTAGTTTATAACTTTATTCAGTGCGCCTGAAGCATAGTCAATTTCTTCAATTGTATTAAAAAATGACGGAGAAAAGCGTAGAAGTCCGCTTGTAATAGTGCCTAAAGTCCTGTGGGCAAGGGGCGAGCAGTGAAGCCCTGAACGTACCGCAATATCGTATTCTGAGTCAAGACGCGAAGAAATATCAACCGGGTCATGCTTTGATAATAACACTCCCACTGCACCCGCATGGGGAATTCCAAGTACCTTTACCCCTTTTATTACGGACAAATTTTCAACCAATCTTTTTGTAAGAAGGGTTTCTTTTTCATAAACTCCTTCACGCATAACAAATTTTATACCCTCGTTAAGTCCTGCAATCCCCGCAGCATTTAAAGTACCTGCTTCAAATCTGTCAGGAAGGTGAGAAGGCATTGTGGCGCTTTCTGACATACTTCCCGTGCCACCATATAAAAGAGGATCAAGCTCTATTCCTTCGCGAATATAAAGCGCACCTGTCCCGAACGGACCGAATAACCCTTTATGTCCTGCAAATGCTGCCATATCGAGGTATTTACACTCTATTGGGATAATGCCCCCTGATTGCGCGCAGTCAACAAGTGTATAAACGCCCTTTTCTCTTGCCATTTTGCATATTTCATCTATTGGATTTACTGTACCCACAACGTTTGAAGAATGAACAACGCAAACAAGCTTTGTTTTTGGAGTAATAAGGCTTTTTATGCATTCCGCACTAACGTATCCTTTGCTGTCTGCACGGGCAATTTTTGCGCTTACTCCCAATTTTTCAAGAGAAATTACGCTTCGAAGTACACTGTTATGCTCCATAGAAGAAATGATTACTTCGTCACCTTCTTTTAAGCATCCCTTTATTGCCAAGTTCAGAGCTTCGGTAGTGTTTTTCGTAAAGACTATCCTTTCAGGATTGTCATTATTTATAAGCTTTGAGAGGTTTTCTCTGCAACTGTATACCTTTTCAGCGCACATTCTTGAAATTCTATGTCCGCCGCGGCCCGGATTCCCGCCGAAATTCTCTATAAGATTTGTTACCTCATTAATTACTTCGGGCGGTTTTGGAAAGGTGGTAGCTGCATTATCAAGATATATCATTTACTTCTCCTTAAAACTAAACTATATGGTATGACCTTATTTTTATTTTCAAATCTGTGGCAATTTCACTTATCATATCTTTATAACAATCTTCAAAACGGAGACTGTAGCCGCAACCTTCCTTTGTAAGATGTGAGGGGGTCTGCATTACCCTGACATCAATTCCATATTCTGTTGCACGTTTTTTTATTCTGTTTGCTGAAGTAATGGAAGCTACAGTAGCAAGCATTCGGATTTTCCTTTCATTATAGTTTTACATTAATATTTTATGCTTATCGATACTCTTTTGTCAGTGATTATAGAGAAGATGCGTTAAAATTGTAATTATTTTGTAAAGAATAACAAAAATATGTTGAAAAATCTTTTGTTTAATGGTATCATATTAAAGAATACAAAATGGGAAGAAGGGTAAATTTTTGATTAATAAATACCTTAACAATATGCTTGTTCAGACAAGCAAAATTTTAGGCTTTAAGGTTGGCGTAATCGAAAGAAGCGGAATAGTCGTTTCTTCTTCGTCTGCCTCCGTTTTGGAAGAAAAGTATGAAGAGATTTTTGCTCTGTGCCTTGCAGAAAAAAGCCATATCGTACAGCATCTTGGCTACACGTTTTATGCAAGCGTAACAAGGGGAAAGATTGATTATGTTACTTTTGTAGAATCTGTTGATGAAAATGCTGCAAAATATGTTATGATGCTTTCTTCCAGTGCAAACGGAATTCGTCTTATGCATAATGATAAGTTTGATAAGTCAAACTTTATTAAAAATATTCTTACAGACAGTATACTTCCCGGAGAGGTTTTTGTTAAAAGCAGGGAGCTGAGGCTCAGTTACGATGCGGTGAGAGTTGCTTTTGCAATTTTGTATGACGAAAATCAAAGTGTTGACGTCTACGAAATGGTAAATGAGCTTTTTTCAGAAAATAACAAGAATTTCGTTTTGGATATGGATAACAATATTGTTGTTATCGTGCATGAGTTTGAAAAGGAATTAACAAGTCAGGAGCTTGAAAAGATTGCTCATCAGTATGCAGATACCATTATGTCTGAGGCAATGGTTAATGTAAGAGTTGGTATAGGTTCTGTTGCAGATAATCTTAAGGATATTGCAAAAAGCTATAAAGAAGCCAGAATTTCTCTTGAAGTAGGAAAGGTATTTGACGAGGATAAGTATATAATAAGCTATGACAATCTCGGAATTGCAAGGCTGATTTATCAGCTTCCTACAACGCTTTGTGAACTCTTTTTGTCAGAGGTCTTTAAGAAAGGCACACTTGATTCTCTCGATTCAGAAACACTTCTTACAATACAGAAGTTTTTTGAAAACAACTTAAATGTTTCCGAAACGTCGCGTCAGCTGTTTATACATAGAAATACCTTGGTTTACAGACTTGATAAGGTTCGCAAGATTACAGAGCTTGACCTTCGTAATTTTGAGCATGCAATTGTGTTTAAGGTTGCACTTATGGTTAAGAAGTATCTTGTTTCAAAACCAATGCGTATATGAAAATACGAAAGGAAGATTTTAAGTGATAGAATTTAAAAACGTTACCGTTACGTACGACAACAATGTCGTTGCTCTTGATAATGTTTCATTTAAAATAGAAGACGGTGAATTTGTCTTTTTAGTTGGTAAGACAGGTGCGGGCAAAAGCTCCGCGATTAAACTGCTCACGGGAGAAATAAAGCCAAAGTCGGGTGATGTTACGATTGACGGAATTATTGTGAATTCACTCCGAAGGTCAAAAATTCCTTATTTAAGAAGAGCGCAGGGTGTAGTTTTTCAGGATTTTAGACTTCTTCCGAATAAAACAGTTTTTGAAAATGTTGCTTTTGCTATGGAAATCATAGGAAAGAGCAGAAAGGAAATCCGCCGTAAAGTTCCTAAAATTCTTGCTCTTGTAGGATTAGCCGAAAGGGCAAACAATTACCCCAACGAAATCTCGGGCGGCGAACAGCAGCGCGTAAGCATTGCAAGGGCGCTTGTAAACAGCCCGTCATTAATCATCGCAGATGAGCCGACAGGTAATCTTGACGTTGAAACTTCTTCCGATGTTATGAAGCTTTTTGACGATATAAATAAAATGGGCACAACAATTGTTATGGTAACCCATTCAGAAAAAATCGTAAACGATATGTGTAAACGCGTAATTCAGCTTGAGGGCGGAAGTATCGTTCGTGACGAAGAAAACGGGGTGTATAATCTTGGTATTTAGGAATTTAAGATATTATATAAAAAGTGCGGCAAGCTCATTTGTCCGCAACGGTATAATGACGTTTGCTTCTTTCATAACAGTAACGTGCTGCCTCTTTCTTTTTGGTGCATTTTTACTTTTTACGGTAAACTTAAACTATATAAGCAAGCAGATAGAATCTCAATGTGAAATTCAGGCGTATCTTAATATGGAGGCAGATGCTGATGTTCAGCAAAACGCCTATAATAACATACTTGCCTTAGAAAATGTTTCGGACGCAACAATTGAAACAAAGGAGCAGGCACTTTCAAATTACAAAGAGATGCTTGGTGAAAATGCCGATGTTTTAGAGGGAATAGAGGCTAATGATTTTTTAAGAAGCTCAATCAAAGTGTCTTTAAAGGACATAAGAAACTCTAAAGTAACTGCCGAGGAAATTAAAAAGATTTCCGGTATTGAAACAGTAAAAAACAGGCAAGACATTGTAGACAAGGTTATAAAATTCACGGGCGTTGTTGAACGCGGAAGCCTTCTTACAATGCTTATTCTTCTTTTAATAGCGGTATTCATTATTCAAAATACCATTAAATTAAGCGTTTACGCTCGTGAAGAAGAAGTACATATTATGAAATTCGTTGGCGCGACAGACCGATTTATCCGTATGCCATTTGTTATTGAGGGTGTTATAATCGGTGCACTCGGATTTGTATTTTCGTATGTAGTCATTCTTATGGGATATAATGCAGTTATCGGTGCAGTAAAGAGCCTCATTGCCCTCTTTGAATTTTTACCGATTGAGCTTTGCGCTATTCCGCTCGGTATTGCAATGGCAATCTTTGGTGTGTTTATGGGGGCTGCCGGAAGTGCACTTTCGCTTAAACGCCATCTTAAAGTCTGATTGAGGTGTCTTTATGAATGAAAAAAATAAAATCAAAAGAATAGCGGCAATCTTCTGTGCTGCATTAGTTGTTTTTGCCTTTTTTATAAGCATAATAGGCCCTGCGGTAAGTGCTGCTCCCACACAGCAGCAGCTTAATGATGCGAAAAAGAAAACGGAAAGCGCAAAGAAGGATGTTTCAAAGGCAGAGGAAAAAAGGAAGCAGGCAGTCAATCAGTATAATGCACTTGATCGCCAGATTGCAAATACCGAGGATGAAATCGGTATGATAGAAAAGCAGATTGAGCAGACTCAAAAAGATCTTCAGACAAAAGAAGAAGAGCTTAAGGTTGCAGAAGAGAGGTATCAGGAGCAAAAAGGTACATTTCTTACACGTGCCCGTGTTATGTATGAAAACAGCTCTACAGGATATCTTGAAATTATCTTCGGGGCAGAGTCTTTTAGTGATTTACTTTCAAAGATTGAGATAGTTTCCCAGCTTATGTCATATGATAAGAATATATTAGATGAGCTTGGAAAAATTAAAAAGACCATTGAAGATGCAAAAAAAGAGATGGAGGATATCCTGAAGCGTCAAAAAGAAAGTGCAGAGGCACTCACTTTAAAAAAACAAACGCTTGAAACGAGCCTCGCAGAAAAGCAAAAGCTTTTAAATGAGCTTGAAAAAGATGTCGAAAAGTATAAAGCAATATATGAAGCGGCAGAAGCAGCAGAAGCACAGCTTATCCGTGAAAACCAAAGTGCGATGAGTTACGGTGCTAACCCCGTTAAGTATTCAGGCGGTGTGATGGCTTGGCCAGTGCCCTCAAGTAAAAGAATAACAAGTGAGTATGGATACAGAATTCACCCCGTTTACGGCTCTAAAAAATTTCATTCGGGAATAGATATTGCCGCGGGATACGGTGTTGACATCGTTGCTGCGGCAGACGGCACAGTAACACTTTCTGCCGATAACGGCGGTTACGGAAAATGCCTTATAATTAACCACGGAAGCGGTATCTCGACTCTTTATGGTCATAACAGTGTGCTTCTGGTTAGTAAAGGGCAGAAGGTTACAAAAGGGCAAGTCATTGCAAAGGCAGGCTCTACGGGTGTGTCTACGGGTCCGCACCTTCATTTTGAGGTGCGCGTAAACGGCTCTACGACAAATCCCATTCAATATCTTAAGTAGGTGAAACTCTTGGAGGAAAATCACAACAACTTAAAAAGAATTATTAAAGCGTGTGCAGCAACCTGTATAATAACGGTTGCTGCCACTGTGCTTGTAATCGGAAAATTTAATGGCGGATATAAAAGGCTTATGCGCGCTCAGAAAATAATAAAAGAGAGCTATATTGGAGATTTTAACCCCGAAAAAGCAGAGGATGAAGCTATCCGCGCACTTCTTTTAAGCACCAATGACAAATACGCGTCATACTACACTGAAAGTGAAGCAGGCGAAGTGTTTGAAATCATAAACGGATACTATGTAGGCGTCGGTCTTGAGATATTTGCAAACACAGAAAAAGATAGAATTGAGGTTGCGAGTGTATACAATGACGGACCGTCTTTTAAGTCAGGTATAAAACAAGGCGATCTGATTCTCAAAATAGATGATACATTGTATACTGCAGAGGATGTAAACAAAGCATCCGCCTATATGCGCGGAGATAAAGATAAAAATGTTGAAGGAACACAGGTCAGACTTACCGTCTTAAGAAACGGAGAGGAATTAGATTTCACAGTTAAAAGAGAAAGAATTGACCTTTACAAGGTTGAATATGAGATAACTAAAGAAAATATAGGAGTTGTAAAGTATAAGGGTTTTACACAAACCTCCGAAAAAAACCTGAAAAAAGCAATAGATGACCTTATTAAGAAAAATGTAAAAGGTCTTGTTATAGATGTTCGTGCAAATCCCGGCGGGGATTTTGACTCGGCAATAAGAGTGACAGATATGTTTTTAGATAGCGGAACAATAATGTATACTCTTGATAAAAAAGACAATAAAACTGTCTACACCGCAGAAAAAGGAAGCTACGGTATTCCTTTGGCGCTACTGGTTGATTCTTCAAGTGCAAGTGCAACAGAAATATTTGCAGGGTCACTTAAGGATAACAAAAGAGCAGTCATAGTTGGTGAAAAAACATATGGCAAGGGAGTAAGTCAGGCTGTAATTAACATAAACTCAGTTGATGAAAAAGATGGAGTAATAAAGATTACGACCCTAAAGAATTATACTCCGAACGGCAGATGGATAAATGAAAAGATAATTCCCGACTATGAAATAAAGGATGACGAAACAACCACGGCAGATGAAGCTTTAGAAAAAGCAATAGAAATATTATTAAAGGATTAGATGGTATGCTGAAGAAATTACTTAAAAATTTAATAATTTTCACTTTGGTGGTGCTTACCTTCTTTTCTGCCACAGTTCCTGCTTTTAGTGTAGAAGAGGAGAAAAAAGAGGAAATTGTGGTAGAGGATAAACTCACTGCACGTTCTCCAAATGTGCTTTTGCTTGATATGAAAACAGGCACTGTTTTATTTAAGAGAAAGCCTAATGAAAAGGTTTATCCCGCAAATCTTACAACAATAATGACAGCCATCCTCACACTTGAAAATGGAAATATAGAAGAGGTTGTCACCGCAAAAGAAACTGCACTTTCAAATGTAAAGCAAGGGGAAAGCAAGCTTGGAATTATAAAAGATGAAAGACTTTCGGTAAGGCAGCTTCTTTATGCAATGATGCTTACATCTTCTTCAGATGCAGCAAACGTTTTGGCGGAGCATATTGGGGGAAGCATTGAAAAATTTACTCAAAAAATGAATGAAAAAGCCAAAGAGCTTGGAATGAAAAATACAAACTTTACGAATCCTATCGGAAATCACGATGAAAGACACTTTACAACTGCAAACGATATGGCAAAGCTTTGTATGTATGCGTTTAAAAATGAGAGCTTAAGAGAAATTGTAAAAACGCCTTCATATATCATTCCTGCGACGGAAAAATGTGATAAGGAAAGAAAGATAATCAACAAAAACTATCTTGTAAGCACTGGCATAAGAAATGATTATTACTATAAATATGCAACGGGCTTTAAAACGGGTTACACCAAGGAAGCGAAAAGCTGTATTGCAGCAACTGCACAAAAAAATGGGAAAGAGCTTTTGTGCCTTGTTTTTAAAGCAGAAACAGAGGAAAAGGAAATTCTCAGCTTTTCTGACTGCATAAATTTATTTGAATTTGTTTTTAATAACTATACCGCGCGCCTCATCGTAAAAGAGGGCGAGATAGTGTCACAAACAAAGCTCTTAAATGCACGCCGAACAGAAAAGGTCATATTACAGACTCAAAAAAGGTTAGACGTACTTCGCCATAAAGAAGACGGTGAGATTAAAGTCACCTTTGAAGATAATGTAGTTGACAGTGTGAAAGCTCCCGTAAAAAAAGGGGAAAAATTAGGAGAGAGGACCTACTTTGTAAATGGCAAGGAGGCGGGAATGGTAGAGCTTGTAGCCGATAAAGACTATAACTTTGACCCGCTCAAATTTCTTGTTAACAAAGTAGTATGGTTTTTTACCTCAGTCTGGATTTTTGTTGTTATAATTATCGCCTTAATAGTTTATGTCAACATTGAACGCAGAAGGAGAAGAAAGCTCCGCGAAAAAAGGCGTGAAAACCGACAGAAAAGAAATATGGAATTAGAACAAAAAATGATGAAATGAGGTAATTGATATGGCGAATTTAAAACACCCGTGGGAGGGTTATGTAAAACCGTTTAAGATTTTCGGTAACCTTTATTATGTAGGCACCGAGCCGGCATCAACCCATTTAATTGATACAGGTGACGGACTTATAATAATTGACCCGGGATACCAGCAAAGCCTTTATTTAGTAATAAATAACATCTGTGAACTTGGTTTTAAAATTAAAGACATTAAGTACATTATCGTAACTCACGGGCATTATGATCACCTCGGCGCGGTAAAGGCACTACAGCTGCTTACAGGCGCAAAAACATTTATTGGAAAAGAAGACAGAACCTATGCAAACGGTGAGGAAGACTTAACATGGGCAAAGGAACTTGGGGAAGAGTATTATGAAGCCTTTGAACCTGATGTGTTAATTTCCGATGGGGATATAATAGAGCTTGGAAATACAAAAATTCTCTGTAAGGATGCACCAGGCCATACACCCGGCACAAAAGCATTCTTCTTTGATGTTACAGATGGGAAAAACACCTACAGGGCAGCAATGCACGGCGGAGTAGGTATGAATTCAATGATGACAGAATTTCTCGAAAGGTATAATCTCTCAACCGAGACACGTGAAAAATTTATTCCCGCAATTGAGTCCATCATAGATGAAAAGGTCGATATTTTGCTCGGTAACCACGTTTGGAATAATGATACTATAGGAAAAAGCGAAAGAATGACAGATGAATTTAATCCTTTTGTAGACCCTACCGAATGGAAAACATTTCTTAAAGGTATTATTAAAATATATAATGATATATTTGGTGCGGAGTAAAGTAAAATAGATATAAAGAAAGAGAAATAACATTAAAGGAGAAAGGCTATGCCTCTTGATGCAGTGACGCTTGGTGCAGTTTCAGACGAACTTAATACGCTTCTTTGTGGTGCAAGAATAGAAAAGGTGCATCAGCCTGAAAAAGACGAAATCGTCTTGCTCCTTAAAACTAGTGGTGGCGCACAAAGGCTTGTGATAAGTGCAAGCAGTGAGCATCCGAGAATTCATATTACAAAGGACTTAAAAGAAAATCCCATCGCACCACCTATGTTTTGTATGCTTCTTCGAAAGCACCTGACGGGTGCAAAGATTAACTCCATTACCCGTATGGGCTTTGAGAGGGCAGTTGACATTAATTTTCTTACCCGTAATGAATTGGGCGATATCACCACCCGTCATTTAATATGTGAAATAATGGGAAGAAACAGTAATATAATACTCCTTGATGAAAACGAAAAAATAATTGATTCCATAAAGCATGTTGACCTTACGGTAAGCACTGTTAGAAATATTTTGCCGGGACTTAAGTATATGCTTCCTCCTGACAATAAAGAAAGGCTTAATCCTGATTTTTCAACAAAAGATGATTACTATAATCTTATAAAGAATGCCCATGAAGGGCGTGAACCTGAAAAGGAAATAGTTTCAGGAGTTATGGGAATAAGTCCTCTTCTTGCAGGTGAATGTGTTTATCGCGCCGTAGGGGAGAGAAAAGTCCTTGCAGGTGAGCTTGATGATGAAAAGATGCATCTTTGCGCCGAAGAGCTTGAAAAAATGTTCAAAAAAGCTAAAAACGGTGAAATAACCCCTTGCATTATAATAGATAAAACACAGAATCGCGCAGTGGATTTTGCTCCGTTTTTACTTATGCAGTATGGAGAAGACAGTGTTGTTATAAAAGAAAGCCTAAATGAAGCTTTGTATGAATTTTATCATCTTCGTGACCTTCAAGCGCATATAAAAAACAGAAGCAGTAATATCATAAAAGTAATAAATAACAACCTTAATCGCGCTCAAAAAAAGCTTGATATTCTTCAAAAAGAACTCGCACTTTCAGAAAAACGCGAAGAATATAGAATCTGGGGTGACCTTATCTCTGCAAATCTGCACAGAATAAAAAAAGGTGATAGAGAGCTTGTCTGCCAAAATTTCTATGAAGAAAACGCGCCCGAGTGCGTTATAACGCTTGACACCGTAAAAACGCCGTCACAAAATGCCCAAAGCTATTACAAAAAGTACAAGAAGGCGAAAAATACACAGATAAATGCAACAGTCCAGATTGAAAAAACTGTTGAGGAAATTAAATATCTTGAATCTGTTTTATATAGTGTAACGAACTCACAATCCCCGTCAGATTTAACCGAAATAAGGGAAGAGCTTATAAAATTTGGCTATATAAAAAATGATAACACCAAAAAGCACAAGGAAAAACAAACACAGTCAAAGCCAATGGAGTTTGAGTGTGATGGTTACACCATTTTTGTTGGAAAAAATAATACACAAAATGATTATTTAACACTTCGTATTGGAAAAAGCCGCGATTTATGGCTTCATACAAAAAATATTCCGGGCTCACACGTTTTAGTAAAATATATGGGTGAGGATTTTCCAAACAACGTTATAGAATCTGCGGCAAAGCTTGCTGCATTTTATTCAAAAGGCAAAAATTCAAGCTATGTTGAGGTTGATTATTGTCCTGTAAGCCATGTGAGAAAGCCATCTGGCGCCAAAAGCGGTATGGTTATATACGAAGGATATAATACTGCACTCGTAAACCCCGATGAAGAGCTTGCAGAAAAATTAAGGAAATGATTTTATGAGTAATTATCTTGAAAATATAAATAGCCCCGAGTTTTTAAAAACTCTTGACTATAAAGAGTTAGACTCTCTTTGTGCCCAAATCCGCACAGAGCTTGTAGAAACTGTCTCTGAAACGGGCGGTCATCTTGCAAGTAACCTTGGTGCAGTTGAGCTTACCGTCGCACTTCACAGGGTTTTAAATGCACCCAAGGACAAAATAATATGGGACGTAGGACACCAGAGCTATGTTCACAAAATGCTTACAGGCAGATACAAAAGGATGAATTCATTAAGGCGTGAGGGCGGTCTTTGCGGGTTTTGCAGCCCTAATGAAAGTGAGTATGACGTAACATTTACGGGACATGCTTCTGCTTCGCTTTCTGTTGCACAAGGAATAGCAGAATCGCGTCTTCATTTAAAGGAAAGCTATGATGTAGTTGCCGTAATCGGTGACGGCGCACTTTCAGGCGGATTAAGTATTGAGGCGCTTAATAATATTGGACATAATAAGTCTAAGATGATGATTGTTTTAAATGACAACGAAATGTCAATTGAAAAAAATGTTGGTGCGTTTTCAACGTACCTGGCAAAGGCAAGAACAAACCCAAAGTATACCCGACTTAAAAATAAGGTAACGATGTATGTAAACCGTATGCCTGAGGGTGACGGGATATATAAAGGCTTAAGAAGAATAAAGAATAATCTTAAAAGAATACTTACCCCGAATTTATTTTTTGAACAGTTTGGGCTTACATATCTTGGCCCTGTTGACGGGCATAACATAAAAGATATGGAGGAAATGTTTAATCGTGCACTGAGGCTCAACGAACCTGTTTTGGTTCATGTCATAACAAAAAAGGGGAAAGGTTATATCCATGCGGAAAACAATCCTCAGCGTTTTCACGGGATAGGGCCATTTGATAAAGATAGTGGGGAAGCGCCAAGTAAAAAGGAAACCTTTTCGACTGTTTTTGGTAAAAAGCTTTGCGCTCTTGCCAAAGATAATAAAAATATAGCAGTCGTTTGCCCCGCTATGATTTCAGGAAGCGGGCTTAGTGAATTTTCCCAAAAATATCCTGACCGAATTTATGATGTCGGTATTGCGGAGGGACACGCTGTTACATTTTCATCTGGCCTTTTTATAGGAGGAAGCGTACCCGTAGTTTCTATTTATTCAACATTTTTACAACGTGCATACGATAATGTTATTCATGATGTATGCCTTGGAAATTACCACGTTGTGTTTGCGATTGACCGTGCAGGACTTGTCCCGGGGGACGGGGCAACACATCAGGGAATATTTGATATCAGCTACCTTTCGTCTGTTCCCAATATGACAATTCTTGCACCAAGCTCATTTAGTGAGCTTGAAAAGATGCTTGATTATGCAGTAAATGTTCATAACGGACCGATAGCAGTTCGTTATCCACGCGGAGGAGAAATTGAAAGCATTGATAACGGTGAATTTTTCCTTTCAAAAGCCAAAATTATAAGAGAAGGAAAAGACGTTACAATCGCATCAGAAGGAAGACTTTTGTCAAATGCTTTAAAATCTGCAGAAATTCTTAAAGAAAAAGGCATAAGCGCAACGGTTATAGATGTGCGCACAGTAAAGCCACTTGACTTTGATACAATCTTTGACTCGGCGTGTAAAACTAAAAAGCTTTACACCCTTGAAGAAAATGTAGCCAAGGGTGGAATGGGTGAGATGCTTTTAGCAGAAGCTAAAATAAGAAAAATGGATTTTGACATAAAAATCCATTCAATCCCTGATGAATTTGTGCCTCACGCAAGCGAGGAAGAATTGATGAATAAATACGCATTTACTCCCGAAAAAATCGCAGAAGACATTGAAAGGATGTTTAATTCTTGAAAAAAAGACTTGATGTGTACCTTGTTGAAAATGGGCTTGTAAGCGGAAGAGATTTAGCCAAAAGCCTTATAATGGAGGGCAAGGTATTTGTAAATAACCAAAAGTCCGACAAGGCAGGAGATCAGGTCGGCGAAAAAGATAAGGTTGAGGTTCGCGGTGAAACGCTTAAATACGTAAGCCGTGGAGGATTGAAGCTTGAAAAAGCAATGCAGTCCTTCCCGATAGAATTAGGTGGATGCGTTTGTATGGATATCGGCGCATCAACGGGTGGCTTTACTGACTGTATGCTTCAAAACGGTGCAAAAAAAGTTTATTCTGTTGACGTTGGCTACGGTCAGCTTGCGTGGAAGCTTCGCACTGATGAGCGCGTAACAAATATGGAAAGAACCAATATCCGCTACGTTAAAAAGGAGGATATTGGTGAAAAACTTGATTTTGCCTCTATTGATGTTTCTTTTATCTCCTTAAAGCTTGTTCTTCCCGTTGCGCATGAGCTTTTAAAAGACAGAGGAGAGGTAGTCGCTCTTATCAAGCCTCAATTTGAAGCAGGGCGCGAAAAGGTTGGCAAAAAAGGAGTAGTACGAGATAGCGCCGTTCACAAAGAAGTTGTCAGCGAAATAACCTCTTTTGCACAAAATAACGGATTTAATGTGTTAGGTATCGATTTTTCCCCGATAAGAGGACCGGAAGGGAATATTGAATACCTGATGCACGCTAAAAAACAAACCGATTTTGAAATTAAAGACTTTACAGAGAAAATAGATTTACTCGTAGACGAAAGTCACGAGAACGCAAAATAAAAGAAAAATGGTGAACATATGCTTTTTTCAGACAGACAAAATAAAAGTACGCAGATATTAAAAGCACTTATAGCTCTTTTTATTACTCTTGGGCCTTTACTTATACAGCTTTTGACAATTGATGCGTCAACTTACATATTACTTTTTATATTTACTATCGTTTTATCTATCAGAATAATGAAAAAATCAACTGTGTATATATCAACATTTCTTGTTGGAATTGCTTTCCTTATTCTTTTTACACTTATTTTTACACCCTTTACAAGAAGCGGTATAGGGCAGATTAAATATATAGCGCAGATGTTTCTTCTTTTTGTGTTTACGTGTCTTCTTTGTGATTATTATAAAGAAAACACTGACCAAAAGCGTCCGAGAAGGATTATGTATTTGTTTGTTATATCGGGCTTTGTAAGTAGCATCGCAAACATATTTTATTACATATTTGTATGCCTTCCGGTTGGAAATAAGGAGGCGCTATGCTACATTTCGGGGCAGAATGAACTGCTTGGTCTTTATATGCTGGCATCAATTTGGTGTGCGGCAAGACTTATGTATAAAAACTCAAAAAAGACAAGAAATCTTCTTTTAATAAGTCAGCTTCCCGTTTTAGCAGTGCTTTTATTTTCAAGAAGCATTTTGCCATATATTTTGGGAATGGTACTTCTGTTGGGAGTGCTGATTAAAAAGAAAGCACCCAGGCTTTATCTTTGGTTTATGGTTTTTTCGAGTGTGGTTATGAGTGTATTTACACTTTTTAAGTATCATTCACCGATAAAAAAGGATGCTCTTATAAGCGGACTTTCAAGGATTACAGGTCTTGGCGGAGGTGGCTTTTTAAAGGCTCAGGAAATGTATCAAACGACTTTCTATCCGCCGTCAGAATCAATCGGCCTTATGGAAACTGTTATTTCATCATCAGGCATTGCAGGGCTTTTGTTTGTGGTTTTTCTTATAGCAAGATGCTTTTATCTCTTTCTAAAAAGAAAAACGCAGTTTTCCTATATGACACTTATGCTTGTTATTTTCATTTTTGTCATACCTGTAAAAAATGCATTTTCTATGATAATGCTTCTTTGTGTGCCGATTACGTATAATGAGTATTACTCACTTATAAAACAAAAAATTATGCCAAAGGCAAAGCTTGCGAAAATCGTTTCGGTGTTAAGTGTGCTTTCGGCTTTATGCATATATCTTGCAGTACATTCTTTTGTAACTTTAAGGGCTGACGGCTTATTTAGTAAAAAGGAATATGCTAAAGCACTTCCCTTATATAAATATGCCTTAAATATAAATCCTTCAGATGATGAAAGCTGCGTTAAAGCTTCCCAGTGCATAAGAAAAACGCAGGGAGATTATACCGAGGCATTTAGCTTTATCGAAAAAGCTGAAAAGAGAAATAAAATGTCAATCCAAAACACCACAGAAAAAGCAGAAATATATAATTATGCGAAGTTATACGAAGAAAGTGCTTCATGCTTAAAGTATGTATGTAAAATAGCTCCTTTTAACGACAATTATAAGATAAAGCTTGCCAAAGTCTACTATAAGATATTAAAAGAAAAAGAGCAGGGAAGTGAGGATGCTAAAAACGTATATAATGAAATAATTGCCATTTCGGAAAAAACAGCAAATCTTGATTGCAAGGAAAAGATTAACGATATTGCTGATAAGGCTATAAAATATACCAAAGGGGTTCTTTACGTTGAATGATAAACTTTCAATAAAGGATATAATCTTTTTTGTTGTTATTCTTTTAATAGTAATTGGATGTGTTGTAGGAAAGATACAGACGGATAAGGCAAAAAGTGTGCAGGAAATAGAGAATGCAGCAAAGAGGATAGTTGGCGTTCACATAAAGGGTGAAGTTAAAAACGAGGGATATTATGAGCTTCCTTACGGCAGCCGTATAAAAGATGCGATTAAAATTGCAGGCGGGGAGACGGCGCTTTCTGACATATCGTCAATCAATCTTGCGCAAAAGCTAATTGACGGAGAGGAAGTTATTATTCCTGCCAAAAGCACCCAAAATAAAACTTCAGGCTCCAAAAAACTTATTAACATAAACACTGCCGATGCTAAAGAGTTGTGCATGCTTGAAGGTATAGGTGAGTCAACGGCAAATGAGATAATAGAATATAGAAAAAAGCACGGAAATTTTAAAAGTACTAAAGACTTAACAAAAATAACAGGGATAGGTTCATCGAAATATCAAAAAATTAAAGATAGCATTACTGTTGGATAATCCCTTGAACATACAAAAATATAAAAAGAAAGAAGAATCAGTCGTGAACGGAATTTTATCAGTATCAATTGCATTATTAGTAGGCCTTCTTATGACAAGGGCATTTAAGGTGTTTAAGCTTCCTGCGGTAACTTCTTACCTTGTAGCAGGAGTTTTAATTGGCCCTTACTGCTTAGGTGCGCTTAATATACCAAGCTTTGGCTTTCATAATGCTGATGAAGTAAACTCACTTGCCATGCTTTCAGAAGTTGCACTTGGCTTTATTGCTTTTTCAATCGGCAGTGAATTTAAAAAAGAGGAGCTTAAGAAAACAGGTCGTCAGGCATTTGTTATAGGTATACTGCAGGCAATAACTGCAACAATTTTTGTTGACCTTGCACTTTGGGGATTTTTCCTTTTAATGCCTGGAAAGATTTCTGTTCCGCAGATTCTTACACTTGGCGCTATCGCTACCGCAACAGCACCTGCAGCAACATTGATGGTTGTTAAGCAGTATAAGGCTAATGGTCCTCTTACAAAGCTTCTTCTTCCGATTGTTGCACTTGATGACGCTGTGGGACTTATCATTTTTGCGGTGTCCTTTGGAATTGCAAAAAGCATAATCGTTGGAAGTGTGGATATGGTTTCAATTATTGTTAACCCCTTAATTGAAATTGTGCTTTCACTTGCATTAGGTGCACTTATGGGATATATCTTAACTTATCTTGAAAAGCTCTTTAATTCAAATACGAACAGGCTTAACCTTACTATTGCACTCGTTCTTTTAACAGTTGCTCTATCAGGCATAAAAGCAGAGATTGGACCTGTACATATTGCATTTTCATCGCTTCTTACATGTATGATGCTTGGAACTGTATTTTGTAACATCTGTCCGCTTGCTGATAATTTGATGCAGGCGTCTGACAAATGGACTTCACCTCTTTTTGCAGTGTTTTTTGTAATGAGCGGTGCCGCACTTGAAATGAATGTATTTACAGATGGCGCAATTATTTTAATTGGTGTTATTTATATCCTTTTCCGTTCTCTCGGAAAGTACTTTGGTTCATTCTTCAGTGCAAAAGCTACAAAATGCTCCCCCGGTATTTGTAAATACCTTGGTATAACGCTTCTTCCTCAGGCGGGGGTTGCGCTTGGAATGTGCACAACTGCAATGCAACTTGGTGAGCAAGGTAACCTTATAAGAAACATCACTCTTTTTGCTGTTTTGATATATGAACTCTTTGGACCTATGTTTACCAAAATGGCACTTAGTGCAGCGGGAGAAATTACACCTATTCCTGAAGAGGTTAAGAACCGCAGACATAATCTTTTAAACAAGAGTAAAGAAAACTAAAGGTATCGTTATGAAAATAAATGCGGAAAAATTTTATAGTTCTATATATAAAATTATCGGCGACAGTACACCACTTAAAATAGATTGCGGAAAAATCTGTAATGGTGCTTGTTGTGAGGTTACCGATGAAATTACGGGAATGTATTTATTCCCCTTTGAAGAGGTAAAATATATTAATATGCCCTCTTGGGGAAAAATATATGATACGGATTTTTGTTATAAAAAAGGGAAAGAGGTACTCCTTTTTACCTGCACAGGTAAATGTGAGAGAGAAAAGCGCCCCCTTTCCTGCAGAATTTTTCCGCTTGCACCATATGTTTCAAAAGACAATGAATTTAACATTATAATTGACCCACGCGCAAAGGGGCTTTGTCCGCTTGCGTCTGTTATGGACATAAAGGATTTGGACAAGCTCTTTGTAAAAAGGGTTAGTAAAGCACTTTCCCTTTGTATGAAGGTTAGGGAGTGCAGAGAATTTATGTATGCACAAAGCAGACTTTTTGATGAATTTTAAAAGGAGGTATCCTTATGCAATGTTATTTTGCAGTAATCGACCTTGGGTCAAATTCGGTGAGAATGACGATAAGCGCCATAAATGAAAAAGGCGAATTTGCTGAAATTGAAAATATCAGGGAAACTGTGCGTTTAAGTGAAAATATGAGTAAGGATAACTACCTTAAAGAGCAGGCGATGACGCGCGTTATAAAAGCCTTAAAGTCATTTTCGGAAATAATTAAAAAGTACAGGTGTCTATCCGTTGCGGCAGTATGCACTGCCGCAGTAAGAAATGCGGCAAATAAGCATCTTTTCTTATCGCGTGTAGAAGAAGAAACGGGCATCAAGCTTGAGGTGATTTCAGGCTACGATGAGGCATACTACAGCTTTCTTGCAGTTAAAGAAACCGTGGGGATAAAAAACGGAATTATATTTGACACAGGTGGCGGAAGTACCGAAATAATATATGTCGAAAATGGCGAAATTAAGGAATGTGCAAGCCTTCCGCTCGGGGCAGTGGTGCTCACTGAAAGAATGAAAAACTCAAGTCAGATGCAGCTTTACCGCTATGTTTCTTCCTATATTGGTTCACTTAACTGGCTTGATAAGTGCGAAAGCTTCGATTTATACGGAATTGGGGGCAGCGTGCGTACTCTTTCAATGATTTATAAGAAAAAAGAGCTTTCAACTAAAGATACAAATAATTTAAAAATCCCATACTCTTCGGTTGCCAAGATATATCAGAGCATCTTTAACACAAAGAAAGAAAAAAGAAAAGACATAAAGGGAATGGATAAATCGCGTGCAGATATTATACTTTCAGGGCTTACTCCGCTTAAGGTTTTAATGGATATGACAGGAAGTAAATCCCTTATCGTTTGCAGTGCAGGTGTTAAGGAAGGTATTTTATTTCGCATGAAAGACGAGATGGCTAAAAAATGCAGGGAGAATAATAAATGAGTTTAAACGTTGTACTATTTGAACCGGAAATTCCGCAAAACACGGGAAATATCGTAAGAACGTGCGCTGCAACCGGGACGCATCTTCACATAATAAAACCGATGGGTTTTCAGATAGATGACAAAAAGTTAAAAAGGGCAGGACTTGATTACTGGCATTTTATGAATATAAAATACTATGAAAATCTTGAGGATTTTTTTTCAAAAACACAAGGCGGAAGATATTTTTACTTAAGCTCAAAAGCTCCCGCATCTTATAGTGAAGTCTCATTTACGGATAACGATTATTTGCTTTTTGGAAAAGAAACAAGGGGCCTTCCTGAAAGCCTTCTTATAAGAAACCCCGAAAGGTGTGTACGAATTCCAATGATTAGTGAGGCAAGGTGCCTTAATCTTTCCAATTCAGTTGCAATTGTAGTTTATGAGGCGCTTCGCCAGATGGGTTTTGAAAGTCTTTCAAAGGAGTCAGACTATCTTTACGGGATTATAGATTAAATGGTGATTATATGAAAATCGTTCTTTGCGCGCTAAACGCCAAATTCATACATACAAATTTAGCCGTCAGGTCTATTAAAAAGTATTGTGAGAGCTTTTATCCCACAATAAAGGAATATACGATTAATGACAGTATTGACTCAATAATAGCAAGCCTTTACAAAGAAAAGGCAGATGTAATTGCCTTTTCGTGCTATATCTGGAATATTGATAGAATTCTTTATATATCAAAAACGCTTAAAAGCGTTTGCCCGTCTCTTAAAATTATTCTCGGCGGGCATGAGGTGACGTATGACGCGCGCGACATTCTTTTAAATAATAATTATATTGATTTTATAGTGCGCGGTGAAGGGGAAAAACCTTGTTATATGCTTTTTGATGCACTGTTAAATAACACAGATTTTTCGTTCGTTCCGTCTCTTTCATACAGAAAAGATGCCCAAATCATAGAAAACGAAATTTTAGAGGAAAGCGACATAAATGAGTATCCCTTTCCTTACGAAAGCATAGAAGACTGCAAGAGTAAAATAATTTACTACGAAAGCTCAAGAGGTTGCCCGTTTGGATGCACATATTGCTTGTCGGGAAGAAATAATAAAGTAAGATATCTTGAGCTTGAACGCGTAAAAAAAGAGCTTATGTTTTTTATTACTAATAACGTACCTTTAGTAAAATTTGTTGACAGGACCTTTAATGCCGATAAAAAGCGTGCATGTGAAATTTTTAAGTTTATAATTGAAAATAATAAGAATACAACATTTCACTTTGAACTTTCGGGAAGTCTTATAGATGATGAAATGATAGATATTTTAAAAGGCGCTAAAAAAGGGCATATCCAATTTGAGATAGGTGTTCAGTCGACAAACAAGGAAACGCTAAAGGCAATCGGGCGAAACATAGATTTTGATAAAATCAAAGAAAACGTAAGAAAGCTTATAAATCTTTCAAATATTCATATTCACCTCGACCTTATTGCAGGTCTTCCTTATGAAAATTATGAAAGCTTTAAAAGGTCGTTTGATGATGTAATAAGCCTTTTTCCCAATGTTTTACAGCTTGGATTTTTAAAAATGCTCAAAGGCTCAAAAATAAGAAATGAAGCAAGTAAGTTTAACTATAAATTTAAAACACAGGCACCCTATGAAGTAATTGAAAATGACTTTATTTCGTTTGATGAAATAATTAAGCTGAAATACATTGAGGATTTGCTTGAAAAGTATTATAACAGCGGTGATTTTAAAAGGAGTATGGAATTTTTATTTAAAAAGTACCAGTCTCCCTTCGAGGTTTTTGAAAGAATTTATGACTTTTATTTAGAAAACAACCTTTTGGATGCCGCGCTTTCACTTGAAAAAAGGCAGGAAATCCTTGTAAAAGTGTTTGGGAAGGACGATGTGGAGGACTACGCCAAAGCTGACCTTCTTACAAATAAAAAGGCAAAAATAAGCTATGACTTGGATCCTAGGTTTAAGGATGAGTGTTTTTGTTTTCTGAAAAATGAAGCAAACGTAAAAAAATATTTACCTAAGTATATAAAGCTGCCGCCCAAAATTATCTATAAAAAATTAAGATTTGAACAACTTTTTGGCGGAGTATATATGTTCGATAAGCTTTCAGAAGAGCTTATTTGTGTAACGTGCGATTTTAAAAGGAAGTGAGATAATTGATAAAAAAGTTGTTTACATTTATTTTAATTATTGTTATCTTAATTATCGCATTTTTTGTCTATAGCGGATGGAAAAAGTACGAAAGTGCTACAACTGTTCCAATCACAGAGAAGGTAGAGTCTATCCGCGCGGGTGAGGACTTTACTAAAATAGAAAACGTAAGCAGTACTTTTTTGGAGGCAATCTGCTCTGTAGAGGATAGGCGCTTTTACAAGCATAAAGGGGTAGACGTTTTCTCGATGGCGCGCGCCTTTATAAAAAACGTTAAGGACAAGAAAATATCAGAGGGCGGAAGCACCATAACCCAGCAGCTTGCAAAAAATATTTACTTTATCGGGGAAGATACCATTACGCGTAAAATTGCCGAGATGTTTACGGCAATCGAAATAGAAAAAAACTATACTAAAGAAGAAATTTTAGAATTATATATAAATGTAATATATTACGGAAGCGGACACTATAATATATATGATGCTTCAAAAGGATATTTTAACAAGACTCCTGATAAGTTAAGTGACTACGAAGCAACACTTCTTGCAGGTGTTGTAAATGCACCAAGTGTGTATTCACCTGATAACAACATTAACCTTGCACATAAAAGGCAGGAAAAGGTGCTCGACACTATGGTGACTAACAAATATATAACAAAAGACGAAAAAGAAAAAATTTTAAAACAACAAAAGTCTAACTAAATTTTGGAGTTATAATATGTATAAGAAAATACTGATTGTTCTTATTATTATCTGTATGTGCACAATCTATTTCTTTTCCGCGCAGGAGGCGCACGTCTCAGGAGGGACAAGCAAGGGATTTATAGTTAAAATAATAAATTTCTTTGATTTTAATGATTCACTTTCAGATACTGCCGCCATAGAGCTCTCCAAAAAGCTTGATTATTTCGTGCGGAAGACGGCACATCTTTTAGTTTACGCGCTTCTATCATTTTTAATAGCATTGCTTCTTTTTGAATACAAAAACACCTACAGACTTGTAATTTTAAAAAGTACAATTTACTCATTTTTGTATGCCTGCACGGATGAAATACACCAGCTTTTTGTAAAAGGGCGTTCAGGCGAAATAAGAGATGTTTGTATAGATACACTTGGCGCAATCCTTGGAAGTGTATTTGCAATATTTATAATTCATATTTTTAAAAGTTTAAAGAAAGGAAAGGTATGATATGGATTTTTTAAAGGAATACGAAAAATGGAAAAGTTTTGATATGCCCGAAAGTGAACTTAAAGAAGAGCTTTTCGATATAGAGGGAAAGACACAGGAGATTAAAGAAAGATTTTTTAAGAGCCTTGAGTTTGGAACTGCTGGTCTTCGCGGAATAATCGGCGCAGGAACAAACCGAATGAATGTATACACCGTTCGTCAGGCAACACAGGGACTTAGTGAATACATTAAAAAAACGGGCAAAATGGATAAAGGCGTAGTTATCGCGTATGACTCGAGAAATTACAGTGATATTTTCTCGCTCGAAGCAGCAAAGGTGCTTTGCGCAAATGGGATAAAGACATACCTTTTTGACTCGCTTCGCCCTACACCGGAGCTTAGCTTTGCAGTGCTTCATCTTAAGTGTGTTGCGGGTATTGTGATAACTGCAAGCCATAATCCAAAGGAATATAACGGATATAAAGTATATGGTGAAGACGGCGGACAAATAGGACTTGAAGTTGCAAACAATGTAACCGATGAAATTTTAAAGACAGATATTCTCACCGGCGCTAAAGTAATGGATGAAAAGCAGGCACAAAAGGACGGACTTTTAGTTTACATCGGTGAAGAAATTGACAAAGAATACTTAAAAAATGTATTTGAGCAAAGCGTTAATAAAGAAATCATTTCAGAGGTAAGTGATGATTTCAGCGTTGTATATACGCCTTTCCACGGAAGCGGAAATTTACTTGTTCAGAAAATTCTTTCTATGGCAGGACTTAAAAAGCTTTTAGTTGTTAAAGAGCAGGAACTGCCTGATGGGAATTTCCCCACAGTTAAAAGCCCCAATCCCGAGGATAAGGAAGGCTTTACTCTTGCGATAGAGCTTGCAAAAAAGAATGATACAGATCTTATCATCGGTACAGACCCTGACAGTGACAGAGTCGGAATTGTAGTAAGAGACTCACGCGGTGAATACGTTGCGTTTACGGGAAATCAGGTCGGCGCACTTTTGGTAGATTACATTCTTTCACAGCATAAAGAGAAAGGCACAATGCCACATAATCCCGTAGTAATAAAATCGGTTGTTTCAACTGAAATTGTAAGGGCAATAGCAGCATACTATAATGTAACTTTGGTGGAAGTTCTTACGGGCTTTAAGTTTATCGGCGAAAAGATAGATTTGTATAATAAGGATAATTCCCACTCATTTGTTTTCGGCTTTGAAGAAAGCTACGGATACTTAAGCGGAACGTATGCACATGACAAGGATGCTGTTGTAGCATCAATGCTCATTGTTGAAATGGCAGCGTGGTATAAAAAGCAGGGAAAAACGCTTTTTGATGCACTTAATTCTCTTTATAAAAAATTCGGCACATACTGTGAGGGTACTGTAAATATTGTGGAAAAGGGAATAGAGGGTCCTGAAAAAATCCGTAATATGATAGAAAAGATCCGCACAGATTGTCCCGAGTCTATAGGTAAATGCAAAGTAAGTGCGATACGTGACTATCAGGAAGGTACAATATCATACAAAGACGGCAGTACAAAGAGTACAGAACTTCCTAAAAACAATATGCTTTATCTTGAGCTTGATGATAACAAAGGGTGGATTGCACTTCGTCCCAGCGGTACTGAACCAAAGCTTAAGCTTTACATTGGTTACAGCGATATGAATGAGTGCGAAGCAAAGGAAACACATAAAATGCTCACAGAAAAAATAGTGGAAATTATAAAATAAAAAAAGGGGTGGACACCCCTTTTTTATTTTATAATTTCATCCGTACAGATATCTGCAATCTCACTTGCATATTCTTCTTTATATGAGTGAGAAATGACTTTGATTGAGCTATCTTCCTTTTTGGGAATAATGATTGCCCAGCCGTTTTCAAACGGTACTTTCACACCCTTATCAGAAGTTAAGTTATTTAGGTTATGCTTCTTGGTTAAATTTCTGATTTTTTCATTTTGCTCATTGTAATTACAACTGACAAAGCTTTCCTTTGTATAGGTTTTTGGTATCTCTGTGAGTAAGTCATCAATCGATGTTAAATTAGCTGAATGGGAAGCAAGAAATATTAATGAACCCACAGCGTCAAAATTAAAGATAAATTGTTTTGTGAATGGCTCTTCACTGTGTTTTGTAAGTTCGTTCATAAGGTTTGGCGGACTTATTTTTGTCCTTACTACTTTTGCATTATACTTTTGCGCCAAAGAGTCAATACTGTCAGGAGAGTAAAGAGGAGTATAAATTACGGGTGCGGGGTGTGACTTCATAATGAGAAGAGAAATAAGCGCACTGTAATCAAATTCTGAAAGAAGATAACCCGAGGAAGCTACAAGAGTTAGCTTTTCGCATTTATAATCTATAATTGCACCAAAGTTATATCCGCCCTTTGTTACTTCACTTGCAAACTCATAAGGGGAAGAGGTATTTGTAAATTCTATTGTAAATGAAAGGTCAGACGCCGCACTTTCAAGAAGTCTTTTTGCCCACATTGAAGATGCATTTACCAAAATTTTAATGTTCTTTTCACATTTTTCTACAGAGTTAATAAGCTTTCGCAGGTAATAGAGCTTATATTCAAAAAGATAGATTGTTTCCTTTATTTCAAGAGATTGCGCACGCTTAACTTCTCCTGACTGGACCATTCCTTCAATTAAAAACAAGGTTTCATCCTCAACATCTGCACCTCCGCCATTAATTATATTAATAGCTAAAAAGCATTCATCGTCCTTTGTATACGTGCTTATTGAAAGTCCCCCGTCAAGATTGTAGAAACGAACACCGCTTCTTGTAATTGGAAGTGGCTCTTCTCCAAAATCATAGACAGCTCCTCCGCATGAGAGAATTCCCGATATAAGCGCATTTTTAATCATATTGCCTTGCGCAGATTCAGAGGTAGACACGCCAATCTTTTTTCCTAAAAGCGTTGTGACACTGCCTGCAAGAAAAGATGCAAATTCAGGCGTTATATCTGTGTTAATTACGCCTGAAGCACAACCGTCAAAAAAGAGTGACCTGCAAGAAACATTTTCCCAAACAACATTTGAAGATATAACACTTTCATCGTTAATATATTTTTTTGGCCAGATTCTCACAGACGGTTTTACTGTTGTGCGCTGCCCTAAAATTGAGCCTTCCGCTAAAACCGCTGACTCGTAAATTGCACTGTGGCTTCCAACTTCGCATCCTGTGCATATTAAAGAACCACGCACACTGCTTGCAGTACAAATTTTTGAGTTATTCATAATCACGGCTCTTTTAATACTTGCCATGAGCTTAACGGTGCAGTCATCTCCTATTACTGTGTGGTCTTCAATTCTTGCGCCTCGGTCAATTACAGTATTTTTTCCTATATATACCGGTGGCATAATTACACTTCCGCGCATAACTTTAGCGCCTTCGTCAATCCATACACCGGGCTCTTTTTCGTCACAGGGAAAGGGAAGGTCAATTTTTTTGTCTAAAAAATCTCTGTTAACACGGAAATAGCTATCCATATCATTTACATCACAAATGTACTCTCTCGTAGAATAAGAAGAAACCTTTTTTCCTGATTTACAGATGCTTTCCGCCATAGCGCAAAAATTCTTTTTATCAATCAGATTAAATCCCTTTTTAATCAGCATCATACCCATAAAGCATGATTCCATGGAGGAAAAAACGGGGTAGGTTGCCCTGTTATAGTCAATGATATTTTTGTCCTCATCCATTGTAACAATGCCGTATTCAAGATAGTCGGGGTGGGTGCGGGTGACAAGGAGTGCATCAGCGTTTTTGTTTTCAAGCTCCTTTAGTATTTTTAAAATATCTATATCTGTTATTGTGCTTCCGTTTATGATAAACACGTCATCCTCGAGCATTACAGACGAAATGTCTTCTGTTGATATAAATGAAAGCCTTACACCTTGTATATTGCTTTTTAACAAATGGTTTTTAATGGAGCTTTCCATATAGTCAGAAACAATATAGATATCAGAGATTTTGTTTCTTCGTAGAAGTCTTATAATATGCTCACAAATCGGTCTTCCCACAACAGGGAGCATGGATTTTGGCATTGTGCAGGTAGCAGGGCGCAGACGGGTGCCCTCGCCGTCATTTAAAATTATTGCTTTCAATGTAATTACTCCTTATAAAATGTTTTTAAAGCTGATTTTAAATTTTTCGTAAAGCTCTGTATAAATGCTCTTAAGCTCACCGATTTCTGCAAGAGAGTCAGCTCTTACACCCTCCCAAAGGAAATAATAAAGCCTGTTATTATGAAGTGCGATTTGGTCAATTTCATCGTGAGCAATAATAAGAGAAAGCGATTCTTTAACCTTTTTCCACTTGTTTTTATAATCCTGAAAAATTTTTTTTGCATCCTCCGGAGAATCCAATGAATTCGAGATATCTGTCAATAAATGCGTAGCCTCTGAGGACGCTTCCTTTAAAAGTGAGGTTTGCCGAAATGTTCCCCAAAAAAGTATAAGTCCGATAATTAAAATGAGTATTATGCTTTTTTTCATATTTTTTGAATGAACACCTCCTTATCCTCATTTACACTCATGAAAAAAACATCCTTAATTGTCTTGATATTATTCTCCGAAAGCTTTTTTTCTATCCATTTTTCAGTTATGTTGGCATTTTTAAGATTGTTTTTTCTTAATTTTCCGTCTGCAATTATGATGTAAGGAATTTTTGTTTGTTTTTCTTTTATTTTAAGACTTTTAAGAGTTGCCGCCTTTTCGCTTTCAAAAGGAATAATAGACAGTTGCCCGTTCGTTTCTATATATGCACTGTAGATTTCCGAAATATCGGGATATCCCGCAATCCGTGCTTGCTCAACAATATCGTCTATGCAAATGCGAAGCTCGGAAAGCTTTTCTTTTAAGATTTTTCCGTTTTTTATAATTTGTGTTGGTCTGCCTGTTATGATTTTTCGAAATTTATCACTTTTTAAAACAATAAGCGAAAATATAAGTTCAATGATTACAAGCGAAAATATCGGCACAATTCCGTCAACTAATGGAATGTTTTTTGATTGCATGGGAACGCTTGCCAAGTCGGAAATCATAATTGCAACAACAAGCTCGGAGGGTTGAAGCTCGCCAAGCTGCCTTTTTCCCATAATACGAAGTGCTAATACAACGCAAAAATAGAGAATAATTGTTCTTATAAATGAAATTCCCAAAAAAATCACCTCATAGCTATTATTTCTATAATAAAAAAAGAAATTCCAATTGGAATTTCTTTTTTAAAATTATTCGTTTTTTAGCTAATGTCAGTGAGCTCAATATAATCCTTGCCCCTTTGCGCAATATGTTCTTTTCTGCCTTGAAGGTTATCGCCAAGAAGCAAATCAAAAACCTCTGCAGTTTTCTGGGCATCCTCTGCCATAACTTTAATCAGTCTGCGCGTTTCTGGGTTCATAGTGGTTTGCCACATCATATCGGGCTGGTTTTCACCAAGACCTTTACTGCGCTGAATTGTAACGCCTTTTTCGGGAAGTGTTGCAAGTATTTCGGCTTTTTCTCTTTCAGTGTAGGCAAAAAAGGATTTATCCTTATGGGTAATTTCAAACAGGGGAGACTCTGCAATATAAACCTTACCCTCGTCAATAAGAGTGGGGACAAGGCGGTAAAGCATCGTTAAAATAAGTGTTCTTATCTGGAAACCGTCAACATCGGCATCGGTACAGATAATAATTTTATTCCAGCGAAGATTGCCTAAATCAAAGGAAGCCATATCCTTATTGTGCTTCGTTTTTATTTCCACACCGCAACCCATAACTTTTATAAGGTCTGTAATAATTTCGCTTTTAAAAATCTTATCGTAATCTGCTTTGAGACAGTTTAAAATTTTACCGCGAACGGGGATGATTGCCTGGAAATTGGCATCTCTTCCAAGTTTACAAGCACCAAGCGCACTGTCACCCTCAACTATATAAAGCTCACGCTCTGAAATGTCTTTTGACCTGCAGTCGACAAACTTTTGCACTCTGTTTGTGACATCCAAGCTTCCCATAAGCTTCTTTTTAATGTTTGTCCTCGTTTTTTCTGCAGATTCACGGCTGCGCTTATTTAATAAAACCTGATTAGAAATCTTTTCCGCTTCAGGCTTATTTTCAATTAAATAAACCTCAATATTCTTACGGAGAAAATCCGTCATAGCCTCTTGAATGAACTTGTTAGTTATACTTTTTTTCGTCTGATTTTCATAGCTTACAACCGTTGAAAAACAGTTAGTAACAAGAATTAAACTATCCGCAACATCGGCAAAGGTAATCTTTGATTCATTTTTTGTATATTTGTTATTTTGCCTGATGTATGAATCTATCGCACTTACAAATGCACTTCTTGCCGCTTTGTCAGGCGCACCGCCATGCTCAAGATAGCTTGAGTTATGGTAGTATTCAATGCACTGGACATTATTTGAAAACGCGAATGCAAAGCTTATTTTCACCTTGTAGTCGCGCATATCCTCACGGTCACGACCTGTTCTTTCGCCTTCAAAAAATGCCGTCTGGTTAAGACGTTTTTCATCCTCCGGGCACATTTCGTTAATGTAATCTATAATACCATTATCATAGCGGTATTCACGCTTTGTGATTTGCCCGTCAGAGTGGTGGTAATTAAGCTTAAATGTAATTTTATCATTTACAACGGCTTGACGCTTTAGTACATCCTCAAAAAATTCAAGCGGAATATTTATGTCTGTAAACACGTCAAGGTCAGGGCGCCACTTTATTGTAGTACTTGTTGAACGGTAATTTTTTTCTTCCTTAAAAAGACCGCCCACGTTTTCGCCCTTTTCAAAATAGAGCTTGTTTTCATATCCGTCACGGCAAACTGTAACGTCCATATACTCAGCACTGTACTGCGTTGCACAAAGGCCAAGTCCGTTTAAGCCGAGTGAGTAAAGATAGTTTTCACCCTCGCCCTTGTCATACTTTCCGCCTGCATAAAGCTCACAAAACACAAGCTCCCAGTTGTATTTTTCTTCTTTGGGGTTCCAGTCAAGCGGAATTCCGCGACCATGGTCCTTTACTTCTATTGACATATCGCTATAGCGTGTTATTTCTATAACACTGCCGTAGCCTTCCTTCGCCTCATCAATAGAGTTTGAAATAATTTCAAATACACTGTGTTCGCATCCCTCAAGACCGTCTGAACCAAAAATTACGCCGGGCCTTTTACGGACTCTGTCCGCGCCTTTAAGCGAGGTTATACTTTCGTTATCGTATGTTTTTTTAGCCATTATGGCATCCTCCGTTTACAGATTGTTTTGTATTTGCGCGGCTTTTATTGCATTTTTCATAAGCATTGCAATAGTCATTGGTCCAACTCCTCCGGGAACGGGGGTTATAGCTGAAGCAACCTCTTTAACATTTTCATAGTCAACATCACCGCAAAGCTTTCCGTTTTCGTCACGGTCCATTCCAACATCAATTACAATTGCGCCCTCTTTGACCATATCGGCTGTTATAAATTTGGGTTTACCAACTGCAGCAACCAAAATATCTGCACGAAGGCAAACTTCTTTAAGGTCTTTTGTTTTGCTGTGGCAAATAGTAACAGTACCGTTTTCGTGAAGAAGAAGCATAGCCTGGGGCTTTCCCACAATATTACTTCTGCCGACTACAACACATTCTTTTCCCGATACATTTATTCCTGTAAGACGAATAAGCTCCATAACTCCTGCAGGGGTGCAGGGAAGGAAATCAAAATTCCCAATCATTATTTTGCCTACATTTACAGGGTGAAATGCATCAACGTCTTTTTTAGGGTCTATTGAAAGAAGCACCTTTTCTGAATCAATCCCTTTTGGAAGAGGAAGCTGAACGAGTATTCCGTTGATTTCTTCTTTGTGGTTAAGCGTGTCTATAAGCTCCAAAAGCTCATCTTCTGTAGTTTCCTTGGGAAGTGCATATTCTTTTGAATATATTCCGCATTCCTCACACGCTTTTTTCTTATTATTTACATAAATTCGGCTGGCAGGGTCATCTCCTACAATTATTACGGCAAGTCCTGCCTTAATACCTTTTTGTGCGAGAATCTCGGATTCCTTTCTTAGGTCCTCTTTTATTTTCTTTGAAAGCATCTTTCCGTCTAATATTTGTGCCGACATTTTTATTTCTCCTTTCAGGTTTTATAAGACAGTCAGGACCAAATCCGATTAAATCACTTCGTCCTGCTTTTATGAGAGCTTCTTTTACAAGCTCATAATTCTCTTTTTTGCTTGATTGAAGCAGTGCGCGCTGAAGTTCTTTCTCATGCGGAGTTCTCGCAACATAAACATTTTTCATCGTTCTCGGGTCAAGCCCCGTATAAAACATTGCGGTAGAAAGCGTACCCGGTGTGGGGTAGAAGTCCTGTACCTGCTGGGGACGGATATTATTTCTCTTAAGATAAACTGCAAGCTTTATTGCATCCGAGAGTGTGCTTCCAGGGTGGCTTGACATAAGGTAGGGAACAATATACTGCTCCTTGCCGAGCTGTTTATTTATCTCTTTAAATTTATTACAGAATTTTTCGTATTGCTTGACTCCGGGCTTACCCATATATTTTAAGACATTGTCTGATATATGCTCGGGTGCAACCTTTAATTGACCGCTTATATGATGCTCACAAAGCTCCTTAAAGAAGGTGTCATCCTTATCATTTATAAGGTAGTCGTAACGAATACCGCTTCTTATAAAAACCTTTTTAACTTTTGGGATACTTCGTAGTTTCCTCAAAAGAGAGAGGTAGTCACTGTGGTCAATTTCTGCATTCGGGCATATAAAGGGGTAGAGGCACTGCCTGTCACGGCATGTACCTGCTTTTAACTGCTTTTTGCAAGAGGGGGCACGGAAGTTTGCGGTAGGACCGCCCACGTCATGTATGTAGCCCTTAAAATCCTCATCCCAAACAAGCTTTTCGGCTTCAGATAAAATGGACTGATGGCTTCTTGACTGAATAACTCTGCCCTGATGAAAGGTAAGCGCACAAAATGAACAACTGCCAAAGCAACCGCGCGAGGATGTTATTGAAAATTTAACCTCATTAAGTGCGGGTACACCGCCCTCTTTATCATACATAGGGTGACTTTTTCGAGTGTAGTTAAGCGCATAAACCCTGTCCATCTCTTTTTGAGAAAGAGGGGGAGACTGGGGCAGTTGCACAAGGTATTTGTCCCCGTGGCGCTGGGCGAGTATTTTTCCGCGGATGCTGTCTTGCTCAAAATACTCTATTGCCGCCGCCTCGGCATACTTTGTTTTATCTGTGCTGACTTTTTCAAAGGATGGAATTTCAATAGCCTTTTTAGGAACAGAATCAGAAAGATAACATGTTCCATACACATTTGTTATATGATTTACAGGGATTCCCTGCGAAAGTTTATCTGCAATTTCTACAACTGATTTTTCACCCATGCCAAAGCTTAATATATCGGCACCTGAATCAACAAGAATACTTCTTCTTACTTTATCCTGCCAGTAGTCGTAATGCGCAAATCTGCGAAGGCTTGCTTCCGTCCCGCCTATAATTATCGGAACATCCCCAAAAACACGGCGTGCCAGATTTGAATATACTATAACGCATCTGTCGGGGGCTTTACTCATTGCGCCTCCTGCAGTGTATACGTCACTGTGGCGCCTTTTTTTAGACGCGGTATAGTGATTTACCATTGAGTCTATTACACCGCCGGAAATTAAAACGCCAAGGTTAGGCATTCCAAATGACGCTAAATGGTCAGGATTATTTACATCAGGCTGTGGGCAAATGCAAACACGGTAGCCCCGTGATTCAAGCACTCTCGAAATAATTGCACAACCAAAGGAGGGGTGGTCAACATATGCATCCCCCGTTATATATAAAAAATCGTACGAATCCCATCCGCGCGCATCCATATCCTCTTTTGAAACAGGTAAAAAATCAAAGTTCATAAATATAACTCCCTAAACATATTTATTATAATATATTATAAGCCGTTTTTCAAGCAAAAAAATGTATATGTAAAAACCAAAAAACTAAAATAACGAAATAATCAGCTTTGTGCAGGCAAAAACAATCAATTATTACAAAATAATTAAATACTATGTATAAAACGACAAAGAATGTCATTGTAAACAAATGGAAAATATTGTAAAATATAAGGCGTAATATATACAAAAAAATATTTATGGAAATTGCGAAAAAACGGATATATAATGCGAAATACAAAATCGGAGGTGTTGATATGAACGAGCCAATGTATATGAAAGTAAATGAAACTCAAAGCGAGCTTGGTGACAGAATAATTCTTTACTATTATGCAAGAGAAACTGACTCAGCAGAGTTTTTCAGACCTACATACGGAATAGGGATAGATATGTATACCCAGCTTCCGGGGGAAAGAACCCTGAAGGAAAGAAAATTCTTTGAAAGCGTGTTTGCAGATAAGAAAGATGCAATAAAAATGATAGATATGCTCTCTGACGGATGTGTTACTCCCATGACGCTTAGTGACGTGCTTTATGACCAACTTTCGTGCGATGCTATTTAAAAATAAAAAAATTGAAAATAATGCTTGCATTTCTAAAAAAAGTGTGTTATAGTATCAAGGTAAAAAGCGGTCCTCTGCATTCTTTCGTACGAACGCTTTAATTTAACCGCATAAGCGGGCAAGAAAGGAGTGCTTTGAGTGGACGTTTTAAAGGCGATAACTCAGGAACAAATCAGAACAGACCTTCCCAAACTTGAAATAGGTGACTATGTTAAGTTGTACGTAAAGGTAAAGGAAGGCGCAAAGGAAAGACTTCAGATGTTTGAAGGTACCGTTATTTCTAAAAAGCATGGCGGAATTCAGGAAACATTTACTGTAAGACGTCTTTCATACGGAGTAGGTGTTGAAAGAACATTCCCTGTTAACACACCGAGCCTTGACCATATCGAGGTTGTAAGACACGGTAAGGTTAGACGTGCTAAACTTTACTATCTCCGTGATAGAGTTGGTAAGGCAGCAAAAGTTAAAGAAAGACTTTAATAGTCGAAAAAAAGTGGGCTGCATTGCAGCCCTTTTTTTATCATAAAAGGGGATATAAAAATGGAAGAAAACAAAAAAGAATTTGACATAGAAGAAAAAGAAGTAATAGAAGAGAATACAAAGAAAAAAAGCGCAAAAAGTGAATTTTTAGAGTGGATTCAGGCAATTGTTATTGCAGTTGTACTTGCGCTTATTATAAGAAGCTTTGTTTTTACTGTGGTAAGGGTTGACGGGCAATCAATGGAGCCTACCCTTACGCATAACGACAGAATGATTGTCTGGCGCGTAAATTATGAGCCGGAGCATGGCGATATTGTTATATTTAATCCCGAAGGATATGACGATAACGTTTACTGGGTAAAGAGAGTAATCGGAACTGAAGGGCAGAATGTAAGAATTGACTACTCACAAAATGCAGTATACGTTGATGGAGAAAAGATTGATGAGCCTTATCTTGGTGAGCCTATGATTGGACAGGGAACAATCCGTGAGATTGATATCCCCGAGGACCACGTTTTTGTTATGGGGGACAACAGAAATCATAGCACTGACGGAAGAATTATTGGTGCAATTCCAAAGGATTCTATAATAGGGCGAGCAGTAGTGAGATTCTGGCCAATGAATGAATTTAAAATATATACTCGCAAATAAAGAGGAAATAATATGGATAATTCTATGAATATACAATGGTTTCCGGGTCATATGACCAAAACCAAAAGAATGATTGCGGAGCATATTAAGATGTGCGATTGCGTTGTGGAGCTTTGCGATGCAAGATGCCCGCAAAGCAGCCGTAATCCTGAACTTCCCAAACTTATTGGCTCAAAAAAGGTGCTTTTAGTTATAAATAAAAGCGATATTGCTGACCCTGCCCAGACTCAAAAATGGCTTGAGAGATTTAAAAAAAGCGGGATAATGGCGATAGCCGTAAGCTGTAATGATTCAAAGGGAATTGCAAAAATTACTGACAGCGTAAGAGAACTTTTAAAAGAAAAGATTGAACATGATAAAAGCCGTGGATTTGTAAACCGTTCAATTAAAATTATGATTTGCGGAATTCCGAATGTGGGAAAAAGCTCATTTATAAATAAGCTTTCGCAAAAAACAAGCGCAAAGGCGGAGGACAGACCCGGTGTAACCCGCGGAAAGCAGTGGATATCACTTAAAAATGGTATGGAGCTACTTGATACCCCGGGAATTCTATGGCCCAAATTTGAGGATAAGGATGTTGCATTAAAGCTTGCTTTTACGGGTGCTATTAAAGATGACGTATTAGATGTTGAAGAGCTTAGCGCAAAGCTTTGTGAATTTTTAGCAAAAAATTACCCCAATGAGCTTATGGAAAGGTATAAAATTGAGCTTGAAGAGGGACTGCAAGGCTTTGAAATACTTGAAAAAATATGCAGAAAGCGTGGATTTATCCTAAAGGGTAACGAGATTGACTTCCTTCGTGGTGCAAAGATTGTGCTTGACGAATTCAGAGGTGCGAAAATAGGAAGAATTACGCTTGAATAGGTGAATTATGAAAGAAGAAGAGTTAATAAGGCTTAAAAATATGTGGGAAATTGAAGAGGGGCTTTACAAAAAAGGCTACTGCCTTATTGCAGGAGTTGATGAGGCAGGACGTGGCCCTCTTGCAGGAAGTGTGTATGCTGGTGCAGTTATACTCCCGCACGGACTTATAATTGAAGGACTTAATGATTCGAAAAAGATAAGTGAAAAAAAGCGTGAAGAATTGTACGAAAAAATTAAGGAGAATGCAATCTGCTACGCGGTAGAGACTGCAACGTGTGAGGAAATTGATGAAATAAACATAAGAAATGCAACATACCTTGCGATGAACAGAGCCATAGAAAAGCTTTCCAAAAAGGCAGATTTTGTGCTTGTTGACGGTGACTGCATTAAGGATTGCGCTTATCCATACGAAACGGTTGTAAAGGGCGATATGAAAAGCGCAAATATCGCTGCGGCATCAATTCTTGCTAAAGTAGAGCGTGACAGATATATGCTAAAGCTTTCCGAAAAATATCCCCAGTACGGATTTGAAAAGCATAAAGGGTATGGAACGAAATTACATATAGAGGCGCTTAAGGAGTATGGTCCGTGTGAAATTCACAGAAAAACTTTTATCAAAAAATTCGTATAAAAAAGCAACCGATATTGGAAAAGCGGGGGAGCTTTTTGCAGAGAAAATTCTTAAAAAAAGCGGATATAAAATTATAGAAAAGAATTTTAACGCCCGCGTTGGAGAAATTGATATTATTGCGCGTGACGGGGAGTTTGTCGCATTTATCGAAGTAAAGCTTCGTAAAACTGAAAGCTTTGGAACGCCTGCTGAAATGATAGATAAAAGAAAAAGAGAAAAGATTTTAAAGGCATCAAAAATTTACATAATGAAAAACAATCTTTATGACACACCTGTGCGCTTTGATGCCGTACTCATTACGGGCGATTTAAGCAAGGATGAAAGACCCAGGTATGAAATTATAAAAAATGCTTTTGAGGGCTAGAGTATGAAACTTATTATAGCTGAAAAACCAAGTTTAGCAAGAAATATTGTATCGGCAATCGGTAATATGAAAAAGGATGGCAACTGCTTTGTGGGAAATGACTACATTGTCACATGGGCATTTGGCCATCTGTTTTCACTTGCAGATATTGAGCACTATTCGCCTAACCCTGACGGGACCAATAACTGGACAATTAAGAATCTTCCGTGCTTTCCAAAAAAGTACGTGTTTGAGCTTAAGAAGGATAAAAATAAAAACACCGATGAGGGTGTTAAAAAACAGTTTGAGCTTATAAAAACGCTTTGCCAAAGAGAAGACGTTGATACCATTATAAATGCGGGAGACTCTGACCGTGAGGGTGAAATAATTGTGCGTACGTGTATTCGTATGGCAGAGGCGGAAGGAAAAAACATTATGAGGCTTTGGCTTCCTGACCAGACGAGTGAAACGATACAAAGTGAGCTTTTAAATCTGAAAAGTGACGAGGAGTACGATAACCTTGCAAAAGAAGGGTACGCAAGAACCTTTATTGACTGGCTATACGGAATAAATCTTACAAGGTATGCAACTCTTAAAACGGGCACGCTTCTTCGCGTGGGGCGCGTTATTGTGCCGATTGTAAAAGCAATATATCAGCGTGACAAGGAAATCTCAAACTTCAAAAGTGAAATTTACTACGCACCTTACAGCAAAACTGTAATCGGTGAAAGCGAAATCGAGCTTACAAGCAAAAAGAAATTTAATAAAGAAGAAATAGAAAAAGCAAATGAGCTTTGCGCGCTTTATAATGAAAAGGAAGCTATCGTCAAGGACAAAAAGGTAAAGAAAGAAAAGGTGCAGACGGGAAAGCTATACTCACTTACAAAGCTACAGAATGTGCTTGGCAAAAAGTATAAAATGCCGATGGATGAAAGCCTTAAAATACTTCAGTCGCTTTATGAAAGAGGCTTTGTAACATATCCCAGAACAAACTCTGAATATATGGCAACTGCGGAAAAGGACAAGGTAAAGGGAATAATAGGTGCAATCTCAATCCTTGGCTATGACATTGCGTTTAAGGATAGCAAAAGTATATTTGATGATTCAAAAATTGAGTCACACTCTGCACTGACCCCAACACATAAAATCCCCGAAAAAGGAAAGCTAACAGAAGATGAGGCGAAGGTTTACGGTGCAGTGCTTCGCAGATTTGTGGCAGTTTTTTGCAAAGAAGAGTGTCTGGCTGAAAAAAGCGAAATCACAATAGACGTGGGCGGTATGGAAGAGTTTAATCTTAAAGGCACAATCATTCTAAATGCCGGCTGGACAAAATATGATGATTATAATAAGAAGGATAAAATACTTCCCCCAATAAATAAAGGTGACAAAATAGAAGTAAATTTCATTCCAAAAGAAAAAGAAACCACACCGCCGAAGCACTACACGATTGAAACGCTCAATAACTACCTTAAAAATCCTTTTCGCGAAGATAAACAAAATGCCCAGTCAGATGATGAAGAAGCGGAATATAAGGCAATGTTTGACGGCTTAGAGCTTGGAACGGAAGCAACAAGAACGGGAATAATTGAAAATGCGATAAAAAGTGAATACATATCTCTTAAAAAAGATGTTTATACGATACTTCCTCAAGGAGAATATCTTGTAGAGTCCATAAATAGAATGGGAATAAGTATGGATAAGTATAAGACTTCTCTTTTAGGTCAGGCACTTAAAAAGGTTTACAAGGGTGAAATTACAGTTAAGGACAGTATTCTTCTTGCGCAAAACGAAATCAAAAGTGTATTTGAAGGTAAAAACGAAGAAAATGATGACGGTTTTGTGGGAGATGTTATCTGTAAATGTCCGCTTTGCGAGGGAGAAGTTGTGCGCGGAAGGTATGGTTACGTTTGCTCTAATTATAAAGACGGATGTAAGTTTAGCGTAAGTAATGTAATTTCGGGAAAGGTAATTTCAAAAGCTGTTGTAAAAAAGCTCATTTCAGGGGAAAAGGTAAGACTTGACGGCTTTTATTCAAAGAAAACAGGTAAGTATTTTTCTGCAATTTTAAAGCTTTCGGAAGGAAAAGCGGAGTTCGAATTTTAAATTAAATAAACTGTAAGAGAAGTGATTTTGCAAATCAAAAAGTTACAATTACAACCAAAAAAGTGAAAAAGCACAAAAAATTAAGAAGATTTCTTGAAAGAATGATTATGCCAGTCTTTTCGAGCATAATTGCTTCATGCACAGCCCTTATGATTCACTCCTTTTTCAGAGAAATTAATACGGGAGCAATGCTTATTGCTTTAGTTGTATTTTTGGTTTTGGTGCTTTCATATACTTTCAGGCGTTCATATAAAAAAGGTCGTTTAAGGCCGTACTGGCTGGATGTGCTTCTTCCGTGCGGGACTGTCTTTGTTTTATCTTATGTTGGTTATTTTTTTATACCGCCAAGTATTTTTAACTACATATTTTTACCACTTCGCGCTTGTGAGCCTTTTTCTTTAAGAAGCTGGTTTTCAATTTTTGTGATAAATATTGTTTTATTCATATTAATGACTTTAACAAGATTTATTGCGCCAAAAATTCAGGCAAGGCGCCAAAAAATAAAGACCTATGGTAAAGGCAAGCATAAAAGTGAACATAGACATAAGCATAGTCACAGGCATAAAAGCCACAGTTACAAAAGAAAATCAAGCCATTCACATCATTCGCATAAAAAATAGAACTGTAAATTTTACAGTTCTATTTTTTTATACAATCGTTCCTCCGCCGACGACAATGTCACCATCATAAAAGACGACTGCCTGCCCTTTAGTAATAGCACGTTGGGGCTGGTCAAATTTAACTAATATTTTTCCATCATCCATTTGTTTTATAGTTGCAGGAGCTTCCTGGTGACGATATCGAACCTTTGCATGTACGCGCATAGGCTCTTTTATTTCACTTACGGAAATTAAGTTTATATTATCCGCGATGAGAGTATCTGAAAAAAGCTCTTCATGAGGACCGAGTGTTACAGTGTTACTTTGCACGTCTACCTTTGTTACAAACATTGGTTTATCAAAGGAAAGACCAAGCCCTTTTCTTTGTCCTATGGTATAGCGGATAATTCCTTTATGCGTACCTAAAATGTTTCCGTCTTTATCTATAAAATCCCCCTCAGGATAAGTTTTATTTGTAGTATTCTTAATAAAATCAAAGTAGGAGCCTTCAACAAAGCAGATATCCTGACTTTCCTTTTTCTCTGAATTTACAAAGCCAAGCTTTTTGGCTATTTCGCGCACGCTCGTTTTTTCAATTTCACCAAGCGGGAAATATACGCGCGCAAGCTGACTTTGAGTAAGAGAATACAAAACATAGCTTTGGTCTTTATTAGGGTCAAGCGCTTTTTTAAGAAGGAATCTTTTGCTTTTTTCATCATATTCTGTCCGTACGTAATGCCCCGTTACCAATAAATCACAATTCTCTTTATCTGCTGTTTCGAATAGTTTGGCAAATTTAAGGTGACGATTACACTCAATACACGGATTTGGAGTTATGCCTGACTCATACGAATTTATAAAATTATCGATTACACATTCTTTGAAACGGTCAGAAAAATCAAGTATGAGGTGGGGGATGGAAAGCGCATCACACACACTACGGGCATCTTCTACATCCTTCTTTGTTGTGCAGGACTGACTTTCGATTATCCCTATATTTTCTTTATCAAAAAGCTCCATTGTGGCGCCTGTGCAATCATACCCTTTTTCCTTCATAAGGTACGCGCATATGCTTGAATCGATACCGCCACTCATAGCAATAAGTGCCCTTTTAGTCATTGGTTTTCTCCTTTATAACATTTCCTATATCAGTAACCACTCTGTAGCCTGCCTTTTTTACTCTTTTTTCAAGGAGTCGTTTGCTTTCGGCAGCTTCCTCACCTGTGGAAATTTTATTTTCATAGATTGAATAAAGTTTTCTTGTTTTTTTAGGGGAGAGGTTAGGCATTACAACATTTGCGCCTGCCTTTAGAGCCCTCTCGCGCCCGTCAGGAAGCAGTGTTCCAAGTGCCGTTGTTGCAGGAATAAGCGCATATGGAAGCATATGGCGAAAAAGTGCAACAAGCTTAATTGTTAAGTCGCAGCTACCATTGTCAAAGGTATTAAGCGGAGTATTCTGATGCCTTACATATGGGCCAATTCCAATCATATCAGGCTGAAGAGCCTCGATAAAGCGTATATCTTCGATTACATTGTCAATTGTCTGAAAAGGTGCGCCGACCATAAAGCCCGTTCCAACCTGATAGCCAATTTCCTTAAGATTAAAAAGGCATTCCTTTCGGTTATCTAAACTCATTTCTTCGGGATGTAGAAGGGAATAGAGCTTTTCATTTATTGCTTCGTGGCGAAGAAGATACCTGTTCGCACCGGCATTAAAAAGAGAAATATAGCTTTCCTTACTTCTTTCGCCGACTGAAAGTGTGATTGCACAGTCAGGATAATTTTTTCTTATTGAAGAAACTATATCGCATAAAATTTCATCTGTAAAGAAGGGGTCTTCACCACCCTGAAGTACAAAGGTACGAAAACCGAGGCTATAGCCGTTTTCACAACAAGAGAGTATTTCCTCTTTAGTAAGGCGGTATCTTTTGACTTTTCCATTCTGCGCACGTATTCCGCAGTAGTTGCAGTTGTTTTTGCAGTAGTTTGAAAACTCAATAAGTCCTCGGATGTATACTTTGTCTCCGTAAATACTTCTTCTTACTTCGTCTGCAGAAGAAAGGAGAGAGTCATCATATTTAGTTGTGGAAAGAAGCTCGAGAAGCTCACCATTTGAAAGAGAGCGTGTTTCTCTTAACTTATTTATAATTTCACACATAAAATCACTCCAATATGATTTTATAATATTTAAAAAACAAAGTCAATATGATGTAAAAATAAAGCGCCCAAGGGGCGCTTTATTTTGATTATTCTTCTACAAATGCATCTTTGCCAAGACCGCATACGGGGCAGACAAAATCCTCCGGAATATCTTCCCAGGCTGTGCCTGGTGCTATTCCGTTATCGGGATCGCCTACGCTCGGGTCATATTCATAACCACAGGGGCAACCGTATTTCATAATTAATCCTCCTCTCCTATAGGTTCAAAGAATGATGCGTCATGCTTACAAAGGGGGCAGATGTATCCGTCAGGAAGCACATCACCCGTATATACAAATCCGCATATCTTACAAACATAGCCTTTTTTAGTATTTACCTTCTGGTTTTGTTTAACATTTTCCTGGTAATACGTATAAGTCATTGTTTCTTTGTTATTTATAATTTTTGCTTCTTCAATATCACATATAAACATTGTGTGTGTGCCAAGGTCTACCGTATCTATAACCTTAAGGGACATCACGGCATTTATAAACTCCGGAAGAACGCGGAGTCCGTTTTGTGAACGTAAAACTTCAATTCCTTTAAATTTATCTACGGTTCTTCCGCTTTGGAAACCAAAGTTTTTAAATGTTTCAAAGGGGGCATCGGTATTTAAACAATTTACATTCATTATGCCCGTTCTTTTAATAGTGTGACAAGAATAACTGTTTTTGTTGATTGTTACCGAAACTCTTTTGGGGGCATCAGTGACTTGAGATATAGTATTTACAATAATTCCGTTATCCTTTGCACCGTCATTTGAAGTTACAACATATAAGCCGTATCCAATTTTAAAAAGGGCGTTCATATCTAAGGATGCAGGGGAGTAGTCCTGACAAAGTTCTTTCGAAAGCTCTTCAACCTGAAGAGAGCTTTCCTTATCAAGCGCTGACATTATTTTTACTGTGGTATCTGTAAAAGTAATGTTTTTAAGCGTAGAAAGGCTTTCGCGCATCACCTTTGCTGCAGTTGGTGCCCATGAGCCGTTTTCAATTAGCGCAATCGTGCGGTTCTGGTAATTTCTTTCTTTAAGGTGATTTATAAATTCACGCATAAAGGGAAAAACGTCTCCGTTATAGGTAGTTGTTGCAAGTACAAGCTTTCCGTAGCGGAATGCATCTTCAACCGCTTCTGCCATATCGGTGCGAGCAAGGTCGTGAACTACAACCCTGGGGCAACCGTTTTTGTAAAGCTTTTCAGTTAAAACTTCAACCGCTTTTTTAGTATTACCATAAACTGAAGTGTATGCAATAACAATACCTTCACTTTCAACACCATAGCTTGACCATATGTCATAGAGACTTAGATAATGTGAAAGGCTTTCCTTTAAAACTGGACCATGCAAGGAAAGAATGATGTCGATATCAATGCCTGATGCTTTTTTAAGAAGACTCTGCACCTGTGCGCCGTATTTCCCAACGATGCCGAAGTAATAACGCCTTGCCTCGCAATCCCATTCTTCCTCTCTGTCAAGAGCACCAAACTTACCAAAAGCATCGGCAGAGAAAAGCGCCTTATCGGTAGAATCGTAAGTAAGCATAACCTCGGGCCAGTGAACCATAGGTCCAAAGACAAAGGTAAGATTATGCTTTCCAAGAGAAAGTGTGTCACCTTCATTTACAATATGTTTATCATATTTTGGCTTGCCAAAGAAATTATCAATCATTGTGAAGGTTTTGGTGTTGCCGACAATCTGGGCATCGGGGTAAACTTCAAGAAATTTTGCAATATTTGCAGAATGGTCAGGCTCCATATGCTGAACAACAAGGTAATCAGGCTTGCGAGAGCCGATAGCTTCCTTTATATTATCAAGCCATTCGTGAGAAAATCTGGAGTCAACCGTGTCCATCACGGCAATTTTTTCATCAATAATTACATATGAATTATATGCCATTCCGTTAGGAACAATGTATTGCCCTTCAAATAAATCAACATCATGGTCATTAACGCCGATATATTTAATATCTTCAGTTATATACATAAAAATACCTCCAATCTGTATAAATCTATTATAATGCTTTTTTTGGGAATTATCAATAGTCGAAAATAAAAAAATAGCTGACAAATTTCGTCAGCTATTTTTAAAATTATGATGGATAGTAAGCAAACCTTCCTTTAGTTCCTGATTCTTTGATTATTTTAAAAGGAACCCCACCAACAGTAACATTATCAGGAACATCCTTTGTTACGACAGAGTTTGCGCCGATTAAGCAGTCATTTCCAATATTTATTTTACCAATAATTTTTGCGCCTGGTGCAATATAACAGTTGTCGCCAATTGTGGGACATTTATCGTGCGTGCCAAACTCTGTCCCAATAACGACATCAGCATTCAAACGACAATTTGAGCCTATTTTAGAGTATGGATTAACAAGTATCGTTCCCTTATGAATAATATTTAGTCCCGGTCCGAAAGTGTTGATTCCAATAGAAAATCCATATTTTTCACTCAATTTTTTAAAGCGAATGCGAAGACAAAGCCTCACAACTTTATTCTTCTTACAGTTAGTATAATACTCATACTTTCTCATAAGAAGGACGTATCTGCATAAATCATTGTTTAGTAAGGATAAAAAACCATTTACGCCATTTGCTTTTTTATCAATTGATATGTAATAGTTATAATCAGATTTGCTTTTTATCATTGTACTCACCTATTTTACACTGCGATTTTCTTTTTACTTATTTCTTGTAGGAATATCAGTTTGATTGAGAATGTAATCTATGCTGACACAATAAAAGTCTGATAGCTTAATAAGTACATAAGTGGGAATATCATTTTCACCCGTTTCATATTTTGAATATCCTGTTTGAGACATTCCCAGCATTTGAGCAACTTGCGACTGTGTTAAATCCTTATCTTCTCTTAAATCACGAATTCTATTATACATATAATTATCACCCTCAAATTTATTTTAACCAAATTCAAAGGTAGTATTTGCATTTAACCTAAAATAGGTTAAAATATCAAAATAGGGGTACATAAAAATAAATAAGATTATAAGTGATAAAGTTAAATTGATTTTTAAAACTGCAAAATGTTAAATTTTCATAGTACAAGGAACTGTTTCTGAATATACTTTTGATGTATTTAGAAAAAAACCAGGCATATCATTTTGATATGCCTGGTTTATGCTTTTTAATATTAAGATTATTTGCTTGCTTCTTCGATAGCAACTGCGCATGCAACGCTCATACCAACCATGGGGTTGTTACCAGCGCCGATAAGTCCCATCATTTCAACGTGAGCAGGAACAGAAGAAGAACCTGCAAACTGCGCGTCAGAGTGCATTCTTCCCATTGTATCTGTCATGCCGTAAGAAGCGGGGCCTGCAGCCATATTATCGGGATGAAGTGTACGACCTGTACCACCACCTGATGCAACAGAGAAGTACTTTTTGCCGATTTCATTACATTCCTTCTTATATGTACCTGCAACGGGATGCTGGAAGCGAGTCGGGTTAGTTGAGTTACCTGTGATAGAAACGTCAACCTTTTCCTGATGCATGATTGCTACGCCTTCACGAACATCGTCTGCACCATAGCAACGAACCTTTGCTCTCGGACCGTTTGAGTAAGCCTTTTCATTTACGATTTCAAGCTTACCTGTCATATAATCAAACTTTGTTTCAACAAATGTGAAACCATTAATTCTTGAGATAATCTGTGCAGCATCTTTGCCAAGACCATTAAGAATAACCTGAAGAGGTTCTTTTCTTACCTTGTTAGCACTGTTTGCGATGCCGATAGCACCTTCAGCCGCTGCAAATGATTCGTGACCTGCAAGGAATGCAAAGCACTTTGTTTCTTCGCGAAGAAGCATAGCTGCAAGGTTGCCGTGACCAAGACCAACCTTACGGTCGTCAGCAACAGAACCCGGAATGCAGAATGCCTGAAGACCTTCACCGATTGCTTCAGCAGCGTCTGCAGCCTTTGTGCAACCCTTCTTGATTGCAATAGCTGTACCTGTGATATATGCCCAGCAAGCGTTTTCGAAGCATATGGGCTGAATGCTCTTAATAAGGTTATATACATCAATACCCTTGTCATCACAAATCTTCTTTGCTTCTTCGAGGGAGGCAATGCCGTACTTGTTAAGAGCTGCGTTTACTTGATTAATTCTTCTTTCGTAGCTTTCAAATAATGCCATTTTAAAATCCCCCTCTCTTATTCTTCACGCGGGTCAATAACTTTAACCGCGTCATCAAATCTACCGTACTGGCCTGTAGCCTTTTCAAGCGCTTCGTTTGCGTCAACACCCTTACGGATTGCTTCCATCATTTTGCCAAGGTGTACAAACTTGTAACCGATAACCTGGTTGTCACTATCAAGTGCCATCTTTGTTATGTAACCTTCTGCAAGCTCAAGGTAGCGAGGTCCTTTAGCCTTTGTGCTAAAGAGTGTACCAACCTGACTGCGAAGTCCTTTACCAAGGTCTTCAAGTCCAGCACCGATGGGAAGACCGCCTTCTGAAAAAGCTGTTTGTGTTCTGCCGTAAACAATCTGCAAGAAAAGCTCACGCATAGCAGTGTTTATTGCATCACAAACGAGGTCTGTATTAAGTGCCTCTAAAAGTGTTTTGCCGGGAAGAATTTCAGATGCCATAGCAGCTGAATGTGTCATACCGGAGCAGCCAAGTGTTTCAACAAGAGCTTCTTCGATAATGCCGTTTTTAACATTAAGAGTAAGCTTGCACGCACCCTGCTGGGGAGCGCACCAGCCAACACCGTGTGTAAGGCCGTTAATGTCTGTAATTTGCTTTGAATAAGTCCATGTGCCTTCTTGCGGGATAGGTGCAGGCTCATGCTTAACACCTTTTGCAACGATGCACATGTTTTCTACTTCATGTGAATAGTTCATATATAAACTCCTTTCAATTAACTTTAAATATTCTACCATTTTTTCCATATCTATTCAAGAGTAAATTTAAAAATTTTAGCTCTTTTTGTAAATAAAAATCAGATGCACACAAAAATGCACCTGATTTTTATTTATTTACGCATATTAACTGCATCAATTATAAGATTAACAGTTCCGTCAATTCCAAGAAGACTGCTGTTTATACATAAATCATACGTTGAAGAATTGCCCCATACGTTATCTGTGTAGTATGTATAGTATTTTGCGCGCTTTTTATCAATTCTTCTGATGTGACTTTCTATTTCAGAATCCTTTTTGTCAGGAAGTATTGCGCGCTTGCGCTCAACCTTGTCTTTCATATCAGCATGAATAAAAACGCTTACCTTTTCAGGAAATTCATTTAAAATATAATCGGCACATCTTCCAACTATTACACACCCGCTCTTTTGAGCAATCTCACGGATTACATCTGCCTGCGCTATGTATACGCGGTCAGACATAGGCATCTGGTAAATATCAAATACGTTGGAGTGATTAAAAACGGGGAGAGAGTGCTGTTCATCAAATCTCTCAACAATACTTGGCTCAAGATTTGATTTTTCTGCAGTATGTAAAATTATTTCTTTATCATAAAAGGGAATGTTTAATTTTTCAGCGAGCTTCATACCGATTTCTCTTCCGCCGCTTCCGAATTCACGACCAATTGTAATAATAACTTTATTCATATAATCATCCTCTTAAATTATTTATCTTCAACCTTACCATAAAGGTTTAATCTAAAGAGTCTGCTTTCGTCCTGCTCATTTTCGCATTCGATAGTCGCACGGCTGAGCTTTCCACCTTCAACAATGCTCATAAGACCAACAACACGGCAAAAAGCTGACATTAAATTTATCTTGTCTCCGTCACTTGTTGTCATCCATACCTGACCGGTACAGTTATTAAGCTCTTTTACAAAAGCCGAAACATCCAAATCGTGAATTTCAAAACTACGCATAATTTATACCTCCATTTACTTTTATATATTTAGAATATATTAATTTTCCTTAAAAGTCAATAAGTTACATTTGTTTTTTAAGTCTGTTCGCCTCTTTTGCGCGAAGGTCGGAATTGAGAATTCTCTTTCTTATTCTTAAGAAGTTTGGCGTAACCTCAAGTAACTCATCATCGGCAAGAAATTCAATACTTTCTTCCAAACTTAAAATTTTAGGAGGGGATAGACGAAGCGCCTCGTCACTTCCTGCGGCGCGCATATTGGTTGCATGCTTACGCTTGCATACATTTACAACAATATCTTCGGGACGACTGCATTCACCGACTACCATACCCTCGTAGACCTTTTCGCCCGGGGAGATAAATAGCTGCCCGCGGTCTTGCGAATTAAATAGACCGTAGGCAACAGCGTCACCCGTTTCGTAGGCAATAAGACTTCCGCGCTGGCGAGTTACAAGTTCACCTTTAAAAAGAGGCTCATATCTGTCAAATATATGATTCATAATGCCTGTACCTTTTGTAGCAGTTAAAAGTTCACTTCTATAACCTATAAGACCACGCGCGGGAATTGAGAATTTAAGTTTTGTATACCCCGTAGCGCCCGGTGCCATATCGGTAAGTGTTCCGCGCCTTGTACCGATTCCCTCCATAACAGTTCCGGTGAATTCATCAGGGACGTCAATTGTAAGTGCTTCGTAAGGCTCACAAACAACTCCGTCAATTTCTTTGTTTATGGTTTTGGGTTTGCCAACCATAAATTCATAACCCTCACGGCGCATATTTTCAATTAAAACTGAAAGATGAAGCTCGCCACGTCCCGAAACAATATAAGTGTCAGGGGAGTCAGTTTCTTCTACCTTTAGGGCAATATTACTTTCAAGCTCTTTAAAGAGTCTGTCTCTTATATGACGGCTTGTGACATAATCTCCGTCCTGCCCAGCGAAGGGGCTGTTATTTGCGGAAAAGCTCATCGATAAAACGGGTTCATCCGCAGGAGTAAAGGGGAGTGGCTCAACAATTCCGCCTGCACAGATTGTGTCACCGATATTTATTTTATCGACACCGCTTATAGCAACAATTTCACCTGCGCCTGCTTCCGTTACAACCTCTTTTGAAAGGTCTTTGTAGCAAAAAAGCTTTGACACGTGCGCATTGTAGGGTGTAATGGAATCCGAACTGATAGTTATTGGCATATTTGTTTTTACAATTCCGCGGTTTATTCTGCCTACAGCAATTCTTCCCGTGAAGGTGTCATAGTCAATATTCGATACAAGCATCTGAAAATCACCATCGCGCGTATCTTTAGGTGCCGGAATGTGCGACAAAATAAGGTCAAAAAGTACTTTTAGGTCAGAGGGATGATTGTCGGGCGAAAGACTTGCCCAACCGTCACGGCCTGAAACATATACCACAGGGGAGTCAAGCTGACTTTCAGTTGCATCAAGATCTAAAAATAGTTCAAGAAGCTCATCCGTAACTTCATACGGACGTGCATTCGGTCTGTCTGCCTTATTTACTACCATTATAATAGATAAATCAAGCTCAAGCGCTTTTTTTAGAACAAAGCGAGTCTGTGGCATACAACCCTCAAATGCATCAACAAGGAGTAAAACGCCGTCTGCCATTTTTAATCCACGTTCAACCTCACCGCCAAAATCGGCGTGACCTGGTGTATCTATAATATTGATTTTTGTATTGTTATATTCAAGGCTTGTGTTTTTTGCAAGAATTGTAATTCCGCGTTCTTTTTCAATGTCATTTGAATCCATAACGCGTTCTTCAACATGTTCATTTTCTCTGAAAACACCGCTTTGACGAAGCATCGCATCAACGAGGGTTGTTTTTCCATGGTCAACGTGAGCTATGATAGCAATGTTTCGTATGTTTTTTGGTTCAATCATTGTCTTTTCCTTTCCTTACTTCTTTTCAATAACAAAGGTGCTCCATGTGTCTGCATACTGTAATAAAAGAAGCAGGGGAGTCTCTTTTGTGGCTACAGATTTATTATCATCTACATACTGTCCGTCGTGATACATTACCGCCTGAACTTCACTTTCAGATAAATGAATATAAGGAAGCGCAAGGTAAAGTGAACGAAGCGGTACGCTTAAATAAGTTAATTTGTCATTCATTCTATAGGGAATAGATGCGCCATAGCCATATTGTTTTTGTCTTGGAGTAGGCTCATTTTCAAGATATTGGGGATTCCCCGGCATTCCTGCTTTCCCAAGGTCGTGAATAAGTGCAGTTATAATACAGCTTTCTTCATCAATATCGGGGGCAAGCGCTTCTCGTACTTTAAGCATGGTTTCAGCAACATTTACGCTATGCTCTAATAGTCCCTGCTTTCTGCAAAGATGAAAGCGTGTGCTTGCAGGGCTGTTTAAATAATCCGTTTCATTTTCCATAAAGTTTATTAGTTTTAAAAATTCTTCTTTCCTATTTATAACTTTACTTTTTAAAGCTTCGTATCTTTCGAGAACTGTCATAGTAATCCTCCTTTGAATTTATCTCATATATTATACAATAAAAGCTCTCAAAATTCAACATTTAATTATAATATTTGTAATTTTAAAAAAGGTGTTGACAAGGGAAAGCGGATGTGTTAATATAAACAGCGTTGTGCCGAACAGAAAGGCAATATGGAAACAACAAAAAAGTTTAAAAAAACTTAAAAAAAGTGTTGACATAAGGCGGAGTATGAGGTATAATAAACAAGCTCTCTCAAAAAAAGAGGGCGGGCAGAACCTTGAAAATTGAATAGCGTAAGGGCTCAAAAGAATTAAATTCATTTGAGATAAAAACTTAGGCGAAATTTATACAAGCCAGATGCACAGAAATGTGCGACAACAAGTAATGAGCCAAAACTCATAAATAAGATATATCGAAACTCCGGTTTCTGTATATACCATTTATTAGAGAGTTTGATCCTGGCTCAGGACAAACGCTGGCGGCGTGCTTAACACATGCAAGTCGAACGGAGTTGCAGGAGAGCTTGCTCGAATGTAACTTAGTGGCGAACGGGTGAGTAACGCGTGAGTAATCTGTCTCATACAGGGGGATAACACTTGGAAACAGGTGCTAATACCGCATAAGACCACGGAATCGCATGGTACTGAGGTCAAAGAAATTCGGTATGAGGTGAGCTCGCGTCTGATTAGATAGTTGGTGAGGTAACGGCTCACCAAGTCGACGATCAGTAGCCGACCTGAGAGGGTGATCGGCCACATTGGAACTGAGATACGGTCCAAACTCCTACGGGAGGCAGCAGTGGGGAATATTGGGCAATGGGCGCAAGCCTGACCCAGCAACGCCGCGTGAGGGAAGAAGGTTTTCGGATTGTAAACCTCTGTCCT
>JAZNSQ010000002.1:0-2968 GCA_045591265.1 Clostridia bacterium | reverse complement strand
GGTTGAAATGGACCTTGATTACATACAAAACAGAACCTTCCCCGGTGATATACTAATAATGCTGAAAACACCTATTGTTATGCTTAGCGGAACAGGAAGGTAGCCGAATTTTTACCGTTTGAAGCAGATTTTGATTGTTTTAAAGATGAAGTCGGAGGCCAAGCGGTCTTAGGAAGACAAAATATCTCTCCAACTCCTTGGCTCACAGAACGACATGGCTACGATCCGACTTTTTTATATGTATAAATTCCGTACAATGCGTCCTAATGCAGAAGCACTTTTAGAGCAGTTGAAAGAAAAAAACGAAATGGACGGACCTGTTTTTAAAATCAAAGAAGATCCGAGAATAACAAGAGTAGGAAAAATCTTAAGAAAACTATCTCTTGATGAATTGATGCAATTCTTTAACGTTTTCAAAGGTGATATGACTTTGGTAGGTCCCAGACCACCTCTGCCGGGCGAGGTTCTACATTACACTGATTATCAGAAGCTTCGTCTGCACGTAACCCCCGGACTCACCTGCACATGGCAGATAAGCAAAAACAGAAACGACATTCCATTTGAACAGTGGGTTGAAATGGACCTTGATTACATACAAAACAGAACCTTCCCCGGTGATATACTAATAATGCTGAAAACACCTATTGTTATGCTTAGCGGAACAGGAAGGTAGCCGAATTCTTACCGTTTGAAGCAGATTTTGATTGTTTTAAAGATGGGAGATAGAAATATGAAAGTTGCAATGGTTGGACATAAAGTTATTCCCTCAAGACGTGGCGGAATTGAAAACGTGCTCACTTCTTTGTGTCCGTTGCTTGTCGAAAAAGGAATAGATGTTACCTGCTACAACCGCAGTTCCGATAAAGTGGAAAATGAATATATCGGCACTGTTAAAGACAAAAAATATAAAGGTGTAACACTTAAAAATGCGTGGACAATCAACAGAAAAGGACTCTCTGCTATGGTTGCTTCCTTTACTGCGGCTTTTTTAGCAACTTTCGGAAAATATGATATAGTACATTTTCACGCAGAAGGTCCTTGTGCTGCTATGTGGATACCAAAAATGTTTGGGAAAAAGTGCGTTGCAACAGTTCATGGACTTGATTGGCAAAGAGAAAAATGGGGCAAGGGATTTGCTTCTAAATATATAAAATTTGGCGAAAAAGTCATGGTGAAATGTGCGGACGAAATAATTGTCTTAAGCGAAAGTGCCCGTGAGTATTTTAAGAAAACCTATAATCGAGACACTGTACTTATTCATAACGGAATAGACAAGCCTAATAAAAAAGAAGCAGACGAAATTACAAAAATATACGGACTTTCAAAAGGTGATTATATTTGTATCGTTTCAAGACTTACAGCGGAAAAAGGCGTTCATTACCTGATTGATGCGTATAACAGTATTAAAACAAATAAAAAACTTGTTATCGCAGGGGATACCAGTGATACTAATGAGTATGTTGAACTATTAAAGCAAAAAGCATTGGGAAATCCTGATATTATTTTTACAGGCTTTATATCAGGTGATGTATTATGCGAAATATATAGCAATGCTTATGTAGTTACTCTTCCTTCTGATATTGAAGGAATGTCCTTGAGCCTTTTGGAAGCTCTTGCATATGGCAATGCAGTTTTATGCTCGGATATTCCTGAAAACACATTGGTGACAGAAAACAAAGCAATGCACTTTAGAAAGAGCAATGCAACAGATTTGGCTGAAAAACTGCAAGCAATGTGCGATGACGAGAAGATTGTTAAGGAACTAAAAAATGGGGCTGACGAATTTATACTCAGTAAGTACAACTGGAATGATGTTGCAGATTCCACGTACAATCTATATAAAAAAGTAATGAAAAAATAAAAGGAAGGTAACTTATGTTATGAAAGGATATACACTTACTACAAAAACCAAGAAAAACATAAGAGTGTTGAAACTCTTTTTAATAAGCCTTATTTTTGTTTTGATAGCAGCGTCTATTGCAATAATTGGCTGTAATTATATTGGGAATCGTAATTTCAAAGAGACCTTTTATAGTGTAAGCAGCCTTAAGGTGAATAACAAGATAAGAATTATTCAAATTTCCGACCTGCATAATTGTTCATACGGAAAGAATAATAGAAAGTTGGTTGACAGAGTTAAAAACCTAAATCCGGATTTGATTATATATACCGGAGATATAACTGATTCAGGAGCAAAATCAAATGACAGAGTCATAAGTTTATGCAAGGAACTTGCAGATGTTGCGCCTTCATATTACATATATGGCAATAACGAAGTGGAAATGTATTATGACATTCCTTTGACTCAGGAATCACTTGATAAGAAGTATGGTTTTAATGACAACAACCGTGAACCGGATAAACTTTTGGAAATCACAGACGATCTTACAAGAAAACTTGAAGCAACCGGTGTAAAGGTACTTAAAAACAAGTCAGACACTATAACAATCGGGACAACCGATGTGGATATATATGGAGTGCTTACATCTAATCCGTCATCCTTCTGGTCATATGCAGGCGAAAACTTTGATGAATATATGTATTCAAATGAGAACAATTTAAAAATCACAGCAATTCACGAGCCGTTAGTGTTTGAAGAATATTCCCCCGACTCATGGGGTGACTTGATGCTAGCTGGACATAACCACGGTGGCACAGTTAAAATACCAATGATTGGTCCATTATACACACATGACGGAGGCTTTCTGCCGGACCGAGGCGGTCATTATGTTTGTGGCAGATATGAAGTTAAAGGAAGACCACTCATTATAAGTTCGGGACTCGAAAACAAAAACATTTTGAGAATCAACAATCAACCGGAAATTGTGATTGTTGATATAAATAGATTTTAATGTCGGAAAGGAGTGCATAATAAATGATTTCCTCACTTTTGCAAAAATTACCTCTTGCAGTAGTAGGACTATTACTGGTTGTATCAGCTTTGACAATATACTTTCGTTCAAAGAAT
>JAZNSQ010000001.1:0-24070 GCA_045591265.1 Clostridia bacterium | reverse complement strand
CACAATTCAAGCGTTGGAATCATCGGCGGAGCTGACGGCCCCACCTCTATCATTGTTGGCGATAATACAATAAATGTAGATAAAAAACAGGAATACGACAATTTCTATGTTGAAGTAAAAAAGAATACTAAAAAGGTTGATGATTTCTACATTGACGAAGCAATCAAGCTGACAACAGAAGCCGGCACCCTTGCCGCAGATAAAGATTTTATCAGCTATTATACTCCAAGTGAAGATGCAAGAAATAAAGTTTTAGCTATCGGTGCTGTTGATTACAGCAAGCCGACAGAGGTTTATTATCTTTCTGCAAACCGCGAGCAGATAATCGCAAATATTAAAGCATTTTCTGATGAAGATTTAGACGGATTTGATATTGAAAAATTACTCAAACTGAACAGAGTTGATTTCTCTGTTATCGGAAATCTGATAAATGCTTCTTATGGTGCAGATAATCTTGCTGCCCTTACTATTCTGACGAACAGTAGAGGTTATATAATGCCAAAAGATTTTACAGATGATTTTGCTATATATTTACAGTATGACGGCGATTATTCAGCACTTGTATCATTCTCAAAGTTTGGTGATGGTGTTATCAAAGCAACAATGTCATTTGTAAATAATGGCGAAAGAGATAATGTTTTCAGACGAATTTACGAAATTGCACAAGGCTTGGGAGAAAACAGCATTGATGTAGCAGTAGTTAGATAACCTATACAGGAGGTTGATGCTATGAAGAAAATCGGTTTAGGTATAGCAATAATTCTATTTGCAATTTGCCTTGAATTATCGCATAACGGACATCTTGCCTATATCACTTGGGGTATTGGTGCAATCGGTTTAATAACCGCCATTGTAGGCTTTACAGATAAGACAGATAAATAAAAAAATAACCGTGATACATGCCGCTGATGAAGCGAACTGTATCACGGTATTTTTATATAATTTATGTCACGCATTAGAGAGCGTTTTTAAGGTTTTTGGATAAAGAGTATTACCCCTATGAGTTTTCGCCCTAAAAACCCATATTTTAAGAGAATAAAACACCTTTATTCCGTGACATAAGACGTTGTTTTTGTTTTCGTTCCGCTGCTTGCCGTCTTATAATCACTTTTCTGCAATCGGAACAATACTTTGACCTGTTACTGTTTGGAACATAGTATCTGCCACATATAGAACACAATTTTGTGTTCGGTGGCTTCATCAGTTCGATATGCAAATCTTTATCAACAGGCAATACGGCAACCTTAAACCATTTGCAGATAATATGTGAGTATGTTATAAGCTGGGGACATACGCACGGATCGCCGTCGTCAAGCAAAATACAATGTCCGCCGTCGTAATTGCAACAGAGCTTACGAACAAGTGCATTTGTCCGTCTGCTTTGCTTCGGGGAAAGTAATATTATTCTGCTCATAGCTCCGGCTCCGATTTACGAGGTGCTTTTGTAGGCTCCTTTTTCTCGCCATGCTCTTTGGCAGAATTTTTTATCTGTTCCCGGATAGACGGCTTCGGCGGCTCGTTGTTTATTAACCCGTCAATCTGATCGAAATTCTGCTCCGTATGCTTTTCTGCATTTGCAAGATAATTAAAAGGCTCTCCTGCAAAGGTAATTTCCTTTTTGCATTTGAGCCTTGACAATACACCTGTTTTCAGTTCTGCAAATTCTGCGTAATTTTCCGTAGTGAAAGCTCCGTTTTCAAGCATTTGCTGTTGAGAAACTACCCAACCGTCGCCATACATGAACGAATACATCTTGTGATTATCCGATATATGAATAACGGATTTATCTGAATTATCATAGTATGAAGGCGCGTCAAACATATAGTGATAATTTTCATTTGCACCCAAGTACACTTTATCATCAGTTCCCACAAGAGCAGTATATCCCTCGTAATTACTTATTACAGCGCTCCTGATTCTGATATAATCAAGAAATTCAGGCACTTCCTTAAATCCCACACTATCACAGTAATACGCCTTTTCTTCACCTTTGCCGGAAATAACCACAATATCCGATACACTCAAACTATGTCCTTTGAAATCCTGCGGAATATCTATATTAAATCTCTGGAAAAGTTTTTCCAATGTATCAGACGGCATATATGCTGCAGAATAAATCAAGTCATAATTGTTTTTGTCTGCAAATTCTCCTTTGCTATGCAGGCGTTCCAAACTTTCAAAACGGAAATCTCTTGTATCATCACCCGATTTAAGCTGATAAATGAAATACTTAACAGGGATATATTTTTCCTCATACTCTTTGAGTTCAAGAGGAAGAACATCATCATCTGTCTGTCCTAAATCCGCAAGCATATCCTTGATATAATCGGTGCGTCCGTTATAAAGGCTTTCCGACAATTTCATTGCCATAGCTCCGTCAGGATATTTTGCGGCATAGTCCATATCGTGAGCAACAAAAAACCTATCAAGTGAATTTGCAAGCTCCATACTGCGCTTAATCTTATCATCAATAAAGCTGTCGTCATTCTCAATAGGTGTTATTCTGCAGAAGTCAGGAATTTCAGATGTGTTTCCGTCATAGTAGGTTGTATATGGCCCCTGTTCTTTCTCCAAAACGGCACTATCAACCATAATAGCCTTTCGTTCCTCTGCCTTGTCTTTTCCGTACTGTTCAAAATTGATGTAGTCCTCAATATCATAGAGTAATCTTAAATCAATTCCGTTTTCCTCCATAACATATTTACCGTAATCGTCCCAATCATACATATTATCAACCAAAGTATAACAATCGGTATTTTGAGCAAGATTTATAAGGTTTTCAATGGAATGTATATCAGCTTCGTCCTCCATAGCAGAAAGAAAGATTTTCATTTCTTCGGAATTAAGATTTTTAAGTAAGTGCGCAAGATAGTTGAGTTCGTCAACATTTTCACCGGTTGCGATATAATCAGCCAAATCACCGTATGAAATAACATAACTTGAAACGGCATATTGTTCAGGTGAGGCATCTTTTGAAAGCCCAATATCATTAAGGAGTTTTTCAAAGCGTTCAGGCCTTGCCGGAAGCAATAACCACTGTTCAGCTTGTGTCTCTTTGTTGTAAATCAACACAGAAAACGGACCCGTGTCCTGCAAGAAGTTTTCCCGGTATTCGTCAAGCCTTTTGAAGAAATCTTCGTTTTGGGTAGCATACCTTGTTAGAAGGCCTTTCACATTATCAAAATTACCTGAAATAATATCATCAGCGATATTTTCCTGTGCTTCCATAACCTCTGTATGCTCTGAATTATATGTACTGCTGTGTTCCCTTAAATGAACATCAATATCAAAGGCTAAATCCGTAGCGTCGTCCAACGCCATATCCTGATTTATATTATCTTTTGCCATAATTACACCTCCAAATTGTTATTTTTACTCTTTGCAGGTTTCTTTTGAGTAGAAATATTTTTATTATCGGAAAGCTGCTTTTTTATTGACGGTTTAGGCTCAAGCTCTATTGACTTATCACGGAATATGTCAAGATAGTTTTTTACATTTTCTTTTAATATCTCATAATGTCTTTCTTTCGGTGCAGCCGCATACCATTCCGTTTTTCCGTCGTAAGCCCATATATGAGGCGCAACACCCTCTTTGAAATTAGGATTTCCCGGAACAGGAAGCCTGCCCCAAACATCAAAAAACTGTATTGCGTGCTTATCTACAACACCGTCTTTTCTGTTAATAACGGTTATCCGCAGTACATCATAGTTTCTGCTCACGCCGCTATCGTCAATCTGGCATTTTATTTTCAAATCACTGTCAAGCTCACCGTAGCATACGCCGGAAATATATTTTGTATTTGAAAACATATCGTCATTGCCGAATATTTTTCGCAGTTCATTTTCAAGAAAATTGTTTGTTGACATTGGCATAATTAAACCTCCAAATCGTTTTGTTTACTTTTTGTAATCTTTTTCGGTTGCATTTCTTTTTTATCGGAAAGCTGCTTTTTGATAGATTGCTTTTTTTCCTTTTCCACCGAAAAATCCTTAAATACACTTGCATATTCTTTGACACTTTCTCTTAAAATGTCAAAATCCTTTGTAGTGGGCTGGTACAAATACCAAGCCAATTTTTCATCACTTATCCATAAATGCGGAGAAACACCGTCACGGGTATTGGTATTGCCCGGAACAGACTTTTTACCCCAAATTTCATTTAATCTGATTACTGTTGCGTCAATTTCACCCTCTGTACGATTTATAAGTTCCAATCTCAAAGCGTCAAAATGACTGCTTACCCCCATAGAAACAAATCGTGCTTTCATACGGATATTTTCGTCAAGCTCACCGTAACAATTTCTGCCGACATACTTTGTGTTATTCAGAATTAAATCATTGCCGAATATTTTTTTGAGTTCTTTTTCAAACGTTGTAGCAATCATCATAATTAAACCTCCAAATCATTCTTTTTGTTTTTTGTCGGAGTTGCCGGAACGTCAGCAGTCTTGCCTTTGCTTTCTTCAAGCTGCTTTTTTATGGAACGCTTTATACTTGCCGGCTCCATTGTAACCCTGTATTCTGTCGGAATAGTGCTTTTGTCGCCGTTATACCTTGCAGCCAAGCCCAGCGTTTTATTAGCGTGATTTATAAGGTCGGTAAGATTTTTAATGTTTTTATCTTTTTCTATCTCACTCATAAACCTATCACACATTCCGTCGTCCATACGAAAAACAAGAGCTGAAAAGTAGTTCAGCTCGTCAAGACTTTCAGTAGGCTTTATAACAGAGTGTAGTTTTTCGCTGTATAGGTGGAAATCGTCAAACATATATTCACCCTGTACTGCGTGAGGTAAGAGGCCTATTTCTTCAAACGCTCTTGAAACGGTTTCTTTATCTGTCGGAAGATAAATCTTTACACTTTCAAAATCGCCTTTTAGATAATCTTCTGCATTGGTTATTACTGCAATAAAATTGTAGTCCTTTTCAATGCCTTTGTTTTTATCAAAATTATCAAGCCTATCAAGATATGGCTGTATTTCGTCCTCCGACAAGTGATGTTCCTTTTTCATACCGTGAATTATCTGTTTTACCTGTGCTGTGTTATTTGTACGGATATAATCGGCAATATGTTTTTGAGCTTTAACGACATCATCAAACATATTTGAATACTCGTCGCTTGTTTCCCGGAAAAAGCTATCTAAATCAACAGCAAATATTTCTGTTGTATCAATCAGCTTGTCGTCAACGTCCTCAATAAGAGAATTGGGACGGAAGAAAGGAAGCTCTTTACAGTTCCATTCATCACCCGACGGATATAAATATCCTTTTGATGTAAAAACACCATGCTCTGCTTCAATAATGTAATTAGCAAATGTAGTTGGGTTAATAGCGTCTTTGTAATGGTCGGGTAAACTGTCTAACATTCCCGAATCATAAATAAAATATAAACCGAGCTCTGTCGGATTGTCTTTATCCATTTCAAAAACATAGTAGTCGTCATTATATGTAAACTCTCTGATTTCTGCAAGATTATTAAATTTTGCTGCGGTCTGCATTACTGCGTCCAGCTTCATCATTTGAAAGCCGTCAAAGGTGTCAAGACGTTCTGCTGTTTTTGCAAGTTCGTGTATATCGGTACGAACATTTACAAGCGGATTGAGGCTTTTTAATATACATTGGCACTCGTCAATAAAATACTGTCCTTGCTCCGCATCAGGAGGGAGGCCTATATCTTCAAGAGCATTTTCAATACGCTTAATATCTGCCGGAAATTCGAGCCATATCCCGGAAGTTTCTTTATTGCCGTTGTCATACTCGGAAGCATTTACAAGATAAAAACGAAATACTACATCTGTGGGTTTTTCAACAAATACCATACTGTTAGAAATAATTGCACTGTCAATTTGTTCCTGACTTAATCTGTGATAAAACTGATAGGCTTTTCCGTCCTTATCAACACCGTTTGCAATGTAGCCTTTATCAACCTTTTCAACATTGGTGAAAACCTGTTCCTGTCCGTGAATGTTGATTTTATAATATCTTTTATCCGGTTTACTCACTATCAAGCACCTCCGAATCTTCACCTGCAGAAAAATCTATGTTGTTAAATTCTGTATCTGTCATTCCTACAAGTTTTGAAATCAAAGCAGAAACAGTTTCCGCAAGCTCCGCATCTTCGATATGAGGCAAGGCCTGTTGTAAATCCATTATGAGCTTTATCCTGTCTGATGTGTCGTACATATTTATAATTTTTGTTTCATCAACTGAAAATCTCATAAAATTACACCTCCAAATCATTATTTTTGTTTTTTGTTTTCTTTGCCGGAACGCCGCCGTCCTTTGCTGCATTATCTGCAAGCTGTTTTTTGATTGACGGCTTTTTTGCGTGTATGAGAGCATCATACAAAGCATAGTCAAATGTGGTTATATTCCTTGTATCGCCGTAGTCCAAGCGATAATGTATAAGCTCTATATGGTCTGATTTTTCCTTATCTGTCATATTGATAATTCGATTAGCAACGGCAGATTTTATTAAATCGTCAATATGTGTTTCAATATTTCCGACAGGGTAATTGCTTCTTTCGCTGCGTACCAATTTCAAAGTGTCTTTTAATTTTTCTGCGTCATTGGGTATATAATCTAAACCGATATATCTACCGTAATATTTGTGTTCATCAGCAGAAAACCATTTGCCAAAATCCATAACCACGTCGCCGTTTTCATAATGCAGAATTTGACTATCGGCCTTTATTGCATTTTTCTTTATATCTGCAACGCTTTTTTCATAATCAAGCTGATACAAATTTCCGTAAATATTGTTATACTCGGTATAGGTTATTTCAAAAGCGTATGCAATCGGGTTATCGCTTTTCTGTTCAAACCAATGTTTCCAAGCCACATTTGCAGATGTGTTTTTTATGAAAACATCTTTTTCAAAAAAGCAATGTGTACCGTGAGTACGGGAAAGCCATAGCATATTTCTGTCCTCTGCATTATCTGACATAGCAGCTTTTTGAATAGCGTCTATATCATACTTGAAATCCTGCTTGTAATACTGCGTATGAGCCTGCATAATTTGCCTTAAAGTATCTATCAAATCAACATTCTCAAATTTCTGCATAGACTATACCTCCAAATCCTGCGATTTCTTTTTAGTTGTTTTCTTCGGTTTAGGCTCGTCAGCTTTCTTTTCCTTGTCCTTTTCAAGCTGTTTCTTGATAGAGGGCTTTTTGCCTGTTTTCTTCTCAATGGCCTTTTCGGTCTTAACCGACTCTGCCAGGTCGAGAAGCGAAATAGGCGTGCCGGATTTTGCTGTTTCTTCAAGTTCCGAAACAGACTGCATTATAAAATCCTCTTTCTTCGGAGCGTCAGGCAATTTCAAATCTTCCGACGCAAGATTTAATGTAGTTCTGCTGTTATGCACATAATCACAAATTGCATTTGCATAAGCCTTATCGGACATAGAAGCATTATCATCATTCAATACTGTCATTGCTGCCGCTTCCATTTCAGCTAAATTTTTATGAAGCTGCATATACGGGACAAATTCTTTTAAGCCGTATTCATTTCTTGCATTAAACTTTTCAAGTTCCTCCGGCCCTTTTTCTTTGAAGAACGCTATCAACTGTTCATCTGCCATATTTTCCTCAAAATACTTTTCAATATGGTTAATAATGCCGCCTGTATCTTCACCGAAATAATAATATCCCTCATAGTGAGTAAGCTCACATTTATAAACATAGTCAATAGTAAACCTTGTTTTTTCTATTTGTCCGTTCTCTGATACATAGTCTAACTGCTTAAAAAGGTCGTCCGCCTTATGTAAAGGCAACTGCATACCTTTATGGAGTGCTGCACTTTCTGTCATTTCGATAGAAACAACAGGCTGTATCTTTGGATTGAACATATCGGGAATATCGGTATCACCAAGCCATTTATTATATATTTCCGTGTAGTCAACACATTGTATTTCTGCCAACTTTGCAAAACAGTTTTCTCTTATAACGCTATCGCCAACACCAAGCAATTTATACACATCAGACTGTCCGATAGCGTTATATAAATCCTCAAAAGTTATATCAGGATTTATCAAAGAGCCTGCACCGTCTGCTGAATGTTCTTTCATATACCATTCACCGACTTTTGTACTCATATCAACTGTTTCGGGTATCGGCTCAAAAATATCCGGCTCCTGTTCGGGAGCAGCCTGAACAACTGTGTCATTTCTCATTATTTCAGAGGGCTTTTCGCCGGAAAGAGGTTTGATAGCTTCCACATAATCACAAGCATAATACGCATTTCTGTTAAGCTGTCTTTGCCAAGCGTTGGCTTTTGGCGACCAACGGAAACCGTTGCTTTTTAATTGCTCTCGCACTTCTGCAGAAGGCTTATCATCAAAAAGTATCTGCAATCGGTTTTCTGCTTTGTTAGCTTCAACCGTTCCGCCGTCAAACTCCCAACCCGGAAATGTTGTTAATGCCTTTTTCTCCAATTCCTCAATACGCTTTTTAACCCTGCTTATTTCAGCGTTATTATTTGTGAGAGAATAAGAAGCAAAAGGCTTATCTTCCAAGTGCCAACTTTGCGCCATATCACTTTTTATCTTTTCCATTTCCTCCGGTGCAAGAATAGTACAGCCGTCAAGTGTCTTATGCTTTCTGTAATAGGCATTTATATCTTTCATCATTTGCTGTGCTGCCTGTAAGTGCTCCAGCTTATCTTTGAGTTTTGCAATGGCCTGCGGATCGTCTGCGCTTATGCCGCCCATGCCCGTACTCCTTATCTTATCGAGAAGCCCCTCAATATACTGCCATTCTTCCATATTTCGGTCTCTTGCTGCATTTTGTTTTATCTTTTTGCCGACGGGGAAATTTGAAGCTCCGGCTATCATAACAGACGGACAGCGCATTTCAATTTCAAAACCTTTATTTGTGTTTTCAGCGAGCTTTCGGGCGTAGGTGTCAAGAAGTCTATCAATTTTTTCGTGATATTGCTTATCTACACGCTTTTTCTGCTTATCTGCTATTTCCACAGCCTTATCAACTTTTGCCCTGTATGCTGCCGTTTCGCTTCCCGGTACATAGTCTGAAAAGCTATACATCATTTTTGCGTGCTTTGCTGCCGACTCATTTATGGTATAGTAATGTACTTTTGTGGGCTCTATATCAGGGGAAGTTTTTTTCACAATATCGCCGTGTGCGTTTATTTCATATCCCTGTACGGTTGCTGCACTTTTTGTACCCTCTGAAATTTCTCCCTTTGCTTTAATATCCGCATCTGCCAAAGTCTGCAAAGTATCTTTTACTGCGTCTTTGATTTCCTCCTGTTTTTCAGGTGGTAATTTACTCATAACCGATTCTTTGCTCTTTTCCTGTTCTTTTTCAAGTGAAATTAAATTTTCCTCAATTTCGTCTATAAGTTCGGCAGATGTTTTTTGAATTGTAGATAAAGAGGCTTTAAGCTCCGGCATTTCTTTATCCTTGCTCCAGCTTGCAATATATGGGAATGACGATTCTCCCGTTTCAATACCGAAATGTTTACATACGACAAAGGCCACGCTTTCGGCTTCAACCTCACGCATACGCCTTGTTTTCTTTTCTTCGGGAGGAAGCAATGCCAATTCCTCAATCGTGTAATTATGGAGCTTTGCGTGAGAAATTTCGTGTATCGCTGCCGCAATGGTTTCTATTTCTGACATATCATTTCTGACAGTAATTTTTGCGTCCTCTCCATAATGACAATATCCCTGTGCCGTATCTCCCGGCTCAAACTCTATGAGTTCAATGGGGAACGGAGATATTTTCTTTAATACCGACCAAAATTCTTCGTAGTTTTCAACCGTTCCTACAAGCTCGCCGCCGCCCAATTCAGGAAGAGGCTCACCGTCTGTCTGTGAAATATCATATACAGGCGCAGCCTTAAATGCAGGGACAGTAATTTCTTTTTCTTTTGTTACAGGGTTTCCGTCGCCGTCTCTGATTATTTCGCCGTTTCCGTCTCTTTGTATTTCATCAATCTTTGTCTTATACGGAGCAGGGGCAAATATCTTTATAGCTTTTTCGCCCTCTTTCACATAACGGTTAAGGTCTTTCCAAGCATTAAATCCCGCAATATATGAAGCGTTAGGCAACTGATGAAGAATAAGCATTGTATTACGGAAACTGTATTTATGAAATACGGCCATTGCCGACAAATAGCGTTTATAGTTTTCGCTTTCAAAAACATTTGTTAATTCCTGCTCTAAAATCCCTGTAAGTTTTTCAACTCGTTCTTTTGTATTTTCGTCTTTGCCAAACTCTATGAGATTATCAAGCGAATGTGTTTTAGTGTTTTCAGCCATATAATCAACCTCCTTAATAAGTTCTGATAATGGTTGCTCCCAAACCTCACCAAAGGCCCGGACAACCGTATTTTTATTTGCTCCGTTTTCTGCAAACATTTCCAAAGTATCAAAGCCCTTTTCAAACATTGGTATTATCGTAGTGGGAATGTTCGGAGAAAAATGGATAATGCCGTTTTGGTATTCTTTACCCGTTCCTATCCAACCACGAATAAAACTGTCAAAGGCTTCATCAATATTTGCGTCTGCGTGTTCTGCTGCGTGAGAAGATTTAATTTGCTGCCGTGAATACTGATAACCTAAAATTAAAGTGCCTGTTTGCGGATTGAACATAAATCTGCGATTCTCAATTTGTTGCATATCAAAAGAAAAGGAATTTGTATCAATCCGCATAACAGACTTAACAATATCAAGATATTGCTTTGCCAATCGGTATTACCTTATCTGGCTTCTTTATCGCCTTTGAAAATATCCTGCTGCTCACTTGAAATACAGGGGTATTTTCTCACAAGCTCGGTTATCATTTTATTTATTCCGCGCATAAACTCTTTCGGGCTTGCTTTGCCTTTTGTTATCAAAGTAAGCTGATTTTCCCATTCCGCAGTTAAAGAGGCAGATATAAGGGTATCGGGCAGAACGGAAATAAGGAGCGTTCCGTTTTGTGTAGGAATGATATTTTTTCCTTTACGTTCGGCAAAACCTGTCTGCACCAGCTTTTCAATTATGCCGGCTCTTGTTGCCGGAGTTCCCAAGCCTTTACGTTCCGCTTCGTCCGTAATCTCTTTGCTGCCTGCTGTTTCCATTGCAGAAAGTAAAGTATCTTCTGTGTACGGTTTGGGGGGTGATGTGAATTTTTCTGCAATTTCAGCCCTTATGCCTGCATAGGTCTGACCTTTGTAAAAGTCGGGTATCTGTTCGCCGTCCTCATTGTCTGCCGGCTTACAAAGCAATCTTTCAATCGCTTTATATCCGAGAGAAACAACCAATTTACCCTTAACAGTAAATACATTCCCGCCACACCTGAAAGCAGCCGCCGACAGTTCGTAAACATAAGGCTCTGCAACTGCACACATCAAACGGCATATAACCAGCTTCAAAATATTAAGCTCGCCGGAGGGTAATGTTTTTATATCAGCCTTTTCAAGTTCCATTGTAGGAATAATGGCGTGGTGGTCTGTTACCTTGCTGTTATTTACGAGCAAACTAACATCAGGGAAATAATCGGGAACGCTGTCAAAGGGAGGCACCTTTGCCGACAAATGCACAACAGCAGTAGCGGTTTCTGCCATATCATCAGTTAAGTATCTGCTGTCCGTTCTCGGATATGTCAACAGTTTCTTTTCGTATAATGCCTGTGCATAGTCAAGTGTCTGCTGCGCTGTATATCCGAATACTTTATTTGCCGTTCTCTGCAAAGTAGTTAAATCAAAGAGCTTCGGAGGCTTTTCGATTTTCTGCTCCTTTTTGACGGAAACACAAACGGCCTGCGAATGTTCGCAAGCCGCCTTGATTTCCTCTGCGTGTGGTAAATTGTCTATTCGCTCACTAACAGCCTTAACGCTGCCTGTGTCGATTGATACGGTGTAATATTTTTCTTTTTGAAAGAATGTTATTTTATTATTTCTGTCTGCCAAAAGCGCAAGCGTTCGCGTCTGTACTCTGCCAATATTCAAAGTCTTTTTATACAGGAGAGAAAAGAGCCTTGTAGCATTTATGCCTACAATCCAATCCGCCCATAATCTGCAGAGAGCAGAGTTATATAAATTCTCGTATTCGCTGCCGTCCTTTAAGCTGTCAAAACCCTCACGGATTGCAATTTCTTCCATAGAGGAAATCCACAATCTTTTAATAGGTTTCTTACAGCCCGACTGATTATATACCAGCCGGAAGATTAGTTCACCCTCGCGTCCTGCGTCGCAAGCGTTTATAACCTCTGTAACATCTTTCTTGTGCATAAGGTCTTTTACAACCTTAAACTGTTTATTCTTATCACCGTTAATTTTGTATTTGAAATGCTCCGGGATAATGGGTAAATCCTCATACGCCCATTTTGCAAATCGGTTATCATAAGCGGAGGGCTCGGCAAGTGCTACAAGATGTCCGACGCACCAAGTAATGATATATCCGCCACCCTCAATATAGCCGTCTTTTTTACCGCTAATTCCAAGTGCTTTTGCAATAGAAAAAGCTACCGACGGTTTTTCGGCAATTACCAAACGCATTTTTTATTCCTCCGTTTCCTCGTCGTCAGTTTCGTCAAGCTCCGCATCTTCGGCGTCGTCCTCGTCATATTCCTCAAACTCAAAATCTTCCAAGTCGTCAGCCTGTTCAAGTTTCTTTTTCGGCAGTACAACCTTGTAATAGTATGCGCCTACACCTGCTGCACCTGCAAGAAGCAGAATTACAACAAGAAAACCTGCATTGCCGCCTGATTCCTTTTCAGGCTCTTTTTCGGGTTCCTCCGGTTCCTGCGGCTCCGGCTCTTTCTGTTCGGGCTCGGTAACAGGTTTTTCTTCCGGTTTTTCTTCGCTTTCCTCTGCGAGAGCTTCGAGGTCGCTTTCATCAACAACATTCAGGAAATATACATTTTCGTTTTCTGCTGCGTGGTCGATTACGAAATAGAAAACATTTCCGTCCCTTGCAGTTACGGTTATAAACTGCAAATCTTCACTGTCTGAAACGTCGTCCAAAAGGTCAGCGTTTCCTTTCGGGGTAAGAGTACGGTTATCTTCAATAACCGTTTCGGTGGTTGCTGTGGCTTCTGATTCTGCGCTAAACGCAAAAGCCGTCATGCCGGACAGTATAAAGGCGACGGAAAATACCGCCGCCATAATCTTAAATATTTTATTTTTTCTCATTGTTGCCGCCCTCCTGTGCGTGTTTCTGTTCGTGTGGTTTCTGTTCGCCTGTGGTTTCCGTTTTTTCTTTTTTATCGTTCTTTTCCAATTCCGCCTTGTAGGTATCAGGGAGAACAATATCACCCTTTGCGTAGGCTTTAAGAAATACAGTAAGCGTTTTCTGGTCGAGGTTTACGGTCTTAACCAATTTCACAATCTGTAAGTTTTCTTCCTCAATCTTCTGTGCTTCAAGTGTACGGATTTTCTTCTGCAATTCTGCAATTTTGGCTTTTGCAGCCGCAATATCCTTGTTAATCTTATCAATGGTTGCCATAGTAAAAATCACTCCTTGTAGTTTTATTGTTTTAATTAAGTCGCCCATAGGCGTAAAAATGAGAGCTCCAATAGCTGCTGTTGACACTTGCATATTGGATTGGGTTTCCGCAATGTATCATCATTCCGTTACCGACATAAATACCAACGTGAGATACAGGACTTCCGCTGTTGTATGTGCCCGTGAAGAAAATTATATCTCCCGGTTTTGCTTCCGCCGGTCTTACCGCAGTACATTGATTGAAAATGCCCTGTGCAGTAGTTCGGGACAGAGGATATACACCGGAATTTTTGAATACCCAGCATACAAAGCCGGAACAATCGAAAGAGGTTGACGGACTTGAGCCGCCCCATACATACGGATAGCCTAAATACTTTTCAGCTTCCGTTATGAGCTTTCTGAAAGTTTCGTCCGAAAGTGCCGCACTCGGTATTTCATAATCGTTATACGGACTCTGTGTAACATTGGAATAAATATCATCAGCAAACAGATAATCACGGTTTCCCTTGCTTGCAAGATAGATATTATAAAGCTCCTGCTGGTCTGCATTTAATGTTGTTGTAAAACCGCTGTTTGTGAGAGTAACATTTAATATTTTGTATGTGTAAGTGTTGCCCTCGCTGTCTGTTCGCTGCTCGCTCGTTTGGGTAATTCTCAAATGGTATTGAGTATTAAAAAGAGCGTCAAGCTCGTCCTCAATCTCATTTGCTTTGAAATCCTGATATACCGCTGTAAGATATGAAATGAGCTCGTAAGGGTTATGGCCTATGCCTGCAACATTGTATCTGTATTCGTCATAGCCGGAATACTCGTTTTCAATGTTATCAATTCGATTTTGCAAATTCTGTTCAAGAGCTACATAATAATCTTCTGCTGCGTATATATCGTCGTCCTCTGCAAAGTAAGAGGAAACCATAAGAGAGCCGCCGCCCTGCGTACCCATAATTGAGCAAGATGTTAATACACTGCCAAGCCAAGCGAACAGAAGAAAGATGGCAAGTATAATTCCGAACACTGCTTTGTGCCGCCATACAAAAGCGGCAATCCTTGCCGTTACTGCCTTTGTATTCTGTGCTGCTTTTTTTGCCTTTTTCGCTGTCTGTTCGGCTCGCTTTGCTTTCTGATATTGTTTCTTTATACGCTGTTTCTGAATGAACTTTTTAACCTCTGACTTTTTAATTTCAGGGTGTTCTTTCAATGTCTTTTCGTATAAAGCCTTTATCTCTGCTTTCTCGGCTTTTTCCTGTAAGCGTTGCGCCTTTTTTATAGGTGCATTTTTCCTTTTTTGTGATAAATTCTTTTGCAACCTCATACTATGAGCTGCAAGTCGTTCCGCCTGTTCTTCGGTCTTGTGTGCCGCTTCAACAGAAGAATTTTCACGCTCAACCTCACGGATTTTGTTGTGTGCTTTTAATAAAACTCTGTTGCTTGCAAAGGTGGTTGAATTTTTAACAAAGGTGTATCGGTTATCACTTACCGGCTTTGCTTCATTCTCAAACTGTAACCGTGTCTTTGCCTTTTGTTTCTTTTCATCATACACACGCTGTCGCTTGATTTTGGTATTATGGGGAGCTTTCTTTTTGGCTTTTTCGGCCTTGTGATGCAGCCTTTCGGCTCGCTGTTCATATTTCTTTGTACGGTCAAACTGAAAATCCTCTTGCAGAGGAATTTCCTCGTCAAGATTTTCAGCATTTTCCGTTGTGTCCGATTTTTCTGTTTTTGCTGTTTCCGGCTCGGCACTCTGTTCTGATGAAACGCTCTGTGCTGCTTCATCTGCCTTTGTATGCTCCTTTTGGTACAGTCGGTTTTTATTTTTAGGCTTTATGCCTTTTTTCTCCTGTGTACCTTTCGGGGTTGTGTGTTCCTGTCGTCCCAGCTTAAAATCGGTGTTCTTTTCCACAATATCAAACGCTTGCTTGTTTTCGTGCATTGCGTCCTGAATATTGTATCTTTCGCCCTTTGGCGCAGAGGGAGGCATATCCGCCTGAATATCTTTTGTACCGTCAGGAATATCCGTCTGCATTTCTGTTGTTTCTCCCGGAGAAATATTATCTGTTGTTTCTGCCGGAATTTCCTCCGCTTTATGTTCTTTGGGAACGGAAACATCATTATCTGCAGAAATGGAATTGTCATTGTCTGCCCGGAATTTTTCAGCCTGTTTTCTTTGTGTTCCTTTTACCGATTCTGCCGTTTTAGGCTGTTCGGTATGACTTTCCGAATGTACGGGGATAGTTTCTTTTGTATCAAAAGCGCTATGCTCATATACGGGATTTTCTGCATTATTTATTACCGTATCTGATACAGAACTTTCCGAAATATCGGGTTTGGTTTCAGGAACATCAAAAGGCTGTTCGTGGGCTTCCTGCCGCTGCTGATACATACGGTTTTTCTTTGATGAAGATAAATCCGTTTTCTGTTCTTCAGGTCGGTTTTGCCGTCCGAGAACTGTATCGTCCTTTTGAGGCTTTGAAAAATTCAAGTCTCTGTTTTTCGCCTTAAATTCTTTGTCCTTGCTCATTTTTCACCTCCGCCTATTCAAGTTCGGGAGCAGATTTCTTTTTTGTCGGCTCCGTAGTTGAATTATTTTTTGTCTGACTTTTAAGCTCGTTTAACTGACCTTTGATAGAGGGCTTTTTCTCGTCAATGGCTTTTTGCATTGAAACTGTTGTATATCCCGGTAGCAATACACCATTTACGCAGAATGGGTATTTATCTACATCAGCAATGACAGGAGATATTTCCGTAAATAAGTGGTCGTATTCTGCAATTCTGTTTTGGATATACTTTTCAGCCGCTTCCTGACTTGAATATGTTTTCTCCTGATTTCCAAGAACTAACGCAGCTTGGCCCGGTGCTCTCTGTGTACGAACAGTCCAAGATACGTCCCATTTCAACATACCGTGTCTGGCTTGCCTTTTGTAAATCCTATACTGCATAAAGTAAACCATATTACTGCGCTCTTTATAGTCATACTTTGCGTCCACCCATTTATTGCTTGTGTGCTCAATGGGAGGTGTATTAAGATAGTTAAGCGCCCGGTTATGCCTTTGGGTAATAAGTGCTTCCTTTTCCCATTCCGAAAGAGCCTGCAACACTTTTTCGTATGCTTTATTTTCATTCGCTATACTTTTGTTGCGAAACCTCTCAACATCTTTTGCAGACATTTGAATAAGGTCGGAAATATCACAATCACGCTTATAATAAACGCTGTAGTCTATTTCAATATTCGTTCCGTGTATAATTCGTGAATTGTTATACACATCATAATCGCCGTGGTCGATTTTCATTAAACGTCAACCTCCTTGATTTCCCGAAGTTCAATACGGTTAGTAATTTCGTAACCGTGATTTTCTGCTGTCAGCTTCAAAAGGTTAATAAGGGCTCTGCGTTCCTCACGGCGAATGTTTTTAAGTGCTTCATAAGCTGTTTTGTCAACACACCCGCTGTTATTGTATAATTCTTCATTTCGCAAAGTTTTCACCTCAATTTTATATATTAAAAGCGTGGAAGTTATGGAAAACTTGCTGCCAAGTTTACACACAAATCCCACGCCGTTTTTTATTATGGAAATATGGAAAACTCTTTGAGTTTACACACATTACCACAATACTACTGCTACTGCTGTAAATCAAAAACACATCTGTCATTACAAGCGCATAGCTCAATATCTGCAATACATTTTAATATTGGGTACACCTGCGGAGGACAAACCGCATTACCAAGACTTTTTAATCTCGGAGCTCTGCCGTCCGTTCTCTCTGTTACACGGGGAACGCCCTCAGGCTCTCGTTGCCACAATGTATGTCCGTCCAGCCATAAGGGAAACCCATTAACCATTCCACCCAATCGGGATTGAGTGCTGATTTGTCGCTCGTCGGCATTTCCTGTTGTACTATCTGTGTCGCCAAGTTTGCCGACTTGCGAGCCTGCATTAAAATCTCCGGTTTGAAATTCGAGCGCAGCCCGTCCGACGCTATCGGGGTTAAGTAAAATACCGCTGCCGACAGAGGAAGGCTCCAAATTTTCCCGTTGGGATTTCTCTTTCTGAATATCCCGTTTTCCGACAGAAACACGTCCAGACGCATTGCATCTTTCTTGTTGTTGGTATTGTCGGAGGCAAGGGGCGTGGGAAACATCAACCGCGACGATAAAAGTTCTTGCGCGCTCATGCCACGCGCCGACGCCACAAGCTGGATATACGTATGTTTGAACAGCGTATCCTTCGCGTTCCAAGTCAAAAACCGTTTTGTCGAGCCCCATACCGATAAAGCCGGCAACATTCTCCCCAAGCACCCAAGAGGGGTGCAGTTCGGAAATAACTCTTGCCATTTCAGGCCAGAGGTAACGAATATCGGTAAAACCTTTCTGTGCTCCGGCTGTTGAGAATGGCTGACAGGGAAATCCGCCGCTGATAAGTGTAACTGTTTTTCGTCCTGTTTTTTCATAGAACACCTCCTTGTTAAGAGTGGTAATATCACGAAAGCGGGGCACGTTCGGCCACCGCTTTTCTAAAATTGATGTCGGGAAGTCCGCCCATTCACATTGACAGACTGTTTCAAATCCCGCCGCTTCTGCTGCAATGTCAATACCGCCAATCCCGGAAAATAAACTTAAATGTGTAAGCTCTTTACTCATTGTTTGCCACTTCTTCCGGTTTTGTTGTCATATATCGGTAAAGCTCAAGATGTTTCGGGAAACGGTCAACAAACGGAATAATAACATTACCATAGAACAAGAGGCCCTCGCCCTCGTTACTCTGTGTTACATAGGAAAGCTGATTTGCTGAAATTCCAAGCTGCTTTGCAAGTATTTCACGGTCTCCGCCTGCCTGATTGAGCATATAGATAAAATCAGAGTTCTCAAAGATGTTTTCTATCTCACGGGAAGATAAAAGGTCTTTGACATTCTGCGTTATACCTGTCGGAATACCGCCCCATTTACGAAAGCGTTTCCAAATCTCAATAGAGTACGCCGCTGTCTGTTCCTCTTTCAAAAGCAAGTGAAATTCGTCTATATAATACCTTGTGGATTTATGCTCCGCACGGTTTAATGTTACACGATTCCAAACTTGGTCTTGAACAATAAGCATACCGATTTTTTTAAGCTGCTTTCCGAGTTCCTTAATATCAAAACATATCAGCCTGTTATTCATATCAACGTTGGTACGGTGATTGAATACATTTAATGAGCCGTGAACATACAGCTCCAATGCAGAGGCAATACGCTTTGCTTCAAGCTCCGGCATTGAATTGAGCTCATTGAATAAATCTTCCAAAATAGGCATATTGGAAGGCTCCGGGTTAAGTAAGTACGGTCTGTAAACATTTCGTACAGCTTTGTCAATTACGCTTTTTTCAATCGGCTCCAATCCGTTCTTGCCGCCGACTATAAGCTCACAGAGGGAAAGAATGAAATCCGACTTTAACATTACAGGGTTTTCTTCCTCCGAGTAGTTAAGGTTTATATCCATAGGATTGATGTAATTACGAGAGTTTGGCGCAATCTTAATTACCTGTCCGTTTAACTTTGATACAAGCGGATAATATTCTGCTTCCGGATCGCAGATGATAATATCATCATGCGTAACTAAAAAGCAGTTTGTAATCTCACGCTTTGCGCTGAAAGATTTACCGCTGTTATGAACGACAACACCGTTTGCCAAAAGAAAGTTATAATACTTTGGAACGGTCATATCATAAACATTGATTTTTTCCTCCAGCTTTACAAGCTCAACCTTTGTTACGGTGTTTCCGCCATAAAGAACAGCACCCGGTTTTATTTCTGCTGCTACAACATAGTTTTCATCAGCACACAGCAAAAGGTGTGTATCGGTGAGAGAAACAGAAGTCCCGTCTGAAAAATCAATCTTGTATAGTTCGTCAGTCTGCTTTTCAATGCGAATATCTTTCGCCTTTGAATGTACTAACTTTTTCTGTACCTCGTCATAGGAATATGTGTCAATCTCCTTAACACCCTTATCAAAAAGGCTGCCTATTTTCTCTATAACACCGTCTTTCAAAATAAGTTCGGTATCATAGGCAAGACAGCCCGGTGTGCCGAGTATAAGCCCGTTTGGGTTTTTGAGCTTCTTTCGGTCAACCATTATCATATTATTTGAAAGAGCATTAAGCCCATAATAGAGAGCTTCGTTTCCTGTCTGAAAAAGCTCCTGCGTGGTAAACGGAACAAAAATTGCCGTTGATGATGTTGTCATACCTCTTTGAATTTCAATCTGATTTATACCAATGGGAACAGAGGACATTAAGCCCTGTTCCTGCTGAAAATCAAGAGGTTTTAATGCACAGTTATATTTCTGTGCAATACCCTGTGCTGCAAATACTGCATTAGCAAGAGCCCTTTTGTTTTTTGCAGTATTCATAACAAGGACAGTAATTAAAAACATTCTTTCATTACGGCCCTGTAACTGCTCCAAAAGGTTTTTAGCATCAACACCGAATGTAGCAAGGTCTGACGGAATAATATCCATATCGTAACCGCTGCGTACTGCTTTTTTCTGTTCCTCAATCTTCATTTTGTCGAGGTCGGTAATCTTACGCTTTACCATTTTGATAGCTTCCGACTGGTCTATACTCTTGATGTGAAGATTTACCGCAATCGGTGTATCGAGGTCAAGAAAATCCTTTAACATACTGTCGGTAAGCTCCGGCGCAATTATCTGAACAAAAGAAACCTGCCCTAAATTGCTGCCGCACTTAAACGTTCTGCTGTCTCTGAAATCAAAGGAAGTCGGCGCAATAAAGTCTTTTGTAGAAAGTCCCGTCTTATGCACCAAATCCCAATTAAAGCGGAATTTCTCATTTGTGCCCTCATTGAAAGAGCCGTGAAGAAGCTCCAAACGTTCCAGCCCGGAAAGAGGTTTTGCGGAAACTCCGAGCGCTTTGAAATTTCCCAAAATATCCGCTTCAATACGTTCCAACTTTTGCTTTGCAGCCTTAATGTCGTCTGCTTCAATACCAAAGGTAATAAACTTGCGCTTGATAAGTCCGTTATTGCCTTTTGCAATCTGTTCTTTCAACATCTGCATATACTCTGTACGGATAGCGTCAAATTCGTCCTCCTGTTTAGGTATCTCAATCATTTTCTGATATTCTTCCATATCTACATTCTGATTGAGGAAAGAAAGCTGAACGGAAATTGAATGGTCGAAATAATTAAGAAAATCGCAGTAATTTTCAAAAATTTCGTTTTTGTCCTCGTTCCTTGCAAGCTGATAATTTATGTCAAAGAATTGCAATGTCTTTGTGAAAAACTTATCCGTAACACGACAAACACCGTCCGGGTACATTGCCTTATAGCAAATTGTCTGTTGCGCGCTCATAGCAATTTTGCCTTGCATTTTCGCTTTTTTCACAGCTTCCGCAATCTGCTTTTTCTGGCTTCGGGAAAGTGGTTTATCTGCCGGAATTTTTCGTTTTTGCTTTTTTGATTTTGTCTTTGCGTCCTGCAATCTTTTCTACCTCCTTATCTAAAATACTTTGTTTCATCATAGCCGAATATATATTTTCCGTTCGGTACGGTCTGACTTTCGGCCTTATAAATCGTGCGTTTATATACTGCTTCAATACCTTTTCAAGCGGCTGCCCGTTTTTCTCATACATAGCAAAGAGGAAGAACGGAAGCGCTGCTACAATTAAGAGCATACACGCGCCGCTGGTGCCGAGAACATTTCTTGTGAGAAAGTAAACTCCGACACCGGCTACTGCCGCAAGTGAAAAGCATATAAGCTGCCGTTTCGTAAGGTTAAACGCAACCTTTGATTTTACCGTAGTTAAGTCTTTGGGTACGGGTACATAAGGCATTGTTAAAAATCCTCCTTTCCTTAATGAGCATTGAATATTGATTTTGATATGCTTCCTGTCTTAAAGAGAGTAAAGCAAAGTACAACGGTATATGCCGCAATAGAAAATATGGTTGAATGAATATCACTTGTTGCCGTGAAGCTGTTGACAAGTGCCGCATATATTCCAACGCATACCATAATAAAGAAGCCCTGAAATGCGAGAGCAACAAGCCCCCTCAAATAGTTGCTTCCGACTTGGCCCCATTCACGATTTGCCATTGTCGCAAACGGGATAGCTCCGACAGAGCTATATAAATAAATTTCAATCATTCTGCCGAATATAACGACGGTGATACATACAGACAGAATTTTCATACACAGGCTGACGAGGGCAGTTTCCAGCATAAGTAAGAACAGTTCGCCCGTTCCCATTGCTTCAAGTGTTGGCCGTAAGTTCGTAAGAGCAGAGGAAATGTTAATATTGGTATTTCCCGCAATAACTCCGGCGCTGTTTGAAACAATATGCTGTCCGACATCAAATACCGCCATAATAAGGTTAAATGTGTTGCTGACAATAAGTACAGCAACACACGCCTTGAAAAAGTATTTGAAGAACATAAACGTGTCAACGTCGTGCATATTGTTTTTGTCTATAATCATACTGATTAGCTCATAGCATAAGACAAATGTAATAATAAGTCCCGCAATCGGGACAATAACAGAGTTTGAAAGGTTTTCGATAATTGAAAAGACGCTGCTGTTCCATTGTTGCGGCGTCTTGCCAACCTCTGTTGCTATCGTCCCGACTTTTTGGTTTACGTCATTGAACATAGTCGATAAACTACCCTCAATAAGAGAGATTAGAAAATCATTTATCGCCTGCGTGATTTTATCAAAAATGCTATCCAACTATTAAAACAGTCCTGACAGCAAGGGTACAAGGGTTGTACCAATAACTACGACGCCGCCGCCCGCCATAAGCTGCTTGATACCCTGTGATTTTGCACCGGGGTTATCGTTTCCGTAACCCTCCATAAGATTTATGCCGCCCCATACACACAGACCGGCTCCAAGTGCAATTACAAGTGTCTGCAATACTGTGATTGCCTGTTGAAAAAATGCCATAAATAAATCCTCCTTTTAATTCTCAACCGATTCTTGTTTTTCTTCGGGCATATCTACCTTGTAGAGCTCAAAGGCTTCATCAGGTTTGATTTTTGCCCTCCGCTGTTTGCGTTTCATATATTTTTCAATATCAAACGCATTTTCCTTTTTGGCGTCGGAGGTATATTTATAGTTCGGGTGCTTTGTTATATCGTACTTATCTGAAAGAAAAGGCCGAACACCGCGAAGCTGTAAAATACATTTTCCGCCGTCCATTACCGCCAATTCGTCTTGACTCATCAACTCCTTTCCGAGCTTTTGATAATTCAAGCCGTAAGAGTTCTGATTGCTTCGGGTTTCTGATGTATTGTATAAATCAATCGTCTCTTTACCCAGCGTTTCAGAAATCTCTTTCAGCGTGCTCTTTTCCTTTCCGCCCAAGAACAGCGTACAGTCTGCATTACCGATAATTGTATCGGCGCTGTCCTTGTAAATGGCTTTTAGCTGACTTTGAGCCTGCAACACTACACATGCCGAAATCTCACGGCTTCGTATTGTTGCTATCAGCTTTTCAAAGTTTGGTATTTTACCAATGTTTGCGAACTCGTCAAGTAAACATCTGACGTGAATGGGAAGCCTGCCGCCGTATTTATCGTCAGCCTTATCACACAAAAGGTTAAAAAGCTGGGAATACATCATAGCGACAACGAAATTGAAAGTGTCGTCTGTGTCCGAAATAATTACAAACAATGCAGACTTTTTATCTCCCAAAGTGTCAAGCTCCAATTCGTCATATTCCATTAAGTCCCTGAGCTCCTTAATGTCAAAGGGTGCAAGTCTTGCACCACAGGAAATAAGAATTGACTTTGCTGTTTTACCTGCTGCCAGCTTGTATTTTTTATACTGCTTTACAGCAAAATGTTCAGCGTCCTTTTCTTCCAAACGCTCAAACAGTAAATCAACGGGGCTTTTGAAATTCTCGTCGTCCTCGCGTGCTTCGCTGGCATTTATCATATCAAGAAGCGTTATAAAGTTTTTTTCTTCTTCGGGTGCTTCGTACCAGATATATCCGATATATGCCTGATACAAAAGCCTTTCGGCCTTTACCCAAAAATCTTCGCCGGATTTTTCGCCCTCGCCTTTGGTATTGGCAATAAGGGTATTTACCAGCTTCAAAATATCTTTTTCGCTTCGGATATATGAAAAGGGGTTATATTTCATTGACTTTTTGAAGTTGATAGTATTGAGCGACTTTATAGAATATCCGGCCCGTTCAAGCAGTTTTCCGCACTCGATTATTACGGTGCCTTTCGGATCGGTTACAACATAGCTCACGGGAAAATCCGTTTTGCCGTTTGTACCCGGAAAGCATTGTAAAATTTGAGGCTTTATAAAAAACCTTGTTTTACCGCTGCCGCTGCCGCCGATACAGATAACATTTTTGTTTCGTGCGTGCTTCGGGTTTTTAGGTCGGTTATTCATTGTGAGCCGTTCCGTATTTGTCAGCAAAATGTTATTGAAAAAATTACTGTCTATAAACGGCTTAATATCTTCTGCCGTACCCCAACGAGCAGAGCCGTATTCAATACCTTTTCTGAACTTTTTTGCGTTCTTGCTGCGTATATATAAAATGCCTTTTATTGCTACTGCCGTAACAACTCCTATAAGCATATCAATAGGATTGAAAGAGAAAAGCGGAGACTTAAAAAGCTCC